>JAJXWD010000001.1 GCA_021781835.1 Pseudomonadota bacterium | reverse complement strand
CATCGAACAAGCCTTCGCCATCCTTAAGCGACAGAGAAGTTTCTCCGGAAAGTCCGTGGAGGAGCTAATTTCATCACATTCTTAATTTGAATGACTATAGTTGAGCGATTTCAGTTGGTTGTGATTCTGTGACTGAAACCGCCCGGGAGCGATAGTGCCGGGATGATCTTCGCTATGCAAGCAGCCTTACCGATGTTGAATGGGCTTTGATAGCGCCATTTATGCCTGCCCCGGCGCGTTGGGGACGGACCATTTATCCAGCCTGTTCAGGTTTGCCGAGCCGGCTCTCTGTCAGGGCGCGTAAAAATCCGGACGTACTTCTGTGGAGATGACCACGCGCTGGCCTGTCCGCCAGGCTTCGAGGGCCGATACCGCGGTGCGGGACGCCATATAGCCATCCCACGCGCTGGCGCCGGCGGGGTGGCCTGTTTGTATCGACCCGATCCATTCCACCATCTGCGCGCGGTAGGCTTCAGCGAAACGCTGCCGCCAATCGGCTTCGACCGTGAATCCGTCCATCCCCGCATGGCGTAGCGCCACGGGCGGCGCGGGGGCGAGGGAAATGGTGCCGCCTTCGCACACCAGCTCGCCCTGAACATCATAGCCATATTGCGCATCGGGCGTGATTTCCACGCTCACCACCACGCCGCTGGCCGATTCCAGTATGAGCAATTGCGGCTGGCGGTTGGGCATGAGGCGGCTCGGGCAGGCGCTGATGACCGTGACGGCGGCGAAATCCTCGCCCAGGAGATGGCGGGCAATGTCCATCTCATGCACGCCCGAATTGGCGATGACCTGGTCGGAGGTGATGTAATCGGGCGCGATCTTGTTGCGGTGAATGCAGTGCAGCATCAGCGGCGCGCCGAGGCGCTCTGTGGCCACGCACTGGCGCAGCGCGCGGTAGCCGGGGTCGAAACGGCGCATGAAGCCAACCTGCACCAGCCGCTTGCCACCGGCTATTTCCGCCTCAACCACATCCCGGCAGCCTTGGGCGGTGTCAGCCAGGGGCTTTTCGCACAGCACCGGCTTGCCCGCCGCGAGACAGGCGAGAACCAGGGGCGCGTGCGTGGGGTCGGGGGCGGCGATCAGCACGGCGTCCACGTCCGTGTGCGCGATCAGATCGGTGGCGTTACCGATGACCACCGCCGTGCCGGATAAGGCCGCCAGTGCCTCGGCGCGCGCGCGGTCGGCATCCTGCACCGCGACGAGCCGCGCCCCGGCGACGCCCGCGTGCAAAATGGCGGCATGGTCGGCGCCCATCACGCCGCAGCCGATCAGGCCAATTTTTATGTCCATGAGATCTGTTCCTATTAGCCGATGGCCTGCGGCGCGAAGTCGCTGGCCGCGATGGGGATGATGCGCTTCAGGAGAGAGACGGATTTTTCGAGGCCCTCCGCACAAGCAAACATCACGTCCTCATGCTCGATCGACAGCCAGCCATCATACCCCGCCAGGCGCAGATGGTAGACGAATTGCCGCCACCAGCCCTCATCCATCCCATAGCCCAGTGTGATATAGCTCCAGGCGCGTGCCGCCATATCGTCGAGTGGCCCGGTTTCCAGCCGGCTGGTGAGGGCCATGGCGGGCTTGTTGAGCCAGGTATCCTTGGCGTGCACATTATAGATTGCCGAACCCAGACGGCTAACGGCGGCCAGCGGGTCCGCCCCCATCCAGATCAGATGGCTGGGATCGAGGTTGGCCCCCACGGCCGGGCCCAGATTGTCGCGCAGGTGCAGAAGCGCGGGAACATTATGCACGAGTTGGTTGCCGTGCAGCTCGATCGCCAGCCGCTCCACGCCGTGGTCGGCGGCAAAGACGATCAGATCCCGCCAATAGGGCAGCAGTTGCTTCTGCCATTGCCAGTCCAGGATGCGGCCGGTTTCAGGCGGCCAGGAGCTGACGATCCAGTTCGGTGTCTGCTCCCCGGGGCCGCCGCCGGGCAGGCCAGACATCAGCATCACGGTCCGCAGGCCCAGCAGGCCGGAGAGGCGGATCGTGTCGCGCACAACCCGGTCATGGGCCTTGCCCTCGACCGGATGAAGCTGGTTGCCGTTGCAATTCAGCCCGGTGATCTCCACCCCGTGCGCGGCCAGTTTGCCGGTGAAATCCTGTCGCGCCCCGACGCTTTCCAGCAGCCGGGAGAGCGAGACATGCGGCGCCGTGGACCAGTTGCCGGTGTTGAACTCAAGGCCGGAAACGCCCAGGGCGGCGGCCTGCGCCAGCATTTGTTCGAGCGGCAGAGCCGCCAAGCTGTCGGAAACCATGCCAATTTTCATGAGATTCAGAGCCTTCACGTCTCGCGGATTTTTGATTTAAATAACATCAAAAATTGATGTTATTTATTTCTTATACGATGGATACACAGTCTGCAAGCGTAAAAACACGCTTTTTGATGTTTGACGGGGGAGGGGTGGTGTTTTATTTGATGTAAACAACATCAAAGGTGTGACGTGACGCGAATCAACTGGCAGGGGCCGACCGTTTTTGAGATTGCCGCCGCTGCCGGAGTTTCCACGGCGACGGTGGATCGGGTCATCAATGGGCGCGGGGGCGTCAGCGCGGCGCGCGGCGAGGCGGTCCGGCGGGCCATTGAGCGGCTCAGGCATGGCGCGCAACCAACCGAGCGGCCCTTGCGGATCGTGCTGCGCTGTATTTCTGGTCAAGGGTTTAACGAGACGCTGCAGGTGGCTGTCCAGCATTTCACCGCCGCCAACCCGCATGTTGCGATCGATGTGGGC
Source organism: Pseudomonadota bacterium (assembly GCA_021781835.1). Lineage (GTDB taxonomy): Bacteria > Pseudomonadota > Alphaproteobacteria > Acetobacterales > Acetobacteraceae > Acidocella. The sequence continues at coordinate 182,973 of JAJXWD010000001.1, read as the reverse complement.
ACGACCCTGACGCAGGAGGTCGACCCCCTGGCCTTTGCCGAAGGGCTGGCCGCCATCGAGGATGGCATTGATGGCGTACTCCTAGTGGCCTGGGAGCATCCGGCCATCATCAACGCGGTGCGCGACCTGACCGCCCGGGGCATCGCGGTTGTCTGTTTGACCACAGATATCCCAGCCTCCGGCCGGACGGCCTATGTCGGCATCAACCAGGTGGCGGCGGGGTGCAATGCGGGATTTTTGATGGGGCGGCTGGTGCGGGCGGGGCAGGGCGTGGTGGTTGTTTTCGTGAGCGCCCCTTTCGCGTGCCAGGAGGAGCGGGAAACCGGGTTTCGCCGTGTGATCCGGATGGAGTTCCCGCATTTGGCCCTGGCGGAAAATGTCGGCTCGCATGACGATCCGGCGGTCTCGAAAGCGGCGGCGGCGCGGCTTCTGGCCTCGGACACCCCCCCCGTGGGCATTTATAATGTCGCCGGCGCCAATACCGGCATTGCCGAGGCAATCAAGGAGAGCGGCAAGAGCTGCGTGTTTATCGGGCATGAGCTGACCAGGAGTTCCCGCCGCCTGCTCGAGGGCGGGCTCATGGATTTTGTCATCGCGCACGACCTGGAAATGGAGCTGACGCAGGCGATCGAGATTGTGCGTGCCGTGAAAATGTCGGGAAGCACGCAGCCTCAGGATCGCGTTGCCGCGCCCTTGCTCATAACCAAATACGGTTTGTAGGCGTGGCCTGAAAACGGGATGCGCTGAAGCGCGCCCGCTCTGGCTTTGTTTGGGCGCTCAAGTTCATTGGTTTAGCTGGTCTCGCGGATGTTCAGGGTGAGGCCGAGATCGACACGAGGGGAGGGCGGGGCGCGGCCGGCCATCAGCTCCAGCAGCATGGCGGCCGCCTGACGCCCGACCTGCTCGCGCGGGGTGGCGACGCTGGTGAGGGCCGGACAGGTCCAGGCCGAGGCCGGCAGATCGTTGAACCCGGCGATCGCCACCCGCCCCGGCACGGCCAGCCCCAGACGCTGGGCGTGGAACAGCGCGCCCTGGGCGAGATCGTCATTGCAGAAAAACAGCGCGTCGATATCGGGCTGGGCCGCCAGCGCCTCGTCAAGCAATTGCGCCCCCAGCGCCACCGAGGAGCGCTGCGCCACCATCAGCTCGTAAGGCGCGGCCTCGCCCGCCGCCATCACCGCCCGCCGGAACCCCTCTCCCCGGGCGAGGGTGCGCGGGTCAAGCTGGGCGGCGGCGAAGCCGAGCCGGCGATAACCGCGCGCCAGAAAATGCCGGGCCACCGCCGCGCCGCCCTCTTCTTGCGAGAAGCCGACGGAATAGCTGCCCGGCTGGTTGTTGAGCTCCATCATATGCACCACCGGCACGGCCGGGCTTTGCAGCAGTTTTAGCGTGGCGGGCAGGTGGTTGATGCCGGTCAACAGCACCCCGTCCGGCCGGAAGGCAAGCAGGCCGCGCAACAGCCGCAGCTCCTCGGCGGCGGAATAGAGGGTGGTCGCCATGATCATCTGATAGCCGTGCGGGGAGAGTTCCGCGTCGATCCCGGCCAGCATCTCCACGAACACGGTATTGGTGATCGAGGGGATCAGCACCGCCACATTCATAGAGCGTGCCGAGGCCAGGGCGCTGGCGGCGCGGTCTGGCACATAGCCGAGCTTGCCCGCCGCCGCCTCGATCCGCGCCCGCAAGGCAGGGCTCACCAACCCGCCGCCCCGAAACACGCGCGACACGCTGATCATGCTGGTGCCCGCTTCCGTCGCCACGTCCTGCATCGTCACGCGCCCCGTTATGGTGGCGCGCGGTTTACGCCCGGCCATTTTTTCGCCTCCTGAGTCACAGCGCATAACAGATTCCGCATTTACGAGACCATATGGTGGGGCTATATGTTAGCGCTACCAAATACGCATAAACAATTTTCCCAGGAGGAAGCATGAGCACCACCATCCCCCGTCGCCGCTGGGTTATCGGCGGCCTGCTCGGCACCGGCGTGCTGATCAACTATATCGACCGGATCAATCTTTCCGTCGCCGCGCCGCAGCTGAAGGCGGAGTTTCACCTCACCACCGCCGATATGGGGCTGCTGTTCAGCGCTTTCTTCTGGTCCTACGCGCTGGCGCAGATTCCGGTGGGCATGATCCTGGACCGGTTCGGCGTTACCCGTATCGGGCGCTGGGGGGCGTTTTTGTGGGCCATTGCCTCGGGGGCCGTGGCCTTTACCGGCGGTTTTGGCGGTATTTTCGCGGCGCGCATGCTGCTGGGCATTGCCGAGGCGCCTGGTTTTCCCGCTAGCGCCAAGGCCACCGGCTATTGGTTTCCGCGCCAGGAACGCTCCGTCGCCACTTCTCTGTTCGACGGGGCGGCGAAGTTTTCCAATGTCATCGGCGTGCCCTTGGTTGCCTTTGTCGTGGTCGGCTATGGCTGGCGCTGGGGGTTTGGTGTCACCGCCCTTCTGAGCTTTCTCTATTTCCTCGCTTTTTATTTTATCTACCGTGATCCCGCGGCCGATCCGAAGCTGAGCCGCGAGGAGCATGACTATATGATCGAGGGCGGCGCCACGCCGGAAGGAGCCGCCAGCGCTGGCGCCGGCGCGATGCTGGCCTATCTGCTGCGCCAGCCGAAAGTCTGGGGGCTGAGCCTGGGCTTTGCCGCCTATGGCTACAGCTTCTACCTCTTTCTTACCTGGCTGCCGGGTTATCTGGTGCAGGCGATGCACATGAGCATCCTCAAATCCGCAGCTTTCACCACCATCCCCTGGGTTTGCGCCACCGCCGCCGACATTCTCCTGGGCGGCTTCCTGGTGGACCGTCTGGTTGCCGCTGGGCATGATGAGACCAAGGTGCGCAAGGCCGTGCTGGTGGTGGGCATGCTGTTTGGGCTGGCGGTGTTTGGCGCCACCCAGACCACCAATCCCGTCTGGGCGATTATCTGGATATCCATCGCCTTGTCGGGCCTTGCGGCCTCCGCGCCGGTCGGCTGGTCCATCCCCTCGCTGATCGCGCCCAAGGGCGGCACCGGCACCATTGGCGGCATCATGAATTTTCTCAACAACATGATGGGAGTGGTCGCGCCGATTGTCACCGGCTTCATCGTCGGGTCCGGCAATAACTTCGAGACCGCCTTTCTGGTCGCGGGTATCGTGCTGCTGGTGGGCATTTTCTTCTATGTTGTCGTGCTCGGGCGGATCGAGCCGATCAAGGCGCCGGAATGAGCGCGATGCGGTTCATCATCGTCATGGGGGTGTCGGGCTGCGGCAAATCCACCGTCGCCGCCATGCTGGCCGGCAGGCTGGGCTGGGATTTCATCGAGGGCGACGCGCTGCATACGCGCGAGAATGTCGAGAAGATGCGCCAGGGCATACCGCTGACGGATGTGGACCGCGAACCCTGGCTGCGCGAGATCGCGCGGCTGATCGCCGGCTGGCGGGGGGCGGGCAAGAGCGGGATCATCGCCTGCTCGGCCCTGCGCCGGCGGTATCGCGAAATTATCGCGGATGGCGCGCACGATGTTTGCTTTGTCTATCTGCGCGGCAATTTCGAGCTGATTGAAAGCCGGCTGGCAACGCGCCAGGGCCATTACATGCCCGCCAGCCTGCTCGGCAGCCAGTTTGAAACGCTGGAGGAGCCGCGCCCGGACGAGCCTTCCATCACCATAGAAACCGGCCCGCCAGCCGGTGAAGTGGTGGCGGAAGTGCTCAAACGGCTGCATTTCGCCCCCTGAAGGGAGGGGAGGTTGCCGGTGGCCTCTCAGGAGGCGTGTCTAGAAAATTTTCAAAAACAATCGTGTACAAAAAAATCTGAGGAGCTTGGCGCCATCGGCGCTCCTGATGGTTGAGTAAGTAAATTTTCAGTGAGGGGTTTTGCTGGTTATGTGCTAATAATTAAAATTAAGCAGGCTCTCAACCTGCGGTTTTGTTTGGATAATTCTCAGATGGTTGGATGCTTAATTCATCGGGCTTTTTCCTTGGGGGCCGGACTCATCCGCAAGGTGCGAAACCGTGAGGCTGGGGTGGCGCTGATTTTTGCCTTGGCGGCTCCATTTCTGGTCGCGATCACCGGGCTTTCGGTCGATGTCGGCTATTGGTACCAGAACCAGACGGCCTTGCAGTCGGCGGCGGATGCCGCCGCCCTTGAGGCGGCGCGGGTGAATGCGCAATCGGGCTATAATGTCAGCACGACCAACGATGCGATGCCCTACGCGGTGGCCGCGGCCAACAACGCCTCGAATAATAGTTTCAACCTCACCAGCTCATCGGTGACCTTGGGGCTGACCACGCCGACCACGCCGACCGGCACGACGGTGAATAGCTGGACGGCCACGGCCACCATACCGCGGCCGAGCTTTCTGTCGTCCGTGCAGGGTGAGGGGGTAGCCGGGCTGGCGGCGGGGCTGCAAAGCGCCACCGCCGTGGCCGACTATAAAGCGGTAACGACATCGACAGGGGGATCCTGCCTCGTCTCGCTCGGTTCGGCCGGCGAATCGACGATCGGCAATCTGGGCACCACTGGCGGCACGAGCACGGTGAACGCCAACGGGTGCAATATCACCGCCGATTCGAACGGCTGCGGCGGCACGGCCAGCACCTCCGCCATTTCGGCCGTCGGCGGCTCGACAATCGAAACCACCAACACCACCGGCGCCAGTATTTTTACCGCGGGCTGTGTCTATACCGACAATAATTCAACAGTCTCGGCGGCTGGGGGCAGCACTAACATCGTCACCGGGGCATCGGTCATGTCCGATCCGCTCTATTATATGGGGGATGCGCCGACATTCTGGTATGATTCGTCCTCCAACCTGAGCTCCATTCCCCCTTGTCTTGAAAGAACCATCAGCGGCAGCGGCAATGGGGCGAGCGTGTTGATCTATCCTCCGACGAACGCGGACGGAGAGCAATTAACTTATTGCCTTTACGATGCCAGCTTGAACGGCCAAAACGGCTATACCATTCCGCCGCAAGGGAGCGTGTATTTTTGCCAAACCTCGTCTTGCGCCACCGATACCGGCACGGCCTTGACTAATTATGGTACGAATTCGGACGGCGCGAGCGTCAGCTATTTTTTCAATAATGGCTTTTCCGGCGGCAGCCAGACCAATATCTATTTTGGTCCCGGCATTTATTATTTCGACGGCTCCTCTGGGTTGAGTGCGGGAGGAGGGGGGAATATCAATACAGTGGGGACCGGATCGACCTTTGTATTCGAGGGAACCACCTCATATTCGCTGGGCGGCAACAGCACGGCCTTGAATCTAAACGCCCCAAGCAATACGGCCGACTGTGTTGCCCCTGCTTACTATAACGCGCCCGCGGACACGCAGAACAACCAGACCGACACACTCTACAACATGACCACCATTGAAAATGGCTTGGGGATTTGCGGTGTGCTGATTTACGAGGCGCGCAACGATACGACCGGCGGCACCCTGAACGGCGGCGCGGCTTCGACGATCAACGGCATTATTTATACACCCAAAGCCTCGTTCACCAGTACAGGCGGTTCTTCAATCAGTTCCACCCAGGGCGGCACGCTGGGCATTCTGGCCGATAATTTCAAGGTCAGCGGCGGGGGTACGCTCAATATCTCCATTGGCACGAACAGCAATGATCTGGCGGCCATGCTGATTAAAACAGTGACGACGACGACCTCGTCCGTGCTGTTGGTGCAATAGCCGTGAGGTGCGCTTTGGAAACGCCGGACATGCCTGGAAGGCTTGGCTTGGTGATGAGGCTCGCTTGGCGCTGGCGGCGGGCCAGGCGGGCGGCGGCGGCGGTGGAATTCGCGTTGGCGGGCATGGCGATCATGGCCTTCCTGATGGCGATTTTGAATCTCGGCATGCTGGGATTTTCGTTGAGCACGATGGGACGCGCCGCCCAGGCCACCGTGCGCACGGCGGCGATGTATGCCTCGCAGCAATATGCCACGACCGGCATCATGACTTGCCCCACCACCACCCAGATTATCGGGTATTTCGACAAATACGGTCAGCCGCCTCTGCCTTCCGCGGGGACAGCGACCAGCAGCAACCCGCAACTGACCATCAACTGGACGAACAATAGCGACGGCACAGGTACGGGCGAATGGCATGGCGTGTATTTAACGCTGGCGGTTACTTATAACTGGTCGCCCATCGGGTTTGCCGGATTTGTCCATACGATTCCGCTGCACATCACGACTGTCGGGACGGTCATGGGTAGTTTTGACATTCCAACCGTGGTGGCGTCGTCATGCACATGATTTTTCGCCGCCTTATCCAAAGAGGCCGCCAAGCTAGCGTAACCGTTGAGTTTGCCCTGGTGGCGAGCCTGTTTTTATTGCCGTTGTTCATGGGCAGTTCGGATCTGATCATTCTCATTTCATCCCGCGCTCAGCTGAATGCGGCCATCGAGGCGCTGTATTATTTCGCCTGGACCAACCCAACATCGGCCGCCGATACCACCCAGCTCAATGAGGTGATCGCGGCGATCAACGCGTCGTCGAATTACCAGATTACCCAGCCGGTGGTTACCACGTCTTATGTGTGCGTCACGCCTGGCTCGCCGCCCAAAACGACCTCCGTCAGCGGGCCAGGGCTGTGCAACTCGGATCAAATTCAACAAACCCTGGTAACGTACTCGGTCTCGACAACCGTCAGCCTGCCGGTGCCGTTCCCAGGAATCAGCTCCCCGACGACGCAAACAGCGCGCGGCACGATCCAGACGCAATAACGGCTCCGCCCACAGCAACACTGGTAACTGGTGTCAGGCAGCGGCGGGGTATGTGAAGCATGCCGGCCTTGTGATATGCGTTGAGTGAAAGCTGGCTGGCCAGCGCTCTTGCCTCGATTGAGATGTTGGGGGCCACGCGCTCTGACAGGCCTCCTCACCAAAAAAAGCACCGCCGACAGGCGCGGGGCAATGATCCAGTTCCTTCATATCGCCCATGAAGGAGGAGGGGAGCCGTCTCATCTGGGGCAAAACAGTGAAACGCAGGATAAATTTTACTTGACGCCAGGGCATAAGAATAGCTATCAAAGTTCAAATTGCGAATTAAAATTCGCAATCCGAATTTAAACGGCGGCAAACAAAAGTCCAAGGGCGGAAGGGTTTTATGGATCAGGGTCTTTCGTGGCACAGATTTCCGAATTATAATTCGTACTCCGAATTTTTTAAGGGGGCGAATGTAATGTCACGTGACGACCAAAAGCTCGAGAAGCAGGATGCCGACCAGTCGAAAAACACGGTCAGATCCTTGGCAAAGGGCTTCCGGGTGCTGGAAGCTTTTACCGCTCAGGAACCGGAGCTGACAATCGCGGAGGTGGCGCGCAAAGCCGGCATGGATAATGCCACGGCTTTTCGTTTGTTGAACACACTGGCGGAAATTGGATATGCCGAGCGTATACCAAACAGCCGTAAATTTCGGTTGAGTTTGAAGGTGCTCGATCTAGGCTTCAACGCGATCGCGCGTTCGGATCTTCGTACGCGCGCCAGGCCGATTTTACGTAGCCTTACGGGTGAGATCAATGAAGCCGCCTCGATCGGTGTCATCGATGGCGCGGATGTTTTGTATGTTGAGCGTATGCAGGCTGGGCTTGTTCGCCTGGGTGTCGATATTCGCATTGGCAGCCGCATTCCTGTTTATTCATCCGCCATTGGTCACGCCATTCTTGCTTGGTTGCCGCGGGAGGTACAAATCTCGATATTGCAACTCCAGCCACGCAAGAAGCTGACGGATACAACGCCGACTGATCTGGATGATATCCTTGATCGGCTCGCGCGCGCGCGTGAGCGTGGCTATGCCGTGTCGGATCAAGAGACGGTTTCAGGTCTTTATGTTTTGGCGGCGCCGGTTTTCGATACTGACGGCACGCCGATTGCGGGATTGAGCGTCGCCGCGCCGTCATTCAATACCACGCTGGCTCAATTTCAAGCTGTTAGCGCCGATCCTGTGATGCGTGCCGCGGAGCAGCTGACACGCGCTCTTAAACCCTCTGGAGGGTTTACGAGCCATACACCCCCCCTTTCCAAGCGACCCATCTAAGGAGTCTTAAATGTCGCATATTGATTTCCACGGCATCATCCCGGCGATTGCCGTGCCATTTCAAAAAAATCACGAGATCGACGCGGTCGAGCTTGGGCGCTTTGCGCGTTGGTTGGCGGGGCAACCAGGTATCACGGCGCTTATGACGAATGGTCATACTGGTGAGGTGTTTTCATTGACGCCGCGCGAGCGTGCCGATGTGACACGCATCACCGTTGAGGCCGTCAAGGATCAATGCCCGGTTATTTCATCGATCGTCTGCGAAGGGATTCGTGACGCCGTCGAGCAGGCGAAATGGGCACAAGATGCGGGAGCGTCAGGGCTGGATATCATGCCTCCGCATCATTGGCTCCGTTTTGGGTTTAAGCCTGATCATTGCATTGATTATTTTAATGCAATCGGCGAAGCAACGGGACTTCCGTTAATTGTTCATATCTATCCGGCCTGGACGCGCGGTTCTTACTCATCGGGATTGCTGGCGCAGCTTGCGGCGCTTCCGCATGTCGCCGCGTTCAAGATGGGGGAGCGGGAAATGAATAAATATGCCCGCGACATTAAAGAGATCAGAGCGAGCAATCCGACGAAGGCGCTTCTCACCTGTCACGATGAGTATCTGCTTGCGTCAATGGTCCAGGGTATCGACGGCGCATTGGTTGGGTTTGCGTCTCTCGTTCCTGGTTTGATCCATCAGTTGCTGACGGCCGTAAAGGCTGGTGATCTTACGGAGGCCATGCGCGTTCAAGATCTGATCACGCCGCTCAAGGATGCCGTTTACGGAGATGGTGAACCCACGGGCGAGGCGCATGGCCGCATGAAGGCGGCAATGGAACTCGCGGGTATCATCAAGGATGGCTTGGTGCGCCCGCCGACGCATGCGCCGAACGAAGTTGAATTGCAGGCAATTCGTACAGCATTGCAGCACGCAAATCTGCTTAAGGCGTAAGCGCCTGAGACTGTCACATCTGCGAGGTTATGTTGACCATGATGCAAGACCAAGATGCTAACCAGCCATTGATTGTTAGGCATGCATTGGTTACGGGAGTTGCCTCTGGCATTGGCAAATCCATTGCGGCGCGCCTGCTTGCAGAGGGGTGGGCAGTAACCGGCCTTGACCGGATTGATGTTCATATGCCTTTTGAATCGTTTAAGGCAATCTCAATAGATCTGACAAATCATGACCTGTTGAGAGAGTTGCTTGGTCAGTTCAAAGCTGTTGATGCCGTGGTGCATGCGGCAGGTTTCATGCGCACGGCGCCTTTAGGTGCGCTTGATCTGGAAGATGGCTTGGCGATGTGGCGTGTGCATGTCGGTACGGCTGAAATCATCGCCAATGCCATATTGCCAGGCATGAAATCTGGTGGCCGCATGGTGGTAATTGGCAGCCGTACCGCGGCAGGTGCGGCGGGAAGAAGCCAGTACGCGGCAACAAAGGCGGCACTAACAGGAATGGTGCGATCTTGGGCCGCGGAGTTGGCACCGCGCGGTGTGACGGTAAATATCGTTGCCCCCGGTGCCACGGCGACACCCATGCTGAACGATCCAGCAAGAGCCGGAACCGCACCAAAACTTCCGCCGATCGGCCGCTTCATCGAACCATCTGAAATCGCGGCTTTAACGGCCTTTCTGCTGGGGCCTGAAGCCGGCGCGATTACGGGACAGCAAATCATCATCTGTGGTGGAGGCTCACTGTGAGCCCAAAAAACCATCGTAATTAACGTAAACTGATAGGAAAAGCAGTTTCATGCGTATTCTGGAAATTCGTGAGGTGACGAAGCCCATAGCTTCGCCAATTCGTAATGCATACATTGATTTTTCAAAAATGACCAGCAGCCTTGTGGCTGTTGTTACCGACGTCGTTCGCGATGGGCGTCGTGTGGTTGGGTATGGGTTCAACTCCAATGGCCGTTATGGGCAGGGGGGGTTGATCCGTGAGCGTTTTGCCGATCGTATTCTCGAGGCTGATCCGGCGAGCTTGCTGAATGATGCAGGGGATAATCTTGACCCCCACCGCATCTGGAAAACCATGATGACCAATGAAAAGCCTGGTGGGCATGGTGAGCGTTCGGTGGCGGTAGGCACCATTGATATGGCCATCTGGGACGCGGTTGCCAAAATCGCCAACAAGCCATTGTTTCGTCTGCTCGCGGAGCGCCATGGCGTTGAAGCAAATCCGCGTGTATTCGTATACGCGGCCGGTGGATATTATTATCCCGGAAAAGACAACAGCGCGCTGTGCACTGAGATGCGCTCCTATATCGATCGAGGGTATAATGTTGTCAAAATGAAAATTGGCGGGGCGCCGATTGATGAAGATCGTGGTCGAATTGAAGCCGTTCTGAAGGAAATTGATGGCAAGGCGCGCCTTGCCGTTGATGCCAACGGACGGTTTGATCTGAAAACCGCGATTGACTACGCGCTCATGCTTCGCGACTATCCGTTGTTTTGGTACGAAGAAGCCGGGGACCCGCTTGATTTCCAGCTGCAAGCAGCGCTCGGTGAGTTTTATCAAAATCCCATGGCGACGGGTGAAAATATTTTCAGCCATCAGGATGCACGGAATTTGCTGCGCTATGGCGGCATGAGAGCAGACCGTGACTGGCTGCAATTTGACTGTGCACTTTCATACGGGTTGGTTGAATATGAGCGCACGCTCGAGGTTTTGAAATCCTTAGGCTGGTCGGCAAATCGTTGCATACCTCATGGCGGCCATCAAATGTCGTTGAACATTGCGGCCGGCTTGGGCCTGGGCGGCAATGAAAGCTATCCTGATTTGTTCCAGCCATATGGCGGTTTTCCAGACGGCGTGCGCGTCGAAAATGGACATATTGTTATGCCCGATCTGCCGGGTATCGGTTTTGAGGGGAAGGCAGATCTTTACGCCGAAATGCAGAACCTGGCCCGATAACAAAACCAGGAGGCCGAGCGGTTCGGCCTCCGTTAATTAATGGTTTGGGAGGAAAAATATGCAAACCTTTAGTTTCCTGACAACAGGAATAATAATTACCACGATTATCGCCTATATTGCGTTGACCTCTTTGTTGACGATCAAGCTTAAAAGCAGAAACTCAGAAGAGTTTATGGTTGGTGGGCATACCATGCCTGCTTTTGTCGTCGGCATATTGATGATGACGGAATTCATAGGCGCGAAATCAACGATCGGCGTATCCCAGGCGGCTTTCAAGGCGGGGATGGGAGAGGCGTGGGCGTTGTTGAGCGCGGGGGTTGGTTTTTTGCTCTTCGGGTTTGTAATGGCCCGGCGTATCTATAATTCTGGTGAGTATACAATCTCCAGCATCATTGCCCAGAAATATGGCCGATCCACCATGATGGTTGTGTCGTTGATCATGATCTATGCACTTCTCTTGGTGAATGTCGGTAATTATCTTAGCGGCGCGGCATCTTTGGCAACCATTCTTAAGATCAGTGTTCCCCAAGCGGCTTTCGTCATCGCTATTGTCAGCACGTTTTATTTTGCAATCGGCGGCTTCAAGAGCGTGGCCTATGTTTCCATGATCCATGCAATTGTCCAATATCTTGGTATTGGTGTGGTGTTGGCGGTAGCGCTTGTTTTAACACATGGCATTGCACCTATGATGACGGCCATGCCAAAATTCTATTTCTCCTGGAATGGTCATGTTCATGTCTCGACCATTCTGGCCTATTTCATTGGCAATATCGGCGCCATTTTTTCAACGCAATATATCATTCAGGCGGTGTCTGCGACAGGCAGCCCTAAAGCCGCTCGACGTTCCTCTTATGTCGCGGCTGTCTTATGTGTTCCCATTGGCATTGCGGTACCCTTGATCGGGATAGCGGCCAAATTTCTCTACCCCAACATGAACGGCCTGTTTGCTCTGCCGATTTTTATGCGCAGCATGAATGTGCCTCTGGCCGCCTTTGTGTCCGTCGCGCTCACGGCGTCCATCTTTGTGGGGGTGAGCACTGTGGCATTGGCCATCTCCTCTTTGATCGTGAGAGATTTCTACAAACCGTATTTTTCTCCGTCTCCGGAGCAGGAATTCAAGGTCGCCCGCATTTTGTCTTTCTTCGTCGGATTTGCGCCCTTGATTTTCGTGTTCTTTGCGCCCGGTTTGCTTAAATTGTCGTTTTTTACGCGTGCGTTGCGGCTGTCCATAGCGGTTATTGCGTTGATTGGTTTCTACCTGCCGTTTTTCAACAGCAATCGTGGCGCAACATTGGGACTTCTGGGGGCGGCCGTTACGACCACTATTTGGTATCTTGCTGGAAACCCTTACGGGATCGACAATATGTACATCGCACTGATTACACCGGCTATTGTCATTCTGGGTGAAAAGCTCGTGTGCTTGAACGGCAAGAGGCAAACGGTGAGCGTTGAGTAAGTAGCAGGTTGGTTATCACAAACATCGAAATAAAAACCCGAAAATGGTAAAGCGTTTTAATCTTGGCCGCCCGGGCAGGTTTGCCTCTCATTGAAGAAATTTGCTTTTTGAGCGTAAGCCCTGCGGGTTGGATGGCACCAAATACACGGCTGATTGATGATTTTATCCAGGCGCTGGGGAGTGCCTGGTTGGATGAAATCTGTCTAAAAATTCAACAAAACAAGGAAGATACGTCTATGAAGAAGATGTGTTATATCGTGAGCGGCATTGCTTTGGCGCTGGCAAGCGCCGCGCATGCGCAAACCGCGCAGGGCTGGTTGAATCAAAAAACCATGACAGGGAATTGGGGCGGTGGTCGTCTCAGGTTGGAAAATGCCGGTATCACCTTTAATGGCGGATATGTTGGTGATTTTGCTGATGCGGCGGCCGGTGGTGTGCGGACAGGTTATGGTATGGCCTCGCAATTCTATGGCAATGCCAAGCTTGATACGGATAAACTTTTTGCGCTGCCGGGAGGAACGATTACGATTGGCTTCAACCAGCGCGTTGGTCGCTCGACGACGGCCGATTATGTTGGCAACAAGCTGAGCGTGCAGGAGGCGTATGGTGCCGGGGAGACGCTGCGCTTGACGGAGCTTTCCTATGAGCAGATTTTTCCGGGAAATTTCGTGGATGCCAAAATCGGTTTCTACCCGATGGGGAATGATTTTGCGTCAACCCCGCTCGGATGTGATTTTGAAAATGTCGGTTTCTGCGCGCACCCCCAAAATCTGCCGGCCAGCACATCGGGGTGGGCGGATAACCCTCAAGCGCGTTGGGGCGGACGTGTGAAACTGATGCCTGCCAAGGATATTTATGTTGAAACTGGCGTATACGAAGCGAACCCGACTTATACCGATACGGGTAATGGATTGAAGGTTAGCACCTCTGGAGGAACGGGGGCCGTATTTCCGGTTGAGTTTGGCTACACGCCATCGCTGGGAGGGTTGCCCGGGCATTATAAGGTGGGTGCGTATTGGGATACATCAAATGCCGCGGATGTAACCAATAGTCATGAGATCGACCATGGGCGTTATGGTTTCTATGCCTTGGTTGATCAAATGATCATGAGCTTTGATGGTACCTCAAAGCGAGGGTTGATCGCATTCGGGCAGGTTTCTTACTCTGATCCTCAGACTTCCGTGTTTCAAGGAACTTGGCTTGGCGCCTTGATCGCGCTTGGGCCGTTCGCATCACGTCCGGCGGATTATGCCAATATCGGTTATGTACGAGCGGTTGTGAATCAGCGTAAACTTGATCGAGAAGAAGCGGCCGGGTTGACTGATTTGTCGACTGGTGAAGGCATTTTGGAAGCTGGATATGGCATCCAAGCAACGCCATGGTTGCTCGTCCATCCAAACGTACAATATGTCATGGATCCAGGTACGTTCTCGTACAAACACATCAAGAATGCCTGGGTGTTTGGTCTCGAGACCAAGCTGACATTTTAACGGTTTTCTGTAAAACTTTTCATGCGGCTAATTTTTTTAGGTTAGCCGCATGATTTTTATCCATGATGCTTGGGCAAGTTAACGAGGTTGCAGGCTAAGGCGAAGAATCTAAAGACTGCAATGATTGATTTTCGTGTAAACTGTCTGGCCTGGCGCTGGATTTGGCTTGGCTGTCCATCACCGACACATAAATCCGCTTGCCGGCATCCTTGAAAGCCGCGCTTTGCGCTTCCAGTCCGGCCTGGCGTTCGGCTTCCTCTCGGATATCGTGGCTGATCCTCATCGAGCAGAATTTCGGCCCGCACATCGAGCAGAAATGCGCGGTCTTGTGGGCTTCCCTGGGCAGGGTCTGGTCATGAAAATCCCGCGCCGTATCGGGATCCAGGCCAAGGTTGAACTGGTCTTCCCAGCGGAACTCAAAGCGCGCGCGGGAGATCGCGTCGTCGCGCAGCCGGGCGGCGGGGTGTCCCTTCGCCAGATCCGCCGCGTGCGCCGCCAGCTTGTAGGTGATGACGCCGGTTCTCACATCCTCGCGGTTGGGCAAGCCCAGATGCTCTTTTGGCGTGACATAGCAAAGCATGGCCGTGCCGAACCACCCGATCATCGCGGCCCCGATGGCGGAGGTGATATGGTCATAACCGGGCGCAATGTCCGTGGTGAGCGGCCCCAGCGTATAGAAAGGCGCCTCGCCGCAGGTGGCGAGCTGCTTGTCCATGTTGGCTTTCACCTTGTGCATCGGCACATGGCCTGGGCCTTCAACCATCACCTGGCAGCCTTTGTCCCAGGCCACGCGCGTCAGCTCGCCCAGGGTTTCCAGCTCGGCGAATTGCGCGGCGTCGTTGGCATCGGCGTTTGAGCCGGGGCGCAGCCCGTCGCCCAGCGAGAAAGACACGTCATATTTGCGCATGATGTCGCAAATATCCCCGAAACGCTCATGGAGAAAATTTTCCCGGTGATGCGAGAGGCACCATTGCGCCATGATCGACCCGCCCCGCGAGACGATGCCGGTGACCCGTTTCGCCGTGAGCGGGATATGGGCGAGCCGCACGCCGGCATGGATGGTGAAATAATCCACCCCCTGCTCGGCCTGCTCGATCAGCGTGTCCTTGAACACCTCCCAGTCGAGCTTGCTGGCATCGCCGCCCACTTTCTCCAGCGCCTGGTAGATCGGCACGGTACCGATGGGCACGGGCGCGTTGCGCAAAATCCAGTCGCGGATGTTGTGGATGTTGCGCCCCGTGGAGAGGTCCATCACCGTATCCGCGCCCCAGCGTATGGCCCAAACCAGCTTCTCCACCTCCTCGGCCGCCGAGGAGGTAACGGCCGAATTGCCGATATTGGCGTTGATCTTCACCAGAAAATTGCGGCCGATGATCATCGGCTCCAGCTCCGGGTGGTTGATGTTGGCCGGGATGATGGCGCGCCCCGCGGCGATTTCCGCGCGCACATAGTCCGGGGTAACAAATTCAGGCAGCGCCGCGCCAAAGCTTTCGCCATCGGCCAGACGCGCGCCGGCTCCCGCGGCGGCCTGGGCGCGCCCGAGATTTTCCCGGTGCGCGACATAGATCATCTCCTCGGTGATGATCCCGGCGCGGGCGAACTCATATTGCGTCACCGGCGCGCCGTTTAGCCCCATCAGCACATCATGCGGGGCGGGGCAGGGCGGCACCAGCGCCTCGGGGGCGGCAAACCCGTTATCCTCGGGCCGCACCGCGCGCCCCGGCACGGCGGCAAACCCGCGCCCCAGCAGCCAGCCCGCGCGGGTCCAGGGCGCCCCTTCCGTCAGGTCTATGCGGATGGCCGGGTCCGTGTAGGGGCCGGACGTGTCATAAAGCCGGAAGGGCGGCTCGCCGGCGCTGGGGTGGAGCGCCACCTCGCGGAAGGGCACGGCGATGTCGGGCCTTTCCGTGGGCGCTGAATAGACGCGGCGCGAGCCGCAAATGGGGCCAGTGGTGACTTTGGCGGGTTCCGTCGGGGCCGTCATATGCACTCCTCCTCGATAAAGCGGAGGGTGGGAGGGCCAATGGCGCCGTGAAGCAAATCCCCCGTCCCTCCGCCGGTGTTAACCGGATCAGGTTCAAAGGGTCCGTCGCGGCGGGTTTTCAGCCCCTGGCGACATCTCAGCTCCGTCCGGAGCCCCCCTCGGTATGGGCGATCGAAGCATCACGGCTTGGCGGCTGTCAAGCGACGCCGCTCCTTCGCGCCTCGGATTTCAAGCGCCAGCTTTGGGGTAGAGTATAAAAAGCTTCGTGCCCGTGCCTCCGGGCCTATGTGAGATAGGCGTGGACCACCTTGATGAGTTCTTCCGCTGCGGTGGCACGGCCTGCCTCAGTGCTTCCCGCTCCCGCGACATGCTGGCGGACATGATGCTCAATAACCGTGCCGATAAAGCCGTCCACGGCACCGCGGCAGGCCACGGCCTGCTGCAGCAAAGCGGTGCAGGAGGCGTCGTTTTCCAAAGCCGCCTGCATGGCCTCGATCTGTCCGCGCACCCGGCTCAGCCGGTTGACGAGTTTGCGTTTTTCTTTCTCAGCATAGCGCATGGGAGCTTGACTATATACCCCCCTGGGTATAATTGGCAACTGCCCACAGGCCGGCATCGGCGTGGGCAATCCGCAACCTTATCAGCAGGACCAGATGAACCCGCGATCTACCAGCCAGACCTTGGAGAGCGACAGTCGGCGCGTGACACGCGCTGCCCCGTTCGTCCAGGTCTGTTTCCGCGCCGGGACAGGATATACTGAAAGATCGGTCCGCCAAGGCTGATCCCAAGACATCCCTCCTGGTTTGCCCCCATGCCAAACCTGAAGGAGGGATCGACATGATCTTCCCCAAATTCGCCGTCCAGCCGGCTTCGGCCGCGAGCCTCAACAAGACCACCATGCAGCCGCGCGCCCGCTTGGCAGCCACGTGGCGCCAGGATGAAGACACGGGCCGTTTCGCGATGGTCTGGACATTGATCGATGTCCAAGACGACCAGGAGGCGGTGTGATGTTCAGGTCCTCTCGTTCCGCATTTGCGCCGGAGGCCGTTGATACGGCCAAGCATCACCGCGTTCTCCCGCTGGTTCCCCCGTCGCTTTCGGTGCCCGAGGGGTTGGAAACGCGGCTGCGCGACCGGCTGCGTATTTCCCGGCTTCGTGCCGCCCCGCGCACCTTCACCAACCGGCTGGCGCTGGGCTTGGCCCTGATCGGTCCCGGCCTGCTCGTCATGCTCGGTGACAATGACGCCGGCGGTGTCGTCACCTACGCGCAGACAGGCGCAACCTATGGATTCAGCCTGTTCATCCCACTTCTGATTCCACTCGGCTTTATCGCCTATCTGGTACAGGAGATGACGATCCGCCTCGGCGCCGTTACCCGGCGCGGCCATGCCGAGATGATATGGAAGCGCTATGGCGCCTTCTGGGGGGCGTTCTCGCTCTTCGACCTTGTTGCCGCCAACGTGCTGACACTGATGACTGAGTTCATCGGCATCCGCGTGGCCAGCGCGGTGTTTGGGGTTTCCTATCTCATCACCATTCCGCTGGCCTTCGCCTTCATCACCGGCATTTTGCTGTTTCTGAAATACCATAGCTGGGAGCGCATCTCGCTGTTCGTGGCGGCGCTCAATCTGGTGTTCATCCCGCTGGCCTTGTGCGCGCACCCTGATTGGGGGGCGCTCGGCCATACTTTCGCGGGCAGCGGGTGGGTGGTGCCTGGCGGGTTGCTCTCGGCATCCTTCCTCATCCTCGTCTCGGCCAATATCGGCACCACCATCGCGCCCTGGCAGCTCTTTTTCCAGCAATCCTGCGTGGTTGATAAAGGGCTTTTGCCGCAAGACATCTCCGCCAGCCGGCGCGATTTGATGCTGGGTGTCGTTGGTATGGTGCTGGTGGCCGCCGCCATCATAGCCCTGGCCGCGCAATATCTGCACGGGCTGCCCAATGCCAGCGCTCTGGGAGATAACGATGTACTGGTCGCCATCGGCAGCCATGTGAGCCGGGCCGCGATGATCATCTTCGCGCTCGGCCTGGTTGAAGCCGGATTGATCGCCTCCATCGTCATCACCGCGAGTACCGCCTGGGCCGTTGGCGAGGCGTTCGATTTGCCGCGCTCTCTTAATCTGAAACCGAAGCAGGCGCTGCCTTTCTATGCGCCGGCGATCCTGGGCACGGCCATCGCGGCCGGTGTGCTGATGCTGCCCAACGTGCCGGTGGGGTTTCTCAATCTCACCGTTCAGGTTATCGCCACAGTGTTCATGCCGGCGGCCATGTTGTTTCTGCTGATGCTGCTGAACGACCGGGAGTTGCTGGGCGAGTATGTCAACTCGCCGCTGCGCAACGCACTCTCGATCGGCGTGATGGTGCTGCTGATCGTCTGTAACGGGCTGTATGGCTTCGTGACCGTCTTCCCCAACGTGCTGTGAGGTGAGCGATGAGCTATTATAACAAAGACAGTGAAGACGCCCTCGCCGCCCTCGCGGAGCAGGAAAACTGGTTGGCGCCACCAATGGAAATCACCCGCGTGGTGTTGCGCCCGTGGCAACAGGCGGTGTTTTGGGGGCTGCGGGTTTATATCGTGCTCATGCTCGCCGTGATGGGATGGGGGTTTTACCACAATCTGAGCCATTGAGCGCAAGCTTGGTGTGGTTGCGGTGGTGCGTTGGGCCGCGCGCCGCCGCGCCCGTGGGGGCGTGATTTCGGCGTGCGGCGGGCCGGGGGCGCCTTATGGCTTGATGTGAGGCCATAAGCGGTTTGACCCGCTTCAACGATGAGGCATGATCGGCGTTGCCATTGCATGGTCGTCCGTTTAGTCTGCCAAATCTTGGGAACGCTCGTCCAGGCCGGCACCGCTCAGGTGGGGGGTGGCAGCACGCTTTAGTAAAGAGCCACATCATGAACGACGTGACGGCTTGGCTGTCCAACGCGCATCCGGTTGACAAGAAAAACGCCGCTGAAACGGTGTTTGATGACATACGGTCCGCCATCACCTCGGGCCGTTTGGCGGTGGGGGCGCGTCTGCCCGCCGAGGTGCAGCTGGCCCGCGGCTATAAGGTAAGCCGTCCCGTGATCCGCGAAGCCTTGCGCTCATTGCAGACCTTGGGCCTGACCCAGACCCGCACCGGCAGTGGGACATTCGTGATCAAGCCAGCGCCCGACCCTAAGCTGAGCTATGGGACATATTCGGCCCGCGATCTGATCGAGGCGCGCCCGCACATAGAAGTGCCCGCCGCGGGCTGGGCGGCGCTGCGCCGCAGCGAGCAACAGGCATCACGGCTTCTGGCCTTGTGCGGGGAGATGGAGCGGCAAGAGGATCTTGGCGAGTGGGGCGGGCTGGACGGGGAGTTTCACAGCCTGATCATCGAGGCTTCGGGCAATGCCGTTTTCGCCAAGATTTTGGGCGATATCCAGAATGCGCTGCTGCGCCAATCGGCGCTGCTCAATCTGATGGCGCATCGGCGGGAATCATCCAATGTCGAACACCGCCGGATCGCCCAGGCGATCGCGGCGGGGCTTGAACAGGGGGCTCAGGACGCCATGAGCGCCCATCTCAGCCAGGTTAAAAATGTTCTGAACGAAATTATCGATCGGCCTCAGTCTCTTGATTGACGAGCGCCGGCTGGTTGAGCAGCCGTTCGGGCGTTAAGATTTCGCTGAGCTCGGCGGCGGTGAGGAAACCGCCCTCGAGCGTGACTTCCGCGATGTTGCGGTTGGTCGCCAGTGCCTCCTTGGCTATTTTGGTGGCCGCCTGATAGCCGATGAACGGGTTGAGCGCCGTCGCGAGGCCGATGGACTCCCGCACGCGCTGGGCCATCACCGGCTCATGGGCGGTAATGCCGTCAACGCAGCGTGTGGCCAGGGTGCGGCAGGCGGCGGAGAGGGTGAGCAGGCTGTCGAGCAGCGAGCGCGCGATGACCGGCTCGAAGGCGTTGAGCTGAAGCTGCCCGCCTTCGGCCGCCATGGTGATGGTCATGTCATTGCCGATCACCGTGAAAGCCACCTGGTTCACCACTTCGGGAATGACCGGGTTGACCTTGCCCGGCATGATGCTCGAGCCCGCCTGCATCGGGGGGAGGGAAATCTCGCCCAGGCCGGCGCGGGGGCCAGATGACAGCAGGCGCAGGTCGTTGCAGGTTTTTGACAGCTTGACCGCGACACGCTTGAGAACCCCGGACAGATGCACGAAAGCGCCGGGGTCCTGGGTTGCCTCGATGAGATCGCTGGCGGTGACGAGCGGGCGCCCGGTCAGCCGGACAAGATGCGCGCAGGCCCGCTCGGCATAGTTGGCTGGCGCGTTGAGGCCGGTGCCGATGGCGGTGGCGCCGAGATTGATTTCATGCAGCAACGCGGCGGATTCGATGAGTCGCGCCCGGTCCTCGCCCAGCATCACCGCGAAGGTGCGGAATTCCTGGCCAAGGGTCATGGGCACGGCGTCTTGCAGCTGGGTGCGGCCGATTTTCAGAAAGCCTTGAAAATCTTGCGCCTTGCGCGCGAAGGCTTGCTGCAGAACGCCCATTGAGGCGGCGAGTTCATCCACCGCCTCGATCAAGGCGATGTTGAGCGCCGTGGGGTAGGCGTCGTTGGTCGATTGGCTGAGATTGACATGATCGTTGGCGTGCAGCTTGGCATAATCGCCCTTGCGGCTGCCCAGCACTTCGAGGGCGCGGTTGGCGACCACCTCGTTGGCGTTCATGTTGGTCGAGGTGCCGGCGCCGCCCTGGATGACATCGACCACGAACTGATCGCGCAGCGCGCCGCCGCGAATTTCCTGGCAGGCCTGGGCAATGGCCGCCAGCCGCTCGGCGTCGAGCAGGCCCAATTCATGATTGGCGCAAGCGGCGGCCTCTTTAACGAACATCAGCCCCCGGATGAGGTGGGGGTAATGGCCGATCGGGATGCCGGTGATTTGGAAATTCTCCATCGCGCGCGCGGTGTGCACGCCCCAATAGGCGTTGGCCGGAATATCCTTGGGTCCCAGGAGATCATGCTCGGTACGCATTGCAACCACGTTCGTTTCCCTTTATTTGTTGGCGGTATATCTGTAAGGCTGTAATACCAATTTTATGGCTACCCTCCTCGGGTCCAAGCGTCAATCAATAAGAGGCGGCCTTGGCGGGATGGGAGAACTCTAAAAATAAGCCTTGCTGTTAAGCTGTAATACAGATATGGACGCCCTGCATTGCGCCAGCGGCATACTTGCCGCGCTGCGACGGAAAACGCCGGCGGCAATCGATGACGCCTACGAAATACAACCCCATGGAGAGGGATAATGGCTGAGGAAACAATGGCTTACGCAGAAACCGAGCGACAGATCGAGATCTCGGAAGACACCGGCTACCGAAAGGCGCTGAAACGCCGCCAGATTCAGATGATCGCGGTTGGTGGGGCGATCGGCACGGGGCTGTTTCTCGGTGCCGGCGGGCGGTTTGCGCTGGCTGGGCCGGCTCTGGTGTTTGTTTACGCGCTGTGTGGCTTTTTCGCCTTCCTGGTGATGCGCGCGCTCGGTGAGCTGATCATGTATCGCCCGAGCTCTGGCTCGTTCGTCTCCTATGCGCGTGAATTCTATGGGGAGAAGATGGCCTTCACCGTGGGGTGGATGTACTGGCTGAATTGGGCCATGACATCGGTGGCCGATGTCACCGCCGCGGCCCTTTATATGAATTTTTTCCAGCAATATGTGCCGTGGCTGCAAGGCATTCCGCAGTGGGTGTTCGCCATGGCGGCGTTGCTGCTGGTGCTAAGCATGAACCTTCTGTCGGTGAAGGTTTTTGGCGAGCTGGAATTCTGGTTCAGCCTGCTCAAGGTGTCGTCGCTGGTGATGTTTCTGGGCATCGGCATTTATTTTGTCGTCACGGGTACGCCCATTGATGGCCACACCCCGGGCCTGAGCCTTATTACCGGCAATGGCGGTTTCTTCCCGCATGGCATCCTGCCGGCGTTGATCATCGTGCAGGGGGTGGTGTTCGCCTATGCCGCGATCGAGGTCATCGGCACGACGGCGGGAGAGAGCGAAAATGTCCTGAAGGTGATTCCGGGCGCCATCCGTTCGGTGGTTCTGCGTCTGGTCGTGTTTTATGTGGGCTCCGTGCTGCTGCTGGCGGTGCTGCTGCCCTATACCGCCTATAGCGCCGGCGAGAGCCCGTTCGTGACGTTCTTTGGCAAGCTTGGGTACAATGATGTGGCCATCATCATGAATTTGGTGGTGTTGACGGCGGTGCTGTCCTCGCTCAACGCGGGCCTTTACTCCACGGGCCGGATTCTGCACTCCATGGCCGCCTCGGGCTCCGCGCCGGCTGTGCTGATGAAGATGAACAAGGCCGGTGTGCCTTATGTCGGGGTTGCCGTTACCGCCGTGGTGACCATGATCGGCGTCGGGCTCAATGCCATCGTGCCGTCCTCCGCCTTCGAGATCGCGCTCAACGTCGCGGCTTTGGGTATCATTTCCGCGTGGGGCGTCATTATTCTGTGCCAGCTCAAGCTGTGGCATAGGGCACGGCGCGGTGAGCTGGCCCGGCCGGCTTTTCGCATGATGGGCGCGCCCTATACCGGCATTCTCACGCTGGTGTTCCTGGCGGGCGTGTTGGTGCTGATGGCGCTAGATTACCCGACCGGCACCTGGACGATGGCCTCTCTCGTCGTGATCGTGCCTTTGCTGGTCGCGGGCTGGTATTTGATGCGCCATCGCCGCGCCGAGGCGGCTGTTGTGAAGTTTCAGGCTGAGCAGGAGCCGGCGTGAGCCTTGAGCACGCCAAACCACTGGTGGCGGTTATCGCCACCGGTGGCACAATCG
Organism: Pseudomonadota bacterium; assembly: GCA_021781835.1. Lineage (GTDB taxonomy): Bacteria > Pseudomonadota > Alphaproteobacteria > Acetobacterales > Acetobacteraceae > Acidocella. Next base: position 160,339 of record JAJXWD010000001.1, on the reverse strand, counting down.
CCAGCCAGCGTGGGGCCAGCGGCGCAAGCGCGCCCACGCTGACAGGTGAGAACTTGCTGGCGCTGGTGCCCCGCAACGGGTGCCGGCTTCGCACCATGGATTTGATGGCCAAGGATTCCGCGAGCCTCACGCTGGATGATATTCAACGGATCAGCGACGCGGTGCAGACACAGCTGCTCGACCCCGAAGTGGCGGGGGTGGTGGTTTTGCACGGCACGGACGCGATGGAGGAAACCGCGCTGCTGGTGCATTTGCAGAGGCGGCTCGCCAAGCCGGTAATCTTCACAGGGGCGCAATTCACCTCGGATCATGCGAAATCAGACGGCCCCGCCAATCTTTCGGGCGCGATCGTGGCGGCGCTTCGCCCCGAACATGCCGATCAAGGGGTTTTGCTTTATTTCGACGAAAAGCTCCTGCCGGTCTGGGGCGTTTATAAATATTCCACCGAAATGGCCGATGCCTTCCGCCAAGCCCGGCCGATGGCCTCGCCGGAAAGCCTGGGGCTTGATGGCGATGTCGGCGCAATTCGTGTCGATATCGTCGCGGTTTATCCGGGCTGCGACCAGACACATCTGCAAGCCAGCCTGGCGGCCGGGGCCGACGGCATCGTTCTGGCCGCGCTCGGCTCGGGCAATGCCAACCCGTGCCTGGTGGAGGCGGTGAGGCAGTGCACGGCGCTCGCCATCCCCGTGGTTGTCTCCAGCCGGGTGCCCGATGGGCTTTTGGCCAGCGGCTATGGCGGTGGCGGCGGCGGGCATGATCTGGTCGCCGCGGGGGCCATTCACGCCAGCATCTTGCGGCCCGGCCAGGCGCGGATCCTGCTGGCGGCGCTCATCGCCGCGGGGCGCGGCAAACAGGAGATGCGCGCGGCATTTGGCCAGGAAATGTTGTTGGTCTAGATCTGTATTGAATTGGCTTGCGTCGGCAGACGCAAGCCAACCCAATGAAATTGATCGCCACAACCAGAATAATAGAAGCGGGTGCGTCATAACGTCCCCCGCCCTGAACCAGAAAATGCCGGGAGCATGATCGCCAGCGTCTCAGACCTAGGCGGCCCGCGCGGCGGCGATCAGGCCATCCAGCCAGTCTTGATGACCGTTGATCATGGGGTTTGGAACCGTGCGCGCCAGTTCTTTCGCCGGAGCGCCGTTCTGCGTTTCCTGCGTCAGGATCCGGACACGGTCCCCGGAGAGATTTTCGATCAGCCAGGCATGATGAACATCCAGGCGGCTTTCTCCATCGCCCGTCCAGCCATGCCAAGCCACACGAGCGGGCTGGCCCGTGACCGGGGCGATATGCTCGACAATGCGCGCTTCCACCGGAAAGCCGAAGGTGCTGAAGCGAAAGCGGACGCCGTTTTCAAAGTCAGGCCCCTTGCCGTCATGAAAGCTTATACCGGCGCAATTCCGGTAATAAGTGGGCCAGCGTGCGGGAATGTTCAGGAAGGGCCAGATCTCCCCGGTCGTCAGTCCGGCGACGATGACCTCGTTGGAGCAATAATTATCGGTAAAGCCAGGCACATAGCCTGCCGGCCAAAGGATGTCGCTCATCATGATCTCCTATAATCACGCCGCTAGGCGGCATTGGACTCTGGGAAGATGCGGCTCCTCGTATTATAAAACAAATCGATCATTATAATTTCTGGTATAGATATGAATGATATCAAAAACGCCGATCTCAACCTGCTCAAAACGCTCAATGCGCTTCTGGTCACACGCTCTGTTACCCGGACAGCCGAGCAACTCAGCCTTACCCAGCCCGCCGTCAGCGGGATGCTCGCAAGGCTGAGGGAGACATTCGGTGATCCGCTGTTCATCCGCACCCAGCGTGGAGTTGTGCCGACCCCAAGAGCCGAAGCCCTGGCCGCGCCCCTGCGCCAAGCGTTAAACGACCTCCAGGCGCTGCTGACGCCAGAGGGTTTCGAACCCGCCAAGGCCGCCATGACCGTCACCATCGCCGCCACCGATTATGCGCAAAAAGCGGTGATTTTGCCGCTATTGTCGGTCTTGCGTGCAGAGGCGCCCACTATCCGTCTGTCAGTCCGGCCCGTAGAGCTTGCCGTGCTGGGCCAGCAGATGGAGGCGGGCAATCTCGACATGGCGTTGATCACGCCCGACATGGCGTTGGCCACGATGTGCAGCCGTACATTGTTCGAAGAGCACTATGTCTGCGTCATGCGCCAGGACCACCCGGCGGCGCAGGCGCCGTTGGATATAGAGCAATTTTGCGCGATCGATCATGCCCTGATGTCCCATGACGGCTCGAAATTCCACGGGGCGACCGATGCGGCGCTCGCTAAAACCGGACGCAGTCGCCGGGTTGTAGCCGTGGTTCCTAGTTTTCTGGTGTTGATCGATCTGGTGCGCTGTTCAGACCTCGTGGCAATGGTCCCCAGCCGACTGGTGGCGGGGGCGGCCGATCTGCGGGTTCAATCGCCGCCAATCGCCATTCCCGGCTTTACCAAGCTGCTGACATGGCACGAGCGCCTGCAAGCAGACCCCGCGCAGAAATGGCTGCGCGATGTCTTGGCAAGGTGCTACATGCCGGCGCGTCATTAGATCTGTATTGGGTCGGCTTGCGTCGGCAGACGCAAGCCAATTCAATGAAATTGATCGCCACAACAAGAGTAGCGCGGGGGCGCAGCCCGCTCTAACGCCGGAGTTCGAAACATGCAGACGAAGATTCACCCAGGCCCGCGCTTTAAGGATAATCTGCGGCTCTTGCCGCCCGTCGAGGGTGTGCGGCGGATCGATCTGTTGGACGAGACTGGCGCTGTGGCCGCCAGCATAGAGAATCAGCCGGGCAAGCAGGGGTCGCTGGCGGTCTATCATTATTTGCGGCAGGTTTTTGGCAGGTTGGATATGAGCGCGGCCGCGCATGGGCTGGCGGTGTTCGCCGAGCATACGGAAGATGCCCGCAACCGCCCCGGCGCGCATCCCAATGTCGATCGCCTGCTGGCCATTGCCATGGGCGGTGCGCCGCTGCGCATCGAAATCATCGGCGCCGGCCAGTGAGCGGGGGGCGGCGCGCCCTTCTGTCGCCGTTTTAATTCAGGCGGTTGAACGGCCGTGATATGCCGCCATGAGTGAACGGCGAACGGGATTGCAACACGGCCCCGTTAGATTGATATTGGTTTGAATTGAGGCGACAGACTCTCAATATAAACCAATGAAAATGACCGTTAAGACAAGAGCAGAGCGGGGGCGCTGCCGCGCGTCCCGCTCCAATAAACTGGAGACGCATCATGTGCCCGCATTGCGCTGACGGCTCAGGGCCTCTGCACGCCCGCCGCGCCCGGATCCTGCACCTCCTGGCCTTGATCGAACACCCCGACGCGCTGCCGCCGGAGGATGCCTTGCGTATCGCCGGGGAGCTTCTGGCCTGGGCCGGGCGGGGGGAGTTCACTTGCGCGCCCGTGGCCATGCCCGCCGGCGCCGTTGCGGCCTGACCGGGAGGCGCGGATATGGAGACGCAAACCGGCTTTCCACCCGGCCCTTCCGATGCCCTGCTTGCCCAGCTTGAGCGGATTTATCAGGATCTGCATGCCAACCCCGAACTCTCGATGCAGGAGCACCGGACGGCGGCCATCGTCGCGGCGTGGCTGCGCCAACATGGCTATGAGGTCACCGAAGGGCTGGGCGGCACGGGCGTGGTCGGGATGCTGCGCAACGGCGATGGCCCCGTGCTGTTGCTGCGCGCCGACATGGATGCCCTGCCGATCCGTGAAAGCACCGGCCTGCCATATGCCAGCGACAAAGCCGGCACCGACCGTTTCGGCCAAGCCACATCAATCGCCCATTCCTGCGGGCATGACATGCATGTGGCCTGGTTGATGGGCGCGACCTCTATACTGGCCGGAAACCGCGAGGCTTGGCGCGGCACAATCCTGGCGGTTTTCCAGCCGGGCGAGGAGACGGGGCAGGGGGCTCGCGCCATGATCGAGGATGGCATGGTCAAGCGTTTTCCCAGGCCTGACGTGACCTTGGGGCAGCATGTCATGCCGCTTCCGGCCGGGCAGATCGGCTGGCGCACGGGCATCATGCTTTCGGCCGGGGATAGCTGGGAGGTCACCATGTTCGGCCGTGGCGCCCATGGCTCGATGCCGCAAAAAAGCGTGGACCCGGTGGTGATGGCGGCCTCGGCGGTGATGCGCCTGCAAACGGTGGTTTCCCGTGAGGTGGCGATGACGGACGCCGCCGTGGTGACGGTCGGCGCATTGCAGGCTGGCCTGAACGAAAACGTGATCCCCGACCGGGCTTTGCTGCGCTTGAACGTCCGGACCTTTAAAACCGAGGTGCGCGCCCGCGTGCTCGCGGCGATCCGGCGGATTTTGGAAGCCGAGGCCCAGGCCGCCGGCGCGCCCAGACCCCCGGAATTTTCGGTGCTGAGCGAGTTCCCGCTCACCCGCAACGATGAAGCCGCCACGCGCAAGACCGTGGCGGCGCTGGCGCGGCATTTTGGCGCCGAGCGCATGAGCGAAATCTCTCCCGCCACGGCCAGCGAGGATTTCGGCCTGTTCGGCACGGCCTGGAATACGCCCACCGTGTTCTGGGTGATTGGCGGCATAGACCCGGCCAAGTACGAAGCCGCCCGCAAGGCGGGCAAGGTGGATGAGCTGCCCGCCAACCACGCGCCGGATTTCGCGCCCATTATCCACCCAACATTGCGCACCGGGATCGAGGCCATGCTGATTGCCGCCAGCGCCTGGTTATGCCCTGGCCATGCATAGCGCGCTGCTGAATGATCTGATCGAGATACTGGACTGGGTGGGCACGTTGGCTTTTGCCCTGAGCGGCGGGCTGCTGGGCGTACGCAAGCGGTTTGACCTGTTCGGCGTCTTGTTTCTCTCCTTTGTGGTGGCGGTTGCGGGCGGCATGATGCGCGATGTCCTGATCGGCGCGCTGCCCCCCGCCGCGATCACCGACACGCATTATTTCCTGATCTCGATCGGCGGCGGCCTGCTGACCTTCTACTGGTATCCCCGGGTTGCCACGTTACAGCACCAGATATTGCTGTTCGACATGGTCGGTCTCGCCTTGTTTGCCGTCATCGGCGCGCAAAAGGCGCTGGATTACGGCATAAACCCGTTAATGGCGGCCATCATGGGCATGCTCACCGGCATTGGCGGCGGAATGGCGCGCGATGTTCTGGCGGGGGAGGTGCCCTTTGTCCTGCGCGCCGATCTTTATGCGGTTGCCGCGCTGGCGGCGGGCGCGGTCGTGTCTGTTGGGCATGTCACCGGTTTGGCGCCGCTGGTCTCCATGCTGCTTGGCGCGGCTCTCTGCGTTTTTCTGAGGCTGATGGCGATTTATCGCGGCTGGCGCGCGCCAATAGCCAAATGGGACAACGACCAAGCCGCCTGAAGGCCAGCAAGCCTTCCGTTGCCATGCAGGCCGCATGCTTGCCGGCTCTCATGTGGCGGCGCGCCGCGTGACCTCAATAATCGTGCCAGGGTAGCGGCGGCGCCGCCAGACGGTGCGCGCGCCCATGCTCGACCGGCCCAAAACGCGGATCGCCGTTCTCCCATTGTCGCTGTGCAGCCGCAATCGCGGCCTTGTCGAACCCGACGAAATTCCACCACATCAACACGGGCTGCGCGAAAGGCACGCCGCCGAGCAAAAGCAGCTTGGCATCGGCGGACAGGTCGAGCCGCAGATGATCTCGGCCGAGGCCCAGATAGGCAAATTCGTCCGTGCCGAAGGTCTCGCCCTGGAGGGTTGCCGTCCCGCTCAGCGGCAGCAGGCCATATTCAAAATCAGGGCGCAGCCTCAGCGCGATGGAGGCTCCGTCATGGCTGGCAATGTCGAGGCCAAGCAGCGGGGCGTAGAGGATTGCCGGCGCGGTGTACCCGCCATACGTGCCGGCCAGCAAGGTAAATTCGGTGCCGCCATCCCGCCAGCGCGGCAATTCCGGGTAGTGGTCGAAGGCGGGGGGGCAATCCTGCCGGTCCGGGGGCAGCGCGATCCAGAGTTGGGCGGCATGCAGGCGTTGGCCGTCGGACAGCGAGTCCTCGGTATGGACGATGCCATGCCCGGCGGTCATCAGATTGACCTGACCGGGGCGGATGATTTGCCGGTTGCCAAGGCTGTCGCAGTGCAAAACCTCGCCTTCGATGAGCCAAGTGAAGGTTTGCAGGCCGATATGCGGGTGAGCGCCGACATGCATGCCCTTGCCGGTCTGGAAATGAACGGGGCCGGCATGGTCGAGGAAGCACCATGCCCCAACCATGCGTTGTTGGCGGCTTGGCAGCGTGCGGCGCACGATCATGCCATCGCCAAGATCGGCGGCGCGCGAGGCAATGCGGAGGATGGGCGTCATGGTCTGTCTTTCCGAGCGGATTGTCGTTCGATACCCCGGTCAGGGATCACCCCAATGACGATGATAAAGCAGTGGCGCGGTTCGGACCATCTGAAATATGGCGCTTGGATTTATAAGCCCTTGATATGGGTGCAAGCTGATTATCCCGCCTAATCGCCATGGTGCCGGTGTGCCATAGTCCCCGCTCCAGGATGATCCGGAGACTGAACCATGGACATTATCAAAAACGGCACAACCGCCTCCCGGCGCGGGCCGGTGGAGTATTTCACTGGCATTGTGCGGATCGACGCCCCTTTTGCCGGCACGGATGGCGCGCGGGTCAGCGGGGCGACCGTGACCTTTGAGCCCGGCGCGCGCACCGCCTGGCACACGCACCCGCTGGGGCAGACGCTGATCGTCACGTCCGGGCTGGGACGGGTGCAAAAAGAGGGTGAGCCGGTGCAAGAGATCCGCCCGGGCGATATTGTGTGGATCAAGCCCGGCGAAAAACACTGGCATGGCGCGTCACCCGCCTGCGCGATGACCCATATCGCCATTGCCGAGAAGCAGGATGGCGAGGTGGTGAGTTGGATGGAGCCTGTCTCCGACGAGGCATACGCATGATGCGCGGGACAATGCTGTATGGCCCGCGCGATGTGCGGTGCGAGGAAGTGCCCGAGCCGCAGATTTTGCTGCCGACCGATGCCGTCATCCGCCTTTCCGCCAGCTGCATCTGTGGCTCCGATCTCTGGCCCTACCGGGGCTTGAACGAGGTGACGGCACCGCGCGCCATGGGGCATGAATATTGCGGCATCGTCGAGGCGGTGGGCGAGGCGGTAACCAGCATCCGCCCTGGCCAGTTCGTGGTGGGGTCGTTTTGTATTTCCGACAATACCTGCCCGCATTGCCGCTTCGGCTTTCCCTCCTCCTGCGCGCAGCGCGAATTCATGTCCGGCGCGCAGGCCCCCAAGGCGCGCGTGCCGCTGGCCGATGGCACGCTGGTCGCAACGCCCGAAATACCGGACGATGACCTCATCCCCAGCCTGCTGGCGGCCTCCGATGTGCTGGGCACGGGCTGGTATGCGGCCGATGCCGCGCGCGTGCGGCCCGGCTGCACGGCTCTGGTGGTGGGCGATGGCGCGGTGGGGCTGATGGGCGTGATGGCCGCCAAACAGATGGGGGCGGCGCGCATCATCGCCATGAGCCGGCACAAGACCCGCCAGGATCTGGCGCTGGAATTTGGCGCCACCGACATCATCGCCGCCCGCGGCGCCGAGGGCGTGGCCCAGCTCAAGGCCATGACAGGCAAGATCGGGGCCGACGCCGTGCTGGAATGCGTGGGCACGGCCGAATCAATGGCCCAGGCCATCGAGTGCACGCGGCCGGGCGCGATGATCGGCTATGTCGGCGTGCCGCATGGCGTGCAGCTGGAGGGGCAATCGCTGTTTTTCGCGCAAGTCGGCATGCTTGGCGGCCCGGCGCCGGTGCGGCGCTTTTTGCCCCACCTGCTTGAGCTGGTGCTGAGCCGCCAGATCAACCCCGGCAAGGTGTTTGATCTCACGCTGCCCCTGGCCGATGTGGCCGAGGGCTACAAGGCGATGGATGAGCGCCGCGCCATCAAGACGCTGCTGCGCGTGTGATACGCGCGGGTCTTGAGGCTGTGCAGGGGGCTGGTGGAGCGCTTGCCCCACCAAGCCCCATGGCGGCGCTTACCGCCCCACCATGGCCAGCAGATGGGCCGGGTAGCGCTCCCCCTCGATGTTGATGTTCGCCGCCGCCTGCTCGATGTCGGCGAGATCGGCGAGGGTGAGGGCAAGCGCCGCCGCGCCTAGATTTTCCTCCAGCCGGTGCAGCTTGGTCGTGCCGGGGATCGGCGCGATCCAGGGGTTTTGCGCCAACAGCCAGGCAAGCGCCACCTGGGCCGGCGTGGCATTATGCCGCGCGCCGATGGTGCCGAGCAGCTCGACCAGGGCTTGGTTGGCGTCCATCGCCTGGGCGGTGAAGCGCGGCAGGGCGCGGCGGAAATCATTGTCGGGCAAGGTGGTCTCCTTGGTCATGGCGCCGGTCAAAAACCCCTTGCCCAGCGGGCTGTAGGGCACGAGGCCAATGCCCAGCTCCGCGCAGGCCGCCATGATGCCGTTGGTTTCGGGCCCGCGCGTCCAGAGCGAATATTCATTTTGCAGGGCACTCACCTTCTGCACCGCATGGGCGCGGCGCACCGTGGCGGCGCTGGGCTCTGAGAGGCCGAAATGCTTCACCTTGCCTTCCCGGATCAGGTCCTGCACCGCGCCCGCCACATCCTCGATCGGCACCTCGGGATCGACGCGATGCTGGTAGAACAGATCGATATGGCTGGTGCGCAACCGCTTGAGCGAGGCATCGCACACGGCGCGGATTTGCGCGGGGCGGGAGTTCAGTCCGGCCATCTGGCCCTCTATGATGTTGAAGCCGAATTTGGTGGCGATCACCACCTCGTCGCGCACGGGTTCCAGCGCCTCGCCAACCAGTTCCTCGTTGGTGTAGGGGCCATAAACCTCGGCCGTATCGAAAAAAGTGACACCGCGCTCATAAGCGGCGCGGATCAGCGCCACGGCCTCCGCGCGCGGCAGGGCCGTGCCATAGCCAAAATTCAACCCCATGCAGCCAAAGCCAAGGGCTGAAACAATCAAGCCGCTTTGGCCAAGTTCACGTTTTTGCATATATCTGCTCCTTGTGTTCAGGCGGCGCGAAAAAGGGCGGTGCCCCGTGCCGGTGATAACGGCAACCTCACCCGTGGAGATGCCCGAACGGCGCGCCACCCGTGCCGCCGGTAACGGGAAATGTCTCTAGCGCCTGCCGTTTATAAAGATTAGACATTAAATAAATCATGATATGATACTTGGAGCTTATAAATGAGGCGTGACAGGCTGGGGGATCTGGCGGTGTTCCTGAGCGTGGCCGAGGCGTGCAGCTTCACCCGCGCGGCGGCCCAGCTGGGCACGTCGCAATCGGCCATCAGCCAGACGGTACGCCGCCTGGAGGCGGATATGGGGGTAAAGCTGCTCACCCGCACCACGCGCACCGTGGCGTTGACCGTGGCGGGCGAGCAGCTGGCGGCCACGCTGCGCCCGGCATTTGACGACATAGACGCGCGCCTGAACGCGCTGAGCGCGCTGAGCGCGACCCCTTCGGGCGAGTTGCGCATCACCACCAACAAGCACGCCGCGCAGACCGTGCTGTGGCCCGTCATCGGCAAGATGCTGCGCGAGTACCCAGATATCAGCGTGGAATTATCGCTCGATGGGCGGCTGGTCGATATTGTCGCCGAGCGGTTTGATGCCGGGGTGCGGCTGGGCGAGCAGGTGGCCAAGGATATGATCGCCGTGCCGGTGGGGCCGGGCTTGCGCATGGCGGTGCTGGCCGCGCCCGCCTATCTCGCCCGCCACGGCACGCCCTTGACGCCGCATGAGCTGACAAACCATCGCTGCATCAATATCCGCTTGCCCACGGCGGGCGGGCTTTACGCATGGGAGTTCGAGAAAGACGGCCGTCCGGTGAATGTGCGGGTCGAGGGGCCGTTAATCGTCAACGACGCCGAAATGGTGCTGCGCGCGGCGGCGGAAGGGGTGGGGCTGGCCTGCGTGCTGGAGGACCAGGCGGTGGTGCCCCTGGCCGAGGGGCGGCTGGTGCGCATATTGGAAGATTGGTGCCCCCGTTTCCCAGGCTATCATCTTTACTACCCCGACCGGCGGCAATTGCCCGCGGCCTTCAAGCTGCTGGTCGAGGCGTTGCGATACAAGGAAAAATAAGCGGGCGTGAGCGGCACGCGCGGCGGGAGCTGGCGTTTCCTCTGGCCGCGCGCGGGGGGATGGTATAGGCTCAAGGACCTAAGAACCAATCATGGGTTCGGGAAGGTAGGGAGCAGGTGCAGCTTTTGGGGGCTGTCGGGCGGAGGGCAAGCCGTTGGACCTGAGGCACGTGCCGCTATTGGCGAGCCGCCCCTGGGCTGTGGCGCCGTTTGACGGTTGGGCGGGAGATTTGCGCGCGGTCTGCGGGCGGTTTCAGCCGGTTTCGGCCGAGCCGCGCGCCGGGGTGCGGGGCATGGCCAAGCGTGTTGACCGGCCGGGGCTGACATTGGCGCATGTGGTCAATGATCTGGAGCGCATTGTCCGAACCTCCGCCGATGTCCGCCGTGATGACGGGGAGCATTTATTTCTCCTCATGCAGATTGAAGGCGGGTGCGGCGTGGAGCAGGGCGAGGCGCAGGTGGTGCTCTCGCCCGGAGACTGCACGCTCATCGATTCCACGCGCCCGCTTTCGTTCCAGTTTGGCGGCGCCGTGTCCAACCATATTTCCCTGCATCTGCCCCGTGGCGCGCTGCTGCGGACGCGCCAGGGCGGATTGGGGCCGCCCCGCCGGCTGGAGGCCGCGGACCCGATGGCCGTGGTGTTGCGGGCGCTGGTGGTCAAGCTGCTCGGCAGCCAAGATGAGGCTGCGGCCCTGCCTTTGGCGGGGTTGCTGCGCGATGCCACAGCCCAGGCCTTTTTGGCGGCGCCGGTGGACCCGGTAGCTCTGCGGCTTGAAAAAGCGCGCTTATTGATCGCGCGGCATCTGACTGAATCCGAACTCAGTGCCTCTTGGCTGGCGGCGCGCCTGGGCGTGTCGGTGCGTACCTTGCAGGAGGATTTTCGCGCCCAAGGCCAGACCTGCACGGAACTGATCCGCGAGCAACGCCTGCGCCTGGTGCATGAGCGCCTGCGCCAGGGGGGTGGCGGGCGGAGAGAGACCATCGCCGCCCTGGCCTATGCCGCGGGGTTCAATGACGTGTCCTATTTCAACCGCAGCTTCCGCGCGCTCTTTGGCTGCCCGCCGGGCGATGTCGGGCCAGGCCCCCGGAACGGCCCGCCCGGGCGGACGGTGGGGGGAGTTTAGCAGGCCGCTTTGCTGGGGCGGTGATTGCGTGTTTGTCCAAGCCATGCCGCGCTCCCGTCCAAGACCGGGCGTGTTGTGCGGGCGTAGCGTGGTGTCAACCTGTTCTGGGGAGAACACCATGAAACCTTATGCTTTAATGATTAACGGCCAGCGTGTGGAGACGGCGCAGCATCTTGAGGTGCGCAATCCGGCGGATGGCAGTGTGGTGGGGCTGATGCCGGTTGCCACCGAGGCGGAGTTGAACGCGGCGGTGGCCGCGGCCAGCGCCGCGTTTTCCGCCTGGGCCGCCACGCCCGATGAGGAGCGCCAGGCGCTGTGCGCCAAGGTGGCCGATATCATCGAGGCGCATGCGGAAGAGCTGGCGCAATTGCTGACGCTTGAGCAGGGTAAGCCGCTGGGTGGGCTGGGCTCGCGCTTTGAGCTGGGCGGCGCCGTGGCCTGGACGCGCGCCACCGCCGCGCTGAGCCTGCCGGTGGAGCTGTTGCAAGACACGCCAGAGGGGCGGGTGGAGCTGCACCGCAAGCCGATTGGCGTGGTGGGTTCGATCACCCCCTGGAACTGGCCGGTGATGATCGCCTGCTGGCACCTCATCCCGGCCATCCGCGCGGGCAATACGGTGGTGAGCAAGCCTTCCAGCCTCACACCGCTCTCGACCATCCGCATGGTGGAGCTGATGAACGAAGTGCTGCCGCCGGGGGTGATGAATGTCGTCACCGGCGAAGGCGGGTTAGGGGGCGCGCTGGCCGGGCATGCCGGCGTGGGCAAGGTGGTGTTCACCGGCTCCACGCCGGTGGGCAAAAAGGTGATGGCGGCGGCGGCCGGCACGCTCAAGCGCCTGACGCTGGAACTGGGCGGGAACGATGCCGGGATTGTGCTGCCGGGCACCGACCCCGCGGCCATAGCCGAGGGGCTGTTTTGGGGCGCGTTCATCAATAACGGCCAGACTTGCGCGGCCCTTAAGCGCCTGTATGTGCATGAGAGCGTGCATGACGCGGTGTGCGAGGCGCTGGTGGCGTATGCGGCGAAAATTCCCGTTGGCGATGGGCGGCTGGAGAGCAGCGTGCTGGGGCCGGTGCAAAATGAGAAGCAGCTCGCCCTGGTGCGCGAGCTGGTGGAGGATGCCAAGGCCCAGGGCGGCAAGGTGCTGCTGGGGGGCGATCCGGGCAATGGGCCGGGGTATTTTTATCCGGTCACGCTGATCTCGAACGTCGATAACGGGGTGCGGCTGGTGGATGAGGAGCAGTTTGGCCCTGTGCTGCCGATCATCAAATATGCCTCTGTGGAGGAGGTGATCGGCCGCGCCAATGCCTCGCCGTTTGGGTTGGGCGGCTCGGTGTGGTCGTCGGACATCGAGGCGGCCAAGACCGTGGCCAAGCGGCTGGAATGCGGCTCGGTGTGGATCAACAAGCACGGCGCCATCCAGCCCAACGCCCCGTTTGGGGGCGTCAAGCAGTCGGGCGTCGGGGTGGAGTTTGGGGTGGAGGGGTTGAAGGAATTCACCACCATCCAGACGCTGTTGGTGTAAGTCTTAGAGACTGTTTTAAAAGCCCCTTAGAAAACCCCTAAAAAATTATCAAAAGTTTTTTGGGGCCGCCCTTTTTTACAAAAAAGGGCGGAGCTCTTGGAGAGCTTTTATGAAAAGCCCCCAAACCCTGCAAAAATTTTAATAATTTCAATTTATTGTATGGGGGTTATTTGAAACAGTCTCTTAGCCGCGTTGCTCGAGGCCGCGCGCGCGGAGCAGCAGCGCCTCGAGCAGGCGGTTGAGCGTGGCGCGCTCCTCGGGGGAGAAGCTCTCGAGCAGATAAGCCTCGCGGGCCAGGATGAGCGGGACGATTTTGCCGTAAAGCGCGCGCCCGGCGGGGGTGAGGTCGAGGATTTTGTTCCGCCGGTCGTGCGGATCATCGTGGCGGTGGACCAGGAGGCGCGTTTCCAGGCTGGCAACCGCCCGGCTCACGGTCATTTTATCCTGGGCCGAATGCGCGCAGATTTCGGTGGCTGAGACCGGCCCGAGTTCGGAGAGCGAGGCGATGATGCGCCATTCCGGGCGGGTGAGGTCGAAGCGGTCGGCATAAATTTGCGCGGCCGTGCGCGACACCTGATCGGCCAGGATGGTGAGCCGGTAGGGCAGGAAGCTGTTGAGGGCGAGACCTTCGGGGGCAGGGGCTTGCGGCATGTCTGGGGCCATTTTGTATCTGTCGATACGGTTAATTCTATCCCATGCGTGCTTAAAAAGGAAAAGTGGTTTTTTATAATAGTAACTCTTGATAATATATGGTAACATCTGATACCAAGAGACCAACAACCAAGGGAGTCACCGCCATGTTGATCCAGAAAATCCACCATGTTGCCTATCGCTGTAAGGATGCCGGCGAAACGGTCGAGTTTTACAAGACGCATCTGGGAATGGAGCTGGTCGGCGCGTTCGCCGAAGACCGCGTGCCCTCCACCAAGGCGCTTGACCCGTACATGCATATTTTTCTCGATGCCGGGCGGGGCAATATCCTGGCCTTTTTCGAGTTGCCGACCCAGCCCGAGATGGACCGGGACCGCAACACCCCGGATTGGGTGCAGCACCTTGCCCTGGAAGTGGACAGCATGGAGACGCTGGTGGCCACCAAGGCACGGCTGGAGGCGGCGGGCATTGCGGTTGTGGGCCCGACCAACCATGCGCTGTTCCACTCCATTTATTTCTTCGACCCCAACGGCCACCGGCTGGAGCTGGCCACCAACACCGCCAGCGCCGCCGACTGGCAGCGCATGCGCGATTGCGCGCGGCCGATGATCGAGGATTGGAACAAGACCAAGACGCCGCCGCGCCACATGGCCTGGGCGCATGCGGATGAAATGAAAAGCTAAAGGGCGGATCATCCATGTTTAAAACCTATAGCTACCCGAAATTCCCCTATGTGCAGTCGGCGGCGCAAAAAACCGGCGAGGTGGTGCGCCACAAGCTGGTCATCATCGGCGCCGGGCCCATCGGCCTCACCGCCGCGCTCGATGCCGCGGCCCAGGGCCTGCCCTGCGTGGTGCTCGATGACAACGACACCGTCTCGGTCGGTTCGCGCGCGGTGTGCTACGCCAAGCGCCCGCTGGAAGTATGGGACCGCCTGGGGGTGGGCGAGCGCATGGTCGCCAAGGGCGTGGGCTGGAAGCTCGGCAAGGTGTTCTTCCAGGATCGCCTGTCCTACCAGTTCGACCTGCTGCCCGAAGACGACAACAAGATGCCGGCGATGATCAACCTCCAGCAATATTATCTGGAGGAATATATGGTCGATGAGATCGGCCGGTTGCCGCGGGTGGATTTGCGCTGGAAACACAAGCTCATCGCCATCGAGCAGCAGAGCGACCATGCCGTGCTCACCGTCGAAACACCCGATGGCGTGTTCACCATGGAGGCCGACTGGGTGCTGGCCTGCGACGGCGCCAATTCGGGCGTGCGCGCCATGGTGGGCGCGCAATTCACCGGCCAGTTCTTCCAAGACCGCTTCCTGATCGCGGATGTGATCATGAAGGCCGCCTACCCGACCGAGCGGTGGTTCTGGTTCGATCCGCCGTTTCACCCCAATCAGTCGGTGCTGCTGCACCGCCAGCCTGACGATGTCTGGCGGATCGATTTCCAGCTCGGCTGGGACGCGGACGCCAATGAGGAAAAGAAGCCCGAGAAGATCATCCCGCGCGTCAAGGCGATGCTGGGCGATGATCGTGAGTTCGAGCTGGAATGGGCCTCGGTCTATCAGTTCGCTTGCCGCCGGATCGATGATTTCCGCTATGGCCGGGTGCTGTTCGCGGGCGATGCGGCGCATCAGGTCTCGCCCTTTGGCGCGCGCGGCGCCAATACCGGCGTGCAGGATACCGATAATCTGCTCTGGAAGCTCAAGCTGGTCATCGAGGGCGCGGCGCCGCTATCGCTTATCGACAGCTATAACGAGGAGCGGGCGTTCGCGGCCGATGACAATCTGCTCAACTCCACCCGCGCGACCGATTTCATCACGCCCAAGAGCGCATCCAGCCGCCTCTACCGCGATGCCACGCTGCAACTGGCCGAACAGCCCGAGGCGGAATTTGCCCGCAAGCTGGTGAATTCCGGCCGGCTCTCGATGCCCACGCCCTATCGGCATTCATCGCTCAACACGCCAGACGAGGAGGTGTTTAGTGGCGCCATGCACCCCGGCACCAACTGCGCCGACGCGCCGGTGAAGCGCCAGGGCAGGGAGGGCTGGTTCCTCAACCAGATCGGCGGGGGCTTCACGCTGCTCAGCTTTGGCCCCACGCCGGTGGAGAGCGTGGCGTTTGGCTCTGTCACCGCGCGGGTGCTGCAAGTGGGACGCGACATTGAGGATGAAAAAGGCGTGCTGGCCGCGCGCTACGATGCCAAGCCCGGCACCACCTATCTGCTGCGCCCCGACCAGCATGTCGCCGCCCGCTGGCGCGGCTTTGATGAACAAAAAATCGTCCAGGCGCTGGCCCGCGCCGTGGCCGCCTGACAGGAGCGCGAGATGAGCCTCACCCTTACCCCCAACATCCCCGACCCCGATGATTTCTACAAGGAACTTATCGACAGCCAGCGCCACATGGATGACGCCCAGGCGGCCATGATGAACTGCAAGCTGGTGCTGCTGCTGGCCAACCATATCGGTGATCGCGCCATCATCCACGAGGCGCTCCGGCGTGCCGGCGGCGCCGTGTGAACGCCACAAGGGGAGTGACATGAATAATCATAAATCCTGGGTCGGGGGGGCAAACACCCCTGACACCGATTTTCCGCTCCAGAACCTGCCTTATGGCGTGTTCAGCCGGGCGGGCGAGGCGCCGCGCTGCGGCGTGGCCATTGGCGATGAGGTCGCCGATCTGGCGGCGCTCGAACAGGCCGGGCTGATCGCGGTGTCGGGGTTTGCCGCGCCCGCGCTCAACCCGTTCATGGCGCGGGGTAAGGTGGCCTGGGCGGCGCTGCGCGCGCGCCTCACGTCGCTGCTGGCCGAAGGCGGCGACCCGGTGCTGCGCGATGATGCCGCCTTGCGTGAGCGGGTGCTCCTGCCCCAGTCCGGCGTGATCATGCACATGCCGTTCACCGTCGCCGGCTACACCGATTTTTATGCCGGCCGCCACCATGCCGAGAATGTCGGCACCATGTTCCGGGGGGCCGAGAACGCCCTGCCGCCCAACTGGCTGAGCATTCCCATTGGCTATAATGGCCGTGCCTCGACGGTGGTGGTGAGCGGCACGCCCGTCCGCCGCCCGCTCGGGCAGATCAAGCCGCCCGAGGCCGAGCTGCCGTTGTTCTCGCCCACCAAGCGGCTCGATATCGAGCTGGAATTCGGCGCCGTGCTGGGGCAGGGGAGCGAGATGGGCACGCCGCTCACGGTTGCCGAGGCCGATGAGCTGATCTTTGGCTATGTGCTGCTGAACGACTGGTCGGCGCGCGACATTCAGGCCTGGGAGTACCAGCCGCTCGGTCCGTTTCAGGCCAAGGCGTTCGCCACCACCATCAGCCCGTGGGTGGTGCCCAAGGCGGCGCTGGAGCCCTTCCGGGTGGCGGCGCCAGAGCGCGCCCGCCCGCTGCTGCCATATCTGCGCGAGCCTGGGCCGATGCTCTATGACATCGAGCTTGAAGTGCGCATGCGCGCCGAGGGCCAGGCGCGCGATACCGTGATCTCGCGCACCAACACGAGCGAGCTTTATTATTCCGCCGCCCAGCAGCTCACCCACCATGCCATTGGCGGCTGCAAGATGAATGTGGGCGATCTGCTGGGCTCGGGCACCATCTCAGGCCCCGCGCGCGAAAATCGCGGCTCGCTGCTCGAGCTGACCTGGGGCGGCAAGGAGCCGCTGACGCTGGACGGCGGCATCGAGCGCCGGTTCATCGAGGACGGCGATACCCTGACGCTGACCGGCTTCGCGCGGGGCGATGGCTACCGCATTGGCTTTGGCGCGTGCACGGGCACTATTTTGCCAGCCCCCGCCTTGCGCGCGGCGTGGGCGCCATGAGCGCGCGGCTTTATTCCTATTACCGCTCCTCGGCGGCGTACCGGGTGCGCATCGCGCTCAACCTGAAAGGGTTGCGCGCCGAGATCGTGCCGGTGCATCTGCGCCATGGCGAGCAGCGGGGCGAGGCTTACCGGGCGCTTAACCCCGCCGGTCTGGTGCCCTGGTTTACCGATGGCACGGTGGCGCTCGCCCAGTCGCTCGCCATCATCGAATATCTCGAAGAGGCCCACCCAGCCCCGGCGCTTTTGCCAGCGGGGCTGGCCAACCGCGCCTATGCCCGCGAAATCGCCCATATCATCGCCTGCGACATTCACCCCATCGGCAATTTGCGGGTGCTCGACAAGCTCTCCGCCGACCATGGCGCCACGCCAGAGGCCCGCGCGGCCTGGAACCGCCATTGGATGGCGGCGGGGTTTGGCGCCATTGAGGCAAGGCTGGAGCAGACGGCGGGCGCTTTTGCCGTGGGCGATGCGCCTGGCCTCGCCGATCTGTGCATCGTGCCCCAGCTTTATAATGCC
Organism: Pseudomonadota bacterium; assembly: GCA_021781835.1. Lineage (GTDB taxonomy): Bacteria > Pseudomonadota > Alphaproteobacteria > Acetobacterales > Acetobacteraceae > Acidocella. Next base: position 142,625 of record JAJXWD010000001.1, on the reverse strand, counting down.
CGGCGCTTTGGGCTCGATCTCTCTCCCTATCCCCGCCTCGCGGCGGTTGAGGCGGCGGCCCGCGCGCTGCCCGCCTTCATCAAGGCCGCCCCCGAACACCAGCCTGATTTTGAAGAAGGACCATGAGCATGTCGACACCTGCCTTTGCCTCCACCGGCGATATGGCCGAGAAGAACGTTTCGTTTACCGAGGTTGGCCCCAACCTGTATGCGTTTACCGCCGAGGGCGACCCCAACACGGGCGTCATCATCGGCGATGATTCGGTGATGATCATCGATGCCCAGGCGACGCCCGTGATGGCGCAGCGTGTGATTGAGAAGATTCGCACCGTCACCGACAAGCCGATCAAATATGTGGTGCTGTCGCATTACCACGCAGTGCGCGTGCTCGGCGCCTCGGGCTATGGCGCGTCCGAGATCATCGCTTCGGAGAAATGCCGGGGCATGATCCAGGAGCGCGGCAACGAGGATTGGGCTTCCGAGCTGGGCCGCTTCCCGCGCCTGTTCCAGGCCGCTGAATCGGTGCCGGGTCTGACTTGGCCAAGCGTTACCTTTAACGGCAAGATGACCGTTTATCTGGGCAAGCGCCGGGTGGAGCTGCTCCAGCTTGGCCGTGCTCACACGGCGGGCGATATTGTCGCCTGGGTGCCCGATGCCGGGGTGATGTTCACCGGCGATATCGTGGAATATCACTCCGCCTGCTATTGCGGCGATGCCCATTTCACCGACTGGCCGGGCACGCTCGATGCCATCGCCCGCTATAGCCCCAAATCCATCGCGCCCGGCCGTGGCGACGCGCTGGTGGGAACCGGGCAGGTGAAAGCCGCGCTGGAGGCCACCAAGGATTTTGTCACCAGCACCTATAATGCGGTGGCCGAGGTGGCGGCCAAGGGCGGCAGCCTGAAGGACGCCATGGCCGCCTGCCGGGCGGCGTGCGACCATAAATTCGGCAATTACGCCATTTACGAGCATTGCCTGCCGTTCAACGTCGCCCGCGCGTACGATGAGGCGCTGGGGATCGACACCCCGCGCATCTGGACCGCCGAGCGCGACCGCGACATGTGGGCCGCCCTGCAGGGCTGAGGTTCAGCCCTTCCGGTGTTTCGTCCGCTGAAAGGTGGCGGGCGAAACACCTTCCCAGGATTTGAAGGCCCGCCAGAACGCCGTGGGGTCGGAGTAGCCGACCGCCTGAGAAACGGCGCCAATATGCCGGCGGCTGGTTTTGAGCAGCGCCTTGGCTTCTTGAACCTTTAACGCCTTCACGATATCGCGCACACTTGTGCCCTCATCGGCCAAATAGCGTTGCAGGGTGCGCGCCGGCAGCCCCAGCTCGGCGGCGAGCAGCGGCAGGCTGACCGGAGCCCGCCCCAGATCCCGCGCCACCAATTGCCGCACCTGCTCGCTCAATTTCACTTCCGTTGTCTCTTTGGCCATCATGTCCTCGACATGGCGGCGCAAAAAGGGCGCGAAGCCGGCATTGGCCCCTTGGGTGGGCTTGTCCAGATCATTCCGGTCTATGACCAACGCGTTGGCCGGCTGGTCAAAGCGCAGCGGCGCGCGAAACATGGCCTGCAAGGCCTGCCATTCCCGTGGGCGGGGATGCTCGAAATGCACTTCGAGAGGCGCCCAGCCGCCGCCGAAGCAATTACGGATCATCGAGCAGGTGGCGGTGAGTGTGAATTCCGAATCCTGACGGCGTGGCCAGAGATCGGGGTCCAAAATCCGGTAAGACCAGATGGTGGTGTCGCCATGATCATGTATGGCGATTTCCGTCGCATCCTGCCAAGCGCTGATATAATAAGCGAGATTTTCAAGCCCGATGCGCAGGCGCGGGCTGGTGAGCACCAAAAACCCGATCGGACCCAAAATTTCACCCGGCGGACTGGCAATGCCCATGCGCGCGCCCAAAAGCGGATCGTCGGCCTGCATGGCGGCGTCTTCAAATAATTTCAGATAGCGGGCCAGGGCGATGCGTTCGTACAAATCGGCGCGGGTGCTCTTCATGCCGTGCGCACGCCGCAAAAAGGCCGAGCCATTGGGAGAGGCCAGGATTGCCGAGATCACTTGGTTGACCACCGACGAGCGGATCATCGGCACGCTCTCTGCCGATGTTTTGCGGTGCGGCATATAACTCTCCAAAACGTGGTACTATGGCGCATATTTTATGGTTGGCGTATTTTATCGGAGTTTTGGCGCCATATGCAATCGTATTGTGCCGGCCTGTCGTTGTTTAACAGCTCTGCGGATACGCCAAAAAATAACAGTCACTGGCTCGTTCAGCGGTTTTTAATAATTTAGGGGGTATATTCCTGTGAGCTACGAACATACTGAAACACTGGCGCCCTTGGCGCCGGCGGCAAACCAGCTGCGCAAAGGGGCGTTGGGTGCTGGTGCTGTCACGTTTTTCGTCATTTCCGCGGCGGCGCCGCTCGTCGCCATCGCCGGCGGCGCGCCGCTGGGCATGTTGCTCGGAAATGGCGCGGGCATGCCCGGTGCCTATGGCATCACCATGCTCATTCTTCTGCTTTTCGCCGTGGGCTATTGCGCTCTCGCCCGGCATGTAACGAATGCCGGCGCGTTTTACGCCTTTGCCGCCCGTGGGCTGGGCGGCATGGCGGGCGGCGCCTCCTCGATGATCGCCTTGGTGGGCTATAACACCATGCAGATCGGGCTCTATGGCATGTTCGGCGCGGCCGCGCAGGGGCTTTTCCAGCAGGTGGGGATTAGTCTGCCGTGGTGGGCCTATGCCTATATCGCCATGGCGAGCATCTCGGTGCTGGGCTACCGGCAGGTTGATCTCTCCGCCAAGGTTCTCACTTTGCTTGTTGCCGCCGAGTATCTTTGCGTGCTGGTGCTCGATGTCGCGATCATCGCCAAAGGCGGTGACTCCGGCCTGAGCGCCGCGCCCTTCGCGCCGTCGCATGTATTCAGCGGGTCGCCGTCCATCGGGCTGGTGTTCGCGTTTGCCTGCTTCGTTGGTTTCGAGGCAACGACGATTTATGGCGAGGAAGCCAAAGACCCCAAGCGCACCATTCCGCTGGCCACCTATTTCTCGGTGCTGCTGATTGGTGGATTTTACATGGTTTCAAGCTGGGCGCTGGTAAATGCCGAAGGCGTGAGCAAGCTGGCGGGCTATTTGGGCGGCCTGCCCGACCCCACGCGCTTTTTGTTCAATATGGCTGACCGCTATGTTGGCCACTGGCTGTCGCTGACCATGAGCGTGCTGTTCGTGACCTCTGTTTATGCCGGCCTTCTGGCTTTCCACAACTCCGTGGCGCGTTATTTCTTCGCCATGGGCCGCGAGGGTCTGCTGCCTGGGCATTTTGGCAAGACCCATGATGAGCACCAGAGCCCGCATACCGGCTCGGTGGCGCAAACCGTCATCGCCGCCATCGTCGTCGCCGTGTTTGTGTTGACCAAGCAAGACCCGGTGCTGGCGCTGTTCTCGTGGCTCACCAATGTCGGCGCGCTGGGCGTTATCACCCTGATGGCCATTGCCTCTTTCGCGGTTCCAGCCTTTTTCGCCCGCAACAAAAAGATGTCAGATGGGGTGTTCTCCTCCTACATTGCGCCCATCGGCGCGGGTGTGCTGCTGGTGGTCGTGCTCTACAACATCGTCATAAATTTCGCGCTTCTCACGGGTGCGTCAAGCTTCCTTTCCTACAGCCTCACTGGTCTCATTCTTGCGGGGGCGGTCATTGGCCTGGGGCTTTCCTGGCGCCTGCGTGTCGCCGACCCTGTCCGCTATGCCTCGATCGGGCACGAGAAGATCTGAAAGTCGATAAACATATGAAGGGCATCGAATCTCCCACCTATTACTTCGCGACCAAGAAGTACAACCTTGCCTTTCCACGTTTGGCCGAGGATATCGACGCCGACGTGGTGGTGATTGGCGGTGGCTTTTCCGGCATCAACACGGCGCTGGAACTCGCGGAGAAAGGCATCACCAATATCGTGGTGCTGGAGGGAAAATATCTCGGCTATGGAGGCACGGGCCGTAATGGCGGGCAGGTCATGGCCGGCATCGGCCATGACATCGACAAGGTAAAGCGCCATGTCGGTCCGCAAGGGCTGGAGACGATCTTCAAGATCGCCAATCTGGGTGCGGGGATTATTGCCGAGCGGGTCAAAAAATACGACATCCAGGCCGATCTTTGCCACGGCTACGGGTACCTCGCCTATAATGACCGGCAGACCAAAACCCTGCAGACCTGGCTTCAGGAGTTCAAGCAGGTTGACCCGCGCGAGGATATCGAGCTGGTCACCGGGGCGGATGTGCAAAAGGTCGTGGGTTCGCCGGTTTACAAGGCGGCGCTCAAACATATGGGTGGCGGGCATGTTCACTCGCTCAACCTGTTGCTGGGCGAGGCGAAGGCACTCGTTTCGCTTGGCGGGCGTATATTTGAGCACAGCCCGGCGGTGCAGGTGACCTATGGCGACCGCGTGACCGTGCGCACGCCGGGCGGCACCGTGAGGGCGCAGAAGCTGCTATGGGCGTGCGATAGTTTCCTCGCCAACATGGAGCCATACATCTATAAAAAAACGATCAATACCTATGCATACCAGTTGATGACCGAGCCCTTGCCGGATTCGGTGATTGAGCAGATCAGCCCAATCAGGGGCGCCTTCTCGGATATCAGCCCGATCATCAATTATTATCGCGTGACACGCGAAAACCGCCTGCTGTTTGGCTCAGCGACGCGTTATGTCGAATACACGCCAAGCGATTTGGAGGCGTGGAACCGCTCTCTGATGGTCGAGGTGTTTCCGTATCTCGATAAGGTGAAGATCGACCTCGCCTGGGGTGGGCCGATGGCCTGCAGCGCCAATCTGTTTCCCCAAATCGGCACGCTGCCTGAGCATAAGAATGTTTTTTATGTGCAGGGCTATTCGGGCTTTGGTGTCACGCCGAGCCATATTGTCTGCAAAGTTCTGGCTGAGGGCATGAGCGAAGGCTCGGCGCGGTATGATCTTCTGGCCAGCATTCCCCACATCGACATCGTCGGCAAGGACAAGATGCGGGCGGTTTGGCTCACGGCGGGCAAAATCTGGAATCAGGCGCAAGGCTATTTCAATGGCCGTGCCGCATAATCTCTACATGAAAGGACCGAGTATGCTGAAACTAACCACGACAACCATCCCCATGCTCACCCCCTGGGGTACCGTCGCCGATCTTGGATCGGAGATTCTCGAAGGCGAAGGCAAGGCCTTTGGTGCGTTCACCCACGGCAACCCGGAATCCCCGGTGAGCGGCGGCTTCTTTGCCGTTACCAAAAGCACGTTCCGCATGGTCTACCCCTTTACCGAGCACGCGGTCGTTCTGGAAGGCGAAGTGACCTTGCAGAACGAGACGACCGGCGAGGCGCACACTTACAAACCTGGTGAAGGCTGGATGATCGAGAAGGGCACGCCCGTACTGTGGACCGTGCACAGCCCACGCTTTGTGAAACATTACATGGCGGTTGTTTAAGCCTGCCGGCGGTGGCGGTCCGTGACGCCACCGCCACGGCACCCCACGCATATAAAAATGTTTAAAAATCAAAATATATAAGGGAGACTAACATGAAGTGTATCTACAAAGCCACCACCGCTCTGGGTTTGGTTTTGGCGGCCAGCTTGGTTGCGGCGCCATCGGCAAAGGCGCTGAATGGCCCGCAAACCATAACGATTGACGGTGGCCCGCTTGGCTCTCTGCTGCTCTCGGGAGGCGCTGATGGCTATGGCTATTATGTCAGCAATACCGCGGCGGGTGTCAAGAATAACGGCGCCTATGCCGGCAGCGTGTTTGTTGAGTTGCAAAAAAATTCAGGTGTTTTACAGTTCACGGTAGAGGTTGGGCCAAACGGCGGCACCATTCCCCTGGGCACAACGCCGACGCAAACATCGGCCAATATCTACACCACCGGTCCTCTCTTTGAAGGCTATCTCACCATAGCGCCGCCCAATTCTCCTGTTACGGTTTCGGTTGGGCAACTTGGCTCGCTCGAGGGGTTTGAAGCTGGCACGGACTGGCTCAACAATGTGCAACTCACCACGGCGCTGTGGGCGGTACAAAATGCCAACTCAAGAGGCGTTTCGGCCATGTACAGCCAGGGACCATTGACCGCGACGGTGGAGTTTGGAGATGGTTTCGACACTGGCGTATTCAATTTTCTGCAAGCTCTGGTCAGCTACGCATTCGATGGCAACAACATCGCCAATGTCTATTATGCCGGCAATCTTGGCGCGACCGGCTTGAACGCCTACGAATATGGCAACACCACGGTCGGCAGCTATGGCGCCAATTTTGTCAATTCACAAATGCTGGGCGGCTATTATGTCCATACGGACGGCAACCTCACCCTGACCCCGGAAGTGCAGTATGTTTATGCCAAGGCGAACCGGAAGCTTGGCTTGACCAAGGGGTCGGGCAATTTCGGCGCGGCGCTGTTTGGGGATTATGCCTTCGGCGCATCCCCCTATTCGCTGGGGGCGTGGGTCGAGTATGAGGACAGCACCGGGCACGATATATGGGCCTCCGGCCCTGGCTCCGAGGCCGTGGGCGCGGCCCTCGCGCCGACCTGGCAGTACAAAGACCTGTTCGCCCGCGTCAATGCCGGGGCTTATTACCTGCTCAACAACAAACAGTTTTCCACGGCGAGCTTTGGCGCCAATGGCCGGGGCAAGTTCCAGTTTCTGGGAACGCTGGAGGCTGGTTTGCTGTTTTGATCAGCATGGGGCCGGGGCTAACCCGGCCCCATGGCAATCATGGAGACATGATCCAGGCGCGGTATCGGCGTTATCCGGCCTGATCATCAGGGGCTCCCGGTCGTCGAGGCGCCAATCGCGGGTTGGGTCGATTGAGCATTTCAGTTTCAATTATCCCGAAGCCCTATGCCTCCGGTGTTGCCCCAGCCGATGATCGGTATCGTGCAACCACACCTGTTCCTTTCAAGACGCGGCCTCGGCAAAGGCGCAAACATCGGGGTGCAGCAGGGGGGCTGCCTTGATCCAGACACGTGCCCCCTCGGCATTGACCCGCGCGCGGAGCGGCCAGCCCGCCGGCAGGCGCAGCCAGCTCCAGGGGGTTAGCGTGGCATCGGGCAAAGTGAAGCCGCCCGCCAAAACAAGCAGCTCGAGCCCCGTTTGGTTGGCCAGCGCAATTTCGGCGCCTGGCTGCCAGTCTTCAACCATCACCCGCTCACCAACCCCCTCAAACAGCAGCGCCGAGGCCGCAATGCCCGGGCGCGGTGGCGATGCCACGCCCTCGCCCGGCAGACGCACGATGCGCGCATGGTCATTGGCGCTGAACTGCCAAAGCTTGACGAAAATCACGCAGCCATTGGCGCTGCCAGGTGCGTGGGCGCTGCCGGGCGGGTTGCGCACATAGCTGCCGGCGGGGAAGCTGCCGGTCTCATCCTGGAAAACGCCGTCGAGAACCAGAACCTCCTCGCCGCCCGGATGTTGGTGGCGCGCGAAATGGCTGTTTGGCGCATAACGCACAATGGAGGTGGCGCGGGCTTTCTCGGCGCCGACACGAAACAGCATCCGCCGCTCGACACCCGCGGCCGGGCTCGGCTCCCAGTCCACCGCCCCGGCATGGACCAGCGCGGGGCGGGTCAGATCATGGTTGAGCAACATGCTGTACACCTCCATTGGCCAGGCTGCCATGCTCAGCTTATAGCCGAAAGTCCCGCGAGCCAGAACAAGCTCATAGCCGCGCGCGGCAAAGCGGTTTGCACATACGGCGCCTGTCATGAGCCGACCCTTGCCAAAACGGACACGAATGGGTATTGGATTATGATCGACATATAAAATGTCAATCATAATTCAATGGTGGATGTGCAAGGCCGATGCGTTTCGAGAAGGGACATAAGGAACAAACCCGCCAGCGGATCGTCGAGACCGCGTCGCGCAAGTTCCGCGAAGATGGCGTGGCCGCTACCGGCATTGCCGGGCTGATGGCCGAGGCTGGGCTGACCCATGGCGGGTTTTACGCGCATTTTGCTTCCAAGGAGGCGTTGGTCCGCGCCGCGCTCGACGACGCCTTGGCCCAGGGCGAGGCGCGGCGCGCGAAGCTGATCGAGCGGGCAGGGGCGGAGATGGCGCCGATCGAGGCGCTGATCCGCGCCTATCTCCGCCCCGCCCACCGCGATGCACCAGCCCAGGGCTGCGCCGTCGCCGGTCTGGCCGCCGAGATTGCCCGCCACGACCTCAAAACCCGCGCGGTGTTCACGGTCCGGCTGGCGCGGCTATTGGCGCAGATGCAGGCCAACCTGCCTCCCGGCATGGACGAGGCGGCGCGAGAGCGCCTCGCCATCGGATTGTTCGGCACCTTGCTGGGCTGCCTGCAAATGGCCCGCGCCGTCGCTGATCCCGCGCGCTCCGATCTGATTTTGCAAAGCGGCATCGAGGCCGGGCTGGCCCTCGTCACCCGGCTCCCCCGCGCATGACCCGCCGCCTGATCCCCGCGCGCTGGCATATCTTCATCGTCGTCGCGGTCACGTTTCTGGCGCTGCTGGTGTCCGCGGGCGTGCGCGCCACGCCGGGCGTGCTCTTGTTGCCCTTGCAGCTTCAGTTTGGCTGGAGCCGGGCGACCATCTCGTTCGGCGCCGCGGTGGGCATATTTCTCTACGGCCTGGCCGGGCCGTTCGCGGCGGCGCTGATGCAGACGGTGGGCATCAGGCGCACCATGCTGGGCGGGCTGGTGCTCATGTCGGGCGCCATTTTCGCCAGCCTCTGGATGCAAACATCTTGGCAATATGTGCTGTGCTGGGGCGTGGTCTCGGGCATTGGCACGGGGGCGGTCACGTCGGTTTTGGGGGCGGCGGTGGTCAATCGCTGGTTCGCCACCCGCCAGGGTGTGGTGATGGGGCTGTTGAGCGCCAGCACCGCCACCGGCTCGCTCATCTTTTTACCGGCCCTTGCCTATATCGCCAATCAATTCACCTGGCGCCCGGCGGTGCTCACTGTCAGCCTGGCCTGCCTGGGGCTGGTGCCGCTGGTGCTGCTGCTGGTGCCCGAGCGCCCGGCCGATATCGGCGCGCTGCGTTTTGGCGAAACCACGGCCAGCCCGCCGCAAGCCAGCGGCGCGCGGGGCGTTGGCCTGGCCTTTGCCGTGCTCGGGCGGGCTGGGCAAAGGCCGGTCTTTTGGCTGTTGTTTGGCACGTTCGCCGTCTGCGGCCTCACCACCAACGGGCTGGTCGGCACGCACATGATCGCCTTTTGCGGCGACCATGGCGTGCCGCCCGTGGCGGCGGCGGGGCTGCTCTCGCTCATGGGGCTGTTCGATCTCTTCGGCACCACCGCGTCCGGCTGGCTGACCGACCGGTTCGATCCCCGCCTGCTGCTGGTGGTCTATTACGGTCTGCGCGGCCTCTCGCTCATGGTGCTGCCCTTTCTGCCCTTCACCCCCGCCGATCTCGGCATATTCGCGGTGTTTTACGGGCTGGATTGGATCGCCACCGTGCCCCCGACCGTCAAGCTCGCCAACCGCGCCTTTGGCGAGCAGGATGGCCCGATCGTGTTTGGCTGGGTGCAAACCGGCCACCAGTTCGGCGCGGCGCTGGCGGCGTTCGGGGCGGGGCTCGTCCGCCAGCATCTCGGCACCTATCTGCCGGCCTTTGTCGGCGCCGGGGCCATGGGCGTCATCGCCGCGCTGGTGCTTGCCTTGTCGCTCGCCCGCGCCCAGGGCCCGCGCGTGGCCAGATAATCCTGAGGGATTACTCGGCGGAGTAATTTTTTTGCGAAAAACTTTCCAGCCCTCCGCCAAAATCCGCCCGCCTGTCCGTCAACCAGATATCGCCACAATAAACACCATGTTTTGACAGGACAACGCACATGACCAAAAACCGGATTTTCTCCCTTGCCTCGCTGGCCGCCGCCCTGGCCATGCCGCTGGCTGTGCGGGCTCAGTCATTGGGGTGCCCCATTTGCTCCAGCACGCCAGACCCGGCGGATTTGTTGAGCACGACCATCATTGCGGTGCCCACCCTGCCGAGCGCGCAACCAAGTCTGCAATATATTCCCAGCGCCCCGCCGGTTGCGCAGCCTCCAGCCGCCGCCAGCCCGGCGCCCGCGGCCAATTCATCGGCGCCTTAAGCGCTGCGCCGTCCGCGCCATGCAGCCCCACGCCCCCTTGGCCTCTTGGCTGGGCAATAGCCCCAAAAACATCTATGATCCGCCCTGGTTGATTGTTCATAAATCAGGGAGGTTTGGGCCGGCCATGGGCGATGCGGAGGTCATCAGTCTGAAGGATCGCGCCCTCGCCCAGGATTTGGTGGCGGATGCGCCCGGCGCCTGGGAGTGTTTTGTCCGCCATGTCGGGGGCAAGGTGGCGCAGGCCACGGCGCGCGCCCAGCCTAACCCGCGGCGCCGCGATGCGCTGTTTTTGGATGTGATGCAATGGCTCCGCGATGAAAACGGCCCCTTGCTGCAAACCTATCTGCGCGGCCCCGCCGAGCCGCTCGCGCTGTTCATCGGGCGTGAGGTGGATGGGTTTTTGTGCCGTTGGATCATGCGCTGCCTGGAAGACACGCCCCGCCAGGGCTGTGAACTCTTCATCCGCTATTTCAACCGCGATATTTCCGCGTGGGTCAGCCGCGCGCTCAGCGTTGGCGGCCCGGCATCGCCATCGGCCATCGAGGAAGCCATGCAGGAGCTATATGCCAAGCTCCTGGCCCATGACGCGCAACGTCTGAGAGGCTTCAACCATGAAGGCCCGTTGCGCGGTTATTTGCGGCGGGTCGTGGTGAATTTATGCGCCGATCTGAAGCGCCACGAGCATGGTCATCTGCGCCTGCCCGTTGCGGTGGCGGGTTTGTCTCCCTTGTCGCGCGCGGCCTATGAGCTGGTGTTCCAGAAAGACCACCCGCCTGAGCAGGCGGCCCAGGCCCTGCAGGTCCGCCACCCTGAGCGGGCTTGGGCCGAAATCACCGCCGCCGTCAAAGAGGCTGTCAGCATTGGCGACAAGGTGGAGGCGCAAAGGCCGCTCCGGCCGCGACTTGTCGCCCAGATCCACGACGAGCAGGCTCTGAATGCGCCGAGCGAGGATATGTCACCGCTCGATCTGCTCATCGGCACGGAAACGGTTTTGACCGAGTTGAGGCTGGGTGAGCAAATGCGCGAGGCGTTGCTGGCCTTGCCGCCCGAGCAGCGCCAAGCTGTGGAGTTGCGTTTTTTACATGAGCTGAAGCCGCGAGACATTGCCGCGCGGCTGGGGTGCGATGTGGCCATTGTGCATGGCCGCCTGCAAGCGGGCCTCCGGCGCCTCAAAACGGCTTTGAAATGAGGAACCATGACTAAACCGCCACGCCTGTCGATTTTGCGTGCCGTGCTGATGCAGGAGGCCAGCGACCCGCCGGAAGCCTTGCTGCGCGCCGCGATCGCGCTGGAGCCCCGCAAACGCGCTTCCCCCCGCTTGCTGCCCGTCAGCGAGCGGTTTCAGCTGCTTGCCGCGGCCGCTTCGTTTTCGGGCGGCGCGCGCCTGGCCTGCCAAAACGGCGATTATGTGATCGAGACCTTCATCGCCCGGCGGACCGATGAAGGTGCGGCGCCCCGTGACTCCATCATGCTCAGGGTCAATGACGAAAAAAAGCCGGTTTACGAAGGGCTGTTGGCCAAATTTTATGTGCTGAGCGGCGATGCGAAGCGTTTTCTGGGCGAAAAGCCGGTGCGCCAGGGCAAAGTGTTCCTCACGCTCGCCGAGCCCGCCGGAAATCTGCTGGTGCGGGACGCGGTATTTGTCGAATTTGAAGCCATTCCGCCCCAAACCCCATGACAGGCGGGCCGCTTTTCTTGCTGCTCACCGGCGATCGTCAAGGCATCGCGTCGGGGCTTTCGGCCTTTGTCAGCGAGGGCGCGCGGGGTGAGGCGCTGCAATGGGTCGAGCTGGAGGGCGCGGCGGAGGATGTTTTAGCCTCCGCCCGCACCGGCGCGCAAAGCGCCTATCATATCTTGTTCCGGGAAAAATACCTCGACCGTCAGATTGTCGTTGAATTTAACAGCGATGTTCCCGGCGGCCAGATCACCGGGCGCAGCGCCGAACTCGCCTTCGCCCTGGCTGTTGCGCGCGCCATCATGCCGGGGGCGGCTTGGCCGGCCTTGGCGGCCACGGGAGTTTTGGGCGCGGGCGGCGCTGTTGAGCCGGTGGCGGGGCTGGCGCAAAAAATTACCGCCGCCCTGGCGGTTTTACCGGCCGGCGGGGTTTGCGTTTATCCCGGTGCGTGCGCGCTGGAAATCGGGGCTGAGCTGCACGCGCGGGCCGAGGGGCTCGGCATAACCCTGCTGCCGGCCTTCCGGCTGGAGACGCTGCTGAGCCAGCTTGGCGTGGCGCTCTCCACCACCTGGCTCGACCAGCCTTTTCGCGGGCTGGAGGCGTTTGAATATGAACATGCCTCGATCTTTTTCGGCCGCGAGGCTGAGACCGAGGCGCTGTTTGGCCTGCTGGCGCGCCAAGTTGCCACTGGGCGCCATGCCGTGCTGGTCACGGGGCCCAGCGGGCGGGGCAAATCATCGCTGGTGCTGGCGGGCTTCATGCCCGCCCTGGTGCGCCGGGGTTTGCCCGGCCATAAGGCCCGCGCGTATAAATTCGGCGTGCTCAGGCCCCGGGCCATCCCGCCCGACCCGCGGCCCAGCCGCGAGGCCGAGGCGCTCAAGGCGGCGTTTTTCGCCATCTGGTCGCATGGCGGAGAGGGCGGGCTGGGGGCCTTGCCCACCCAGCTGCCGGCTGGCCGGCTCGGTGCCGAGACCAGCCTGCGCTGGCTGCGCGCCTCCGCCCCCCCGGACACGCAATTTATCTTGGTGCTCGACCAGCTCGAGGAATGGTTCGAACCCCGGTTGCAGGCCGAGACCTTGCGTCTTGCCTTTGAAGTCTTCGCCGCCCTGGCGGCTGCCGGGGTCTGGCTGGTCGGCACGCTCACCACGCAGGCGCTGCCCGCTTTTGGCGAATCAGCCACGCTGGCCCAGTGCTTTGGCATCGAAGGACGGCTGGCCCTGGAGCCGGTCAGCGCGGCGGGCCAGCTCGATGCCATCATCAAAGCCCCGACCCGTGCCGCCGGGGTTACGTTCGAGCCCGGCCTGGAAGCCGAAATTCTCACCGCCGCCAGCCATGGCGGCCCCGACGTGCTGCCGCTGCTCGAATTGCTGCTGACCGAGCTTTACGAACACCGGGATCTGGCCGAGCGTTGTTTGCGCTTTGCCCATTACCGGGCGGTCGGCGGGCTGGAAGGCATTGTGGGGGCGCGTGCCGAGCGGGCCTTCATGGCCTGCGACAGCGAAGCCCAGGCCGCCGTGACCGAATTGCTGTGGCAGTTTGAAACCGCCGGCGATCTGGCGCTGGAGAGCTACGCGCCAGGGCATCCGGTGCAGCGCCTGGTGGCGGCGTTTCGCGGCCAGCGCCTGGTGGTGGTGGAGCGCGACGCGGCGGGCCATGGGCGCGTGCGCGCGGCGCACCAGGCGTTGCTGTTTCACTGGCCCCGCGCGGTCGAGCATCGCGCGCGGGCGGCGAAGCCGATTTCCCTGTGGCGGGATTTGACGCGGGAGGCTGGGCAATGGGCGCGCGGCGAGCGGGCGCTGATTCCGCCTGGGCCGCAACTGGCGGCGGCGGCGGATCTGGCGCGTGCCCGCCGCGCGGCATGGACAGAGCGCGACACTCCGGTGCTTGCCTATGTCGAGGCCGCCACCGGCGCCCAGCTCAGGCGCCGGACATTTTGGCGCCTCGCGCTGGCCACGCCCTTCGTGCTGGCCGCCGGCGCTGGGGCCTATGAGTTGGCGGCGTATGAGGCCGCTTTGCGCGTGACACGCATATGTTTCAACAACATTCCCATCACCGGCGCCGAAACCCGGATCGCCGCTTCAGGCCCCCTGGCTGGCTATGGGGTGTCGTTGCTCGGCTTGACCCCCGAAGATACGGATTTATGGATCGAGGATAGCGAGGCTCAATATCACGGCCAGCAGGTGGGTAATGGCGCCAACCATGTTCTGACCCAAGATGGCGGCGGCACCGTCGCGCCGATCAGTTTCACGCTCGGCATTGCCGGCAAGGTGCGGGCCATCCGCCTGCACCGCGCGCCCTTATGGGCGGCAACCAAAAGCGGCGTCACGCATCCGGCCTGGACGGCCACGGCCTATGATGCCAGGGGCCGGGAAATCGCCGCCGTGCATGAAGACCTCATCAGCTCTTGCGTGGCGATCGATGATTGCCAGCATAACGTCGCGGCGCGCTGGCTGGAATTGCACCCGGCCAATGGGGCGCTCATTACCAGGCTGGTGATCTCGTCGGATTACCGCGATGCCAACGGCGTGCCGTTCGCGGGCTCGAAAGGCGTTTTATTGACCGAGATCGATTTGGTGCATTGAGCGTGCAATCTGGCGGCGATGTTGCGCCGCCATCTTGTGCCGGCAAGAAAATGTTTCGCGCCGTATATGCCGCCTCGGATTTGGCGCCAAAAAATGAAAATTTTTCGCCGGGGCGCCGCCTGAATTTGGGGAGCTGTCCGTCTATCTGGATGAACCGCCAGCGTGTGGCTTCATCCCTTTCACGGAGCGAGACATGTCCATTTATTCAAGACGGCGCCTGGGTCTCACCTTCCTGGCCTTGACCTTGGCGGCGGGGTTCCAGGCCCGGCGCGCCAATGCCCAGCAGGAATGCCCAGGCTGCGAGGCGCCCCCCAACCCGTTCCCAGTGCCCCCGCCCCAGCCGCCCCAGCCGCCCCAGCCGCCCCAGCCGGCGCCAGACCCGGGGCCTGGCCCGGTCATACCCCCAGCGCCCCCATACCCCGCCCCCCAACCGCCGCCCGAGCCGCCCGTCGCCGAGCCCGATCCGCAAGATTGAGCTTTATTCGTGAAAAATCTTTTGCACGACCGCCCAAAAACATCAGCCCGCCCGTCCGGCAAAAGGGGCAACGGCGTTGCCCTTCAACATAAATTCAAGGAGTAAAAAAATGTGCTCAAAACCCCCCAAATCAAAGCGCCGCCTGATCATCAATGGGCTGGCCTCCACCATGATCTTGACCGCCATCGCCGTGGCGGCGCATGCCCAGGCCGATACGAACACGCTGTTTGACGGCGGCGGCGGTTCGACGCAAAACGTGCCCCTTGGCGGACAGCCGCCCGCTCCGCCGCCCACGCCGCCCGCCGAGCCGGTGCAGACCTCAACCCCCACCTATGTCGCCCCGCCGCCCGACCCGGCGCCGCCGGTCGTCAACCTGCCGCCCGCGCCGGATAATGGCTGACATGCCCCCACCATTGCCGCGCCGCCAACCAAGGGCGGCGCGGCAATAGCGGCATCCTGGCTGAATGGAAGCGGATGTGGTATTATTGCCAATAAGCATGAAAGCGTGCGTTCGGTGCTAGATCAATATTGGTTTGGGTCGAATCTGCCGATGCGATCCAAACCAATATTGATCTAGCCTTTCACATCCGCTTGCCGCTTGGGAAACCCGTACCGAGGAAATCGTTCACCCCATTGCCCATGAAGGGAGCCGCGCTTTGCAAATGTTTCTGAAATGGCCGCTCACCGTCTCTCGCAATCGTGCCCGTCATCCACATGTTCTGCTGGGTGGTTGGGCGCTGCTGGCCCTCGCCGGCTGCGCCGACCAGCAGCTTCCCGGCACGCCGGTCGGCGTTAACGCGTATAACCAGGAGATCTATCAATATTGCACCAATGGAGGCAAATGCATCAGATCCCTGAACCCGACGATGGATGCCTTCGCCTTTTATTACCAAACCGCACAGTAACCAGAGAGCGGCGCCCAATCTCGCTCAATAATCCTGCCTGAGCCGCACCCGGCGGCGCTCGCGCCACAAGAGCAGCACAACATGGCCGCCCGCCGCCGCGCAATAGGCGACGAGGGTGCCATACACCACCTCGGCCGGCCAATTGCTGTTATCATCGGGGGTCGGGTCGAGCGCGATCATAAGGGCGACCAGCACCGTTAAGAAGCCAACGAACGACACCTTTCTTCCCCAGGGCGAGGCGCGGGCGGTCCACCAGGAAAACGCCCACCAAAAAGGCGCGGTGAACCAGTTTTGGCGCGATCTCACCTTGGCCAGCACCATGAGCGCTTCTGGATTTGTGGCGGCGCGCGCGAGCACCCATAAGGCCAGGTCCCGCGCCTCGGCGATATGGTCCATCCGAAAGGCCGATTGCGCCCGGGCGATCAGCACATCGGTCTGGTCGGGGGCGATTGCGGCGGCCCGGCCGATCAGCTCATGAGCCTCGCGGTAGCGGGTCAGGGCGACCAAAAACCGCGCGAAGCCCAGCAGGCTGGGGACATCCTCTGGCGCCAGGCGCAGCGCCTCGCGGTAGGCGGCCTCGGCTTTTTTGGTCTTGCGCTGTTGCCACAAGACCCGCCCAAGCAGGCAATGATTGGCGGGATCGAGCGGGTCGAAAGCCACCGCCTCATGGGCGATTTCAAATGATTTCCCGGTCTGGTTCCGGGCCAGCGCGGCCACGGCGGCCAGGCGCATGGCCCAGCTCCGCCGTGGGCGCGAGAGGTCAAGCGCCATTGCCGCGCCGGCCAGCCGCGCGGTCTCGGCGTAATGGTTAAGGTCATATTCAGCCGTTGCCAGCAGCAGCAGCGCCTCGCTGTTTTCGGGCGCAATGGCCAGCGCCGCCTGAAACGCCTTGAGCGCGCCGGCCGGGTCGCCCGCCTCATTGGCGGCCCGCCCGCGCAAAATCAAGCCGGTGGCGGTGCGCTCGCTCACCGGCCGTGCCGTTCCAAAAAGCTCAGCAGGTCGCCATATAACCCCGGCTCGGGGGCAAATTTGGCATAGTTGCGGGCGGTCGCCAGCCATTCGCCGGTGGTTGGCTTCACCTCCTTGAGCGCGGCCTCCAGATGCCGCCGCGTCAGCGCGGGGGCCTCGGTGCCCGACAGATTTTGCTCAATGGCGAGATCGATCGCGGTTTCAACCAGATTGGTGAGATCGGCGCCCGAAAACCCCACAGTCGCCTCGGCGAAGGCGGCCAGATCAACCCCTTCGAGCACCGGCCGCCCGCGCAGCAGCCCGACCAGAATGGCCAAACGCGCGGCCCGGTCGGGCGGCGGGATGAAAATGGTGCGGTCAAACCGCCCGGGCCGGCGAAAAGCGGGGTCCACCGCCCAGGGCAGGTTGGTCGCGGCCAGCACCAGCACGCCCTCATTGGCGGCGTTGAGACCGTCAAACGCGCTCAGAAACGCCGAAACCACCGAGGACATGCCGTGGCTGCCGTCAAAATGGCGCCGGGCGGCGAGGGCCTCGATTTCATCAAAAAACAAAATGGCCGGCCTGCGGGCCTTGGCCTCGGCGAAAGCGGCCGTGATCCGCTTCTCGGATTCGCCCAGCCAGCGGTCGAGCACCTCGGCGATGGCCACTTCGATGAAAGCCACCTTCGCCTCCACCGCCGCCGCGTGGGCGAGCATGGTTTTGCCGCAGCCGGGCGGGCCGTACAGCAGCAGCCCGCCGCCCGCGCGCCGGCCAAAGCGCTCAAACAGCCCGGGCTTTTGGCGGGGCGCGATGATGCGCCGGCTGATCTGGCGCTTGGCCTCCTCAAGCCCGCCAATATCGGCGAACCCTGGCGCCCGTTCGCGGCTGTGCGCGGCCTCGGGCTGAGCGCCCAGTCCGGCGCGCCGCTCATCGAGATTGACCACGCGCGGCGCGGCGCTCCAGCGCATCGCCGCCGCCGCGTCGCCGGCCTCGGTCAGAAAAGTGCCGATATGCTGGCGCAGCGCATGGTCGCCAATATCCTCGGGCGCCAGCCCGGCCAGAAACGCCACCGCCTCGCTCACACGCCCCGCGCGCGTCGCCTCGGCCAGCATGGTCCGCAGCAGCACCGCCGAGCCTTTATGGGCATGGCAAGCCTGCAGCACGGCGCTGAATTCGTTTGGTTCCTGTGAAGGTTCACGCTCGCGGCCCATGGGCTCCCCCCGTTTCAGCCGAAAGCTGAATGCTCCAAGCTGGGCCTGCTTATCGTGCCCGGCAAGGCCGTGGCAAGCATAACCCGCCCGCTGGCGGGGAAGGTTCGCAGATGCATGGGCTCGGCCCTCATCCCCAAGGTTACATGGCGGAGATTATGGCTTTATCCTTCGAGAATATCGCGTTTTTTCTGCAAATACTCCTCGCGGTTGATCTCGCCGCGCGCATAGCGCTCATCCAGGGCGTGCAGCCCGGCCGAGTGGGCACGGTGAGAGGGGGCTGGCTGCGAAGGCGCATGTGCCGTCCAGGCCGAGGCGCGGAAAATAAATACCAATATCGCAACGATAATAACCGCGGCAAAGATCATCATGAGCCAGCCTCCACCATACCCGCCCCATCCGCCATAGCCCATCATCGGGCCGCCACCCCAATTGGCCATCATCCACGGGCCGGGGCCGCAACCGTTCCATCCCGCGCTCGGAAAACCGCCCGGCCCTCCGGTTGGCGCCGCCGGCGAATCGGCAAAAGCCGCTGGCGCCGCCAGGGCGCAGGCCAAAGCGGCGGTAATGTTGCGCGTAACATTTTTCATCGGAGACACCTTTAATTTGTGGCCGCAATTTATGGCCGCTGGCGGCCCACGCGAGTGCGCCATGGCCAAGCCTCTCACCGCCTTGCCGGGGCGGCGGGATCGTTCGCACCCGCACCACAGCACCTCCCGCCGGTCAGGTCATTGATAAAGATCATGCGGCGCGCCAGGGTGATGAAAAATGATTAAGCAATACCAGTCAGCCCTGAGGCTGACTGGTATTAAGCTTGGGGTTGGTGGGGCGGTCACGCGTAAAATAAAAGAGTTATACCATCCCGCCACGCTCACGCGGGCCGGGGAATTGGGTGGATTGCCCAAGCCGCCGGTGCCATATGGAGCAAAGCGGCCAGTGTTATGGTTCAGAAATCCGTTGGATTTTGAACCATAACGCTAATACGGAACGGGAGCATGGAAGCAATGTCGCCATCATGTGCGGTCAAACCCGCCAAGCCAACCTCGGCGCGTGGGGGCGGGCTTGCCCTTGCGCGGCGGGGGCTGCGGCGGATTTCCGGGCCGCTTTGGCGGCTGGTTTACGGGTTTTACGAGCGCCAGCTCGAGCAGCAGGTACGCGCCCGGCCCATGCCCGGCCATATTGGCATCATCCTCGATGGCAATCGCCGCCATGCGCGCGAAAGCGGCTTGAGCGACCCCGAGGCCATCTATCGTCTGGGCGCGGCCAAGCTCGACGATATTCTGGCCTGGAGCGCCGAGCTGGGGGTGCGCATGGTCACGCTCTGGGTCTTTTCCCCCGATAATCTGCGCCGGCCGGAGATGGAGGTGGGCGGTATTTTCGGCGCCGTGGAGGCCAAGATGCGCGCCCTGGCGGCCGACCCTCATATTCAGCGCCGGGGCGTGCACATCGCCGCCATGGGCCGGCGAGACCTGCTGCCCCCCGCGCTGCTCGAAGCCATAGACGCGGCCGAGGCAGCCACCCGCGGCAATGACCAGATCACGGTCACGCTGGCCATCGGCTATGGCGGGCGCGAGGAGATCGCCGATGCGATGCGGGCCTTTCTCGCCGATTGCGCGGCGCGCGGCCTCTCAACGGCCGAGGCGGCCCTGCAAGTAACCCCAGAGGCCATCCGCCAGCATCTCTATCTCGCCGGCCTGCCCGACCCCGACCTCATCATCCGCACCAGCGGCGAGGTCCGGCTCTCGGGCTTCATGCTCTGGCAGAGCGTGCATAGCGAGCTGTATTTCTGCGACGTCAACTGGCCGGTGATGCGCCGGATCGATTATCTGCGCGCCATCCGCGCCTTTCAGCGCCGCGACCGCCGGTTCGGCGGCTGAAAGAAATATTTAGGGCATGAGCATCACCATCTCCGGCCTCATGGCCTTCGCGGCGGCGCACAGCCTGCTGGGCTACGGTCTGGCCTTGCTGCTGGCGGCGGGCGAGGCGTTTCCGGTCCTTGGCGCCACGGTGCCGGGCACGGCGGTCATCATCGGGCTTGGCGCGCTCGTGCCGGGCGGGGCGCTGGCCATGTGGCCGCTGGTGGGCGCCACGGCTGTCGGGGCGGTCTTGGGCGATGGGCTCTCCTACCTGTTCGGCCGCCGCCACAAGCAGCGGGCCATGGCATTATGGCCGTTGCGCGCGCGGCCGGGGCTTTTGGCCTCGGGCGAGGCGTTTTTTGTCCGCCATGGCAGCAAGGCGGTGCTCATTTCCCGCTTCCTGCCCGCCGTGCGGGCGGTGATGCCGCTGGTGGCGGGCATCTCCGGCATGTCCGCGGCGCGGTTTTATACAGTCGATCTCGCGGCGGGGCTGGTGTTTGCCGTCTCGCACGTCCTGTTCGGCATGGCGATAGGCGCCTCCCTCACCATCCTCCACGCCATTGCCGCCCGTCTGGCGGTGCTGGTGGTGCTGGTGGCGGTGCTGGCCGGTTTGGCTGTCTGGCTGACGCCCCGGGCGGTGCGCGGCGCGGTGCTGCTGGTGGCGCGCCTGCGCGGCCCCGTGCGGCACTGGGCCGATACCGGCACGGGCTGGCACCACCGGCTGGCGCGCTCCCTGCTCGACCCCGAGCAAACCGAGGCGCCGGGTCTGGCCGTGCTCGGCCTGGCGCTGATCGGTGGCGTCTGGCTGTTTCTCGGGGTGTTGCAGGATGTCATCGCCGGAGACCCGCTGGTGCGGGCGGATCGGGCGGTGCTGCATCTTCTGCAGGCCCTGCGGGCGCCGGTGGCCGACCAGCTGATGGTGGCCGTGACCGAGCTGGGGGATGCCAGCGTGGTCATACCGGTTACTTTGGTCGTATTGGCCTGGCTGGTCTGGCAGCGGGCCTGGCGGGCGGTGCTGTATGGGGCGGTCTCGGTCGCGGGGGCCAGCGGCTTTGCCTTGCTGTTGAAGCTGACCCTGCGCCACTCCAGGCCTGGAGCGCTTTACGAGGGGTGGAACGCCTATTCCTTTCCCAGCGGCCATGCGGCCGCGAGCACGGCGCTGTACGGGTTTTTGGTGGTGCTGATCTGCCGCGAGGTTGGCGCCCGCGCCCGCGTGGCCGTGTCGCTGGCCGCCGTCTCGCTGGTTGGCGCCATCGCCTTCTCGCGCCTCTATCTCGGCGCGCACTGGCTTTCGGATGTGCTGGCCGGCCTGGCCTTTGGCACGGCCTGGGTGGCGCTGCTGGGCATTGTTTATTTGCAGCACACCAAGCGCGGCGTGCGGGCCGGCGGGTTGGCGGTGGGCAGCCTCGTGGCGCTGCTTGCCGCTGGGGGCTGGCATATCGCCATGGCCCATGCGGCCGATATGCGGCGTTACGCGCTGCGCCAGCCGGTCGAGCACATGGCGTTTACCGCCTGGTCGAGCGGCGGCTGGGCCACGCTGCCCGTTCAGCGGGTCGATCTGCTCGGCGATTATGAGGAGCCGTTCACGATCCAATGGGCCGGGCCGCTCGCGGGGCTGGAGACCCAGCTTCTGGCGCAAGGCTGGCGCCTGCCGGTGCCCTGGGGGCTGCATGCCTCGTTTGAGTGGTTGTTGCCCAACGCGGCCCCAACCGCCCTGCCGGTTCTGCCGCACCTCGATAATGGCCGTGCCGAGGCGCTGGTGATGATCCGGGCGGGCGGCGCGGTGGCGCCGGATCAGCGGCTGGTGCTGCGGCTATGGCCGTCGGGCGTGGTGTTGTCCGGCGGGGCGGCGGAGCAGCCGCTATGGATCGGCACGGTCGTTATCGAGCGGATCGAGCATCTCAAGCCGCTGGCGACGATGGTCGATGAGCGGCGGGGCGTGGATACGGCCCTGGCGCGGCTAAAAGCCGCTCTGCCGGCGGCCCGGCTGGCCAGCCGGGCGCTGCCCGCGGCGGGGCAGGGGTGGAACGGGACGGTGATTATCGGTCAATCCCCAGCGGCCTTGCCGCGCCAGGACAAATAAAGCGCCGGCAGCAGATTGGTGCAGAGCAGCGCGCTCCACAAAATACCGCCGCCGATCACCACCGCCAGCCCCTGCTCGGGCGCGGCGCCGGCACCAAACCCCAAGGCGGTGGGCAGCATGCCCAAAATCGCCACGGCGGTGGTGAGAAAGATGGGGCGGAAGCGCACATTCAGCGCCTCGTCCACGGCGGCGCCGGGGCTCATGCCCGCGGCCTCGTTGCGCTGGGCGCGGTCGAGCAGCACCACGCCATGGTTCAGGCTCACCCCTGCCAGGGCCAGAAACCCGATCAGCCCGATGCCGTTCAGCCCCAGCCCGCTCGCCGCCAGGGCCAACCCGCCGCCGGTCATGGCCAGCGGAATCTGGGCGAGCAGCAGCAGCGGCACGCGCCGGCCCGAGAAACGCAAAAACAGCAACCAGGCCAGGGCCGCCAGGGCGGCGGCGGCGGCAAGCCCCAGCCCCAGCGCGGCCCGCTCGAGCATCTGGTAGAGCCCGCTAAACACAATCCGCTCGCCCGGCGGCAGTTGCAACCCGGCCAGGGCGCGCCTGGCCTGGGCAATGGCGAGGTTGGGCGCGGTGGTGGGGGTGGCGAGCAGCTCCAGGGCGCGCGCGCCGTCGATATGCATGAACTGATTCGGGCTGGTGATGAGTGAGACATCGGCCAGAGCGCCCAGCGGCGTGGTGCCGTTTGGCCCCACGGGCAGGGCCTTGAGCGCCGCCAGCGACAGCAGGCGCGAATCCGGCAGGCGCAGATAAAGCGGCAGGGGCGCCGCGCCATCGGGCAGCTCGGCCGCCACCTGCCCGGCCATCAGGGCCGAAACCGCGTTGCTCAAATCCGCCGGCGTCATTCCCGCCGCCGCCAGCGCGGCCGGGCGCGGGGTGATGCGCACCTGCGTTTCCGGGTAGCCCTGATCGTTGAACAAATCGCTCAGGCCCGGCACGCTGCCCAGCCGCTGGGCGATGGTTTGGGCGGTGGCGGCCATCTGGCCGAGATTATCGCCGTATAAATCCAGCGCGAAGGGCTGGGGCAGGCCGTTCAGGCTCTCGCCCAGTCGCTCGATGGTCGGCGTGTCGATGCTGGTTTGCAGCGAGGGGAATTGCGTTTCCGCCTCCACGCGGGCGGCGAGGGCATCCAGGCTGGCGCCGCC
Source organism: Pseudomonadota bacterium (assembly GCA_021781835.1). GTDB lineage: Bacteria > Pseudomonadota > Alphaproteobacteria > Acetobacterales > Acetobacteraceae > Acidocella. The sequence continues at coordinate 119,669 of JAJXWD010000001.1, read as the reverse complement.
CGCGCCCGGTTTGAGGCGGATGGTGATCTCGCCGGCATAAGCGGGCTCGGTATAGGTGGAGCCCGCCGCCGAGCCGATGCGCGCCAGCACATGCTCGACCGCCGGATCCTTGGCCAGCCGGGCGGAGAAGCGGCGGATCAGAGCGTCGGTATCGGCCAGCGAGGTGCCGGGGGCCAGGGTGAAGGAGTCGAGCAGCACGCCCTCATTGGGCAAGGGCAGCACATTCACCGAGACCAGACTCATCGCGCCCAGACTTACCAGCAGCAGCGCCACGCAGGCGAGCACGGCCCGTTTGGGGTAGGCCAAGGCCAGCCGGAACAGCCGGCGGTTCCAGCCCATCAGCCGGGTGAGCAGTGTCTGGGCGGCGCGCGGCGGCTGCATGGTGTGGCGCGGCAGCAGGCCCAGCCCCAGGGGAATCAGCGTGAGCGACACCAGCAGCGAGGCGCCGAGCGAAAACAGCATGCCGAGCGCGAACGGCACGCAAAACAGCCCGGCCAGCCCGCCGGTGAACAGCAGCGGCACAAACACCAGCATGGTGGTGAGCGTGCCGATGATATCGGGCGCCATGATCTCCCGCACGCCCCGCCAGATGCCGGGCCAGGTCTCATCCCCCGCTTCCCAGCGGTGGAAGATGCTTTCCAGCACGATGATGGCGTCATCCGCCACCAGCCCGAGCGCGACGATGATGGCCCCGAAGGTCAGCAGATTGAGGCTCTGCCCCGTGGCGTACAGCCCGGCGATGCCCAGCAGCAGCGAGGCCGGAAGCGACAAGGCCAGCAGCCAGGCGCCGCTGCCCAGCCCCAGCACGGCGAGCACCCCGGCAATGGCCAGCACCCCGCCAATCAGCAGGTTGCGGCGCAAATCCGCGCTCGTCGCCCCCACCAGATGGCCCTGGTCATAGATCCGCACCACGGAAACGCCTGGCGGCAGCGCCACGGCCTTGATGGCCGCGGCCAGCGCCCGCGTGACCGGCAAGGTGGAAGCCCCCTGCTGCTTGAAGACGACGAGCGCGATGGCGGGTTCGCCATCGAGCAATTCGCGTTGATGCACGGGCTCGGTGCCATGCACGATGCGCGCCAGCGCCCCCAGCGGAATCGGCCCATGGGGGCCCATCACCGGCATTTGCGCCAGCGCGGTGGCGGTGGGGGTGTCACCGAAGGTAATCAGCGCATCCGTGTGGCCAAGGCTGAGCGAGCCGCCCGGCGCCAGCATGTTTTGCCCGGCCAAAGCGCGTTGCAGGGCCGGCACCGTCACCCCGGCCTCGGCCATGGCGGCAAGGTTGGGCTGCACCCACAGCGCCTCGCCCCCAAGCCCGGCGGAGGTGACAAGCTGCACGCCTGGCACCGCGCGCAAGGCCGGCATCAGCCGCATGGCCACCGCCCGCGCAACCTCCGCCTGCGACGTGCCGGGTGCAAAGCGCACGGCATAATCCGCCACCTCGTTGATGGCATTGCCCATGATCTGCGTGAAAGGCTGCACGCCGGGGGGCAGGCTGGTCTGCCCCCGCTCGATGGCGCCGTTCACCGCCTGCAAATCCGCGGCCGCGTTGGTGGTGCTGGCAAAGCGCAGATCGGTTTCCACCAGCCCATCGCTGATGGTGCTGCGCACATTGGCCACGCCCGGCAGGCCGAGCAGCACGCCCTCCAGCGGCGTGGCCACCATCGCCTCCATATCCGTGGCGGTGGTGCCGGGCAGATGCACCGTCACGCTTACCTCGGGATAATCGAAGGCGGGCAGCACCTCTTCCGGAATCTTGAACAGGGCGAATAATCCGTAGCCGAGCAAGGCGGCATAGATCATCAGCCACAAAGCCGGGCGGCCGAGCAGGCGAAGAAAAGCGGCTTGCATGGCTTAATCCGGCGGCTGATATTGGGCGGCGATGCCGCGATGGTAAAGCAGGGCGGCATCCGTGACGATCACCTTGTCCCCGGCGGCGAGGCCCGAGAGAATGGGCGTTTGCGTGCCCTCCGCCGTGCCCGGCACCACGGGCACCGCATGGTCGCCGGTCGCGTCGTGGCGCATCACCCACCAGCGCCCGTCATCGAGCACCAGGGCGGGGCTCGGCACCAGCAACACCTGGCGGGGCGGCAGGGCCAGGCTGAGCGTGCCGGCCTCGCCCGCTTGCAGGCCGGTGCCGGAAAACGCCACCACCAGCCCGCCATCGGCCTGGCTGTCTTGCACCCCGCGCAGCGTGACGGGCATGGCCGGCGCGCCATTGGCGGGAATGAAGCTTGCCGCCATGCCGGGCGTGAGCATTGCCGAGGGCAGGCCGTAAAGCACGGCCTTCACCCAGGCGCCGGCGGCTGGCTGCACCACCGCCACGGTCTGGCCCGGCTGCAAAAACGCCCCCGGCGCGGCTTGCAGGCTTTGCACCTGCCCGGCCACCGGACATTGCAGGCTGGCCGCCGCGCGCACGGCCGCGAGATTGGCGGACGCGGCATCCGCCGCCGCCTCGGCCTGGGCCACGGCGGTTTTGGTGGAGAGATGGTCGGCGAGTTTACCCTGCTCGGCGGCCAGCGCCTGCGCGGCGGCGTTGTCGGCGCCTTGCGCCGTGGCCAGCGCCGCCCTGATCTGCGGCCCGCCGATCCGCCCGATGATCTGCCCCGGCCGCACGCTCTCGCCCGGCACGACGGCAAGGCTGGTCAGCATCCCGGGCTGCACGGCGGCGATGGTTACGGCGGTGCCGGGCTGGACCGCGGCAAACCCCGAGAGATGGGGCGTTTCCCGCGTGGCCTGCACGGTCACCCAGCCGGCCGGCGCTTGCGCGGTGAGAGCCAGGGCGGCGAGCATGAGATAAACAGGCGGTACATGGCTTGAACGGCGTCGCATGGCGCCTTGATAAACCCATGGCCGGGCAGAACGACACCATTTCCATGACAATTTTATCATTTTCAGGCCTGCAGGGGCGAAAACCGCAATGTCACGCACGTGCCCTGGCCCAGCGTGCTCTCGATGGCCACCTGCCCGCCATGCAGCTCCATGATCGAGCGCACGATGGACAGTCCCAGCCCCGAGCCTTGCGCCCCCTGGTGGCCCCGCGCCGGGTCGGTCTGGTAGAAACGGTCGAACAGCCGGGGCAGATGCTCGGGCGCGATGCCCGGCCCCTGGTCGGCAACGGCAATCTCCACCCCGCTGGCCGGGGTGCCCGAAATACGCAGCGAAATCTCCGAGCCCGGCCTGGCGTGGCGGACCGCGTTGGCCAGCACATTGCCCACCGCCTGGCGGAGCAGCAGGGCATCGGCGTAAAGAACGCCAGAGCCCGCCATGTGGATATGCACCCCCTTGGGCCGGGCCTGTGCCTCATATTGCGCCACCACCCAGGCGCATAATTCACCGGCCTCGCAGCGCTCATGGCGCAGCGCGTGGCTGGGGTTTTCCACCCGCGCCAAAAACAGCAGATTCTCGATCAGCCCGGTCAGGCGCTGGCCATCCTCGAGCGCCGAGGCGATGGCCGCGCGGTATTCCGCCTCGCTGCGCGGGCGGGTGAGGCAGACTTCGAGGCCGCCATTGAGGGTGGAGAGCGGGGTACGCAGCTCATGCGCGATATCGGCCGAGACGCGCGAGAGGCGCTCGAAGCTGGATTCTAGATTGTCGAGCATCTGGTTGAACCCCCGCACCAGCCCGCTCAATTCGCGCGGCCAGGGCGGGTCCAGCGGGATGCGGCGGGAGAGCCGGGCCGGGGTGATATTTTGCGCCACCTTGGCGATACGCGCCACCGGCGCCAGCGCCTGGGCGGCGGCCAGACGCCCGGCCCCCAGCAGCAGCGGCACCATGAGCAAAAAGAACACCGCCAGGGCGCGGTGAAAATCCGTCAGCAGCGCATCGTCGCGGGTAATATCGAGCCCGATTTGCAGCACCACGCCGCCTGTGCCCGGCGCGCCTTGCAGGGGCAGGCTGGTCAGCAGCCAGGATATGTTGCCGGTTTGGCGGGGAATGAGCGGCGGGTTTTGTCCGCCGCGCGGGGCGGGAAACCATGCCTGGGGCAGCAGCGCGCCCATGCCCGGCGTCTCGCCGGCCGGCGCGCCCGCCACCAGCACCCTGGCCTCGTAGGCGCGCAGCCGGGCGCCGTCGGTTTCTTGCAGGATTTCCTTGATCAGCGCGTCCGGGGTGCCGCCGCCATCGCGCAGATCGTCTTGCAGTTCGGCGGTCTTGGCCTGAAGAAACGCCAGATGCGCGGCGGTGAAATTGGCCTCCAGCTTCCAGTTGGCCAAAAGCGCGAACACCCCCACCGCCAGCAGCGCGCCCAGCGTGTAGAGCAGCGCCAGGCGGCCGCCGATGGAGGCGGGCAGGAGGGTGGGGCGGTTCATGGATCGAGCACATAGCCGGTGCCGCGGATGGTGTGCAGCAGCGCGGTTGCGAAGGGCGTGTCCAGCTTGGCGCGCAGGCGGCGCACCAGCGCGTCCACGGCGTTTGAGTGCTGGTCGTAAAACAGACCCCAGATGGCCTCGGCAATCAGGGTGCGCGAGAGCACCCGGCCCTGGTTGCGCGCCAGCAGCAGCAGCAGCGCGTACTCCTTGGCGGTGAGCTGCAAGCCTTGTCCGGCGCGGGTAACGCGGTGGCGTAGCGTGTCGATCTCCAGATCCCCCACCACCAGCAGGCCGCCGCCCGGCGCCGCCTTGGGCAGACGCGCCAGATTGCGCAGCCGGGCCAGAAGCTCGGCGAAGGCGAAGGGCTTGATGAGATAGTCATTGGCGCCCAGGTCAAAGCCGCGCACCCGGTCCTCCACATGGTCGCGGGCGGTGAGAAACAGCACCGGCGTCGCCCGCCCGGCGGCGCGCAGGCGCTTGAGCACCTCCCAGCCATCCAGCCCGGGCAGCATCACATCGAGGATGATGGCATCGAACTCATAATGCAGCGCCAGCTCCAGCGCGTCGGCGCCGTTGCGCACCGCCTCCACGGCATGGCCATTTTCAGACAGGCCCCTGGTGAGGTAGCCAATGGTCTTTTCCTCGTCTTCGACCAGCAAAACTCGCATCGCCCGCACTCTTCGGAGAGTTTGGCCGGGCCCAGGCCCCGCCCGTCGCAAACGCTTTTGAAACGCCGGGCATGAACAGACAAGATGCTTTCACGCCTCACCGCGCGCGCCTTGCCTGCCAAAGCCCGAGCGCGGCCATGTTCAGCGCCATGCTGGCCAGACCGGCCAGCAGCGCCACGGCCATTTGGCCCGCGGGCAAGGCCGGAAAGCCGAACAGCGCGCGCAGCCAGGGCACCCAAAGCGTCAGCCCGAGCGCCAGCACGGCACCCGCCGCGACCATGGCGAGCGCCGTGTTTGGCCGCCCGATCGCCGCCAGGGCGCCGCCGCCCAGCATCTTGTTGCTGAGCACCAGCCCGAGATTGCCGGCCACCAGCGTGATGAACGCCATGGCGCGGCCGGTGCTTTCATCGCCCCCGCCTTGGGTACCCAGCGCAAACACCAGCATGGCGGCCGCCAGCACGGTTGCCCCTTGCAGCACGCCGCCCGCGAGCAGGCCGAGGCTGAACAAGGGCGCGCCGGGCCGGCGCGGCGGGGCGGACATGATGGACGCCGCCTCCGGCTCGGCCTCGAACACAATCGAGGAGGCGGGGTCGATGATCATTTCCAGAAACACCACATGCACGGGGCCGAGCATCAGCGGCCAGCCCAGCAGCACGGGAATCAGCGCCATGCCGGCAACCGGCACATGCACGGCCAGGATATAGGAAAACGCCTTGCGCAAATTGGCGTCGATCCGCCGGCCAAGCCTGATGGCGGCGACCAGACTGGTGAAATCATCGTCCAGCAGCACCAGGGCGGCCGCCTCGCGGGCAACATCGGTGCCCCTGCCGCCCATGGCGATGCCGATATGCGCGGCCTTGAGAGAGGGCGCGTCGTTGACGCCGTCGCCCGTCATCGCCACCACCTCGCCATTGGCGGCAAAGGCCTGCACCAGCCGCAGCTTCTGCTCGGGCAGCACGCGCGCGAACAGGCGCGTTGTCCGCACCGCCTCTCGCAGTGCCGTGTCGTCAAGCCGCGCCATCTCCGCCCCGGTAAGCACGGCGCCGGCCGCTATACCGGCCTGCTGGGCAATGGCCCGCGCCGTCGCCGGGTGGTCACCGGTAATCATGGCCACATCTATGCCCGCGCTCCGGCAGGCCGCCACGGCCGCCGGCACGCCGGGGCGCAGCGGGTCGGCCAGCCCGGCCAGCCCGAGCAGGGTGAAGGCGAATTCATGCTGGCTGGCCGGCCAGTCCGGCCCCGCATGCGCGCCCCTGGCCACGGCCAGCACGCGCAGGCCCGCCGCCGCCATTTCCGCCACGCCGCGCCGGAGCGCCGCCAGCGCCGGCTCCTCCAGGTGGCAAAGATCGGCAATGGCCTCCGGCGCGCCTTTAGCGGCGATGAGATAGGTGCCGGGCGCCGTGCCCGGCCAGGCCTGCGACATGGCCAGCATGTCCGGCTGCACCGGGTAGTCACGCGCCATCGTCCAACCCGCGTGCAGATGGCCGCTGCCGGCCAGGCTGCGCCGCCCCAGCGCGTGAAAGGCCTGCTCCATCGGGTCGAACGGATCCGGGCGGCTGGCCAGTATGGCGGTTTCCACCAGCGCGTGGAAGGTTTCGGGCAGCGCGCTGGTTTCGGGCGTTAGCGTCAGCGTCTCGGCGCCCACCGCCAGCCTGGCCACCGACATGCGGTTTTGTGTCAGCGTGCCGGTCTTGTCGGTGCAGAGCAGCGTGGCGGTGCCCAGCGCCTCGATGGCCGCGCCGCGCCGGGCCAGCACATGCCGGCGCGACATGCGCCACGCGCCCAGCACCAGAAAAATCGTCAGCACCAGCGGAAATTCCTCGGGCAGCGTGGCCATCGCCAGGGTGATGCCGCCCAGCACCGCCTGCAGCCAGTGCCCGTGCAGCAGGCCGTAGGCCACGGTCAGGAGGAGCGAGGCCCCAATGCCCGCCGCCGCGAACAGCCACACCAGCCGCCGCATTTGCGTTTGCAGGGGCGGGGGCGCGGCCTCCACGCCGCCCAGCGCATGGCCGATGCGCCCGATGGCGGTGCGCGGCCCGGTGGCGCAGACACGCGCCACGCCGCTGCCGCCCGTAATCAGGCTGCCCGCCCAGACATAAGCCGTCGCCTCGCCGCCCGGTTCGGCACGCGCGGCCTGCCCGCCGCCAGCCTGTTTGCGCACAGGCACGGATTCGCCGGTCAGCAATGCCTCGTCGGCCTGCAGGGCGGCGGCTTCTTGCAGCACGGCATCGGCCGGCACGCGCTCGCCTTCCGAGAGGCGGATGACATCGCCCGCCACCAGCTCGCGCGCCGGGATTTGGCTTTGGGCGCCATCGCGCCAAACCAGCGCCCGTGGGGCTGCCAGCTCGCGTAGCGCCGCCAGCGCGGTTTCCGTGCGCGCCTCCTGCACCACGACCATCACCACATTGAGCACGGCAAAGCCGAGCAGCATCAGGGCTTCCGCGCGATTACCCAGCACGAGGTAGATACCCCCCGCCGCCAGCAGCAATTGCAGCATCGGCTCGCGCAGCGCCTCCCACACAATAGGCGCCAAGCGCCGCCGCCGGTCCTGGGGCAGCTCGTTTGGGCCGTCCCGCCGCAGCCGCGCCAGCGCCTCGGCCTGGGAAAGGCCGGCGCCAGCTTGCGCGGTGGCCGCTCCTGACATCACCCCTCCTGGCATCGCGGCCTCCGCCGCGCCATTGGTCATTACGGCAAACACGCGCATAATGCCTTGAGATAGCGCAAGGCCCGGCGCCGGGCGCGGCTCTATGCTGGGGGCAACCGGAACAGGGGAATGACAATGCAGCACCCGCATGCCGAAAACCATTTGATCGAACGCACCGGCTGGCTGCGCGCCGCCGTTTTGGGCGCCAATGACGGCATCATCTCCACGGCCAGCCTGATTTTGGGGGTCGTGTCCGCCGGCGGGCTGCGTCATGATGCGCTGGTGGCCGGGGTTGCCGGGCTGGTGGCGGGCGCCATGGCCATGGCCGCTGGCGAGTATGTCTCGGTCAGTTCCCAGGCGGATACCGAAGGCGCGGCCCTGGCCAAGGAGCGCCACGAGCTGGCCGCGGACCATGAGTTCGAGGTGGCGGAGCTGGCGCAGATCTATCAGGCGCGCGGGGTGGCGCCCGAGCTGGCCCGCGCGGTCGCGGTGCAGCTCATGGGGCATGATGCCCTGGCCGCCCATGCGCGCGATGAGCTGGGAATTTCCGAGTTGACCGGCGCAAACCCCATCCAGGCGGCGCTGGCCTCGGCGGTCATGTTTTCCACCGGCGCGGCGGCGCCGCTGCTGCTGGCCGCTCTTTTGCCCATGGCGTGGCTTATGCCGGGCATCGGCGCGGGCGCGCTGATGTTTTTGGCGCTATTGGGGGCTATTGGCGCCAAGGCGGGCGGGGCGCCCATGCTCAAGCCGGCCTTGAGGGTCACGTTTTGGGGCGCCCTGGCCATGGCCACCACCACCGGCATCGGCCGGCTGTTTGGCACATTAGCCTGAAATGGGGGCCCGCAACGCCGGCGGCTCGGCTATTCGGCGGCCGCGCAATAAGGCTCGGTAAACTCCTCCTGGGCCAACTGGCGTAGGGACGCCGGGCGGCCGATGGCATGATGCTCCAGCCCCGCGCCCTGCATGGCCGCGGGGTCGAAGACGTTGCGCAAATCGACCACCACGCGCCCACGCATGGTCCGGGCCAGCCATGCCGGGTCGAGGGCGCGGAACTCGCTCCACTCCGTGATCAGCACGGCTCCATCCGCCCCACTCAACGCCTGTTCGGCGCTGGCGGCGTAGATGATGCTCTCGGGCAACAGCGCCTGCGCCTGCGCCATCCCGGCGGGGTCGTAGGCGACGATCTCGGCCCCCAGCTCCGCCAGGCGGTGCAGGATCGGGAGTGCTGGCGATTCCCGCATATCGTCGGTCTCGGGCTTGAAGGTGAGGCCCAGCACCGCGATCCGCCGCCGCCTCACCGTACCGCCGAACGCCTTGAGAATCCGCCCGGCCATCGCCGCCTTGCGCGCGTCGTTCACGGCCACCACGGTTTCAACCAGCCGCGACGGCGCCTGGGCATCCTGCGCGATGCGCATGAGCGCCTGGGTGTCCTTGGGGAAGCACGAGCCGCCAAAACCGGGGCCGGGCTGCAAAAATTTCGGCCCGATGCGGCCATCCTGCCCCATGCCGTGCGCCAGCTCATGAATATCGGCGCCGACCTGCTCGCAAAGATCGGCCATTTCGTTGGCGAAGGTGATCTTCATCGCCAGAAAGGCGTTGGTTGCGTATTTGATCAGCTCGGCGGTTTCCTGGCCCGTGCACAGCACCGCCCCGCCCGCGGGCGTGAGCGGGCGGTAAAGCGCGCGCAGCACGTCGCGCGCATGGGCGCTCTCGGTGCCGACGACAATGCGGTCCGGCCGCAAGAAATCCTCGATCGCGCTGCCCTCGCGCAGAAATTCGGGGTTGGAGGCGATGTACACGGCAAGATCGGGGCGCAGCTCGTGCATCATCTGGCTCAGCCGCCGGCCGGTGCCCACCGGCACCGTCGATTTGGTCACGAGCACGGTTGGCGCGCTGAGCGCCGCCGCCACCTCGGCGGCCGCGGCGAACACATGGCTGAGATCGGCATGGCCATCGCCCCGGCGAGACGGCGTGCCGACCGCCAAAAACACCGCGTCGGCGCCGGGCAGGGCCGTGTCCAGGGCGGTTTCAAAGCGTAAATGCCCGCTCGCGGTGCACGCCGCCACCATCCGCTCCAGCCCCGGCTCGTAAATGGGCATCCGCCCCTCGCGCAGCGCGGCAAGCCGCGCCGGGTCTTTTTCCACGATGATGACATCGGTGCCCAGGCTCGCGAAGCAGGCGCCCGAGACAAGTCCAACATATCCGGCGCCGATCATAACGATGCGCATCGCATTACTCCACAGGTTCTGAAGTTGACAAAGCCGCCATGCGGGCGAGGGCAAGGCGCGTCACGCCCGCCGGGTTCACCGCGATGGTCCGAAAACAGCCAATGTCGCGGCCATCGGCCTCCAGGTGGGCAAGGCGGATGATGCCCGCATGGGTCACCACCAGCGCGGGGCCGCCATGTTCAGGCAAGGCAGAGAGAAACTCATGCAGCCGGGCACGGGCCTCGCCCAGCGTTTCGCCGCCGGGAAAGCGCATGCCGCCGGGGTCGCGTTTCCAGCGGCGCAGCGCCTCGGGCGTGGTGGCGCGGATTTCCGCCTGTGTCCGCCCCTCCCATTCGCCAAACCCGATTTCGGTCAGCCGCTCATCGGCGTGAAACGGCACATGCGGGTGCACCCGCGCGACATGGCACGCTGTCTCGTAAGCGCGGAGCAGCGGGCTGGTGTAAATGGCCGCCAGGCTCTGGCCACGCAGGCTCTCGGCCAGCCGGCGCGCCTCCTCATGCCCGGGCGCGGAAAGCGGCGGGTTGCTGCGGCCCTGGTAGCGCCCCTCCTGCATCCAGTCCGTGCGCCCGTGCCGTGCAAACAGCAGCAGCCGGCCGGCCGGGGGTTCAGTAATGGAGCGCAATGCCCAGCTCGACTTGGCTGCCCGCATGGAGACCCTCCCCCGCGACGTTGACTTCATAAAGCAGGAAAGGCCGCAGCCGCGGCGTGACCTGCAAGGACACGCCCACCGCCGGGCGTATGAGATTGTAAAGCTCGCCCTGCGCGCCCGGCGCGATGACCGCGCCCTGCTTGAGTGTCTTGACCGCGAACAGTTCGCCGATCACCGAAATCCGGTGCGTCACCCGCACCGAGAGGTCGAGCGTGGCGCGCAGCTGGGTGGCGTTGCCGTCGAGAAAAACGCGCGGCCCGGCAAGGAGCGTGACATAGCCCCACCCGCCCGCGAGCCCGGCCTGAAAATCCGGCTCGGCGGCCCAGCGGCCGGTGCCAAGCGCTGGCACCGCCTTGCTCCGCCCGGCCGGGATGAGCACGTTGAACGTGGTGTAAGCCTCGAAAGCGGGCCGTTGCATCAGCCCGTAATTCAGGCCGATTTCCTCATCCTCAAGGCCCGAGGAAACGCGGGGTGTCGGGACATGGTGCACATTGGCGAGGTCGCGCAGGCGGGCGCCGCGCAGATCATACTCGATCGAAAACCCGCCCCCGATGCCCTGCACGCCGGTCAGGCGGTACTGGGTCGAGGTTTGGCGCGATGCCGGCACGGTCGCGCTGGTGAAGCCGCCCGCCGGAAACGCCCGGTTGCCCTCGAACAGGTGGATCATTGGCTTCACCTCGCCATCCCCTGCGGCCGGCACCCAGGGGTCGGCCAGGGCGCAGCGCCAGGGCGCGGCGAGGGTTGTGGCCAGCAGCGCCAGCTTGAGACAGGAAGACATGGCGGATGCAGGGGTCATGGGGCAACCAGATATGAGGAGGGGGTGGCGGTGTCGTCGTTCAGGGCCTGCCAGAGCCCGGCATACGGCCCGGCTTCGGCCAGCAGGGTTTCATGCGTGCCGCGCTGCACGATTCGCCCCTGGTCCAGCACCAGGATCTGGTCGGCGGCGCGCACGGTGGAGAGGCGATGGGCGATGACCAGCGCCGCCCGGTTGGCGGTCAGGCGGTCGAGCGCCGCCATCACCCGGCGCTCGGTGGCGGCATCCAGGCTGCTGCTGGGTTCATCCAAAATCACCACCGGCGCGTCGCACAGCATGGCGCGGGCAATGGCGACACATTGGCGCTGCCCGCCCGAGAGGCTGTGGCCCCGCTCGGCGACCAGCGTGTCAAACCCATCGGGCAGGGCCTCGATCACACCCTCCACCCCCACCGCGCGGGCGGCCGCCACCGCCTCGTCACGCCCCGCTCCCTCGCGGCCATAGGCGATGTTTTCCCAGACCGAGGCCTGGAACAGCACGGGGTCTTGCAGCACCAGGGCCACCTGGTGGCGCAGATCGGCCAGGCGCAGGCCGCGAAGATCCTGCCCATCGAGCAGCACCGCCCCCGCCGTGGGGTCGTAGAAGCGCGGGATCAAGCTGGCGATGGTGCTTTTGCCCGAGCCCGTGGCCCCCACCAGCGCCACGGTCTGGCCGGGCGCGAGGGCAAAGGAAATGCCGTGCAGCACATCCTGCCCGGGGCGGTAGCCAAAGCTCACCTCGCGGAACTCCACGCGCGCGGCCCTGCCGGGGAAAGGCCTGGCCTCGGGCGCATCGGTAACGCTCGAACGGGCGGCGCGATATTCGCCGATCCGCTCGATGGCCACCGCCGCGCGGCCAAAAATCCGCCCGCCCTTGGCGAGCTGGCGCGCCGGCGTGGCGATGCCGCGCAGATAAGCCAGAAAGATAAGCAGCTCGCCGGGCGTCAGGCGCCCCTCGATCACCGCCGCCGCCCCATACCAGGCAATCGCCCCCGTGCCCGCCGCGATGGCCAGATTCATCGCCGGCGCGAACTGGGACTGCATGGCATTGGCATACAGCCCGGCTTCCAGGCTGGGCGCGGCATGCTGGGTGAAGCGCCGGTCCTCATGGGGCTCGCGGCCAAAAGCCTGCACGATCTGCACGCCCGAGAGCACCTCCTGCGCCATGCCGGCCAGGGTGGTCTCGTAACGGCGCACCTGGCGCATGGCGTGGCGCAGCCTGGTGGCGTAATGCTGGGCAATCCAGACCAGCACGGGCGCCAGCGACAGGGCGATGAGCGCGAAATGCCAGTCGATGAGCATCATCACCGCCGCCATGCCGACGATGGTGAGCGCGTGGGGAAACAGATCGACGCCGATGGCGGTGATGAAATCCTGCAACTGGCGGACATCGCCATTGAGCCGCGTCATCAGCTCGCCCGCGCGCTGGCGGCGGTGAAAGGCCAGGGACAGGCGCTGCAAATGCGCGAAGAGATCGAAACGTATGGCAAACACGATGCGCTGGCCGGCATCGAGGAACAGGCGGTTGCCGAGAAACACCAGCGCCGCGTCGGCAATGCCCAGCCCCAGCATGATCAGCCCCAGACTGTCGAGCAGCGCCATGCGGTGCGTGGCCGGGTCTGGCAGCACGCCGCGCAGCCAGTGCGCCAGACGATGCTGAAAGATCACATTGTCAATGATGAATTTCAGCGGCCAGGGCAGCAGCAGCAGGCCACCGGCGCGCGCCAGCGTCACCACAGCCCCCAGCGACAAGGCCCGCCATTCGGCGCGCAGATAGGGGCGCAGCCATGCCGCCTCGGGGTCTTTCATGCCGCGCACTCAACCGGCGCCAGGGCCAGGCAATGGGCGACAACCGCGCGCCAGCCCCGCGCCGCCACACTGGCCCGCGCCTGTGCCCCCATTGCCGCGCGCTGTTCGGGGTAGGCCAAAAACCGTGTCAGGGCCGCTTGCAGCCCGGCCAGATCGCCGGGGGGGTAGAGCAGCCCGTCGGCGTCTTGGCGGAGAATGCCATCGATCTCCCCGATCCGGGGGGCGATGACCGGGCGCCCGGCGGCCAGGGATTCAAAAATTTTCAACGGGGAGAAATAGAAATCGGGCTGGGGCAGGTAAGGGGCGACCGTGAAATCCATGGCCCCCAGCCAGGCCGGAATGTCGCCGTGCGAGGCGCGGCCTGGTAAAATCACACGGCTCTCGAGGCCAAGCTTGGCCACCTTGGCCGCCACCGCCTCGTGGTCAGGCCCATCGCCCACGGCGATGAGATGCAGCGCCGGAAAGGCCGGGGTGAGCGCGGCCATGGCATCGAGCAGAAATGGCACGCCGTGCCAGCTCTTGAAACTGCCGACAAACCCGGCGACTGGCACATCGGCCAGACCGAGCCCGGCGCGCAGGGCGGCGCCCGCCGCGCCCGCCGCGCCGAACCGTTCAAGATCGACGCCATTGGGCACGACATGAACACGTTCCCCCCCGCCGAGCACGGCGCTGACATGGGCGCCAACCGCGCCCGAGACGGCCACCACCGCCTCCGCCCCGCGGTAAGAGGCCGCCTCCGCCGCGCGGGCATCCGCCTCGAGCAGCAGGCCGCGAAACCGCCGCTGCTCCTCGACCAGCGGGGCATTGACCTCGAGAATGCGCGGCACGCCAAGCCGCGCGGCCAGCGTCACCCCGGCGCGGTGAAACAGCGCATGGCGCTCATAAATCAGGTCGGGCACCCAGCCCCGCTGGTCGAGTTCGGCGCAGATCCGCGCGGCCACGGTGTCGTCATGGGCCAGACAGGCGCGCTCGCGGCGCTCAAGCTGGTCGCGGAGCGCGGTATCGGCGGGGGGGGCGGGCACATGCAACAGGCGCGCGGGCGGCAGCGGATTGCCCTCGCCCAGCGTGGTGCAGGCCAAGGTGACATCATGCCCCAGCCCGGCGGCGGCGGTGATGAACTCGCGGACATGCACAGACGCGCCCTTGTCGCCTTGCACGGGAATGCCGCGATCGAGATTGAGATAGAGGAGTTTCATGACACCACCGCCAGCGGCGCCTCCATGCCCGGCTCATCGGCCTGGAACCGTCCGCTGGCCTCGGGGGCGGCTGGGTCGCACGCCGCGCAGCCCAGCAAGGCGTGCAGGCGGCGGGTGGTTTTCCACAGGTCGAACTCCCCCTCGAGCCGCGCCCGCCCGGCATCGGCCAGGCGCAGCGCGCCGGCGCGGTCGGTCAGGGTTTGCTCTATGGCATCTGCCAGGGCGAGAGGGTCGCGTGGGGGCACCAGCCGGCCGGTCTCGCCATCGCGCACCAGCTCGGGAATCCCCGACACGCGGGTCGAGACAACGGGCACCCCCGTCGCCATGGCCTCGGCGATGACGTTGGGAATCCCGTCGCGATCGCCATCCTCGGTGATCCGGGGGGCGAGCGCGAAGACCTCGGCCGTGCGGTACAGCGCCACCAGATCGGCATGGGTCATCGCGCCATCGAGCGTGACAAGGCCCTCGAGCCCGCCCGCCATGATCTGGGCCGCCAGCTCCTGGCGCAGCGGCCCGGCGCCGACGATGCGGCATCTGAACGAAACCCCCCGCGCGCGCAGCAGCCGGCAGGCTTCGATGAGGTCGTCATGCCCTTTCTTGGGCACCAGCCGGCCGACCGAGAGAATAAGCCGTTGCCCCGCCGGCGCGGGGGCGGGCGCCTTGGCCCCGAACAGGCCGAGATCGATGCCGTGATAGACCAGATGCACCTTGTCCGCCCGCCCGCCGAGCAGCGCGGCGAGATATTCGACATTATAGCCGGTGCAGGTGGCGACAAAGCTGGCCGCCAGGGCACGCTTGCGAATGACATGGGGCGGGGTGAGGTAGAGATCCTTGGCGTGGGCGGTGAAGCTGTAGGGCAGCCCCGTCATCACGCCGGCAAAGCGCGCGGCGGCGGCGGGGGCATTGGCGAAATGCGCGTGGATGTGGCGGATGCCCTGGCGCCGGCACAGCGCCGCGATCACCCCGCCGCGCATGAACTGCTTCCACACCGTGCGCGGCGTGGGCGATTGCACGGACCACAGGCAGGCGCGGGCAATGGCGCCCAGATAGCGCAGCGGCGCCGCCTTGGCGGTGGCCGCGTGGGCGCGCGCCACGCGCCGCCAGGCGCCGGGTTCCTCGAGCTGGGGCATGGCATGCAGCGGGGCCAGCACCTCGGCCACCATCGGGTGGTGGGGCGGCGGCTCGGGGGGCAGCAGCGAGACGATGTGCAGCTTGGTGCCTAGCCGCTCCATGGCCCGGATCTCATTGAGAATAAAAGTTTCTGTCAGGCGCGGATAGCGCTTCATGATGTAGGCGATCGGCGCATCGGGCAGCGGGCCGCCGGCCGTGGCGGTCATGGGGACGGAGGTGGGCATCAAGCGGTTTCCCAGGTGAGATCGGCGGCGGCGCGCGCCTCGAGCGTGGTGGTGAGATGAGCCGCGACACGTTCGGCCCCGTTCAGGTCAAGCTGTGTCCAGGCGGCCTCGGGCGCGGGCGGCGCGGCCAAAACGGCGGGGATCGCCCCCCCGAGCTGGGCCGCCAGCTCCGGCCCCTGCTCGATCACCCGGACAAGCCCGAGCCGGGCCAGCAGGGCGGCGCGCAGCCGCTGCTCGGCGCGTGGCGCCGGGCGGGGCACGATGATGGCCCGCTTGCGCGCGGCGATCAGCTCGGCGCTGGTGTTATAGCCCGCCATCGCGATCACCAGATCGGCGGCGCGCAGGCTGGGCAGCGGGTCGGTCAGATAATCGATCAGCTCGATATCATCGCGCCCCGCCGCCGCCGTGCTCAGCGTGTCGCGCTGCGCGGCCGACATCAGCGGGCCGGTGACGATGACCGAATGCCATGTGCCCGGCGGGGTTTGGCGGCAGGCGGCCAAATAAGCGTCCATCAGGGCAAACCCGTCGCCGCCGCCGCCGGCGGTAACCAGCACCACCGGGCGGCCCTGGGCGCGGGTCTGGTTCCAGCACGGCGCCTGGGTTTCGGAGACTGGGCGCACCAGATCCGCCGCGACGACATGGCCGCAATAGCGCACGCGCGCGGCGGTGGGGGGAGCGATGCCATAGGCATCGACGACATCGAACAAGGCCCGTGAGCCATAGACCAGAATATCGTCATAGGCTTGCTCCAGCAGGGGCGCTATGTCTTGCTCGGCCCAGGTGGCGCGGACGATTTCGGGGCTGTCGAGAATGTCGCGCAGCCCCAGCATGATGCGGGTGTCGGGCAGTTCGCGCCGCATCATCGCCAGGGCGGGCAGCAGTTCGCCATTCATGCCCGCGGGCGCATGATCGACCAGAAACACATCCGGCCGGTAGCGCAGCGCCAAGGTCAGGATCAGGGCGGAGCGGTAGCCCTTGACGAGGGCAAAGGCCTTTGCCGCGTCGCGCGCCGCGTAACGCTCGGCGCCGGTCTTCACCACGGGCGGCATGGGGTGCACATGCAGCCCCGGCGGCAAATGCCATTGCGAGATGACGGGTGAGCCGGTGAGCAGATGCACCGCGAACTGGCCGGATTCGAGCAGACGTTCGGCGATGGCGAGGTTGCGCCGCAAATGGCCGAGGCCGAACGTGTCGTGGGAGTAAAGAAACACCACGGCGGGGCCAACCCGGTTGCCAGCGGGCACCAGCGGCCGCGCCCGCCCGCGCGGCGGGCTGGGCAGGGAGTTGGGTTCCCTGGCGGCCTGCGGGGCCGGCCAGTTTCCGGGCGCGGTGGCGCCCCATGCCGCCGCGCCATTTAGCGCGCTCCCGGTGTCCCGCTCGGCAATGTGGATCTCTCGCATGTCATGTCCTCGCAGCGTCTTCGGCGGCAAATTATTGTGGGAGAAAGTTCCACGTCAAGTGTAAAATCGAAAACATTTCCGCCGCGGGCGCGGCGGGCCTGTGCCGGACACGCCGGAGGATCCACGTCTAAAGGTTGATTTTTGGGGAAGCTTTAAAAATGCGCCATGACGCCGACACCCGCCCCAACCGCCGGGCTGGCCGGGGTCAGGCCATGGGCCAGATAAAGCTGGAGGCCCCAGCGCATGTTCAACTTTAAATTATAAGCAGCCGCCACCGAAACGACCCAGCTGCGGCGCTGCTGCACCGGCGTATGGCCCATGACGATCAGGCTCAAAAACTGGTTTTGGGTGAGCGCCACCGCGATGCCCGGCTCAAAAGTCACCATGTTCTGCAAATGCAGCCCCGGCAGACGGCCGACGCTCTGATAGCCCATTTGCGCATAGGGGAAGATGCCATGGCGAACATGCCAAGTCAGCCGCACGCCCCCCTCCTCATCGAAGCGCCCGGTGCCCAGCCCCTTGTTGTAGGAGGCAACAGGCAGCTTGATTTTGGCATAAGGCATCACCGCCGGCACCCATCCCGCGGGCTGGTTGAGGCGGTATTCCAGCTTCACCCAGACATCTCCCGCCCCTTGCCGCGGCGTCCCGGTGCCACGCACGGGCACCACCGAGGCCCCCGCGATCGCCCCAGCGCCCGACATGGCCAGATAGGGAATTTCCACCTGCACGCGCAGACCATGGTCGTGATAGGCCAGGGTCAGCGGCAGGTCATAGATGGTGATTTGATGGTGGGTACCGAAATGGCCGCTGAAAAGCGAGGGCTCGATGCCAATCTCGAAGCTTCCCGGCAGCGTCCCCAAGGCGCTTGCGGGGGGGACGGCGGCAAAAACCAGTGAGCAAGCCGCCAGCACAACGCCACCAACTTTTCCAAGCTTCATGCAAGCGCCTTGATCGGCGGTCATGTTGTCTCCTCAACGCAACACTAAGTTACCATGCCTGTCTCGGACACTCCAGAGTGTTGCCAAACCGTCACGCTTGAGTTTTGTGTAAAAAAGTTCCACACTAAAGACGTAACCGTCCCCTCGCTCCGCTGATGATAAGGCCGATGAACGATTTGGAAATGAGACCGGCCACCGAGGCCATGCTCTACCGGCTGTTAAGGCCCCTCGTCGCGCATCTGATGCGGCGGGGCTGGGGCTATATCGCCATGCGCGACCTGCTCAAGCGCATTTATGTCGATGAGGCGCTGCACGGCCTTGAGGGCGGCGAACGCCCGACGGACAGTCAGGTGAGCGCGATCACCGGCATCAACCGGCGGGAGGTCAAGCGCCTGCGCGAGGCGGCGTCCAACCCGGAATCCAGCGAGGCTCGCGACCCGATGGCCGGCGTGAACGCCACGGCCCGGGTGGTGGGCACCTGGGTCTCATCGGCGCTTTTTCGCACCGCCGATGGCGCGCCGCGCGTTTTGCCCCTGCGGGCCGAGCAGGCCCCGGCCAGCTTTGAAGAGCTGCTGCGGACCGCCAAGGTCGATGTGCGGGCGAAAACGGTGCTTGAGGAGTTGGAGAAAGCGGGCGTGCTGGAGCGCCTGCCCGATAACCGGGTGCGGCTGCTGCGCGCGGCCTTCACCCCCGGAGATCTGCGCGACAAGCTGCTCTTCCTGGCCGCCAATGTCGGTGACCATCTGCGCAGCGCGTTTCACAATCTGGAAAGCGGGGGGCCGGTTTTCATCGAGCGTGCCCTGTTTCACAACGGCATCGTGGCTGGGCGGCTGGATGCCGCGCGCCCGGCCCTGTCGGACATGGCCGACCGCCTGCTCAGGCAATGTAACGAGGTCTTGCTCGAAGGCAACCTCGCCCGAACCGACACCAGCGGCCCGCCCGCGCGGGAAGGGCGTTTACGCCGGCTGCGTCTTGGTGTCTATTACTACGAGACAGACGCCGATGACCGCCCCTGACGCGCATTTCCTGTACTCATTTCCCCCGCGCGCGCCGCGCGGGCTTGGGGCTGTGCTGGCCCTGAGCCTGGCGCTGTCGGCGCCTGTCTTGGCCCATGCGCAAGAGACAGGCGGCATTGGCGGCACCGGCATTGGCCAGGAAACCGGGGGCATTGGCGGCACGGGCGTCGGGCGCGATACGGGCGGCATTGGCGGCACCGGCATTGGCCAGGAAACCGGCGGCATCGGCGGCACGGGCATCAGTGCCCCCATCGCGGGCTATGGCCCGATCCAGCGTTTTGGCAGCGTGTTCGTGAACGGGCGGGAATACCGTGTCGATGCCACCACGCTGGTCACCATAGACGGCCAACCAGCCCCGCTGGCCGCGCTGCGGGTGGGCGACATGGCGCTGGTACGCGGCGTGGCGGAAGGCGCGCATGGCGGCGCGGCCCGGAGCATCTCGGCCTGGCAGGCGATCATCGGCCCGGTCAGCGCGGTTTCGGCAAATGGCGCGCGCATCACCGTGCTGGGGCAAACCGTGGTGCTGCCCCAGGCGGCCTCCCAGCCTGCCCTGCGTGTGGGCGACATGGCCGGCATTTCCGCCCAGCGCAGGGCCGATGGCACATGGGCCGCCTACCGGGTCACGCGGCTGCCCGCCGGCCAAAATTTCCGGCTGCAGGCGGCCATCAGCGCGCTCGGCAAAACCAGCGTGACATTCGGCCAGCTCACCTTGGCGGCGGCGCCAGCCCAACTGGCCGGGATGCGGGCGGGGGAGCCGGTCATCGCCACCGGCCAGATGGCCAATGGCCGGCTGGTGCTGGCAAGCCTCACCCCGCACCAGATCAAGTTTGGCCCGCCCGGCACAAGGGTGGAAATCGAGAGCTATTTCCGCTCGGCCGGTGATGGCAAATTGCTTGGGGCCAACGGGATCACCGCCCAAAGCACCGGCAAAACCCCGCCCTTGTCGGGGCTAAAGCCAATGGAGCTGGTGGGCGAGGTGGCGGCCTCTGGCGAGGTCACCGGCATGATCGAGGCCGAGGATCTCCCCGATATTCCCAGCCAGGACGAGCAGCACGGGGGGGTGGAAGGCACCCAGGAGCAGGGCAACACACGCGGGGCGCGCACCCTCGAGCCGCCCGAGACCGGCGAAGCCACCGAGCCGGAGGCAACCGAGACCGAAGCCCCCGAAATCGAGCTGCCAGACCCGCAAACCCCGGAGCCAGATATTGACGCTCCCGAGGTTGAATCACCGAGCAGCCCCTGAGCCCAAACAGCCCGTCTCCCAAGGCGGGGGCGGGGCCAATAAAAATCCAGGCTGAAGCGAAAGCTTCAACCTGGATCCCTGTTTGCCGGCCAAAAACGCGCCCGAGGCTTGGCCGCCGGTCCTTATTGCCCCTGGCTGAGCTGCCCCAGAAATTGCTGGTCGATCGAGATCCAGGGCGCGCCGGGCGGGGCGCTGGCCAAAGACTGGCGGAACAGCGAGATCGCCTCGGGTGTCAGGGCATCGGCCCGTTCGCTCAAGGCCTGGCCGAGATAGGCCTCACCCTCGCTGGCATCGGCCGAATGTGGATCGACCGTGGCCAGATGCGCGCGCAGCTTGGTGATCAGCTCGTCGAGCAGGGCATATTGCTTGGCGTTGGCGGCTATCCAGCTGGCATGGGGCTCGGAGGGCACATTGGGCGACCCGCCGGGCAGATACAGCGCGAAACCGGCGAGGGGCACCAGCACCAGCGCGGCGATCAGCAGCGGCTTGGCGTTGCCGGTCTGCGGCGCCTCGTGCATCTGGTCGGCGGTCAGCAGCCGGTGCTCGATCTCGAGCCGCGCGGCTTGATACTCCGGCGCCGGCACCTGGCCGGCATCGGCATCGCGGGTCAGCTCATCGAGCTGGGCGCGGTAAAGGCTGAGCGCCGCATCCCGTGTTTCGGTGTTGTGGGTACGGCGGCGAAAAGCCAGCGCGAGGGGGGAGATGAGCACAAGCGCCAGCAGCGCTTGCAGCGGCAGCAGCAAAATCACAGAAGTTCCTTCAGCCGGGCGGCTTCGGCGTCGGTCAAGGGGGCGGGGCGGGGCGTGGCGCCGCGGCGGGTGGCCCAAAACCCCAATCCCCCGGCCAGCAAGGCCAGCACGGGCATGGCGTAGAGCAGCCAGGTGATCGGGCTGAACGGCGGCTTGAGCAAAATGAAGATGCCGTAGCGCTGCACCAGGTAGGATTGGATTTGCGATGGCGCCACGCCGGCCACCACCTGCTGGCGGATGATGCCGCGCAGCTGCTTGGCCAGGGTGGCGTCAGATTCCTCCAGGCTTTCCCCCTGGCACACCAGACAGCGCAACTGGCCGCCGATCTGCTCGGCTTCCGCCTCCTGGGCCTGGGTCAGCGTCACGCCGTCGCGCGTCACGGTGCTTTGGGCCAACGCCAGGCTCGGCAGCAGCGCCAGGGCCAACAGCCAGCGTCTCATGCGTATTGCTCCAGCAGCGGCTGGAGCCGCTCGGCCACCAGCTCATCGGTGAGGGCGCCGGCGAAATGCCAGCGCACGATGCCGGTTTTGTCGATCAAGAACGTCTCGGGCACGCCATAGACCCCCCAATTGATCGCGGTGAGGCCGGATTTGTCAGCGCCGATGCGGCTGTAAGGCGTGCCGTTGGTGGCCAGAAACTCCGCCAGCGCGGTGGGCGTGTCCTCGTAATCAATGCCCCAGACCGGCACGCCCTGGCGGGCCAGCGCGGCGAGCTGGGGCGCCTCTTGCGGGCACACCGCGCACCAGGAGGAGAACCAGTTGACCAGCACGGGGCGGGGCGGGGCGGTGAGGTCGGTATTGGCAAAGCCCGGCAGGCCGCCTGTGCCTGGCAGAGAAAAGGCCGGCAGGGGCTTGCCCAGCAACGGCGAGGGGAAGGCGCGCGGGTCATACTGGTCGGTGCGCATGCGCTCGAGCAGCGTGTACATCGCCGCCCCCCCGGCCGACACCAGGGCCAGCGGCACCCCAAACAACAGGCGGCGGCGTAGAGGCGACATCAGGCGGCCCTCCGCGAAGGGGCGCCGATGCGCAGGCGCCGGTCGGAAAGCGAGAAGAACCCGCCAAGGGCCATGATCAACCCGCCCAGCCAGATTTCGGGCGCCAGCGGATGCACGCTCAGCCGCAATTCGGCATTGCCGTTCGGTTCGCCCGCGAACACGGTGTAAAGATCGACAAAGCCGTTGGTGTGGATGGCGGCATCGGAGGTGATGATGCCTTGCGCCGAGAAAAACCGCCGCGTGGGATAGAGCTTCAGCCCATCAACGCTGAGCGTGGCGATGTGCTGGGTATAATTCGGCCCGGGTGCCTTGGTGATATTGTCGAGCTTGAAGCTGTACCCGCCGACCACGGTGCTTTGGCCGGGCGAGAGCACCACCACGCTCTGGCTGGCCAGGGTCATGCCGGCAATGCCCAGCACGGTCACCCCAAAACCGATATGCCCGAGTGCCGCGCCCACCTGGGCGCGCGGCAGCTTGACCAGGCGGCCCAAGGCGGCGGCGGGGCTCACACGCCCCAGCCCGGCGCGCATTGCCAGGTCGGTCAAGGCCGAGAGGATGACCCAGGTTCCTCCCGCCAGACCGAGTGCGGTGACGAGGTTGGTGGCGGCGGTCATCGCGGCCAGCAGCACCAGCGCCACCGCGCCGGCCAGGGCCAGACGCTGCGCCACCGGCGCCAGGCTGGCGCGTTTCCAGGCCAGCAGCGGCCCCGCGCCCATGGTGAGGATGATGGGCACCGAGAGGGGAATGACCGTCTGGTTGAAAAAGGGCGCGCCGACCGAGAGCTGGATGCCGGTGAGCAGGTTGAGCACGGGCGGATAGAGCGTGCCGGTGAAGACCACGGCCGTGCTTGCCCCCAGAAACACATTGTTCAGCACCAGCGCGCTCTCACGAGAGAGGGGGGCGTAAATGCCGTTGGCCGTGAGCGCGGGCGCACGGATGGCGAACAGCAGCAGCGACCCGCCAATGGTGATGCCAAGCAGCGCCAGAATGAACAATCCCTGGTCGGGCGAGGCGGCGAAGCTGTGCACCGAGTTGAGAATGCCTGAGCGCACCAGAAACGTGCCGGTGAGCGAGAGCGAGAAGGTGGCGATGGCAAACAGCACCGTCCAGGCTTTCAGGGCCTCGCGCTTCTCAACCACGATGGCGCAATGCAGCAGGGCCGTGCCGGTCAGCCAGGGCAGCAGCGAGGCGTTTTCCACCGGGTCCCAAAACCAGTACCCGCCCCAGCCCAGCGTGTAGTAAGACCACCAGGAGCCCAGCGCGATGCCGCTGGTGAGAAAGCACCAGGAAACCAGCGCCCAGGGGCGCACCCAGCGGCCAAACGCGGCATCCACCCGGCCTTCGAGCAGCGCGGCGATGGCAAAGGCGAAGGCCACCGAAAACCCGACATAGCCGATGTAGAGCACAGGCGGATGAAAGGCGAGGCCGGGATCTTGCAAAATGGGGTTCATGCCCTGGCCGTCCTGCGGCGGCGGCCAGATGCGCGTGAACGGGTTGGAGACGGTGAGGGTGAACAGCAGGAACCCCGCTGAAACCAGCCCCAGCACGCCCAGCACCCGCGCGCGCAGCGTGGCGGGCAGGTTGCCGCCCGCCACCGCCACGGCCAAGCCGCATAGCGAGAGGATGAGGCACCAGAGCAGGATCGACCCGTCATGGTTTCCCCACACGCCCGAGATGCGGTAGAAGAGCGGCACCTCGGCCGATGAGAAATTGGCGATGTTCTCGACCGTGAAGTCCGAGACCACCCCCGCCCAGACGAGCGCGCCAAACGCGCAGGCGGCGGCGGCGAACTGGCAGATGGCCAGCAGCGGCGCGGCGGCCAGCGCGCGCGGGTCGCGCAGCGACGGGCCAAATAGCCCAATCACCGCCTGCGCCCCCGCGATGGCCACCGCGAGGGCGAGGGCGAAATGCCCGAGTTCAGGAATCATGAAGTGCTCCCCAGCGCGTCAGGCCCAGGCGCGGGGCCGAATTTCGGATTCCACTTGCCGGCATTTTTGAGAGATTGCGCGACATCGCGCGGCATATAGGTCGAGCCATGCTTGGCCAGCACCTCATCGGCGTGAAAGGCGCCATCGGGCCCCAGGGCGCCGATCGTCACCACACCCTGCCCAACCCCGAACAGGTCCGGCAGCACGCCGGTATACACCACCGGCACCGCCGCCTGGCCGTCCGTCACGTCAAAGCGCGTGGTCAGGCTTTCGCCGGTCTGGGTGGTTTGCACCGTGCCCGCCTCGACGATGCCGCCAAGCCGGAAGGTTTCGCCCGCGGGCGGCGCATGGGCTGCCACCTGCCGGGGCGAGAGAAAATAGGTGAGCGATGAGGAGAAGCCCACCAACGCGAGCGCGGTCGCGCCCCCGAAGCCGAGCAAAAGCGCCGAGAACATGTAAAGGCGCCGGGTTTTGGGCTTGAGCATTACGAGGCTTCGGTCTGGGCGAGACGTTTGGCGGCTTGGCGCAGGCGGCGCCAGGTCAACAGGGCGGTGCCGGCCAGAAACAGCACCGAAATACCATAGGCGCCATTAATGAAGGGCCAGGGGTCGAGATGTTCGATCATGCGTCGCGCTCCGCGTTCGCCAGCAGCAGAGATGAGGTTTTACGCTCCATGATGGCGGCGAGTACGCGCGCCAGCACCAGCGTGAGGAAGCAGAGATAGAACCCCAGCGTGGCAACCAGCAGCGGGTAGAGCATCGAAGGGTAGATCGAGGATCCGGAGAGGGAAAAGGAGTTGCCCTGGTGCAGCGTGTTCCACCATTGCACCGAGAACACGATGATGGGCAGATTGACCACCCCGGCCAGCGCCAAGATCGCCCCCGCGCGGTAGCCGCGCTCGCGGCTCTCAAAGCCGCGCACCAGCGCGATATGGCCGAGATAGAGGAAGAACAGGATCAGCACCGAGGTCAGGCGCGCATCCCACACCCAATAAGTGCCCCAGGTCGGCCGGCCCCACAGCGCCCCCGACACTAAGCAGATGAACGTGAAGCCAGCGCCCACCGGGCCAATTTCCTCGGCGGCGATATCCGCCAGCGGGTGGCGCCAGACCAGCGAGAAAAACGAACAAAGCGCGAGCATGGCATAGCCCGACATCGACACCCAGGCGGCGGGCACATGCACATACATGATCCGCGCGGCATTGCCTTGCTGGAAATCGGCGGGCGCGAACGCATAGCCCCAGACGATGCCAATGACCACCAGCAAGGCCGACACGGCGCCCAGCCAGGGCAGAATAGGCCGCGCGAACCGCGCGAAGCGGCCTGGATTGGCGAAATAATGCAGCCACCCCGCTTGTTTGCGGCCGCTCAAATTTCCCCGTGCCGTTCTCTCGCCGGCGCTGTGCATGCTTTGCATGAGGTTTCTATAGCCTTTAGCCTGGAAAATTCAAAATCCGTCATGGCATGCCGGTAATAAAAAAACCCGCCTGTCGGCAGCCTGAACAGGCGGGTTTGGCGGAGCGCCGCCGGCGATGATACCGGCGGCGCGTTTTGTTACTTACCGGCGATGGAGGCGAGATACGCGATCACATCGGCGCGCTGGCCGGCATCGGTCAGCCCGGCATAGGGCATCTTGGTGCCAGGCACGGTGGCCTGCGGCGCCGCCAGGAACTTGTTGAGCGTGGCGTCGTTCCAGGTCAGATGCGAGTTTTTCATCGCCGAGGAGTAGTCATAATTGCCCTGCGCGGCGGCCGGCTGGCCATACACGCCAGCAAGGCTCGGCCCAATGCCGACGCCACCCGGCTGGTTGGAGTGGCACAGCGCGCACTGGCTGGAATACACGGCCTGCCCGGCGGAGGCCGAACCGGCAGCGTGAGCGACGCCAAAACCAGTCGCGCCGGCCAGCAGAACGGTGAAGAGGGTTAAACGAAATTTCATGTTGAATCCTTGTGAAGAGTTAGAAAGCAAGCCAGATGCCAGTGAAGACAACATTGTTGTCGCTGGCATTGCGGCCCGAGCCATCATAGTTATGCGACAGCCCGTTGAACACAGGATAGATCGTGTCTTCCAGGAATACCTTGGCATTCATCCAAGGCATGAAAGACGGACCACCATTGTTCCAGGGGTAGTAATCAAGTTCGGTGGTGAAGCTGGTGGTGTTGGGTTTGCCGTTGGCATTACCCGAAATCGGGGCCGCGGCATAGATCGACGGATCGGCGTTGCCCCAGATGCCGTTATAGGTCTCGGTGATGCCGACCTTCTGCAGATACAGATAAGAGGCGGTCAGGGTCAGCTGGTTGAGGCGGTCGGTCGGGTTCGCCGTCAGACCCAGCGGGTAGCTGGCGCTCCAATGCTGATTCTCATGCACATACAAAGCCTGCAGCGACAGCGCATGGGTGATCGTGATCCACTGGAACTGCGAATCAAGCCCGACATCCACCATCTGGTCGGTCGGGCCGCTCTTGTAACCCGCCGGATAGGGGTTATCGATCAGGCCCAGCGCACCGGCCTCGAACGAGCTGGCGCCCCAGCTATGCTGATAGGCAACGCGCCAATAAGGAATGACGCCCGAAATACCGGCTTCCGGCCCAACGCCCAGCGCATAGGCGGTATGATCGGGAAGCTGGCTGTAAAAATCAGCCTCGGCATAAAGCATGTCGGACGGGGTGATGTTGAGCGAGCCATAAGCGCCCAGGCCGTACACGCTTTGGCCAAGCCCGCTGAGCGCCACGCCCGCGGTGTTGCCCACGGCCAGCTCATCGGGGATGAACGGATAACCCCAGGCCGGCGGGGTGTTCCACAGATCGGTCACGCCGGGGTTGTTGTTGAAGGTCAGACCGACATAGGCCGGCATGCCCGCGACATCGAGCGGCCGGGCAAGGCGGATGTCGGTGTTGTCCCAGTGGAACTGGTGGGCAACGCCGTCGAACGTGCCTTGAATGAACGCGCCAAGGCCGATCGGCGCATAAAGCGCGCCGCCATAAAACAGGCTGGTCTGCTGAACGGAGAGGGCGTCGTTCGAGGGATAGTCAGCCGACAGCCCGCCCGGCACGTTCTGGTTCAGATAGGTGAACCCAGCCTGTGTCATGGCAGCGAAATTCTTGAGAGTCGGCGTGTCGCCGCCCGCCACATAGCCTTCGAGCTTGAACAACCGCCCATAGGCGGTGAGCTGCGGGAAGCCGATGTGACAGGCCGAGCAAGGCTCGCCGGTCTGGGCCGCGAAAGCGGGGATTGCCTGGGCCTGCGGCGCGGCGAGAACGCCAGCTAAAACAGGTAAGGCAGCCGCCATATAGCGGGATGCACGAAAATTCACGACAAGCCTCCTTGTTTTTTAATCGAAATAACACGCCAAAAGCAGCGGCAAGGCCGCATTTCGCGGTCCGTTCCGCCTAAACAAAATCACCCCCCCTGGCATTGACGTGGATCAAAGTCATGGGTTGGAAATAACAAAGGAAAATTCATTAAATTTCGATATTAACCCCAATTTCGGGGCGGGATTTTCACGGCCCGGAGGGGACGAAAAAAGGGCTTCCGGCGTTAGCCGGAAGCCCTTTTGGTGCAGCCCGGGGGCTGATCAGTTGGCTTTTTCGGCCACCCCTGCGCGTTGGCGCAGCTTGGCGACCATGTCTGGAGTGGCGTTGGGCACGCCCTTATTGCCCCAGGCGGTACGCACATAATTGGCGATGTCGGCGATGTTCTGGTCCGACAGCTGGGCCGCGAAGCTCGGCATCGGAATGGCGGTCCACGGGGTGAGGCCGGCCAGGGTGGCGCCGATCACGTTGTCAGGATAGGCGGCGGTGACCGAGTCGTTGCCGGCCAGGTTAGGCACCATCTGCGGCCCCATGCCCGCGCCCTGGGCGCCGTGGCAACCCGAGCATGTGCTGGCATAAAGCGTGGCGCCACGGGCGATCGAGGCGGTGGCGTCGCTCGCGGCGGCGGGCGGCGTTACCTGCTGGGGCGCGGTGGCGGTTTGCAGATACAGCGCGATGTCCTGATCGTCAGACACCGGAATCTGGCTGGTGGAGTTGTGGGTCATCTCGCCCATCGAGGCATAGGGCGAGCCTTTCACCAGATTGCCCTCATCGTGCAGATACGCGACCAGATCGGCCGGATTCCAGCCGCCCACGCCCTGGGTTTTATCCGAGGAGATGTTGGGGGCGTAGAACGCGTCGATCGGCGCGCCGGCAAAGGCCTTAGAGGGAATCATGGCCGAGAGGAAATTGCGCGGCGTATGGCATTCCTGGCAGTGGCCGAGCGCCTCGGTCAGGTAGGCGCCGTTCTTCATCTGGTCGTTCCAGGCCGGGTTCATTTGCATGGGGCCGGAATGGAAGAACAGCAAACGCCAGCCCAGCAGCACGGGGCGCTGGTTGAAGGGGAAGCGCATCGTGGAGGGGGTGGGCTGCACCGGCGCGGGGGCCAGGCTGTCCAGATAGGCCTTGATGGCCATCACATCGGCGTAAGACAGCTTGGTGTAGCTGGTATAGGGCATGGCCGGATAGAGGAAGCGCGGGAAGATCAGCCAATCATGTCCGGGCGCGATGCCGTAATGGAGGGCGTCGTAGAACTGCTTGCCGGTCCATTTGCCGATGCCGGTGGTGGGGTCTGGCGTAATGTTGGGCGAGGCCAGGCCGCCGAACGGGGTTTGCATCACCAGCCCGCCGGTGAAGGGCGCGTGGTTGGGGCCGGTATGGCAAGGCGCGCAGTCGGCCGCCGCGACCAGATATTTGCCGCGCGCGATCAGCGCCGTCGGGTCGGTTGGTGCGCTGAGCGAGGCGGCGGGGTAATCGGCCGCGTCATTATTGGCGGCGGCGTTGCGGACGAACAGGGCGCCACCCAGAAACAAGGTGAGCGCACAAAGCGCCATGCTGAAGCGGCGGGAGGATTTGGTGGGAAGGATACGCATCATGGGGCATGTTTCCTTGGGGGCGCGCGGGTGCAACCCCTCGACGGGAAGCTTCCTAGCTCCGTTTACGGTGGCATGAAAAGACTTGTCTTGAAAAAAGACAGTGAAGCCCCCATAGCGCCCGCCAAGCGGTTGCCTGCGCGGCGGCTTGCCGTTACACCCCGCGCCAGACCGCGGCGCGTTTGGAAAGGCATGTGGTGGTAAATCAGCTTACAGGCGAAGGGCTTTCGGTGTTTCGTGGCGAGCGTCTGGTGTTGCGCGGCGTGTCGCTGTCCGTGGCGGCGGGCGGCGCGCTGGTGTTGCGCGGCGATAACGGCACCGGCAAATCCACATTATTGCGCACGCTGGCCGGGCTGGCCCCGCTGGCGGGCGGACAGATTTTCTGGAACGGCGTGCCGGCCATGGCCGATTTTCCGAGTCACGCCGCGCGCATCGCCTGGCTTGGCCATCTCGATGCCGTGAAGCCCGCCTTGTCGGTGGCCGAACATGTCACCGACCAGACGGCCCTGACCGATATGGGGCTTGAGCGATTCGCGGCCCTGCCGGCGCGGTTTCTCTCGGCCGGGCAGAAACGCCGTCTGGCTCTGGCGCGGGTGGCGGCCTCTCTGCGCCCGCTCTGGCTGCTCGATGAGCCGACCACCGGCCTCGATGCCACCTCCATCGGCCGCTTCACCGCGCTTTGCGCGCGCCACCGCGCGGCGGGGGGCATGATCATCACCAGCACGCATGTGGCGCTCGAGCTGCCCGGCGCCGAGGTGCTGGCGCTATGAAAACCCTGATCGCCCGCGAATTGCGCCTGGCGCTGCGCCAGGGGGCCGATACCGTCGCCGCCCTGGTGTTCTTCATCATTTGCGGCACCATGTTCGCGTTTGGCGTCGGGCCCGACCCCGCGCTGCTCGCCGCGCTCGCGCCTGGCGTGGTGTGGGTGGCGGCGCTGCTCGCCGCGCTGCTGCCGCTGGAAAAACTGTTCGGCGCCGATTTCGAGGATGGCACGCTCGACCTGCTGCTGCTCTCGGGTCTGCCGGCCTATATCGTGGCGCTCGCCAAGGCGTGCGCGCATTGGCTCACCACCGGCCTGCCGCTGC
The DNA here is from genome assembly GCA_021781835.1 of Pseudomonadota bacterium. Lineage (GTDB taxonomy): Bacteria > Pseudomonadota > Alphaproteobacteria > Acetobacterales > Acetobacteraceae > Acidocella. Next base: position 89,766 of record JAJXWD010000001.1, on the reverse strand, counting down.
TGCTCATCGCCGCGCCGCTCGCCGTCATGCTGCGCCTGCCCAACCATGCCATGCCGCTGTTGCTGGCGGGGCTGGTGCCGGGCACGCTCATTTTCTCCCTGGTGGGCACGCTGGCGGCGGCGCTCACGCTGGGCGCGCGCCGGGCCGGGGTGCTCATGGCCCTCATCACGCTGCCCTTGATGATCCCGGCGCTGATTTTTGGCGCCAACGCCGTCATCGCCCCGCACCCGCTGGGCGCCTTCGCGTTTCTGGGCGCCATTTTCTGTCTGGCCCTGCCTTTGGCGCCGCTCGCGGCTGGGGCGGCATTGCGAGTCGCGGTCGAGTAGCCGGGGGGCTCAGCCCTGGCGGGGCTGGGCAAACCATTGGCAGGTGATCATCGCCCGCAGGCAGGCGCCCGGTGCCAAAACGCGCATCCCCGCGCGGTTGACCGCGTCTGTCTCGTGCGAGACGGGCTCGAAGGCGAAGTATTGCTGCCCGCTTGGCACATACACCACCGCATGCGCCAGCGCCGCGGAGGCCCGGAGGCGCAAACCATACCCCGGCTGGCTGATTTCGGCGTCTCTGGTCCAACCGTAAAACCCGTTATCAAGCGCCACCCCGGCCAAGGGGGCGGCCTTGGCAAAATGGGCGCGCCAGGCGGTTGAGCGCCGGGCGGGCAGGCCATCCTCGCCGTTTTCCCAATGCCCGGCGGCCAGAAAGCGCAATTGCGTGGCGGCGGCGCGTGGAAAATAGAGATGATGCCCAAGCCCGGCCGGAAATGGGCGCTGGTCGTCATTGCGCAGGCACAGGCCAAGGCTCAGCCCCGTGGACGACAGGCGGTAACGCTGCCAGGCGGTATAGGCGAAGGGAAAAAACGGCGCCTCGGGGCTGCCTGGTTGGTAGGCCAGGCGCAGCAGGGCGCTGGTCTGGTCAGCGCTCACCACCCGCCAGCGTGCATACAGGGCGTTGCCGTGCAGGGCGTGGCGCGGGTCGCGCGGGTCACGCGGCAGGGTGAAGACCGCGCCGCCAAAGCTGAACCGCCCATGGGCGATGCGGTTTGAGAAGGGAATCAGCGGAAACGAGGCATGGTCGCGCACGTCGGCCTGGCCGGGCGGGGTCTCGCGCAGCAAGGGCTGGTTCTCATGCCACCAGCCGCGAATGGCCCCGCCAGTCTCGGGCGCGAGGCGCAGCCGCATGGGGCCGCTTGTCAAATCCATTGGTCGGTCTCCCTGGGTGAAAATATGGCAAATAGGACAAAAGATGTAAATTAAAATTATAAATTTATTGATTGATCATCGATCTCCGGCTAAAAGAACCCCGATAAGTGCCGGCGGGCATGGTTGAGGAAGCGCCAAAAACACATAAAAAACACCGCATTTTGCGGGTTTTTGGAGCGGCGTGGAGTCTCTGGGCCATATTCGCCGGAAAAGTTTCTGGGTTAAGTTGTAAAATAAGCAAAGGGCTACCGATGACATATTCCCCCGAGGCGTTCCGCGCCAGCCTCACCGGCATCTCCGGCATATTGGTGACGCCCTTTGGCCCCGACGGCCAGCTCGCCCCCGCGCGGCTGGCGCCGGTGGTCGAGCGCGCCGTGGCGGCGGGCGTGCATATCCTCACCGCCAACGGCAACACGGGTGAGTTTTATGGCCTCACCACCGACGAGGCGGTGCGCGCCGTGCGGTTCATGGCCGAGCAGATCAACGGCCGCGCGCCGCTGCTGGCCGGCATTGGCCGCTCGATCAATGACGCCCTGGAGCTTACCAAGGCCTCGCGCGCGGCGGGGGCGGCGGGGCTTATGGTGCACCAGCCGCCCGACCCGTTCGTGGCGCCGCGCGGGGTGGTGGAGTATGTCAAGCGCGTGGCCGAGGCGGGGCAGGGGCTGCCGGTGGTCATCTATCTGCGCAATGACGCCATCGGCCTCGATGCCATCGAGGCGCTGTGCGCCATTCCCGAGGTGGTGGGCGTGAAATGGGCCACCCCCGCGCCGCTCAAGCTGGCCGAGGCCATCCGCCGGGCCGACCCGTCCATCGTCTGGGTTGGCGGTTTGGCCGAAATCTGGGCACCGGCTTTCTATGCGGTGGGCGCGCGCGGCTTCACCTCCGGGCTCATCAATGTCTGGCCCGAGCAGTCCATGGCCATTCACGCCGCCCTCGAAGCCGGCGACTACGTCGCCGCCCGCGCGCGCATCGCCATCATGGAAAGCTTCGAGTCGCTTCGCGCCGAGGAAGGCAATGGCACCAATGTCTCGGTGGTCAAGGCCGCGCTGGCCTTGCTCGGCAATGAGTGCGGCGCGGTGCGCCCGCCGGGCGCCTGGCCGCTCACGCCCCGCCAGCAGGCCACGCTGGAGGCCAGCCTGCTTGCCTGGGGCCTGACCAAGTGAGCGCCGCAATCACCGCCGTCTGCGCCGCCGCCGAGGCCGCGTTCGACCTTTACCGCACCCAGCCGCTGGCGGCCCGCGCCGCGTATCTTGAGCGCATCGCCGATGAGATCATGGCCCTGGGCGATGATCTCATCGTCACGGCCATGGCCGAAACCCACCTGCCGCGCGCGCGCCTGGAAGGCGAGCGCGGGCGCACATGCGGGCAGCTCCGCCTGTTTGCCGGCGTGGTGCGCGCGGGGCGCTTCCTCGATCTGCGCCACGACCCGGCCTTGCCCGACCGCCAGCCCTTGCCCCGGCCGGATCTGCGCCTGCGCAACATCCCGCTCGGCCCCGTGGCGGTGTTTGGCGCCAGCAATTTCCCGCTGGCCTTCTCGGTCGCGGGGGGAGATACAGCCTCCGCCCTGGCGGCCGGCTGCCCGGTGGTGGCCAAGGCCCATCCGGCCCACCCGCAAACCTCGCGGCTGGTGGCGGACGCGGTGGCGCGCGCGGTGTCGGGCTGCGGCCTGCCCGCCGGCGTGTTCGCGCTGGTCGAGGGCGAGGGCACGGCGCCCGGCACCGCCCTGGTCACCAACCCGCACATCAAGGCGGTCGGCTTCACCGGCTCGCGCGCGGGCGGGCTAGCGCTGGCCGAGCTGGCCCGCACCCGCCCCGAGCCGATTCCCTTTTATGGCGAGCTGAGCGCGGTCAATCCGGTGCTGCTGCTGCCCAGCGCCTTGAGCGCGCGCGGCACGGCGTTGGGGGCGGGGTTTGCCGCCTCGCTCACCCTGGGGGCGGGGCAGTTCTGCACCAACCCGGGCCTCGTGCTCGCCATCGAGGGGGAGGGGCTGGAGCGGTTCATCGCCAGTGCCCGCGCCGCATTGGCGGGGGCCAGCCCGCAAACCATGCTCACCCCCGGCATCGCGGCGGCCTATGAACGGGGCGTGGCCGCGCGCGCGGCGCATGGCGCGCTGGAGACGCTGGCCCATTTCGCGGGCGGTGCGCTGTTTGGCGTCTCGGCCGCCGTTTTCGCCGCCGACCCGCACCTCACCGAGGAGATTTTCGGCCCGGCCTCATTGCTCGTGCGCTGCGCTGACCCCGCCGAGCTCCGCGCCGTGATCGAGCGGCTCGAAGGCCAGCTGACCACCACGCTGCACATGGATGAGCCCGACCACCCGCTCGCCCGCGCGCTGCTGCCGCTGCTCGAGCGCAAGGCCGGGCGGATTTTGGCCAATGGCTGGCCCACGGGGGTGGAGGTGGCGCATGCCATGGTGCATGGCGGCCCGTTTCCCGCCACCACCGATTCGCGCACCACGTCGGTCGGCGCCAAGGCCATCGAGCGTTTCCTGCGCCCGGTATGCTATCAGGATCTGTCGGCCGCCCTGCTGCCCGACGAGTTTACCCAAAACCTGCCCTGCCTGCATGATGGCCGGGTTTCATAAACCGAGGACGCCATGACCCCCCCGACAAGAAAACGCCCCGAGGATTTACGCTCCGCCCGCTGGTTCGGCCCGGCCGATCTGCGCTCTTTCGGCCACCGCTCGCGCGCCATGCAAATGGGGTACGCGCCCGAGGAATGGACCGGCAAGCCGGTGATCGCCATCCTCAACACATGGTCCGACCTCCAGCCCTGCCACGCGCATTTCAAAACCCGTGTCGAGGATGTGAAGCGCGGCGTGCTCATGGCGGGGGGCTTTCCCGTCGAGCTGCCCGCGCTCTCATTGTCCGAGACCTACCTCAAACCCACCTCCATGCTCTACCGCAACATGCTGGCCATGGAGGCCGAGGAGCTGCTGCGCGCCCACCCGGTGGATGGCGTGGTGCTGATGGGCGGGTGCGACAAAACCACGCCCGCCCTGCTGCTGGCCGCGACCAGCATGGACATCCCCGCCATCTTCGTGCCGGCCGGGCCCATGCTGCGCGGCAATTGGCAGGGCAAGGTGCTGGGCTCGGGCTCGGATAGCTGGAAATACTGGGACGAGCTGCGCGCGGGCAAGATCAGCGATAAGGACTGGTCGGGGGTGGAAGCCGGCATTGCGCGCTCTTACGGCACCTGCATGACCATGGGCACCGCCAGCACCATGGCGGCGATCGCCGAGGCGGTGGGCATGGTGTTGCCGGGCGGCTCATCGGTGCTGGCGGCCGATGCCGGGCATATCCGCCTGGCCTCCGAGTCGGGCCGGCGCATTGTCGAGGCGGTGTGGGAAGATTTGCGGCCCGCGCGCATCCAGACCCGCGAAGCCTATGAAAACGCCATCATGGTGGCCATGGCCATGGGCTGCTCGACCAACGCCATCATCCACCTCATCGCCATGGCGCGCCGGGCGGGGCAGGAGATCGGGCTCAAGGATTTCGAGCATTATTCACGCCTCATCCCGGTCATCGGCAATGTCCGCCCCACGGGCAGCACCTATCTGATGGAGGATTTCTTCTATGCCGGCGGCATTCTGGGGCTGATGAACCGCCTGCGCGAGCGGCTGCATCTCTCCTGCCTCACCATCAGCGGCCGCACGGTCGGCGAAAACATAGAGGGCGCCAGGGTTTATAACGACGACGTCATCCGCCCGCTCGACAATCCCATTTACGGCGAAGGCTCGCTCGCCGTGCTCACCGGCAATCTGGCCCCCTCCGGCGCGGTCATCAAGCCCGCGGCCATGGATCAGCGTTTTCTCAAACATTCTGGCCCGGCGATGGTGTTTGATGATTACGCCAGCCTGAAGAAGGCGGTCGATGACGAGGGCTGGGACATCACCGCCGATCATGTTCTGGTGCTGCGCAATGCCGGGCCGCAAGGCGGGCCGGGCATGCCCGAATGGGGCATGCTGCCTATGCCCAAGGCGCTGCTCAAGCAAGGCCACCGTGACATGCTGCGTCTTTCGGATTCGCGCATGAGCGGCACGTCTTACGGCGCCTGCGTGCTGCATGTGGCGCCCGAGAGCTTCGTGGGCGGGCCTTTGGCTTTGCTGCGCACGGGTGACATCGTGAGCATCGATGTGGATGCGCGCAGCATCCGCATGGAGGTATCGGACACCGAACTCGCCGCCCGCCGCGCGGCCTGGGTGCAGCCCGAGCGGCGCTATGAGCGCGGCTATGGCTATATGTTTTCCAAACATATCCAACAGGCCGATGAAGGCTGCGACTTCGATTTTCTGCGCAGCGATTTCGGCGCCCCCGTGCCCGAACCCTCGATCTACTGACCACAACGGCTCCGGGGGCTTTCCTCGGCGCCGCATCACCAGGCTAGGTTTTAAAAGTTTTTGGGGGTGTGGGGACTTTTTACAAAAAGTCCCCACGAATATTTGAGGGGCGCTTTTTGAAAAAAGCCCCCCTCAAACGCCCCGCGAAAACTTTTATAAATTGTTTTTGTACGCCTCGAATTTCCGCTCCCACTCGGGATCTGTCAGCGGGTAGAGCCCGAGCACCGAAGCGCCCTCGCGCACCCGCGCGGTGACATAATCCTCAAACAGCGTCATGTTCGTTGCCTCCTCGGCGATCTCATCGGCCAGATGCGCGGGAATCACCATCACCCCATCCGCGTCCCCCACGATGACATCGCCCGGAAACACCGGCGCATCCCCGCAGCCGATCGGATCGTTGACGGCAATCGCATGGTGCAGGGTCAGGTTGGTCGGGGCGCTGGGCTTGGTGTGATAGGCGGCAAAGTCCATCGCGGCGATTTCGGCGCTGTCCCTGAAGCCGCCATCGGTCACCACGCCGGCCGCGCCCCGCTGCATCAGCCGGGTCAGCAAAATCCCCCCGGCCGAGGCCGCGCGCGCGTCCTTGCGGCTGTCGATCACCAGCACCGCGCCGGGCGGGCAGGTTTCCACGGCCTGGCGCTGCAAATGGCCACGGTCGCGGAAGGCCGAGAGCGGGTTCAAATCCTCGCGGGCGGGAATGTAGCGCAGGGTAAAAGCCTCGCCCACCATGCTCTCCGCGCGCGGGCTGAGCGGCGTCACCCCCTGTATGGCCTGGTTGCGCAGGCCGCGCTTGAACAGGCTGGTGGCGATGGTCGCGGTGCTCACCTTGGTCAGTGCCGCGCGTGTTTCTGGTTTCAGCATGGGGTCCTCACGAAAAAAAAGCCGGGTGCGTTGGCCCCCGGCAAGTTGGTCGGCAAGCAGGGAGCCGGGGTTTAGAATGTCACCTTGGTCTCAAAGCCAAAGACCCAGGCATCGGGAACGTGTTTGTAGGAAAAGGCGCCGGGATTCATGACATATTGCACATTGGGATGAATGAGCAGCCAGGGTGTGGCCTGCAGGCCGTACCCGGCCTCGATCACACCCTCGCCGTCCGAAAGGTTGGTCAGCCCGGCGGCTTCCTCCCGGTCGAGCTTACGCTGATTCACCACCGCGCGCACATAGCCGATGTTCATATAATCATCCGGCCTGGCGGCAAACGGCCCCTGGGCGATGAGCCCGGCCAGCCACGTGCCCTGAAACACGGCGGTGGTGGGGTCGGAGTAGGAGACCTGCGCCAGCGCGATCAGCCCGCGCTCGGCGGTGCCATCGAAGCTGAACAGCATCTGGTCGGCCAGGGCGTAAAACCCGTAGCGCCCCTGGTCGAGCTCGTGGCTGTTGGTCACGTCGGGGGCCGAGGAGGTATCCCAGTACGCGCCCACTTTGTAATGCCCGGGCAGGCCGCCAAACGAGGCGGTGTAGCCAAGCTCGACCGGAATAACGACGCCCGTGCCGCCAGACGTGCTCACCTTCAGCCCGTTGCCGGGTTCGGTATAGGTGGCATTGGCCTGATACAGGCCGGTCTCGACATAAAGCGCCTTGGTCGGCATCAGCTTGACACGTCCGCCCCAGCGGGCTTGCGGGTTGTCGGCCCAGCCATTGGTGCTGGCGGGCAGGTTTTGCGGGTGGGCGCAGAAGCCCACGTTCTGGAAATCGCACCCAAGCCCGGTACCGGCGAAATCATTGCCCATCGGGTAGAAACCGGCCTTGGCGTCGAGGAAGCCGCCCGGCAATGCCTGCTCGTAGGAAAGCTCGGTCAGGCGCTGTGTCTCGCCCGCGCCGTAAACCTCCTGCACGGCCAGCTTGTTGCCGATGAAATCCGAGCTGGCCGAACGCCCGACGCGCTGGTTGAAGCTGATGGTGATGGTGCCGCCGGGCAGGCCGAACAGCTTGTTGGTGTCGATGAAGGCGTTTTCGTAAAATTGCGAGGCAATGCCGTTGCCGGTGCGCTTGCCGCCCGACATCGCATCGGCGAAATCCCCCACATACCCGCCCTTGAAGGTGATGCCGGCCTCGGCCAGCCGGGTACGCCCGCCATTCCAGTTGCCGGTCATGGTTGACTGGTTCAGCCAACCTTGCAGGCTTTGCGCCTGGGCGCCGGCCCCCAGCCCCAGCGCGGCACAGCCGGCCAGCAGCAGGGCGCGGCATGCGGGCCGCTGTTTCTCGTTTGCTTGGACTTTCATGAAGTTTCTCCCGGTTGCGGGGCAGGCTCTGCGGCCGCCCCGGGTTTTGGTACAAATATGACCAATAATTGTCAATTTAAATTATGACCAATTTTACAAAATGGCGGCGGTCGAATCGATGTTCGGCGCATGAATCTCGACATTTTAAACATAAATTGGATATTTTTCGGTCTGAAACGGTGGGTTTTTCTGTGTTGTACGTGATTTAAGAAAGAAGGGTGAAGAAAAATGGTAATTTGAATTGACAGATTTTGGTTATTTTTGTCATATACAAATCAGCCGCCGCCCGGCATACGTGGCGGCGGTAAAACCACAACAGCCCGCCGAGCGGGTAGAATGGGAAACGATCGAATGACCGACAACACAGTATCACGCCGTGGCGTGCTGGGGGGCATGGCCGCGGTGGCCATGGCCGATCTGGTGGCGCGCGCGGCCCGTGCGGCGGCCCCGTCCTTGCCGTCCAGCCCGGTGTCTTTGAGCATCGTCGATGTCGCGGGCACGCTCGAGCTTACCCGCCCGGCGTTCGATGCCTATCTCAAGGCCAAGCCCCATCTCGTCTCGGGCATCACCTACAGCAAGGCGCCCGCGCCCGAGCTGCCGGGCAAGCTCAAGGCCGAGCAATCGGCGAAGCGCCTGGACATCGACATGGTGCTCACCGGCATCGATGCGCTGTCCGCCGGTCTGACCCAGCATATCTGGGAGCCGCTTTTCCCCAATTATGCCGGCGTGCTGCCCGACCCCGCCACCATCTATCAGCCCCACGCGCTCGAGATGCAGCAATTCTCCCAAAACCACGCGCTCGAGGTGGTGTTCTGCCCGGCCGGCCCGCTGCTCGAATATAACCCCGCCCTGGTGCCCACGCCGCCCACCACCACCGCGGCGCTGCTCGCCTGGGCGCAGGCCAACCCCAAGCAGCTCATTTACGCCCGCCCGGCCAATTCCGGCCCGGCGCGCATCTTCCTCATGGGCCTGCCCTATCTGCTGGGCGACAAAAACCCCCGCGACCCCAAGAATGGCTGGGACAAGACCTGGGCCTACCTGGCGGAGCTGGGCAAGACCATCGAATATTACCCCTCGGGCACCGGCGCGGTGATGCAGGAGCTGGGCTCGGGCCTGCGCGCCATGACCCCCACCCAAACCGGCTGGGACATCAACCCCCGCGCGCTCGGCGTGGTGCCGGCCTCGGTGCAGGTCACCAAGTTCGACAACCAGATCATCGTCTGCGACGCCCAGTACATGGCGATTCCCAAGGGCGTCGGCCCGGGCAAGCTCGCCGTGCTGCTCGACCTCATGAACTTCATGCTCGAGCCCGCCCAGCAGGCCGTGACCTACGACAAGGGCTATTTCTACCCCGGCCCGGCGGTCAAAAACGTGCCGCTATCCATGGCGCCGGCCTCCAGCCAGCAGGTCATCGCCACCTATGGGCGCACCTGGTACGATGAAATGATCGCCACGGCCCCCACTTATATGCCGCTGGCGGCCGATGATCTGGTCTATGCCCTCGCCCGCTGGGACGAGCAGATCGGCGTCATCACCGCCTCTTAAAAAACGCGACGACTTAGGGAGTTCAGGAACCCATGACCATATCCGCCAAAAATTTCCGGGAGCTGCGGCTCGACCATATGCGCCGGGATTTCGGGGGCATGAATGCGCTGCGCGACATCACGCTCACCATCAAGCGCGGCGAGTTCATCGCGCTGCTCGGCCCCTCGGGCTGCGGCAAATCAACGGCCCTGAACTGCCTGGCCGGGCTGCTGCCGCTCTCGGGCGGCAGCATCTGGCTCGACGACCAGCGAATCGACGACCTCAAGCCCGAAGAGCGCGGCTTTGGCATGGTCTTTCAGAATTACGCGCTGTTCCCGCACATGAGCCTGCGCAAAAACATCGGCTTCGGGCTGAAAATGCAGAAACGCCCGCAAAACGTGATCGACGCCAGGGTGGAAGAAGCGCTCGCTCTGGTGCGGCTCACGAAGCAGGCCGACAAGCTGCCGGGCCAGATCTCGGGCGGGCAGCAGCAGCGCGTGGCCATCGCGCGCGCCATCGTGGTCGAGCCGCCGCTCGTGCTCATGGATGAGCCGCTCTCCAACCTCGATGCCAAGCTCCGCCTCGAGATGCGCGCCGAGATCAGGCGCATCCACAACATGATCGGCTGCTCCACCATCTACGTCACCCATGACCAGGATGAGGCGCTCTCGCTGGCGGATCGCATCGTCGTGCTGCGCGATGGCCAGATGCGCCAGGTCGGCACGCCCCATGAGCTCTATGCCCGCCCGGCCCATGCCGATGTCGCCGAGTTCATGGGCTATCGCAACCTTCTCAAGGCCGAAGCCGAGACCGAGCAAAATGGCCGCCTGACCATGCGGCTGGGGGCGGCGCGGCTGGATGGTTTCGCCATCGAGCCGGGCCATGGGCGCGAGGTCATCGCGGCGCTGCGCCCCGAAGACCTCACCCCCGTCAATGATGGCCCGATCAAGGCCGCCGTCGTCTCGGCGGAGTATCGCGGGCGTGATTTCTACGGTCTCGCGCGCACCGAGGATGGGTTGGACCTCTGGTTCCGTTCCGATCTGTCGGTGAAACCCGGCGAGCGGCTCTGCCTCGGCGCTCCCGCCGAGCGTGTGCTGGTTTATGCGGGTGCGGCGGCATGAGCGCGGCCATGGAAACCATCCCCCTCACGGCCCCGGCGACCCCGGGGCGCGAAAGCCTGAAGCGCCGTCTCGAGCGCGCCGGGTTCGATACCACAACCCTCCTGCTGGCGCCCGCCTTGCTGTTTGTGCTGGCCTTGTTCATTTATCCGGCGCTTTACGGCGTCTGGCTCTCGCTGCACCCCATGAACGGCGGCGGGTGGCTGGCCAATTACACGGCGTTTTTCTCAGACCCCTATGTTTATGGCACCATCTTCACCACGCTGGAGCTGGCCGTGCCGGTAACCTTGGTCAACCTCGCGCTCAGCGTGCCCATCGCGCTGCGCGTGCGCCGCATGCGTCATCAGCGTCTGCTCACCACCTTGCTGGTCATTCCGGTCACGCTGGGCACGGTGCTCACCGCCCAAGGCATGCTCAATTATTTCGGGCCGCTGGGGTGGTTCAACCGCGTGCTCATGTCGCTGCACCTCATCCACATGCCGGTCAGGCTGGTGCATAATTTCACCGGCGTGTTCCTGTCGCAGATCGTCAGCGGCTTTCCGTTCTGTTTCATGCTGGTGCTCTCATACGTCACCGGCATCGACCCCTCGCTGGAAAACGCCGCCGCCATGCTGGGCGCGCGCGCCGCCCAGCGTTTTCGCCACATCATCCTGCCGCTGCTGGCGGCGGGGTTGGCCATCACCTTTTGTCTGGCCTTCGTGCAGGCTTTCTCGGTGTTTCCCTCGGCGGTACTGGTGGGCGCGCCCTCTGGCCCCACGCGCGTCATCGCCATCGCGGCGTTCCATGCGGCCTATGAGGAATATGACTACTCCATGGGCTCGGCCATCGCGGTCATCATGGGGGTTATCCAAATCATCGTGGTCGCGCTTGTCATGTGGCTCAGCTCTCTCTTTTATCGCGGCCCGGCCGGCGGCGGGAAAGGTTAACCGATATGTTTGCAACTTCTGACATTGGCGGCAGGCTCTGGCGTCTTGGCGTGTGGGCGGTCGTGGGGTTCTTTCTGCTCAATCTGGCGGGCATCATCGCCAGCGTGGTGGTCGACAGCCTAGGCACCTCCTGGTTCGGCACCTGGCTGCCCGATGGTTTCACGACCCACTGGTACAGCGATGCCTGGTCCGGCTTCCAGCTTGGCGGCGTGCTGCAGGTCACGCTCGAAGTGGCGGGCGCGGTGATCCTGGGGTCGGCCATTCTGGGCGTGCCCGCGGCCTATGCGCTGGCGCGGCGTGAGTTCGCGGGCAAAAAGCTGGTCATGCTGGTGTTTGTGCTGCCGCTCATCATTCCGCCCTTCACCTACGGCATTCCGCTGGCCTCGGTGCTCTACCAGTTTGGTCTTGGCGGCACGCTGGCGGGTGTCATTCTGGCCAACCTCGTGCCCAGCGTGCCCTTCGTCATCTTCATCCTGGTGCCCTTCATCGAGCAGATCGACCCGCGCGTCGAAGCCGCGGCCCGGGTGTTTGGCGCCGGCACGTGGGATCTGTTCCGCCGGGTCATGGTGCCGCTGCTCATGCCGGGCATTCTGGCGGCGCTGGTGCTGGTGCTGGTGCGCACCATCGGGCTCTTCGAGCTCACCTTCCTCACCGCCGGGCCCGATAACCAGACCCTGGTGGTGGCGCTTTACTACTCGGTGTTCGCCGCCGGCATCCGCGCCACCCAGTCCATAGATGCCATGGCGGTCGTCTACATGGTCACCAGCCTCATCTGCCTCATTGTCGCGCTGCGCTTCGTCGATCCCACCCAGATCGTCGGCCGCGCCAAAAAAGTGGAGGCGCATTGATGAGCGGTCCCCGTATCACCCTCACGGGCGCGGGCGGCGCGCTCGGGCTGGTGCTGCGCCCGCGCCTCATCGCGCGGGGCGCGGTGCTCACCTCGGCGGGGCACCGTTGCCCCGCGCCCATCGCTCCTGGCGAACGGGTTCTGGGCGGCGATCTGCGCGATGATTTGGTGGTCGATCAAGCGCTTCAGGGCGCCGAGGTGGTCATCCACATGGCTGGCAGCTCGGTCGAGAAACCGCTCGCCACCATCATCGAGAACAACCTCGTGGCCCTTCAGCGCGTTTATGAGGGCGCGCGGCGCCATGGCGTGAAGCGCGTGGTGTTTGCCTCCTCCAACCATACCATTGGCATGTACCAGGCGGGTGAACGGCTGAAACTCTCCGACCCCGTGCGCCCCGACGGCAATTACGGCCTCAGCAAGGTCTGGGGCGAGGCGATGGGACGGCTCTACCACGATAAATTCGGTATCGAGACGGTATGCCTGCGCATCGGCTCGGCCATCGCGCGCCCCACAGAGCCCCGCCACCTCGCCACCTGGCTGGGATATGAGGATCTCGAGGAGCTGGTCTGGCGCGCGGCCACCGTGCCCGGCCTTGGGTTTCTCACCGTCTGGGGTGTCTCGGCCAATAAGCGCGCCTGGTGGGATAATGGCGAGGCGGCGGCCCTTGGCTACCAGCCCCGCCAGAATGCCGAGGATTACGCCGCCACGCTCCCGGACATGCCCGTCTGGCCCCAGCAGGGCGGCTCTTTCGCCCCGGCGGATGTGACATGAACTTCACCCCCATCCCCGGCACCGAGGCCAGCCTCGCCGAATCCCCGGTCTGGGATGAGCGCCAGGGCGCGCTGCTCTGGACCGACATTCCGGCTGGCACCATCCACGAGCTCACCCTCGCCACGGGGGCGCGGCGGAAATGGGTGCTGGCCGGCCCTGTCGGCAGTTTTGGCTTGTGCGAGGATGGCCGCCTGATCGTCGCCCGGCGTGAGGAGGTGGGGGTTCTCGACCGCGACAGCGGCGATTACACCCCGCTCGCCCGCCTGCTGCCAGAGGGCGCCGCGCAGCGCCTGAATGACGGCAAGCCCGGGCCTGACGGCGCCTTTTGGGTCGGCGCCATGGATGACACGCCGCAAAAACGCCCCATCGCCGCGCTTTACCGGGTCGATGGGGCAGGGCGCGTCGAGGTCAAGCGCGCCGGGCTGATCACCTCCAACGGCCTCGCCTTCGCCCCCGATGGCCGGGCGCTCTATCACTCCGATTCGCGCGGCTGCTGGATCGAGCGTTACGATCTCGACCCCCATAACGGCGCGCTCACCGGTCAAACCCGCATCGCCACCCCGCAAGAGGCCGATGGCCGCCCCGATGGCGCCACCATCGATGCCGAGGGCTGCTACTGGAGTGCCGGCGTCTCCGCCGGCTGCCTCAACCGCTACGCCCCCACCGGCACGCTCATCGCCCGCTACCCCGTGCCCGTGCCGGCCCCCACCATGCCCTGCTTTGGCGGGCCGGGCCTGCGCACGCTGTTCATCACCTCGCTCAGCCACGCCGCGGGCGGCACGGGGCAGGTGTTGTCCGCCCCCGCGCCGGTGGCGGGTATTGCCGCGTGGCGCTTCGCGGGCCGGGCGAAATAGTGTAAACCGCCATGACAAGCTGGAAGGAGCGGCGGGTGACGGGGCCAGTGATACGCAAGCCGATGCAAGAGGTGCTGTTGGAAAAAAGCCCATCCGGCCCCGCCGGATTCGTGCTCAACAAGCGCCAGAGCATGGGCGACCAGCTTTATGGCCAGATCCTTGAGCAGATCACCTCGGGCCGCCTGCCCGAGGGCACGCGCCTGCCCGCCGAAATCGAGCTGTGCAAGATGTTTGGCGTCTCGCGCCCGGTGGTGCGCCAGGCGCTGCAACGCCTGCAAGCCGATGGTTTGGTGCATGCCCGCCAGGGTTCAGGCACCTATGTCATGGCCCGCCCGGCCGACCGCCTGGCCAGTTTCGCCGAGCCCCAGCGCGTCGCTGAGTTTTTACGCTGCATCGAGGTGCGCCTCGTCCTCGAGGGCAGCGCCGCCCGCTTCGCCGCCGAGCGCCGCTCACCCTCCGAATTGCAGGCGATCGAACTGGCCCACGACCTGTTCGCCCAGGAAGTGGCGCGCGGCCAGCTCAGCCCGCAAGGCGATCTGGCCTTTCACATGGCCGTGGCCGCCGCCAGCAACAATGATTTCTACCCCCTGCTGCTCGAGCATCTGCACGAGGCGCTCGAGGGGTTCATGAACATTTCCCTCTCCCTGACCCGCACCAGCCCGCGCGAGCGCGCCAGCGCCGTGCTGCAGGAACACGCGCTGATCGTCGAGGCGATCCGCGTGCAAGACCCCGACGCCGCCGAAGTGGCCATGAAATTCCACATCACCCAGGCCCGCCGGCGCGTGATCGACCGCAACCGCGACTGAGCCCGGCGCCATCCCGCCCGCCCCACTTTGACAGCCCCGGAATTTTGTCCCAGGGGGTAGGCAGAGATTGATGTCCGGCGCGCCCGCTCCCGCACAGCGTCCGGCAAACAGCTAGTGAGACCAGATGGCCCGCCCGCGCGCGCTCGATTATGAACTCAAACGCAAGGCGATTTTGCACCGCGCGGCGGAGCTGATCGCTCAGCACGGCTATGCGGGCACCTCCATCACCATGATCGCCCAAGCCTGCGGCATCTCCAAGGCGCTGCTCTACCATTATTACCCCGACAAATCGGCCGTCCTCTACGACCTTCTGCTCGACCACCTGACCCAGCTCGTGGCGGCGGTCGAGGCCGCGTCCCGCACGCCCCAAGACCGGGTCTATGCCATCGCCGATGCCTTGCTCGAAACTTACCGCGACGCCGATGCCGAGCATCAGGTGCAGATCATGGCGCTCAAATTGCTGCCGCTCGCGCAGCAGGATGTGTTGCGCGGCCTGGAGCGCCAGCTGGTCGCGCTGCTGTCTGGCGCCATCGCCGAGGCGGTGCCCGTCATCGGCCACGGCCCCCTGCTCAAGCCCGTCACCATGTCGGCCTTTGGCATGCTCAACTGGCATTATCTCTGGTTCCGCGAGGGGCGGGGGCTCACACGCGCGCAATATGCCCGGCTGGTGACCGACCTCATCGTCTCGGGCGCGGTGGTGGCGGCGGCGCATGTCCCCCCCGCCTCTTGAAACCATTCTCGGCCATGTGCGGGCCGAGCCCTCGCGCACCTGGTCCATCATCGTCAGCTTCTTCGGCGATGCCATCGTCCCGCGTGGCGGCACGGTGTGGCTGGGCACGCTGCTGGGCTTCTTCAAGGGGCTGGAGGTGGCCGAAACCGTGGTGCGCAGCGCCATGTCGCGCCTCGCCGCCGAGGAGTGGCTAACCCGCACCCGCCAGGGGCGCAACAGCTTCTACCACCTCGCCGAGCGCGGGCGTGAGACCTTCGCCGGCGCCGCCTTGCGCATCTACCACCACCGCCCCCCGGCCTGGACCGGCGCCTTCGAGGCCCTGCTGGTCGAGCCCGCCGCCCGCGAGGCCGTGCGCGAGGCGCTCGATCTGGCGGGGTTTGGCGTGCCGCTGCCCGGCATATTCGTGGCCCCTGGCGGCGCGCCCATCCCCGCCGCCGCCGCCGGCCTGCTGCGTCTCTCCCTCACCGGCACCCCAACAGCCCAGCGCGAACTTGCCGCCAAAGCCTGGAAGCTCGATGAGCTGGGCGCCGCCTATGCGCGGTTTTGCGCGGTGTTCGGGCCGCTCGGCGCCGCGCTCGCCCAAGGGGCCCGGCTGTCCCCGCTCGAGGCCATCATGGCGCGCGTGCTGCTCATCCACGAATATCGCCGCATCGTGCTGCGCGACCCCGTGCTGCCCCCGCCCATCCTGCCCGCCCCCTGGCCGGGCGATGAGGCCCGCCATCTCTGCGCCGGCCTCTACCGCCATCTCCTCGCCCCCTCCGAGCGCTGGCTGGACCAGCACGCCATTGGTGAAAACGGCGCCCCGCTTCCCGCTAATCCGGAAATAGCCAGCCGTTTCAACGACTAAGGTACAGCTTGGCCGCCCATCTGGCATCACGTGCAAACATGTTGCAAAATTTAATTGCACTACAATATTTTGCAATATATAAACCGCCGCAGGGGAGAAACAACCATGTACACACAGGCACTCAACACCGCGCCTGAGGCCCAGGCACCGCTGGAAGACGCGGCGGCCCTGGCTGCCTTTCAGTCACGCATCGACGCCGAAGAGCGCATTGAACCCAACGACGCCATGCCCGCGGCGTATCGCAAAACCCTCATCCGCCAGATTTCCCAGCACGCCCATTCCGAGATCATCGGCATGCAGCCCGAGGGCAACTGGATCACCCGCGCCCCCTCGCTCCGCCGCAAGGCCGCCCTGCTCGCCAAGGTGCAGGATGAATGCGGCCACGGGCTCTATCTCTACGCCGCCGCCGAAACGCTGGGCATCACGCGCGAAGAGCTGGTCGAGCAACTGCTCGAGGGGCGGGCGAAATATTCCTCCATCTTCAACTACCCCACACTCACCTGGGCCGATATCGGCGCCATTGGCTGGCTGGTCGATGGCGCGGCGATCATGAACCAGATCCCGCTGTGCCGCTGCTCCTACGGCCCCTACGCCCGCGCGATGATCCGGGTTTGTAAGGAGGAATCCTTCCACCAGCGCCAAGGCTACGAGATCATGCTCACCCTTTGCCGCGGCACGGAGGCGCAGAAGCAAATGGCGCAAGACGCGCTGAACCGCTGGTGGTGGCCCTGCCTGATGATGTTTGGCCCGCCTGATGCCGTCAGCACCCACTCAGACGCCTCGATGCGCTGGAAGATCAAGCGTTTCTCAAACGACGAGCTGCGCCAGAAATTCATCGACGCCACCGTCCCCCAGGCGCGGTTCCTGGGGCTCACACCGCCCGATCCGGCACTCACCTTCAATGCCGAAACCGGCCATTGGCGCCACGGCCCCATCGACTGGGAGGAGTTCAAGCAGGTCGTCGCCGGCAATGGCCCCTGCAACGTCCAGCGCGCGGAAAAATTCCGCCAAACCCATGAAGACGGCGCCTGGGTGCGCGAAGCCGCCAGCGCCTTCGCCGCCAAGCGCCGCGCCCAAGCCGCCTGATCCCCTTCGGCGCGCCCGCCGCGCCCAACCACAAGGACCTCATCCATGGCCGAACCCGCCACCCCGCTCTGGGAAGTCTTCATCCGCAGCCGCAACGGCCTGGCCCACCGCCATGCCGGCTCGCTGCACGCCGCCGATGCCACACTCGCGCTGCAAGCCGCGCGTGACCTGTTCACCCGCCGCGGCGAGGGGCTCTCGCTCTGGGTTGTCCCGTCCAGCGCCATCACCGCCTCCGACCCCGCCGACCAGGGCATGATGTTCGAGCCCACCGGCTCGAAAATCTATCGTCACCCCACCTTCTACGAAATCCCCGACGAAGTCGGGCATATGTGAGGCAGCCATGGCCACCACATCCATCACCGTGCAGGCCACGCCCTTGCTGGCCTATGTGCTGCACCGCGCCGATGACGCGCTGATCCTCGGCCATCGTCTCTCCGAATGGTGCGGCGCCGCCCCGCTCATGGAGGAGGAAATGGCGCTCGCCAATATGGGGCTCGACCTCATCGGCCAGGCCCGCGCCCTCTATGGCTACGCCGCCGAACTCGACGGTGGCGGCCATACCGAGGATGATTACGCCTACCGGCGCGATGAGCGTGCTTTTGGCAATCTGCTGCTGCTTGAGCAGCCCAATGGCGATTTCGCCCAGACCATGGTGCGCCAGCTGCTCTATTCCGCCTTCATCGATCCCTATTGGCGCGCGCTCATGGCCTCGCCCGATGCCACGCTCGCCGCCATCGCCGCCAAGGCCGAGAAGGAGAGCGCCTATCACCTCCGCCACGCCTCCGAGTGGGTGATCCGCCTGGGCGATGGCACGGCCGAGAGCCACCGCCGCGCCCAGGCCGCGCTCGACCGGCTGTGGCCCTATACGGGTGAGCTGTTCGCCCCCGAAGCGGCGGTGCTTGCCGGGCTGGTCCCCGACCCGGCCAGCCTGCGCGTGGCTTGGCGCGAAAGCGTGAGCCGCGTGCTCATCCAGGCCACGCTGCGCCCGCCCGCCGAGGGCTGGATGCAGAGCGGCGGCCGCGCGGGCGCGCATTCCGAGCATCTGGGCCATCTGCTGGCCGAGCTGCAATATCTGCCGCGCACCTACCCGGGAGCCGTGTGGTGAGCGAGGCGGCGCGCCGGGCGGAAATCTGGCGCGTGGCGGGCGCGGTGTGCGACCCCGAAATCCCCGTGCTCACCATTGCCGACATGGGCGTGCTGCGCGCCGTGCGCCTGAACGGGGATGCGGTCGAAATCGACATCACCCCCACCTATTCCGGCTGCCCGGCCATGAACATGATCGCCCTCGAAATCGAAACCGCCCTCGAGGGCGCGGGGTTTGGCCGGCCCAAGGTCAATCTCGTGCTGGCCCCGGCCTGGACGACCGATTTCCTCACCGCCGAGGGGCGCGAGAAACTGCGCGCCTACGGCATTGCCCCGCCGCGCAAGGCGGCTGGCCGAAGGGGGCTGTTTGGCCAGGAGCAGGTGCCCTGCCCACGCTGCGGCTCCGTGCTCACCGAGGAAATCGCCCCCTTCGGCTCCACCTCCTGCAAAGCGCTCTGGCGCTGCCAAAGCTGCCGCGAACCCTTCGATTATTTCAAATGCCATTAAAGGGCCTTGCCATGTCCACCACCTTAGACAAGCCGCGCATAGCCGCCCCGCGCTTCCATGCGCTGCGCGTGCGCGAGATCACCCGTGAAACGCCGGACGCCATTTCCATCGCCTTCGATGTGCCGCCTGAGCTTGCCGCCGATTACGCCTTTGCCGCCGGGCAATATCTCACCTTGCGCGCCACGCTGGACGGCGAGGAGCTGCGCCGGTCCTACTCCATCTGCACCGCCCCCAATGACGGCGAGCTGCGCATCGCGGTCAAGCAGGTGCCGGGCGGGCGGTTTTCGGGCTGGGTGAATGCCAGCCTCAAACCCGGCGATCTGCTCGATGTCATGACCCCCACCGGCCGCTTCGGCCTCGCCCACGCGCCCGGCAATGGCCGCCTGCACGTCGCCTTCGCCGCGGGTTCGGGCATCACGCCCGTGCTCTCCATCGCCCGCGATGTGCTCTCCCGCGAGCCCAACTCGCATTTCACCCTGTTCTACGGCAACCGCTCGACCGAGAGCATCTTGTTCCGCACCGCGCTCGAGGCGCTGAAAGACCGCTACCTCTCGCGCTTCTCGGTTTTTCATGTGCTCTCGCGCGAGCAGCAGGATCTGCCCGCCCTCAACGGCCATCTGAATGCCGAAAAGGTCGGCCACCTGCTCGCCACCGTGGTGCCCGCCGCCGCAATCGACCATGCCTTCGTCTGCGGCCCCGAGGCGATGATCGACGAGGTCGGCGCGACCTTGCGCGCAGCCGGCCTGGCGGATGAGCGCATCCATACCGAGCGCTTCGTCTCCGCCCTTGGCGGGCGCCCGCGCGCCGTGCCGGTGATCGACGAAGCCGCCCCGCCCGCGCATATCGCCACCCTCATCGTGGACGGCAAAACCCGCGACGTGCCGGTGGCCGCCGGCGAAGCCGTGCTCGACGCCGCGCTTCGCGCCGGGCTCGATTTGCCGTTTGCCTGCAAGGGCGGCATGTGCTCCACCTGCCGCGCCAAGCTGGTCGAGGGCGAGGTGGAGATGGCGCTGAACTACGCGCTGGAACCCTGGGAGACCGAGGCCGGATTCGTGCTCACCTGCCAGTCCCATTGCGCCACGCCACGGGTGATCATCGATTACGACCAAGTCTGACCCGCGCGGCCGGCCCCAAAAACGCCCCCGGACTCCGGGGGCGTTTTTTTGTGCACAATAGAGCCGTATGACATAATACCAGTCAGCCTCAGGGCTGACTGGCATAAATAACCTCAAAAATTTTTGCGGGGTTTGGGGCGCTTTTTATAAAAAGCGCCCCAAGTCACCAAAAAATCATCCGCAATTACCAATAATTTTTCAAAACTACTCTTTTGGCCGCCGGTCCACGATCCGCTTGGCCTTGCCGGTCAGCGAGCGTTCCACCTCGCCCGGCCCATGCAGCACCACGCGCGTGGTCACGCCGATGCTGTCCTTGATCCGTTTCAAAATCCGCCGCTCGGCGCCGGCCAGGTCCATCGTGTCATAGGCCGGGCCCATCACCTCGGCATGCACGGTCAGTTCATCCATGCGCCCCTCGCGGGTCAGCTCGAGCTGGTAATGGCCCGAGCAGAAATCCTGCGCGAGCAGAATTTCCTCGATCTGTGAGGGAAACAAATTCACCCCGCGCAAAATGATCATGTCATCCGACCGGCCGGTGATCTTCTCCATCCGCCGCATGCCCGGCCGCGCGGTGCCTGCCATCAGCCTGGTCAAATCCCGTGTGCGGTAGCGGATGATCGGAAACGCCTCCTTGGTGAGCGAGGTAAACACCAGCTCGCCTTTTTCGCCTTCGGGCAGCACCGCGCCGGTCACCGGGTCTATGATCTCGGGGTAGAAATGATCCTCCCAGATGTGCAACCCGTCCTTGGTCTCCACGCATTCCTGCGCCACCCCCGGCCCGATCACTTCCGAGAGCCCGTAAATATCCGTGGCATCGAGCGCGAACGCCCGCTCGATCTCGCCGCGCATGGCGTTCGTCCATGGCTCGGCGCCAAAAATGCCGAATTTGAGCGAGCTTTCGCGCGCCTCCAGCCCGGCCTTGGCAAACCCGTCCTGCAAGGCCAGCATGTAGCTTGGCGTCACCATAATCGCATCGGGCTTGAAATCGTTGATCAGCTGCACCTGCCGCTCGGTCATGCCGCCAGACATGGGCACCACCGTGCAGCCCAGCCGCTCGGCGCCGTAATGCGCGCCAAGCCCGCCGGTAAACAGCCCATAGCCATAAGCCACATGCACCATCATGCCCGGCCGCACCCCGGCCGCGCGGATCGAGCGCGCCATCACATCGGCCCACATATCAATATCGGCCTGCGTATAGCCCACCACAATCGGCTTGCCCGTGGTCCCCGATGAGCCATGCACCCGCGCCAGCCGCTCGCGCGGCACGGCAAACATGTTGAACGGGTAATTGTCGCGCAGATCGGTCTTCAGGGTGAAGGGGAATTTGGCGAGATCGTCCAGCTCGCGCAGATCCGAGGGATGCACCCCCGCCTCGTCAAACTTGCGCTTATAAAACGGCACATTCTCATAGGCATGGCGCAGCGACCAGGCCAGCCGCTCGCGCTGCAGCGCCATGATCTGATCGCGCGAGGCGCGTTCGGCATCGTCAAGCGCGCCGCCGCCCAGCCTGGCGCCCATCGCGGGCATGGTCATGTTCATTTTTATCTCTCCCCAGTTTTATCTGTTATGTAACTGTACCGCCGATCAGGCGTGAATGGCCGCGAAACAACGCGATCACCTCGCCCTCCTGCGCAACCTCGATATCGTAAATCCCTGAGCGCCCGGCGCGGGAAACCTCGCGCGCCGTGGCCACCAGCCGCTTGCCGGTCTGGCCCGGGCGCAAATAGGTAATCGAGCAATGCGCGGCCACGGCGCGCTCATTATGGCTGTTGCAGGCAAAGGCGAAGGCGCTGTCGGCGAGCGCGAAGATGAACCCGCCATGGGCGGTGCCGTGGCCATTGGCCATGGCGGGTGTCACGGTCATGGCCAGTTGCGCCGTGCCCGGCCCCACGGCCAAAATCTCCATCCCCAGCCCCTGGCTGGCGGCATCGTTGGCCCACATCGCCTTGGCAGCGGCGCGGGCTATGTCGTCGGGCGCGCTCATGCCGGGCGCCCGGTAAAACGCGGCGCGCGTTTTTCCACAAAGGCGGCCACGCCTTCGCGGTAATCGGGCGTGCGCCCGGCGGCGCGCTGCAGGTCACGCTCCAGGTTCAGCTGCTCATCGAGCGCATTGCCCGCCGAGGCGTTGAGCGCCGCCTTGGACAGCGCCAACCCCTGGGTGGGCTGCGTGGCCAGATGCGCGGCCAGGGCGCGCGCCTCGGTCATCAGCGCCGTGTCATCCACGGCTTTCCAGATCATGCCCCAGTGCTCCGCCTGCTCGGCCCCCACCGGCTCGCCCAGCAGCACCAGCGCGCGCGCGCGCGCCGCCCCCACCAGCCGGGGCAGAAAAAAACTTCCGCCCGCGTCCGGCACCAGCCCGATTTTGGCAAAAGACTGCACAAATTTCGCCGAGCGCGCCGCCAGCACAATGTCGCAGGCCAGCGCGATATTCGCCCCAGCCCCCGCCGCCACGCCGTTCACCGCGCACACCACCGGCTTTTGCAGCCGCCGCAACCGGCGCACCAGCGGGTTGTAAAACCGCTCCAGCGTCTCGCCGAGGTCTGGCGGTCCCTCGGCTCCGGCGCGGTCGCCCAGATCCTGCCCGGCGCAAAAGCCGCGTCCCGCGCCGCTCAGCAGCACGGCCCGCCAGCGCTCATGGCCTGCCTCCTCCAGCGCCGCCGCCAGCTTGGCGTGCAGCGCCTCGTTAAAGGCATTCAGCCGCTCCGGGCGGTTGAGCGTCAGCTCCATCCACCCGTCATGACGTGTCACCAACAGCACCTCGTTCATTCTGGCGTCCTCCGGGTCAGGGGTTTCACAACCCCTCTTGAATTAACCGATCGTTCGGTTAATATTTAGTCCAACGGGTGGTGATGTCAACAATGACAAACGCCCCCCGCGCGAGAAGGGGAAAAACGTCATGACCGATCAGCGCCTGCGTGCGGCCTATATCTGTGATTTCACCCGTACCCCCATCGGGCGTTATGGCGGGGCGCTCAAATCCGTCCGCGCCGATGATCTGGCCGCCCATCCGCTGCGCGTGCTGCGCGAGCGCCATCCCGGCCTGGACTGGTCGGCCCTCGATGATGTGGTGCTGGGCTGCGCCAACCAGGCGGGCGAGGATAACCGCGATGTCGCGCGCATGGGCGCGCTGCTGGCGGGCTATCCGGTCAGCGTGCCGGGCACCACGGTCAACCGCCTGTGCGGCTCGGGGCTCGATGCGCTGGGCATCGCGGCCCGCGCCATCGCCACCGGCGATGCCGAACTGGCCATCGCCGGCGGTGTCGAGAGCATGACCCGCGCGCCCTTCGTCATGCCCAAGGCAGGCGATGCGTTTTCCCGCCAGACCGAGATTTTCGACACCACCATCGGCTGGCGCTTCATCAACCCCGCGCTGCACGCCCAATACGGCACCGATTCCATGCCCGAAACCGCCGAAAACGTCGCCGAAGCCCACAATATCTCGCGCGCCGACCAGGATGAGTTCGCCCTGCGCAGCCAGCGCCGCGCGGCCCAGGCCCGGGAGGCGGGCTATTTCATACCTGAAATCACCCCCATCGCGGTGCCGGGCAAAAAAGGCGCGGCCACGCTGATCGAACAGGACGAGCACCCCCGCCCGGAAACCACGCTCGACCAGCTGGCCGCCCTCAAAACCCCGTTCCGCGCCCAGGGCGGCACGGTCACGGCGGGCAACGCGTCCGGCGTCAATGACGGTGCGGCCGCCCTCCTGCTCGCCTCTGAGGCGGCGGTGGCCAAATACCATCTCACGCCGCGCGCCCGCGTGGTCTCGGTGGTGCAGGCCGGGGTCGAGCCGCGGCTCATGGGCATGGGGCCCTTGCCCGCCACCCACAAACTGCTCGCCCGCACCGGGCTGTCCCTGGCCGATATCGACCTGATCGAGCTGAACGAGGCGTTCGCCGCCCAGGCGCTCGCCGTGCTCCGCCAGCTCGGCCTGCCCGATGATGCCGCCCACGTGAACCCGCATGGCGGCGCCATCGCGCTCGGCCACCCGCTCGGCGCTTCCGGCGCGCGGCTGGCCATCACCGCCTTGCGCGGGCTGGAGGCCAGCGGCGGCAGGCGCGCCATCGCCACCATGTGCATCGGCGTTGGCCAGGGCATCGCCGCCCTCATCGAGCGGGTCTAGCCATGAGCGTCACCATCACGCGCGAGGCCGGGGTCGGGATCATCACGCTCGCCAACCCGCCGGTCAACGCCCTGAACACCGCCCTGCGCGCGGCCCTGCTGGCGGCGGTGCGCGCGCTCGAAGCCGATCCCGGCGTGCGCGCGCTGGTCATCTGGGGTGGGGCAGGGTGCTTTGTCGCGGGCGCCGACATCGGCGAGATGAGCCGCCCGCCCGAGGCGCCGTTTCTCCCCGAACTCACCGCCGCGATAGAGGTCTGCGCCAAGCCCGTGGTGGCGGCGCTGGGCGGCGCGGCGCTGGGGGGCGGCTGCGAACTCGCCCTGGCCTGCGATTTGCGCTTGGCCGCCCCCGGCGCGCTCATCGGCCTCACCGAGACACGCCTTGGCCTCATCCCCGGCGCTGGCGGCACGCAGCGCCTGGCGCGCCTGGTGGGCGAGGCCAAGGCCATTGAGATGATCTGCAACAGCCAGGTGCTCGCCGCCGCCGATGCCCAGGCGCTCGGGCTGATCGATGATCTCATCGCCAGCGACCTTCTCGCCGCGGCCATCGCGCGCGCGCCCGAAACGCCCAAGCGCCGCGTCTCCGCCCTTACGCCCCCGCCCTCATCGCCAGCGCCCGCCATCGCGGCGGCCCTCAAGCGCGCCAGGGGCGTGCCCGCCATCGCCGAGGCGGTGCGCGTCATCGCCGCCGCCAATGGCCCCTTCGGGGAAGGTCTGGCCCTTGAGCGCGAAGCCTTTCTGCGCCTGCGCGCCAGCCCCGAGGCCGCGGCGCTCCGCCATCTCTTCTTCGCCGAGCGCGAAGCCGCCAAGGTGCCGGGTCTGGCAGGCATCAAGCCCCGGCCGGTGGCGCGGGCGGCGGTCATTGGGGCTGGCACCATGGGCGCGGGCATCGCCGCCGCCCTGCTGGCCGCCGGTCTGCCGGTCACGCTCATCGAGCGAGACGCCCCCGCCGCCCAGGCGGGCGCCGCGCGGGTCTCGGCCCTGCTGCGCGCGCCTGGCGCCGCCCTTAGCGCCACCACCGACTGGTCCAGCCTCTCGCAGGCCGACCTCATCATCGAGGCGGCGTTCGAGGATCTGGCGGTCAAGCAGGATATTTTCCGCCAGCTCGACCGCCACGCCAAACAGGGCGCGGTGCTGGCCACCAACACCTCCTATCTGGACCTCGCGGCCATCGCCGCCGCCACCTCGCGCCCGGCCGATGTGCTGGGCCTGCATTTCTTCGCCCCCGCCCAGATCATGAAACTGCTCGAACTGGTGCGCCTGCCCACCACCGCGCCCGATGTTCTGGCCACCGGTCTGGCGCTGGCCAAGCGGCTCGGCAAGCAGCCGGTGGTGGCGGGCAATGCCGAAGGCTTTATTGGCAACCGCGTTTATGCCGCCTATCGCCGCCACGCCGAATATCTGCTGGCCGACGGCGCCCTGCCAGAGCAGGTGGATGAAGCCCTCGAAGCCCACGGTTTCGCGCTGGGCATTTTCGCCGTCTCCGACATATCGGGCCTCGACATCGCCTTTGCGCTGCGCCGCCAGCGCGATGCCACCCGCGACCCCGCCGAGCGCTATGTCACCATCCCCGACCAGCTGGTCGGGCTGGGCCGCCTGGGCCGCAAAACCGCCGCCGGCTGGTACCGCTACACCCCCGATGGCCAGCGCCACCCCGACCCGTATGTGGCCGGCCTCATCGCCCAATCCCGCACAACCCCCGCCCAAAGCTTCACCCCAGAGGCCATTTGGCGCCGCCTGCTCGCCATCATGGCCAATGAGGGCGCCAGGCTGCTGGCCGAGGGCATCGCCCAGCGCGCCAGCGACATCGATGTCGCGTTCGTCAACGGCTACGGCTTTCCGCGCGCCAAGGGCGGCCCCATGTGGGCGGCCGACGCGCACGGCCTGCCAGCCCTGCTCGACGAGCTGCGCGCCGCCCACGAGCCGCCCGCGCCGTTGCTCACCCTTCTCGCCCAAACCAACAAGCGCCTGAGTGCCTGGCGCCAGGACGGAGACACACCATGACCACCATCCTCACCTCCTACGCCCTCGATGCCTGGTTCACCCCTACCCAGGGTCTGGCCACCATTCCCAGCGCCATAGATGGCCGCCCGGTTGCCCAAACCTCTACCCAGGGGCTCGATTTCGCGGCCATGCTTCGCCATGCCCGCGCCATCGGCGGCGCCAATCTGCGCGCGCTCACCTTCCATCAGCGCGCCGACATGCTCAAAGCCTTGGCCGCCCATCTCTCGGCCCATAAGGACGAGCTATATGCCCTGTCCTTCGACACCGGCGCCACCAAGCGCGACCATTTCATCGACATCGATGGCGGTATCGGCACGCTCTACGCCTATGCCTCGCGCGGGCGCAAAGAGCTGCCCGCCGAGCGTTTCGTGGTCGAGGGTGCCACCGAGCCGCTGTCCAAATCGGGCGGCTTCATCGGGTTGCATGTGCTCACCCCCCTGCAAGGCGTGGCCGTGCACATCAACGCCTTCAATTTCCCCTGCTGGGGCATGCTCGAAAAACTCGCCCCGGCTTTGCTGGCGGGCGTGCCGGTCATCACCAAACCCGCCACCGCCACCTCTTACGTCGCCGAGCGCGTGGTGCGCCTTATCATCCAAGCGGGCATTCTGCCGCCGGGGGCGCTGCAATTCATCTGCGGCGGGGTGGGGGATTTGCTCAGCCACCTCACGGGCCAGGACGTGCTTTCCTTCACCGGCTCCGCCGCCACCTCGCAGGCGCTGCGCGACCATCCCGCCGTGTCGCGCAACGCCGTCCGCTTCATCGCCGAGCGCGATTCCCTCAACGCCGCTGTGCTGGCCCCCGATGCCGTGCCCGGCACCCCGGAATTCGATTTGTTCATCAAGGAGGTCACGCGTGAGATGACCGTGAAGGCGGGCCAGAAATGCACCGCCATCCGCCGTATCATCGTGCCCCGCACCCTGGAAGCCGAGATCATCGCCGCGCTCTCGGCCCAGCTCGCCAAATTCACCCCCGCCGACCCGCGCGCCGAGGATACCCGCATGGGCCCGCTGGCGAGCGTCGCCCAGTGCCAAGCCGTGCAGGAGGCGCTCGCCGAACTCACAAGCGAGGCCGAGATCATATTCGGCGACCCCGCCAAAGCCCATGGCGCCTACATGTCGCCCGTGCTGCTGCGCTGCCCGGCCCCGCTCACCGCCCACGCCCCGCACGCGGTCGAGGCGTTTGGCCCCGTCGCCACCCTGATGGCCTATGACACGCTGGCCGATGCCATCGCCCTGGTCGCCAAAGGCGAGGGCAGCCTGGTCGCCTCGCTCTACACCTACGACCCCCTTCACGCCGACACGCTGCTGTTCGGCATCGCCGCCCATCATGGCCGCGTGCTGCTGCTCGACCGCGATTGCGCCAAAGACTCCACCGGTCACGGCTCGCCGCTGCCCGGGCTTGTCCATGGCGGGCCGGGCCGGGCCGGGGGTGGCGAGGAAATGGGCGGCCTGCGCGGCGTGTTTCACTATATGCAGCGCACCGCCCTCCAGGGCTCGCCCGCCAGGCTTTCAAGCCTGACGCGCACCTGGCTGCCAGGCGCCCCCGCGCCCGTCACGCAAGAGCACCCGTTCCGCCGCGATTACGATCATCTGCAAGTGGGCGAAACGGTGCTCACCAAGCCCCGCACCGTCACGCTCGACGACATCGAGCATTTCGCCCATTTCACCGGCGATGAGTTCTACGCCCACATGGATGAGCAGGCCGCCGCCGCCAACCCGTTTTTTCCGGGGCGCGTGGCGCATGGCTATCTGCTGCTCTCCTTCGCCGCCGGGCTGTTCGTAGACCCCGCGCCCGGCCCGCTGCTGGCCAATTACGGGCTCGATAATCTGCGCTTCCTCAAGCCCGTCTCACCGGGTGATTCAATCCGCGTGCGCCTCACCGTCAAGCGCAAATCCCCCGCCCGCCAGCCCGAATATGGCGAGGTGCGCTGGGATGTCGAGCTGTTCAACCAGCATGACGAAACGCTCGCCCGCTATGAGCTGCTGACCATGAGCGCGCGCGCGGTCCAGGCCGGGTAGTCACCGCCAACGAAAATGCCGCCCGCACGGGGCGGGCGGCATCATCGCGCGCCTTGCTCAGGCGCCGGTGCGCAAGATCGGCTTGAGCACCGCGCCCGTTTCCGAGGCCGCCACCGCCTCGTTGATCTCGGCAAGCGGGTAGAATTTGACCAGCTTGTCAAACGGAAACCGCCCCTGCTTCCACAGCTCGATGAGCTGGGGAATGAAAATATCAGGCACGCTCTCCCCCTCGATCACGCCCCTGACCGAGCGCCCGAACAAAATGGCGTTCATGTCGAAGGTGACTTCCGTGCCCAGCGCCGCCGCGCCCACCAGCGCGCATTCGCCGGTCACGCGCAAGGCTTCCACCGCCTGCCGGAACACCGCCGGCACCGAGGTGCACTCGATCGAGTAATTCACCCCCAGCCCGTCGGTCAGCGCCTGAATGGCCGCCACCGTGTCGCCATCGCGCCCGTTGATGACATGGGTGGCCCCAAGCTCCTGGGCGAGCGCCAGCCGGCCCTGGTTCAAATCCACCGCGATGATGGTGGCGCACCCCACCGTCTTGGCCGCCATCACCGCCGACAGCCCCACCGACCCCGCGCCAAAAATGGCGATCGTGCTGCCGGCCGCGGGCTTGAGCGCGTTCATCACCGTGCCCGCCCCGGTCGAGATGCCGCAGCCCAGCGGCCCCATGAGTTCCAGCGGCACGTCCTTGCCGATTTTCACCACATTGCGCTCCAGCGCCAGCGCATGGGTGCCAAACGAGGATTGGCTGAAAAAACAGCCCGAAATCTCCGCGCCCTCGGCGGTCTTGTAGGGTTTTGAGCCGTCGGGCCGCGACCCCGCGAAATTATAGCCGAAAAAATTCAGGCAATAGCCCGGCTTGCCCTGCTTGCAGTTGAGGCATTCGCCGCATGCGCCAAAAGCCAGCACCACATGGTCGCCGGGCGCCACCTTGGTCACCCCCGCGCCCACTTTCATCACGCGCCCCGCGCCCTCATGGCCGAGCACGGCGGGCAGGGGTGTTGGGTAATATTGGTCGCGCACCACAATGTCGGTATGGCAAATGCCCACCCCGACAATCTCGACCAGAACCTCCCCCGCGCGCGGTTCGTCGAGGGTGAGCGTCTCCACGCTGAAGCGTTGAGATTTGCCGTGCACGACGGCGCAAGTGCAAGATACCATTGTCGTTTCCTTGTTTTGTTTGAGAGTGGGTTTTGTTTGAGAGTGGCGGCCATGGCCAAACGGTGCCGATGGCGCGTGGGTCAGAACAGTTTGGCTTGAATTCCAGACAACCCTTGAACAAAAACCTCTTTAACCAGATCCTTGGTCGGTTGGTCACGGTCTTTGCCCGCGCCTGGAGGACGCATGAAGGCGCCTCGCCAATGCAGTGTGCATGTTTGTGGTGCGTCCGAGGTTACCCACATTTCGCCAACATAACCATGGAGCGGCAGATTGGTCTTTAAAATCCGGTAGCGAAAATATCGCCGCTCTTCGTCGTAACGCAGCAATTCACTTATAACGTGGCCGCCGCCTTTAATGTCAAACTCCCGAACGGCGCCAGCCACGCCTTCCTCGCCCAGAATGAGCCGGCAATTGAGCGTCGCGGGATGCCAATGGTCGATCGCTCCAAAAATTTTGAAGCTATTCCATATAATTTCAGGATCACCTGTTATTTCCAGCCGTTCGTGAATTTCAAGATGGTCCTTGGCCGATGCAACCGAATCGAGAGACGTTTTGAGATCGGCTACATCTGACATGGCTTGTTTCAACAGAGTGTTTGGGCTCATTAAGCAGATTCCTGGCGGTGTTTGTGTTTTTTAAAACGGATAGGCGGGCGGCGCGTCCTTGACCGTCACCCATTGCCATTGCGTAAACTCGTCCCAGTTGGCCGCCCCGCCGATGCGCCCGCCATTGCCAGAGGCCCCCACGCCCCCAAACGGAATATGGGGTTCATGCACCACCGTCTGGTCGTTGATGTGGAGCATGCCGGTGCGTATGCGCGCGCCCAGCGCCAGGGCGTGGGCGGTATCGGCACTCATGATCCCGGCCGAGAGCCCGTATTCCCCGGCATTGGCCAGTTCCACCGCCTCGTCATCGGTCCCGAAGGTGACGATGTTGGCCACCGGCCCAAACACCTCCTCCTCAAACACCGCCATGCCCGGCGTCACCCCGGCCAGCACCGTGGCGGGGTAAAACAGCCCCTCGGCGGTCCCGCCGGTGAGCAGCCGCGCGCCGGCGGCCACGCTTTGGCTCACCAGCCCCTGCACGCGCGAGGCCTGGCGGGCATTGATGAGCGGCCCAAGCGCCACTTGCCCGCTCATCGGGTCGCCCACCGGCAGGCGCGCGGCGTGCTCCACCAGCTTGGCGGTAAAGGCCCCGGCAATGTCGTGATGCACGAGGATCCGGCCCGCCGCCATGCAAATCTGCCCCTGGTGCAAAAACGCGCCGTAAGCGGCGGCCGAAACCGCCAGCTCCAGATCGGCATCCGCCAGCACGATCAGGGCATTTTTGCCGCCCAGCTCCAGGCTCACCTTTTTCAAATGCCCGCCGGCCAGCGCGCCCACCTTGCGTCCGGCCGCCGTCGAGCCGGTAAAGGCGATCATGCGCACATGCGGGTCGCTCACCAGCGCCTCGCCGGCCTCGGCGCCGCCCGGCAGCACGTTAAACAACCCGGCCGGCAGCCCGGCGGCCTCAAAAAGCGGCGCCATCATCAGCCCGGCGCAAATGGGGGTTTGCGGGTCGGGCTTGAGCAGCACGGCATTGCCCACCGCCAAGGCGGGCGCCACGGCCCGCATCGAGAGAATGAGCGGAAAATTGAACGGCGAGATCACCCCCACCACCCCGTGCGGCACGCGCTGCGCGTAAGAGCGCGCCGCGCCGCTCGCTTGCACATCCATCCGCGTTGGCTGGTCGAGCATCGCGGCGGCTTCCCGGAAGAAGGCGACGACCGTGAAAATCTCAAAATCCGCCTTGGGCCGCACCGCGCCGGTCTCGCGCATGATCCACCCCGCCGCCGCCTCCCAGTCGGCTTCCAGCCGCGCGGCCACGTCGCGCAAAATGGCGGCGCGCTCGGGCGCTGGCCTGGCCGCCCAGGCGGGCTGCGCGGCGGCGGCGCGCGCGGCAATGCGCGACACATCCGCCGGGGTGGCCAGGCCCACCGTCGCCAGCGTCTGGCCCGTGGCCTTCTCGGTCACCTCCAGCAGGCCGCCTTGGGCTGGGGTGAAGCCGCCATCATAGAGCGCGCCGCTCCACGCCGCCTGCGCGCCTGGCGCGATCCCGGTCATCTGGTCCATGGCGGGCTCCCCGGTACGTTCATCATCAGACATTCCTCCTCGCTGGTTGCGGCCCGGACGGTGTTTCCCCCGGCCCGTGGTAAATTTTCGAGATTTATACCTCAGCGCCGCCCACCGGTTTGACCGCGCGCGGCCAAACTCTTGCCTGTCCGCCGCGCCATAACCGGCGGTTATAGTGCCCTTTACCGCCGGTGCATTGCTCCCGCCCGGCCCGCCGCCCTAATCTGATACGGCATGCACAACAAAAACCCGCATGTTTTCAAAGGAGTGTCCATGACCACCCCCGCTCTCAACATTGCCATCGTCGGCGCCGGCATCGGCGGCCTCACCCTGGCGCTCGCCCTGCGCCGCCATGGCATAGGCGCCACGCTCTATGAGCAAACCGCCGAGCTGCGCGAGGTGGGCGCCGCCGTCGCGCTGTCGGCCAACGCCACCCGTTTTTATGACAGCATCGGCCTGCGCGGCGCCTTCGACGCGGTCTGCGCCAGCATCCCCACCCTCATCTATCGCGACGGGCGCAGCGGCGCCGAGATCGGCCGCCATGGCGGCACTCCCACCTACGAGCACCAGTTCGGCGCCTGCTACTGGGGCATCCACCGCGCGCATCTGCAGGCCATTCTCTCCCAGGCGGTGGGCATGGCGCATATCCACCTCAGCAAGCGCCTGTCGGGCCTGCGAGATGACGGGCACGAGGTGGTGCTGGCCTTCGAGGATGGCGACAGCGCCAAGGCCGATCTGGTCATCGGCGCCGACGGCGCGCGCTCCCTGGTCCGCCGCATGCTGCTAGGCTATGACGACGCGCTCTATTCCGGCTGCTCCGGCTTTCGCGGCATCGTCGCCCCCGGGGCGCTCTCCTTGCTGCCCGACCGCGAGGCCATCCAGTTCTGGATGGGCCCGGGCGGGCATTTGCTGCATTACCCCATCGGCAATGGCGATCAGAATTTCCTGCTCGTCGAGCGCCACCCCTCGCCCTGGCCAGCGCGCGACTGGGTCATGCCCGCGGCGCCGGGCGAGCAGCTCCGCCATTTCGCCCATTGGCACCCGGCGGTGGTCGAGATGATCTCGGCCGTTCCCACCAGCCAGCGCTGGGGCTTGTTCCACCGCCCGCCTCTGGGCCGCTGGACGCGCGGGCGCGTCACCCTGCTGGGCGATGCCGCCCACGCCCTGGTGCCTCATCACGGTCAGGGCGCCAACCAGTCCATCGAGGATGCGGTGGTGCTGGCCGCGAGCCTGGCCGGTCATGCCGGCAACCAATGGGCGGCGGCGCTCGAGCAATATGAGCGCCAGCGCCGGGGGCGCACCCGCAAGGTGCAATATGCCTCCATCACCACCGCCGACATGCTCCACCTCCCCGATGGCCCGGCCGCCAGCGCCCGCAACGCCCGCTTCGCCAGCCACGCGCACATGCTCCACCATCTTGGCTGGATTCATGAATTCAACCCCGCC
This sequence comes from Pseudomonadota bacterium, assembly GCA_021781835.1. Classification (GTDB taxonomy): domain Bacteria; phylum Pseudomonadota; class Alphaproteobacteria; order Acetobacterales; family Acetobacteraceae; genus Acidocella. Next base: position 56,939 of record JAJXWD010000001.1, on the reverse strand, counting down.
ACCGATACCCCCACCGAGCGCCAGGGCGGCACCTGGCTCTAGATCGATATTGGTTTAGATTGCGTCGACAGATGCAAGCTAAGCCAATGAAATTGATCGTTAAAGCATGCCCAGAGCGGGAGCGTGACAACGCATCCCGCTCTAAGAAACTGTTTTAAAAGCCTCTTAAAAAATCTCCTGAAAAATTATCAAAAGTTTTTGGGGCCGCCCGCTCGGATCGCTCGAACCGGTGGCGCGCCCCTGCCGAGTTGCAAAAAACGGACGCCCAAAAAGCGCCTGCCAATGATCGCAAGGCTTTTAAAAGCCTCATCGCCCCAATACGCCCCACAGGCAAGAAGACATGGCGTTTTGGTCAAGACCGGCGCTATGAACAGGGTAGGATGATCTCGCAAACAAGCCGCCCGGCAGGCGGCGGCAAGGAGGGGGAGATGAACCACGACCCGGCGGGGCAGGGGGCCCAAGCCAGTGCCGCGCCCGGCGCGGCCTTGCTGGCGTTCGAGCAATGGTGCGAGGCCCTCAACCGCGATTACGCGCTCGGCTGCGCCCGTCCGCGCGGCATCGCCTTCGCCTCGGGCATCAGCATGGGCGAGGTTGGCGGGCTGCGGGTCGCCGATGTGTCGATGAGCCCGCAAACCCTCCGCCCCCATTGCCGCCAGCGCGCCGAGGAGGATGTGCTGATGGTCAAGATGATCGCCGAGGGCGAGGCGGTGTTCGAGCGCGACGGCGAACAGCGCCGCCTGGGCGCCGGCGGGCTGATCATCGTCGATCCCGCCCAGCCCTTCCAGGAGCATGTGCCCGCCCATGCCCGGCTGCTGGTGGTCAACGCCCCCAAGGCGGCCTTGCGCGAGCGCGGCTACCGCTATCGCCTCAACCGCTGGCTGGCGCCCGACATCACCTCCCCCGATGTGCGCCTCGTCCAGGACATGATCCGCCTCATCGCCGCCCACGGCCCGGCGCTCAACCCGGAGATGCGCACCCGCCTGGGCTGCCAGCTGCTCGATCTGATGGATGTCATCCTGCGCGAGGATGACAGCGCCGCCACCGCCGCCACCCGCCTGCGGGTCAAGCATTACATCGCCCAAAATCTGCATGATGCCACGCTCGACGCGGCGCGCATCGCGGCGGCGGTCAATCTCTCGGTGGGGCATCTGCACAAGCTGTTCGCCGGCGAGGACATGTCCCTGATGCGCTTCGTCTGGAACCGCCGGCTCGATGCCGCGCGCGAAATGTTGGGCGCCCCGCGCTGGCGCGCCTTGCGTATCGAGGCCATCGCCTGGCGCTGCGGCTTCATCAGCCCGGCCCATTTCAGCCGCCTGTTCAAGGCGCGCTTTGGCGTCTCGCCGCGCGCGCTGCGCCCGGCATCTTAACCCTCCGCCAAGCCCCGCTTCATTTCCTCACCTCCTGGCCGCGGGATTAAGCAAGTCTCAACCCGGCCATGTCAGTCTCATCCCGCCTGCAAAGACAAAAGGGACGCGATGAGCACTCACCTCGCCACTCACTTCACCAGCCGGTCCTCCGCCGGTTTCTCCGGTCGCGCGCGGGGCTTCAATGCCTGACACGCTCTCCTCCTACCATGTTCCGCCCGCCCTGTCCGCGCCGCGTCGCCCCAGGCTCGCCATCGTCAGCACCTATGACGAGCTGTGCGGCATCGCCGGCTATACCCGCGCCCTCGAAAAACAACTGGCCCCGTTCGTCGATGTCACCATCTTCGACCTCGACCAGTACCTCCTGCGCGGCCGCCACCGCCGCATCCAAAAACTGGCCGATGCCCACATCAAGGACATCGCCGCTCAGCTCCATGGGTTTGATTGTGTCAACATCCAGCTCGAGCACGGCACGCTCGGGCGCACCGTCGCCCAGATCACCCGCCGTTTCGCCCGCCTCGCCAAGGCCGCGCCGGCTCTGTCGGTCACGTTCCACACCATCCTCCTCAATGAGGACATGCCGTGGGACACGGTGGGCCGCCTGCTGGCGCGCGGGCATGTGAGCGGGGCGGGGCGCGTTTTGTCCGAGGCCACGCGCGCCGGCCGGCTCAGCCGCGGCATTCAGGGTCTGCTGCGCAGCCTCCAGGCGCACAAGCCGGTGTCGGTCATCGTCCACACCAGGCGCGACCAGCGCATGATGCAGGATTTATTCGCCCTGCGCAGCGTGCATCACCACCCGCTCTCCTTCATCTCTCCCGAAGCCGCGCGCGGCCTGCGCGCGCGCACCGGCCGCGCCGTCCCGGCGCCATTTTCCGGTCTGCCCGCCAATGTCAAATTCATCGGCACGTTCGGCTTTCTCTCCGCCTATAAAGGGTTCGACACCGCCATCCGCGCGCTCGAATTCCTGCCCCCCGACTATCATTTGCTCATTTTCGGCGGCCTGCACCCCCAGGGCATCCGGCGCGAGGAGCCGCTCGACCCTTATATCCGCAAGCTGCTCTCCACCGCTCATATCGGCCAATCCCCGCTCGAGGTTTTGAAAGAAAGCGGCCTTCGCCTCGCCCCCAGTGGCGCCGAGCTCACCGCCCTCCTCAACGACCATCCCAACACCCTCCATGAACGCGTGCATTTCATGGGTGCCCTGTCCGACGATGATTTTTTCGCCGCCACCGCCCAGTGCGATGTCGCGGTCTTCCCCTATCTAGAAGTCGGCCAGGCCAGTTCCGGCCCCATCTCCATCGCGCTCGAAATGGGCACGCGCGTCATCGCCTCGCGCACCGCGGCCTTCCGGGCTTTTGCCCGCTACCATCCCGACCTCATCGAGTTTTTCGACATCGGCAATTTCGCCGAGCTGGCCACGCGCATCCAAAGCCCTGGGCGCGCGGCGGCGGTGCCGGATCTCCGCTACAACACCGCCACCAACGCCGCCATCTATCTCGAGGCTAATTTCCTCTCCGTGCAAAAGCGCGAGCTCGTGGCATGCGCCGCCCAATAGCGCCTGGCGCGGCATTGGCGTTGCTGCTCGGGCTTGGCGCCTGCGCCAGCCTGCCCGAGAGCGGCCCGCGTACCGGTGCGGTGCTGCAAGCCTCCGGCTACCGGCTGGTCCGGCTGGACATGACCACCCCCAACCCGCCCCCGGCGCCCGCCCCCGCGCAAGGCTTCGCGGCCTTGCCGCCCGCGCGGCCCCCAGGCAGGCTCGCCCCGGGCGATGAGGTGCGGATCACCCTCTGGGAGGCCAACCCCACCGGCCAGACCCTGCTTGCCCCGCCCGCCCTGCAAACCAGCCTGCGGGTCGGCGCCGGCGGCGATCTGGCCTTGCCCTATCTTGGCGTTTTGCACGTGGCGGGCGAGAGCGCTCTGTCCCTCTCGCGCCGCATCACGGCCAATTTCGCCGCCCAAGGCCATCAAATCCAAGCCAGCGTGCTCGATGCCACCCCCACCGCCGACAATGTGGTGCTCGCGGGGGATGCCGCCAAGCCCGGCCTCTACCCGCTGGCCGGGTCACTTACCTTGAGCGCCCTCATCGCCGAGGGGGGCGGCGCGCGCGGCACGGCCGATGAAACATTGGTCCGCCTGCGCCGCGGCACCGGCACGGCCGAATTGCCCCTTGCCACCCTGCTCGCCGACGGCACCGATGACATTCCCCTCTCGCCCGGTGATGAGGTGACCCTGCTGCCCCGCCGCCTGCAATTCTACGCTTTTGGCGCCGTCAACCATCCCGGCCTGTTCCCTTACGATGCTCCGCAACTCTCCCTGCTCACCGCCCTCGCCGAGGTGGCGGGCCTGCAGGACAGCCTGGCCGCCCCGCGCGGGGTGTTTCTCTACCGCCCCGGCGCCGCCCGGATTGTCTATCAGCTCGATCTGAGCGACCCCGCCAGCTTCTTCACCGCCAGCCGCTTCACCCTGCACCCGGGCGATGTGCTGTATGTGAGCGACGCGCCGGTGGCCGATGCCGCCAAGATCCTCTCCGCCATCACCGGGCTTGGCAGCATGGCCGCCGTGCCGCGCAATTTCGGGGCGCCTTATTGATATGCCCCTGAGCGCCGCCGAAGCCCTGGCCGCCTTGGAGCGCGATGCCGGCAATGTCGCGGCCCTGGCCGCCACCGCCGAAATCCTCCACCATGGGGGCGAGGGAGCGGCGGCCATCGCGCTGCTGCGCCAGGGGTTGGCGCTGGCGCCTGGCAATGCCCGGCTGCTGCGCGGGCTCAGCGGTTTTCTCGTCGCCGCTGGCCAGGCGGAAGAGGCCGAGCCCTTGGCCCGCGCCGCCGCCGCTCATGCCCCCGGCCAGCCCGAATATCAGCTTCACCACGCCCATGTGCTGTTTGCCTGCGCCCGCCCGGCCGCCGCCGAGGCCCCGCTGCTGGCCGCCCTGGCCCATATGCCCGAAAACGCCGCGGCCTGGTCCATGCTGGCCACCTGCAACGAGCATCAGGGCCGGCTCGAGCGCGCGCTCGCCGCCGCCGCCGAGGCCGCGAGACACGCGCCCGACAATCTCGGCTATGCCCTCCAGCGCGCCGCCCTGCTCAATGCCCGCGCCTGCCATGGCGATGCCCTGGCCGTGCTCACCGAAGCCATGGCCCACAAGCCGGAAGACCCGCATCTGGCCCGCGCCTTGAGCGGCGTGCATGAGATGCTGGGCAATCTGCCCGCCGCCTTCGCCGAAGCCGAACGCGCCTGCGCGCTGGCGCCCGAAATCTCGGCCTACCGGGCCCATTGCGCGGCGCTGGCGGCGCGCATCGGGGTGGCGGTGGCGCACGCGCCCCCCGGCTGGGAGCCGCCCGCCAAACCGCTCCGCCGTCTGCCGCCGCCCCGGCCGCGCCCGCCGCTGGCGGCCCGCTTGGCCGAGCGCGGGCGCATTATCTGGGCGCTGGCGCTCCGCGAGATGCGCACGCGCCACTCGCGCGCCGTGCTCGGCTATCTCTGGGCGGTGGCCGAGCCCATTTCCCATCTGCTCACGCTTGGCGTCATGTTCGCCTATGTCAATCTCGCCCCGCCGCCGCTGGGTCACAGCCTGTTCGAGTTTTACTGCACCGGCCTGCTGCCCTATCTGCTGTTTTCGCATGTGGCGGATGAGGTGATGCACGCCCGCAACGCCGCCGGCGCCCTGCTGCTGCTGCCCGGCCTGCGCACCACCGACATCATGGCCGCCCGCCTGTTTTTGCAGTTCATGACCGAAATCGCCGTGGCCCTGCTGGTGTTTGGCGCTTTTGGGCTGATGGGGTACCGCACCATGCCGGCCGCGCCGCTCACCGCCTTGCTGGCCTTCGCGCTGCTGGCCCTGCTCGGCGCCGGGGTGGGGGCGGTCAATCTGGTGCTGGTCAATTACTTCCATGGCTGGGAGACGGTGTTCAACGCCGTGATCCGCCTGCTTTATTTCGCCTCTGGCATTTATTACACCCCCCTCACCATGCCCGACCAGCTGCGCGCGGCGCTGGTCTGGAATCCGGTGCTCCAGGGTGTCGAGCTGTTCCGCGCGGGCTTCTACCCCGAATACAGGCCCATCTGGCTCAATTTGCCCTATCTGCTGGCCTGGGTGGGCGGCGCGCTGGTTTTGGGTCTGGGGCTCGAGCTTGGCCTGCGCCGGCGCCTGCGGCCGGTGTCATGATCACCCTGCGCGATGCCTGCAAATCCTACCGCACAGCGCATGAGCGGCGGGTCATTCTCGACCATGTCTCGCTCGACCTGCCATCTGGCCGCTCCATTGGCATTTTCGGCGCCAACGGCGCGGGCAAATCCACCCTGGTGCGGCTCATCGCGGGGGTCGAGCCGCTCGATCGCGGGCGCCTCTCGCGCTCCCACCGGGTCAGCTTCCCGCTTGGTTTTGGCGGCACCTTTCACCCCCATCTCACGGGGCGCGAAAATATCCGCTTCCTGGCCCGCATCTATAACGCCAACGAGGCCGAAACCCTCGATTATGTCGAGCGTTTCGCCGAGCTTGGCGGTTATTTCCGCACCCCCGTCGAGACCTACTCCTCGGGCATGATGGCGCGCCTCGCCTTTGGCGCCTGCCTCGCCATCCGCTTCGATCTATATTTGATCGACGAGGTAACCGCCGTGGGCGATGCCCGTTTTCGCCGCAAATGCCTCGAAGCCTTCGAGGCCCGCGCCGCCCAGTCCGATGTCATCATCGTCTCGCACGATGAAGGCACGTTGCGCGCCTGGTGCGACATGGGCGCCGTGCTGCATGGCGGCCGGCTCGAATTGTTCGATGAGCTGGACAGCGCCATCGCCCGTCACCGCGCCCTGCTGCTCGGCGCCCCCACCGGCGCGCCCTGAAGAGAGACAACATGGACACCCTGCCCATTTTCCCCCGCCACGAAGCCCGCCCACTCCCCGCCAAGTTTGCATGGCCAAACCTGCGCCGGCGCGCGCGGCTGGCCTCGTTTCTGGCGCTGGTGGCGTTGCCCACGGCGCTGGCCGGCCTCTACGAATACGGCTTCGCGGCCGACCAGTACGTCACCACCACCAAATTCGTGGTGCGCGAGCAAATGCCCCAAAGCGCCGCCCCCGCCAGCGTGAGCAGCGCGCTGTCGGGTTTCAACCCCATGCTGGCGCTGGTCGAGGATTCGCAGGTGGTGGTGCAATATATCGAAAGCCCGCAAGCCCTGGCCGATCTGCCGCCCAGCCTCTCGCTCAACCAGTTTTTCGCCGCCCCGCGCGGGGATTTCTGGGCGCGCATGGGCAGCCATCTGCCCCCTGAGCGCCAGCTTCTCTATTGGCGGCGCATGGTGCGTCCGAGCCTGGATTTGTCATCGGGCATCATCACCGTCACCGTGCGCGCCTTCTCGCCGCAAGATTCCGCCCGCCTCGCGGCGCAAATCCTGCAAGGCGCGCAGAGCCTGGTTGACCGCATGTCGCGCGCCGCCCGCGCCAACGCGCTTTCCTACGCCACCCAAACCGCCAACGCCGCCCGCGCCACCTTGCTGGCCGACCAGGCCGCCCTGGCCGCGTACCGCAACCGCTACGCCGTGCTGTTCCCCGAGCTCACCGCCCAGCAGCAAAGCGGCATTGGCGGTTCGGTGCTGCTCACCCTCGCGCAGGATGAAGCCCAACTCGCCGCCCTGCGCGCCCAGGGCCAAACCGATCAGTCTCCCCAGGTGCAAATCCTCACCTCGCGCATCAATGCCGAGCAGCGCGAGGCGGATGATCTCAGCGCCCGCCTGGCCGCGGCCCCTGGCGGGCCGCAAAGCCTGGCCAGCGTGATGAGCGGCTATGACGCCCTCACCACCACCGAAACGCTCGACCAGCAGCTTTACGCCGCCGACCTCCAAGCCCTGCAAAACGCCCGCAACCAGGCCGATGAACGCTCCCTCTACCTCGAGAGCTTCGTGCAGCCCTTGGTGCCTCGTTCCTCGATCTATCCGGTGCGTTGGCTGGTCATGCTGGAAACCGCGGTGGCGGGTTTCATCCTCTGGGTGCTGGCCATGCTGGTGGCCAACATGGTGCGCGACCAGCTGGACTGAGCCTCTGCCCGCCGGGGTGTGAGCTGGCCGATAAACGCGAGCGCCCCCGCCACATGCGCGCGCCAGTCCGGCGCCCGCCAAGTGCCAAGCCGGGCCAGCTGCGCCGCGCGGGCCGGGCTTCCCGGCGTGGCATAGGCGTCAATCATGGCCCGCCACCCCAGCCCGTCCACGGGGTTGAGATAGTCCGGCACGGCCTGTCCCACCTCGCGGTGGGCGGCAATGTCGCTGCACAGCACCGGCACGCCCATGGCCAGCGCCTCGGCCACGGGCAGCCCGTACCCCTCGGCGAACGAGGGCATGAGCAATGCCCGCGCGCCCTTTACCCGCGCCGCCATCTCACCATCCGGGATCATGCCGGTCTCGATGACATGGCCCCGCAACAGGCGCGAGCGTTCCAGCAGGTCGATGACCTGCTCATTATCCCACCCTCGCTGGCCGATCACATAAAGCCGTGGTGCCCGCTCGCCCATTTCCTCCACCATCTGGCGCCACAGCTGCAAAATGAGCAGGTGGTTCTTGCGCGGCTCGATCGTGCCGAGCATGACAAAATAAGGCCGCTCCTCCGCGGGCACCATGCCCGGCGCGCGCGGGTTTATGCCGAGCGGCAGGGCGGCGAGGGGCATCAGGGGCATATAAGGGCGCAGCGCCTCTGCTGTGGCCTGCGAATTGGCGATCACGCCATCGGCATAAGCATCAATGGTTGCCAGCCGCCGGCGCAAATCCCCCGCCCAGGCGCTGGGCACATATTCCGGCAGCTCTAGCGGGATCAAATCATGCACCAGCGGCACGAACAGCGCCCCGGTGCCCGTCAACAACCGCCCGACAGGCTTGATGCATTGCAGCGGATGGGTAGAGACATTGACATAAACCGGCCGCGCGCCGCCGCTCTGGCGGGCCAGGGCAGGGGCCAGAAGCTGGCTCCGCGCCAGTTCCCCCAAGGCCCGCCGCCCCAGCGCGCGCATCTCGCCCCGCGCCCAGGCCGGGCCCAGTTCGCCGATCATTTCCGTGACCAGCCGCTGGTTGAGCCGCCTGAACCGCCCGCGCCAATAATCAAACGCGACAAACCGCACCCGCTCGGGCGCCAGCGCCAGCATTTGCTCGGCATAGGCGATTTCCACCCGGTCGATGCCGGTCAACCGCCCGCGAAAAATCTGAAACAACAACCGCGAAACATCCAGCCAGACTTCGCCCGCTTCTTCTGCCGCCAATTTTTGCCGTTCGGTCACCAACGCCATTCCCGTTTTTGGTTCCACCTCTGTCATTCTTGTTCAGCGAAGGTTAAGGGGCGCTGAAATAATCTTGTTCAGCGCCGGCTATAATTTTGCAGGGGTGGATGAACCCATGAGTTTCATCTCTCAGGCGGCAGGTTCACGCACCCGCCATGAGGGGCTTTAAGTATGGTCAGCCAGAAATCTCCAGGGTGGCGCCGGAGGCTTCCAGAATCGCGGCAATCGAGTCCGGCGGTGGCGCATCCGTGTACAGCGCGTTGATCTGCGAGAGATCTCCCACCCGCACCATCGCCGGGCGGCCGAATTTGGAATGGTCGGCCAGCAAAAATACGCGCCGGGAGTTGCGGATGATGGCCTGGGTGCACATCACCTCGTCCAGATCGTAATCGAACAACCCGCCATCCTTGTCGATTCCCGAGATGCCGATGATGCCGATATCCGCGCGGAACTGCTCGATCATCTGCACCGCCAACTGGCCGATCACCGCGCCGTCGCGGTTGCGCACCTTGCCGCCCGCCATCACGATCGAGCATTGCTGGTTATCACTCATGATTTTCGCGACATTGATGTTGTTCGTGACCACGCGCAGGTTTTTGTGCGAGAGCAGGGCCCGCGACGCCTGCTCCGTGGTGGTGCCGATATTGATGAAGAGCGAAGCGTTATCGGGCACATCCTGCGCCACCATGGCGGCGATGCGCTGCTTGGGCGCCAGATTGACCACCCGCCGGCGCTCATATTCCATGTTCTCGATCGAAGATGAAAGTCCCGCCCCGCCGCGATAGCGCGAAAGCCTGCCTTCCGAGGCCAGCATGTTCACATCGCGCCGGATGGTTTGCACCGTCACGCCGAAATGCTGGGCCAGCGCCTCTATGGTCTGGAAGCCCTGTTTGGCCACCAGTTCCACGATGCCGCTCTGCCGCTCCTCATTTCCTTGTTTTTCGAACACCCCACCCTCCCGTCATCTGCCCGCAGCATAAGCGCACCGCCCCCGCGTTGCCAGCGTGTTGAGGCCCCAAAGCGCCCTGTCCTATTCGATATGTTGTTATATGAAGCAAAATTCCATTGTGCATGTGCGAAGAAAGAAAAATATTACGTTAGATATTTTCGATTGCGAAAATCGAGCCGGTCGTTTATCTGTTGCCGCGAATATCCTGTCTCAGGGAAAAGCGAGGGAACTGCCATCGTGACACAAGCGGGTTCAAACGCGGAACTTACCGATCTGCTGATCGTGGGCGGGGGCGTGAATGGCGCCGCCATTGCCCGCGACGCGGCGGGGCGCGGGCTTTCCGTGCAGCTTGTGGAGCAGCACGATCTGGCTCAGCACACCTCCTCCGCCAGTACCAAGCTGATTCATGGCGGGTTGCGATATCTTGAGTATTATGAGTTCCGTCTGGTTCGTGAAGCGCTGATCGAGCGCGAAAAATTGCTCGGAATCGCGCCTCATATCATCTGGCCGCTGGAGTTCGTGCTCCCACACGAAAAACATCTCCGCCCGGCCTGGATGATCCGCGCGGGCCTGTTCCTTTACGATCATTTGGCCAAGCGCAAGGCATTGCCGGCCTCCCGCGCCATTTCCTTCGCGGCGCATCCGGCGGGCGGGGTTTTGCAGCCCAGCTATAAGCGCGGTTTCACCTACGCGGATTGCTGGGTGGAGGATTCCCGCCTGGTGGTGCTGAATGCCATGGACGCGGCGGAGCGCGGCGCGCAGATCAACACGCGCTGCAAGCTGCTTTCCGCGCGCCCGGAAGGCGGGCTCTGGCTGGCACGGACCGAGGCGGGCCCCATCGCCGCCCGCGCCATGGTCAATGCCGCCGGCCCCTGGGTGGCGGAGGTGCTGAGCAGAAAGCTCGGCCGCAATACCGAAAATAATGTCCGCATGATCAAGGGCAGCCACATCGTCACCAAGCGGCTTTATGAGGGCGAGGAAGCCTTCATCTTGCAAAATCCCGATGGGCGCATCGTGTTCGTGATTCCCTATGAGCGGAACTTCTCCCTCATCGGCACAACCGATGTGCCCTTCGATGCCGACCCCGACAAGGTTGAGATCTCACCCGAGGAAACCGCCTATCTTTGCGCCGCCGTGAGCCGCTATTTCCGCAAGCCGGTCACCCCCGCCGATGTCGTCTGGTCCTATGCCGGGGTGCGCCCGCTTTATGACGATAACGCCACCGAGGCCAAGGCGGTCACGCGCGATTACGTGCTGGATCTGACACATGACGAGGCGACGCCGCCGCTGCTCTCGGTGTTTGGTGGCAAGATCACCACCTCCCGCAAGCTGGCCGAGCACGCGCTGGAAAAGCTGCTGCCCGCCATGGGCCGGCCGGTCGGCTCTTCCTGGACCGGCGACGCCGTCCTGCCTGGGGGCGACTTCACCGACTTCAACAAATATCTCACGGAATTCCAGGGGCGGTTTCCTTCACTGCCCCTGGACCTCGCCCGCCGGCTGGTGCGGGCCTATGGCACCCGGGCCGAGCGTTTTGCCGGCACAAACATGGGCGAGGATTTGGGCGGCGGGGTGAGCGAGGCCGAACTGGCCTATCTCGCCCGTCATGAATGGGTGCGCTCCGCCGAGGATGTTCTCTGGCGCCGCTCCCGCCTGGGGCTACATGTGCCGGAGGGCACGGCGGCACGCATCGATGACTATCTGGGCCAGGCCGTGCTTTCCGGTTAAAAATTTCGAGACTATAACGACAACGAGGAAACGGTAACACATGACAAAATATGTCGGCGCCATTGACCAAGGCACAACCAGCTCGCGCTTCATCGTGTTCGACAAGGCGGGCAATATCGTCTCTGTCGCGCAGAAGGAGCATAAGCAGATCTATCCCAAGCCCGGCTGGGTCGAGCATGACCCGCTGGAGATTTTGCACAACACCAACGAGGTGATTGGGGCCTGCCTGGCGCGCGCGGAACTCTCCGCCAATGATCTGGTGGCCGTGGGCATCACCAACCAGCGCGAAACCACGCTGATCTGGGACAAGCAAACCGGCAAGCCGCTTTATAACGCGCTGGTCTGGCAGGATACGCGCGTGGACCAGCTTTGCGCCGAATATGCGAAAAATGGCGGGCAGGATCGTTTTCGCGCCAAGACCGGCCTGCCGCTGGCCAGCTATTTCTCCGGCCTGAAGCTGCGCTGGCTGCTGGAAAATGTGGAAGGCGCGCGCGCCAGGGCGGAAGCGGGAGAGGCGCTGTTTGGCACCATCGATAGCTGGCTGGTGTGGAACCTCACTGGCGGCACCAAGGGCGGCGTGCATATAACGGATGTCACGAATGCCAGCCGCACCCAGCTGATGAATCTCGCCACCTGCGACTGGGACGAGGACATGCTGCGCGAATTCAATATTCCCCGCGCCTGCCTGCCGCAAATCCGTCCCTCCTCCAACGTGTATGGCGAGATCTCCACGCCCACGCTGCGCGGCGCCAAGCTGGCCGGCATTCTGGGCGACCAGCAGGCGGCCCTGGTTGGGCAGACCTGCTTCTCCCCTGGCGAGGCCAAGAACACCTACGGCACTGGCTGCTTCATGCTGATGAACACCGGCACGGAGCCGGTGCAGTCCAAGGCCGGTCTGCTCACCACGCTGGCGTATCAGTTCGATGGGGATAAGCCGGTCTATGCGCTGGAAGGCGCCATCGCCATTACCGGCGCGCTGGTGCAATGGCTGCGCGACAATATGAAACTGTTCGACGTTGCTCCGCAGATCGAACCGCTGGCGAAATCCGTCGAGGATAACGGCGATGTTTACATCGTTCCCGCCTTTTCAGGTCTTTATGCGCCCTATTGGAAGGAAAGCGCCCGTGGTGTGATCGCGGGGCTCACCCGCTTCGCCACGCGCGCGCATCTCGCCCGCGCGGCGCTTGAAGCCACGGCCTACCAGACGCGCGATGTTGTGGAGGCGATGGAAACCGATAGCGGCATCAAGCTCACCAGCCTGAAGACCGATGGTGGCATGGTGGCCAACGAACTGCTCATGCAGTTCCAGGGGGATGTGTTGAACGTGCCGGTAATTCGCCCGAAGGTCACGGAAACCACGGCCCTTGGCGCCGCCTATGCCGCGGGCCTCGCCACCGGCTATTGGCGCAACACCGAGGATCTGCGCGCCAACTGGCAGGTGGACAAGAAGTGGGAGCCCGCCATGGGCGAGGAAAAACGCGCTCATTACTACAAATCCTGGAAAAAGGCCGTGCAGCGCGCTTTCGATTGGGTCGATTGATAAAATAATTTCTCGGGAGAGAACACGATGTCAAAATCAACGGATCCGCTACACATGGCGGAAAAAGTAAAACTTGGCGTTAAACATGGCTGGCGGGCGGAATCGATCTGGGCCGAAATGCTGGCCGAGTTTCTGGGCTGTATCGTATTGATTGCGTTTGGCGCCGGCGTTGTCGCCGTCGCCGTCGTGGGGCTCACGCAATCAGGGCGCACATTGGTCATCTTCCAAGGCGCCGGCGGATGGCTCCTGATCACCTGGGGCTGGGCCATGGCGGTGACCATGGCCATTTACGTGGCGGGCGGCGTGACCGGCGCGCACCTCAACCCCGCTGTGAGCCTGGCCTTCGCGGTCAAGGGAGATTTCCCCTGGCGCAAGGTGGTGCCTTACTGGATCGCCCAGGTTGCCGGCTGTTTCACGGGCGCCGCGGTCGTGATGCTCGATTATTTCAAGGCGATCGATTCGTGGAATTTGGCGCATCATGTCACGGACCGCGCCGCCTCGGACGGGTTGACCACGTTCAGCATCTTCGCCACCTTCCCGGCGCAATATTACGGCTCGGGCATGGGTTTGCCCTTCATCGATGAGGTGATCGGCACGGCGTTCCTGGTGCTGTTCGTCCTGGCCATCGTCGACAACACCAATGTCGGTCCGCAATCAAACATGGCGCCCTTTCTGGTCGGCATGGCGGTTGCGGCCATTGGCATGTCTTTTGGTGTTGGCACGGGATATGCCATCAATCCGGCCCGCGATCTCGGGCCGCGCCTGTTCACGTGGCTCGCGGGCTGGGGGCCGAATGCATTTCCTGGGCCGCACGGCTATTGGTGGGTGCCGATTGCGGGGCCCATGGTGGGCGGACCGCTCGCGATCTACATCTACAAGCTGTTCATCGGCGCGACATTGGCGGCCCGTAACGCCAAGCTGAAGATGGTGGAGCCAAAGCCCGTGCAAAGCGGGATCGGGTTCAGCCTGGAGAAGCTGCAGCACGCGCTTGATGAGTTGAAGCAGATAGATACGCCGGCCGAATAGAGTGCCGGCTTGACCGGAAACGAGTTTCTGGCTCCTTGTCGTTTTCCAAATGAATAATAAGGGGGATCGCATGAAAAAACTCATAAACGCGCCGGAAAATGTGGTGGAGGAAGCGCTGGCTGGCATGGCGGCGGCGCATCCGCACCTGCTGAAGATCCAGTTCGACCCAAATTTCATCACCCGTGCCGATGCGCCGGTGCGGGGCAAGGTGGCGCTGCTCTCCGGCGGCGGTTCAGGCCATGAGCCGATGCATGGCGGCTTTGTCGGGCACGGCATGTTGGATGCGGCGTGTCCGGGCGCTGTGTTCACCAGCCCCACGCCGGACCAGATTCTTGCCGCCACCAAGGCGGTGGATGGCGGGGCGGGGGTTTTGCACATTGTCAAAAACTACACGGGTGATGTGCTGAATTTCGAAATGGCCGCCGATCTTGCCAAAGATGAAGGCGTACGGGTCGAAGCCGTCATCATCGACGATGACGTGGCGGTGCAGGACAGCCTCTATACCGCCGGGCGGCGCGGTGTGGGCGGCACGGTGCTGGCGGAGAAAATTTGCGGCGGCGCGGCGGAGGCTGGGCTAGACCTTGCCGCCGTGGCGGAACTCTGCCGCGGGGTGAACGCCAATGTGCGCTCAATGGGCGTGGCGCTGACGCCCTGCACGGTGCCGCATGCGGGCAAGCCCAGCTTCACGCTGGGGGATGACGAGATCGAATTCGGTGTCGGCATTCACGGCGAGCCTGGGCGCAAACGCATCAAGATGGAACAAGCCGACAAGATCGCCGAGATGCTGATGGAGCCCATCCTCGCCGATCTGCCTTTCAAGTCTGGCGACAAGGCGCTGTTGTTCGTGAATAGCCTGGGCGGCACGCCGCTGGTGGAACTCTACATCATCTACCGCAAGGCGGCGGAAATCGCCAAGGCGCATGGGGTGGAGATCGTGCGTTCGCTGGTTGGCCCCTACATCACCAGCCTGGAGATGGCGGGCACCTCGCTCTCGTTGCTGAAGCTGGACGAGGACATGCTGCGCTTCTGGGACGCCCCCGTGGTCACCCCGGCTTTACGCTGGGGTGGCTGAAGATCATAAGCTCTGCACATGCCACCTTTTCACGAAAAGGCGGCATGTGCGCGGGTTTTTCTAAAATCCGTGGCAAAACCCTGTTAAAAGATAAACTCTCACCAAGCGGGTCAAGGGAAAATGTCTGAACTTCTGGACGTGCCGGTGCTGAGCTCCTGGCTCAAGCGCGCGGATGAACTAATTGCCGCTCGCCAAGCCTATCTCTCCGACCTTGACGCCGCCATAGGTGATGGCGATCACGGCGCCAATCTGGTCCGTGGCTTTCATGCCGTGAACGCCAAGCTCGGCACGCCCGCGGACCCCGCCGCCTTGTTCAAAACCGTGGGCATGACCCTCATCGGCACGGTCGGCGGTGCCTCTGGCCCGCTTTACGGCTCGATGTTCGTGGAGATGGGCAAGGCCGCGGCCGGCAAGCCAACGCTCGATGTCGCGGCCTGGGCCGAGGTGCTGGCGGCGGGCGTCAATGGCATCGCCATGCGGGGCAAGGCCCTGCCGGGTGAAAAAACGATGTTGGACGCGCTCACCCCAGCCGTGGCGGCGGCCCGCGCGGCCGCCACCCTCCCCGCCGCGCTCGGCGCCGCCGCCGAGGCCGCCCGGCAAGGCGCCGAGGCCACCGTGCCGATGGTCGCCCGCAAGGGCCGAGCCTCTTATCTGGGGGAGCGTTCGGCGGGCCATGCCGACCCCGGCGCCACCTCCGCGGCCTTGCTGCTCGCCGCGCTTGCGGAAGCCGCGGCCTAGATCAATATTGGTTTGGATTGAGTCGACAGACGCAAGCTAAGCCAATGAAATTGATCGTTAAAACATGCCAGGCGCGGATGCGTGACAACGCATCGCGCTCTCGTGTGACTGATTTTCCTATTCTTGTTTGAGGGATCGATTTCATTGGGCTGGTTTGCGTCTGTCGACTCACTCCAACCCAATATCGATCTAACAGCTCGGGAGCTTACCATGGATGGATTGCCGACCGGCCTGCTTCTGGTCTCGCACAGCCTTGCCCTGGCCCAGGCCACCGAAGCCTTGGTGCGGCAAATGACCGGCGCGCGCCTCCCCATTGCCCTGGCGGCGGGGGCGGGGCCAGATAAAGCCGAGCTGGGCACGGACTCGCTGGCCATTTTGGAAGCGGGTGAGGCACTTTGCGCCTGCGGACAGATCGTGGTGCTGATGGACATCGGCAGCGCGGTGCTGAGCGCGGAAATGGCGCTGGATCTGGCGGAGGAGCCGCTGAAATCCAAGTTGCATCTGGCCGCCGCCCCGTTTGTCGAAGGGGCGTTGGCCGCCGGCGTGGCCGCGAGCGCGGGGCTGCCGGTGGCCGCGGTGCTGGCGGAAGCCGCGGCCGGCCTGCGCCCCAAGCTCTCCGCGCTGGGCGGGCAGGCACAAAACGCCGTCCCCGCCATACAGGCCAGCCTCACCCGCGCGGTAACGCTGGGTGACCCGAACGGGCTGCATCTGCGCCCTGCCGCGCGCTGCGTGGCCATCGCCGCCGGTTTCGACGCCACGCTGCGGCTTGCCTGCAAGGGCCGCGTGGCGGGGCTGGAGAGCCTCACCGGCCTGATGGCCCTGGGCGCCAAGGGAGGGGATGTGGTGACGATCGAAGCCTCTGGGCCGCAGGCGGCGCAGGCGGCCGAGGCGTTGGCCGCAATTCTGGCGGAGGTTCCCGCCGCGCAGCCCCATGAGCCGGCACCCCAAACAGGCGCTGGGCCGGTGCCCATTTCCCCTGGCCGCGTCGCTGGCCGGCTGGTGGTGGCGGCGCGCCATCTGCCTCCCATTCCAGACACCCCCGATGAGGCGCCCGAGGGGGGCTGGGCGACATTGCAGGCCGCCATCGCCCGTGTGCGGGCGCATTTGGGGGAAGGGTTAATCCTGGGTGCCCAGGCCGCCTTGCTAACCGACCCCGCCATCCTGGCGCCGGCCAAGGCGGGTATTTTCGAGCATGGTCTGCACCCGGCCGCCGCCTGGCACCGCGCCATCGCCCAGGCGGCTGCTGGTTACGAGGCGCTGGAGGACGCCTATCTGCGCGCCCGAGGGCGCGATGTGCGGGAGATGGGGGATGAGGTGCTGCGCGTATTGCTGGGCGGCGGCGGCCTCGCCTGGCCCACGGAACCATGCGTTTTGCTGGTGGAGGATCTGAGCGCCGCCGAGGCCGCCGCCCTGCCGCCCGAGATACTTGGTGTGCTGGATCGGCGCGGCGGGCGCACCAGCCACGCCGCCATTTTGCTCCGTGCCGCCGGGGTGCCTTGTCTGGGCGGCGTCACGTTCGCGGCCCCCCCCGAAGCCGTGGCTTTCGATGGCGCCACCGGCGATCTGATCGCGGATCCGGATGTGCAAACCCGCGCGGCCTTCGCTCCGCCACGGGCCGCCAGCGCCGGCCCGGCCAGCATCGCCCTGCCCGATGGCACGGGGCTGGAATTCTGGGCAAATGTGGCGGGCGCCGCGGATGCCGCTCTGGCCGCCCGATCAGGCGCTCATGGCATCGGCCTGGCGCGCACGGAGATGCTGTTTCTGGACCGTCTGGATTGCCCCACGGAAGAGGAACAGGCCGCGCGCATCGGCGCCATGCTGGCCCCGTTCAAGGGCCGTCCGGTCACGGTGCGGCTTTTGGATGCGGGGGCGGACAAGCCCGTGCCCTTCCTGCATCTGGCGCCGGAGGAAAATCCCGCCCTTGGCGTGCGCGGCGTCCGCGCGCTGCTGAAGCATCCCGAATTCTGCGCCACCCATCTGCGCGCCGTTTTACGCGCGGGAGCGGCGCACGATCTGCGCGTGATGGTGCCGATGATCACCTTCCCAGAGGAGATGCGGACCCTCCGGCAGTGGCTGGAAACGGCTTGCCGGGAAACCGGCTTGCCCTGTCCGCCGCTGGGGGCCATGGTGGAGGTGCCCGCCGCCGCGCTGGCCATTCCAGACCTTGTGCCGGTGTGCGATTTTTTTTCCATCGGCACAAACGACCTCACCCAATACACCCTGGCCGCCGAGCGCGGTAACCAGGAGTTGGCGGCCTTCGCGGATCCGGCCAACGAGGTGGTGATCGGCCTCTGTGCCCGGGTGGTTCGCCACGCGGCGGGGCGGCCGGTTTCCGTCTGCGGCGAGGCGGCGGGGGATGAGCGGGCGGCGCGCAAGCTGGTGGCGGCGGGGATCAGAAAGCTCTCCATGGGCGCGGCGCGTCTGGGGCCCATCCGGGCGCTATGGCAGTAACAGATCGGTTTGGCGTTTGGCGATGATCTCATAAAACGCGGCGATACCGGTTGTCCATGGCGGCGCGGCATCGCATGTGGCCACCGTGTTTCGCAATGTCCCCAGTTTCTGGGAGGAGATGGTGACGAGATCACCCGTCTTGTGGGTAAAGCCAGCCCCTGGAATGTCACGGTCCTGGACGGGCGTGAACAATGTTCCCAAAAACAGGGCAAACCCGTCTGGGTAGTTATGTTCGCTCAGCGTTTGCCTCACCAGCTCGAGAGGGTCCCGGCTGATTTCGGACATGTTCGATGAGCCTTCCAGGCGATACCCATCGGCCCCATCGATTTTCAAGGTTACCTCGGCCTGGCGGATATCGCTCATCGTGAAGTGATCGTCGAACAAACGAATCAAGGGACCAATGGCGCAAGAGGCGTTGTTGTCCTTCGCTTTTCCCAGGAGCAAGGCGCTTCGCCCTTCCAGATCGCGCAGATTGACATCGTTGCCCAGGGTGGCGCCGATGGCTTGACCAAACCCATTTACAATCAAAACGATCTCAGGTTCGGGGTTGTTCCAGCATGAATCGGAGCGCACGCCGATCTGGCCGCCAAAGCCGATGGCCGAGAGAACCGGCGCCTTGGTGAATATCTCGGCGTAAGGACCGATGGCCACTTCAAGATATTGCGACCAAAGACCATCATGAATGAGAAGGTTTTTAAGGCTTTCGGCATCCTTAGAGCCCGGAATAATATTTTTAAGAGATCCGCCAAGACGTTTTTCGAGCTTGTTCCTGATAGACAGGGATTTTTCTGGATTTCCTCGCGCATGCTCCTCAATCACCCGTTCAATCGTCGATGCGGCAAAGGTCACGCCACAGGCTTTTATGCAGTGCAGATCAACAGGAGAAAGAATCTCTGGCTCAAGCATATCAGCATGTCCAAGAAAAACGCCATCAGAAGACTTTACCGGCAAAAAATTGGTCAGTTGTGAAACCGTTGGCGCAATGGCAAACATGTCATAGACACGTCCCTGTTCGATCAAAACCGGAGTGGGGCCGTCAGGACCATTGAACCGGCCCAGAAAAATACCGTCTCGCCAATCGCTGGGAAAAATTTCCGAAAATCGTTCTACGTTGGGCATGGTTCCTCAGGTCATCTGTTCTCACGAAAGCTTGGAATATTGCTTTACGTGTGATGGTTTTCGGCGGTGAATCAAACGGTGAAATATGGTTCCTTCTTGATCGGCTTGTTTTGTCCCAAATCATGTTTTCGCGCATGATTTTCGAGGGTAACGAAGATCACTCACAACGCTGAGACGATATATAGAAAATCTCGCCTCTTTATCGTCAAATATTAAAAATCATCTGTTTGATATTCACATGGATATCACGCCCCCATGGTCAGTAACGCCATCATGATTTGTGGCCATGGATCAGGCGTTCGTATCATCAACGGGGAACGATTCTTGGCGGATCAGAGCCAGGAGTGCGCCAGTGATAGCTCTTTTGATATTAATGGGCGGTCAAATTGAATTTGACATATATTTTGCAGCTCTTGTAACCAGTCTTTCATCTCGTTCTCTCCATTGGGTCCGAGGGTGTTGGAAACGTATGCTAGAATAACAGGTAAAATGAATAATTAATCAGCACGCGATCTGTTCGCGTCAATCAGATATGGAAGTGGGAAGAAATCAGTCGTTCGTTGCGAATGATGATGACGTTATTCTGCGATCAAAACTCAAACAAAAGGGAGGATATTAGTGATTAAACACAGAATGCAAGGCCGTGTGCGCATGGGGCGACTGATGGCGGCCACGATTTTATCTGGTGCCGCGATGACAAGCCTCGCTCATGCCGATGTAACTTTATATCCAGGCAACGGACCCGTACCGAGCATCAATATCTATCTTCGCGTTGATGCCGGCCTTCGGCTCGACAGCAATGTTGATTTGTCCCAATATAACAGCCAGACAGGCAAGACAACTCTTGTGCAGGCTGGAGGAAATGATTGGGGCACCAGCATGTTTGGTGTCTATGGTTCGTCGAAACTTGGCGATAATATAACGGGGATATATAAGGTCGAATCTGGCTTTAATGCCACCAATGGCACATTTAATTCATCGACGAATTCAATTTTCAACCGTCGCGCCTATGTCGGTTTAAAAAACCAGCAATTCGGAACGATTATGTTAGGCAAGGATCTGTTCATAGACAATGATGTCTATAATTTTGATCCCATGATTCAAGAAAATATGTCGACGGCGACCCTGGTCTATGGCCGCAACTGGGGCGGCGCTTCCGATATGGTCGAGTATCGCAGCCCAGCTCTGTATGGGCTTCATCTTGGGTTGATGGCGGCTTTCGACAACGGCTCCGGATATTATTCCACGCGGGTGTCAAATGCCTATGGTGTTTCGGGAGAGTATGACATTGGCGATTTGAGCTTGTACGGCATCTATGATGAAGTTCAAGATACTCATGGCCATTACACAAATCTCTACTCCGCATCCAAGGAATGGATCGCCGGCGCCACGTATAACTTTCAGCCGGTTGAGTTTTTCGCGGGTATCGAGGGGCTGTCGGCGCCCAATGGCGCGCAAGCCGATGGCGGCACGCCGATCCAAAATCCGGGCGCGCCCTATGCGCCAGGCTCGGCCGGTTCGCCCTATGCGGCCGTTTACGCCACCAGCGCTTATATGGGGTGGCTTGGCGCGGTTTGGAGCGTCAGCCAGCATGTCACCTTGCGTGGCGCCTGGTATCATACCAGCATCAACGACCACGGAGGCAATGCCAGCCTGTTCACGGCCGGTGGTGAATATTCCTTCACACCAAACTTGCTGCTCTATGCGACGGCGGGCGAAGTTGTTAACAGTGGGCATGCCGATTTCTCAGCTGATATTTATTCCCCGCCTGCCGCGCCTGGGCATAATCAGTTTGCTGGCTTTGTCGGCGCTTCCATCAAATTTTAAAGCACCATGACCACGTCTGCATTGTTCTCCTGCCGTGCGGCGGTGGTTGATTGGGGCACCAGCAATCTACGTGTCTGGTTGCTGGGGCAGGGAGGCCGCGTGCTAGCCCACGCGGCCTCCGCTGATGGCGCCGATGGGCTTTCCGCGGCTGATTTTGAAGCGAGTTTGCGCCGGATCCTCACGCGGCTCGGCGCTGTTTGGCCCGAGACACAGCTTTTGCCCGTTGTGGTTTGCGGTATGGCGGGGGCCCGAAACGGATGGCGCGAGGCGGGGTATGTTGCCGTTCCAGCCACGCCGGATGAATGTTTTTCGCGCGCCCTCCAGGTGACGGCGGCGCGGCTTGATGTCCGTATTTTACCGGGGCTTTCGCGTCTCGAGGGGCAATATGCCGATGTGATGAGGGGGGAGGAAACGCAGCTCGCGGGGTTTATCTCCCAAGAGCCCGGCTTCACCGGCTGCGTCGGGCTGCCTGGCACCCACTGCAAATGGGTGTCTTTTGAGCAAGGCAAGATCGTGCGTTTTCAAACCGTTATGACAGGGGAATTGTTTTCGCTTTTATCAAAGCAGTCCGTTTTACGCCATGTCATTGGTAATCATACGATCTTTTCCCCAGACGCCCCGGCCTTCACCGAAGCGGTTCTGGAAGGGGTTGAGCATGCCGGGCGGCTCAGCTGCGCGATTTTTTCCGTGCGCGCGGCGGGCTTGCTTAAAGGGCGGCAAGGTAGCGAGGCCGCGGCAAGATTGTCCGGGCTCTTGATTGGCCATGAAATGAACGCCATGTTCCCGGCAAGCGAACAGAACACGCCCATTGTGCTTGGTGCCGAGGGAGCTTTGGCGCCGCTTTATGCCCGTGCCCTCACCTTGATTGGCCGAAATTTCCATCTGGTCGATGTGCAAGATCTCACGCTCGCCGGTTTGCGCGCGGCGTCGAGACAATTATTTGGCGCCATATTCGAGGAGTAATCCATGACCCATCCCTTATCAGGCTCTTCATTTCCCTCATTGCGGCGCGGGCTGATCGCTATTTTGCGCGGCGTGTCACCAGCGGATGCGCTCTCCATTGGAGAAGTTTTGGTTGAAGCGGGCATTGAAGCCATCGAAGTGCCGCTGAATTCACCATCGCCGCTTTTGTCGGTGGAGCGGTTGGTGGTAAAATTTGGTGGAAATTCCTTGATCGGCGCGGGGACGGTGCTTTCGGCGGAGGCGGTGAGGGCGGTTGCGGATATTGGCGGCAGGCTGATCGTGGCGCCAAATGTTGACCCCGAAGTGTTGGCCGCGGCCGTGGGCCATGGCCTGATTGTCATGCCTGGTGTCTTTACAGCGACAGAGGCGTTGAATGCCCTGCGGTGGGGGGCTTCGGCCTTGAAATTTTTTCCAGCCATTGCGTTAGGGGCGAGTGGCGTACAGGCACTCCGGAGCATCTTGCCAGCCACCGCGCCGTTGGGGGCGGTTGGCGGGGTAGGCGAAGCCGATTTTCCGGCTTTTTGGCGTGTGGGGGTCAGGCTGTTTGGGTTGGGCGCGAGCCTTTACAAGCCGGGGGACAAGCCGGCTGAGGTTGCCGCGCGCGCCAAGGCGGTTGTGGCGGCCTATGACCGCCTCACGGCGGAGGGTCAATAATCATATTGGCATAAATTTTCCGATTGTGATAACAAATAAAATATAGTCAAAAATCGGAGGAGATGTGGCATGCCGGTCATGGCCATTTTGGCGTGCGAGAGGAGCGTATAATGCCTCAAGCGCTGTCGTCGGATTGGTTTTTAC
This sequence comes from Pseudomonadota bacterium, assembly GCA_021781835.1. Lineage (GTDB taxonomy): Bacteria > Pseudomonadota > Alphaproteobacteria > Acetobacterales > Acetobacteraceae > Acidocella. The sequence continues at coordinate 34,118 of JAJXWD010000001.1, read as the reverse complement.
GTTCGCGCCTTAAGTTACGCCATTTGCAGTTGATCATGGCGATTGATGAGCACCGCAATTTACATCGTGCCGCCGAGCGCATGAACATCGCCCAGCCAGCCGCATCGAAGTTGCTCGCCGAGGTGGAGGCGATTTTTGGCCAAGCCTTGTTTGAGCGCCATCCGCGAGGTTTGCTGCCCACGGTTCAGGGGGAGATTCTCATTCGCAACGGCGCGGTGGCCATGCGCACGCTCGCGCAGGCGGCTTCCGAGGTCAATGCCTACACAAAGGGGCAGACCGGAATGGTAACGGTTGGCACCGTTGTCGCGCCGATGATGGAATTTTTGCTCGATGTCATAGAAACGGTTCGTACGCAGCATCCTCATTTGCATATAACCGTAGAGCATAGCATCAGCGATATATTGGCCCCCAAGGTGTTGGAGGGAAAGCTGGATTTCGCCTTGGGGCGAATCCCGGCTCGCCTGGATCCGAAGGAGTTTTCATACCGGGAGTTGTGGGGCGAAGAGCTGCATTTTTTATGCCGCGATACTCATCCTTTGGCTGAACAATCGCAGGTCACGCTTCAGGATATGGCCAAATGGCCATGGGTCTTGCAGCCGCGTGGGGCGCCCCTGCGGCATCGTATCGAGCAAATGTTTCTCACGGCCTGCGTGCCGATGCCCAAAAGCATCGTTAACACCGCTTCCGCGCTCATGTCGTTGATTTCGGTCAGCCGCTCAGATTGTCTGACCGCGCTGGAGTGGAATGTCGCCAAGTTGATGGCGGATACGAACCGGATCAAGATATTGCCTTTCCCGGAGCGTATTTTCCTGCAGCCTTTTGGCATTTTGACAATGGCCGGCCGTCCGCTCTCGCCAGGGGCCAAAATCATGTACGACGCCGTGACCAGGGCTGCCGCGGGCATGATTGAGCAAAAAAATGTACCAGGCTTGGGGCGATAATTTAAAAGTTATCGGTAGCCCATTGTTTGGTATTTGACGCCTATTAGGCGCTCTTATACCCATTGAAAACAAAGCAGCTTAATCACGGAACGCCAAGGGTTGCGGGTTTTTTGACGCCATTTTGTTTGTTCACGTTTCAAAAGCCCGATTTTAGCTTCGCGTCGGGTTTTGTTGGCTTAAGTTAAATAAGTCCTGCAACTGCCGGTGATGACAACCGGCCTGTCGCTGCGGGTTTGATCTTCCATGGAGTAGGAAATGAGCGATATTTTGACGGCAATTTATCCAAGTTTAAAGGACCGCGTGATATTTATCACCGGCGGCGGAACAGGCATTGGGGCATCGCTCACCTTGGGTTTCGCCCGTCAGGGGGCAAAGGTTGCGTTCGTTGACATCGCCGAGCGCGAAAGCCGGGCCTTGGCCGAGGAGGCCGCTTTTGGTACAGGCCACAAGCCGCTTTTCCTGCCTTGTGACATTCGCGATATTCAAGCCTTGCGGCAAGCCATCGATGAGGCCGCCGCGCATTTTGGTTCGGTTGATGTCTTGTTGAACAATGCGGCCAATGATCAGCGCCATAAAATAGAAGATGTGACGCCAGAATTTTGGGATGACCGGATGGCGATCAATCTGCGGCCGCAATTTTTTGCCGCTCAAGCCGTGGCCGAAGGCATGAAGACCAAAAATTCCGGCTCGATCATCAATTTCGGGTCATCGTCTTGGAAAAAAGGGCAAGGTGGCATGCCGGCCTATACGGCGGCCAAGGCGGCCATTCATGGTCTAACCCGTGGTTTGGCGCGCGATTTGGGGCCTTATAATGTGCGCGTCAACACGCTGGTGCCTGGTTGGATCATGACCGAGCGCCAATTGAAGCTTTGGCTGACACCTGAGGCCGATGCCGAGCGTGCGCGGCAACAATGTTTGCCCGCGCGCGTGATGCCGGACCATGTGACGGCTCTGGCCTTATTCCTGGCCGCGGATGACAGTGGCGCCTGCACGGCCCAGGAATATGTCGTCGATGGCGGTTGGATCTGATATGGCGTGTCGTTTGCTCGATGATGCCGGCGCCTTGCTCGGTGAGGGGCCGGTATGGGTGAGCGGCGAAAATGCACTCTATTGGGTGGATATCAAAGGCCGGCGGTTAAATCGCTACAAGCTGGCCGATGGCGCGATAGACAGATGGTCTGTGCACGATAATCTGGCGTGGGTTGTGCCGCGCCGTGGCGGCGGCTGGATTGCGGGGTTGCGCCACGAAATCGGTGAGCTCAGCCTCAATCCCGAATTGTCGTTTGAGCCGCGATTAAAGGTTGAGCCCGAATCATCTGGCAACAGACTAAATGATGCGAAAACAGATTGTGACGGCAGCATCCTGTTTGGCACGATGGACGATGAAGAGCGCTCTGGAACGGGTGCTTTTTATCATTTACGGCAAGATTTCACCTTGCAGAAAATGGATAAAAATTACGTCATCGCCAACGGCCCCGCCGTGTCGGCCGATGGAAAGATCATCTATCATACCGACTCGGCGCTGCGAACCATTTATCGGTTCAGTCGAGAGGCGGATGGCACGCTCGGAGCGCGCATCCCCTTCATTCGCTTTGCAGACTCCGATGGTTTTCCAGACGGTATGACACTCGATGCGCAAGGAGGGTTATGGGTCGCGCATTGGGGCGGCGGGCGTGTCAGTCGCTTTGATGCCGAGGGGCGGCTCGACCAGACATTTTCCTTGCCCGTCTCGCAAGTGACAAGCTGCTGCTTCGGGGGCGCCAATCTCGATCGTTTATTCATAACCTCGGCCGCCATCGGCTTGAGCCCGGCTCAACGCGCCCGTGAACCTTTGGCGGGCGGGCTGTTCGAAATAACGCCTGGATTTTCTGGTTTTCCACTTCCCGATTTTACCGGGTGAGGGCGAGGTCTAAACATAATAAAAAACATATCGACAGGAGGTGAATATATATTTGACATATATCGGTTGATTAAATACGAAAAAACAAGTTCAGGTCACGTGTGCGCGCAAACAGCAAAGAAATTTGATACGTGAAAGCACTGATCTGTTGTTGATGACCAAGGGGGCGCTTCCATGTCTCCTGCGGTATTCAGCAAAAATTATCACAGACCAAGATGTGGAAAAGAAAACGGAGGAAATGAAATGAAGGATGATCAAGACGAAGACCGTCTGCTGGCGGTAAAGCGGCGCATGCTCATGAAGGGCGGCCCGGCCCTTTTGGCGGCGGCGGGTGTCGCGGCCATGACCAAAAACGCATATGCCGCCGAGGCTTCGCCCTTTCCGGCGCACAAGCGTTGGCGCCTGGTGTTTGTCAACCACGTCACAACCAACCCTTTCTTCGTGGCCACACAATATGGCATCCAAGATGCCTGCGCCCTTTTCGGATGCGACTATCAGTGGACCGGATCGCAGACAGCGGTTGTTGGCGAAATGGTCAATGCCATGAATGCGGCCATTGCCTCGCAGGCGGATGCGATCGGCATTGCCATCGTCGATCCCGAGGCGTTCAACGCCCCAACGGCCGCGGCTTTAGAGGCGGGGATCCCTGTTTTTTCCTATAACGCCGACGCCCCCGCCGATAGTGGCAACAAGCGCCTCGCTTATATTGGCCAGGATCTTTTTAAATCTGGTTATGAGATGGGCCAAAAGGTGGTTGCTCTGGTTGGCTCTGGCCATGTGGCGCTTTTCATTGCCACACCGGGCCAGTTGAATATTCAACCGCGTATCGATGGCGCCGCCGCTGCCATCAAAGCCTCGGGCAAGCCGATCACCTACGAGGAAATCGCCACCGGCGCCACGATCGATGAAGAGTTGCCCAAGATCAAAGCCTATTACCTTGGTCATCAAGACGTTAAGGGAATGTTTGCTGTCGATGCGGGATCGACTCAATGCGTGGGTCAGGTCATGCAAGAATTCAATCTCGGCGCCAAGGGCGTTCATGGCGGAGGGTTTGACCTCGTGCCGCGCACACTGCAATCGATCCATGAAGGCATTCTTGATTTCACCATCGACCAGCAGCCCTATCTGCAAGGGTTTTACACGGTCATGGAAATGGTCATGTATCTTGCTTCTGGCGGCCTTGTCGGGCCGGCGGACATCAATACCGGCCTGAAATTCGTGGTCAAGGGCAATGTCGACCCGTATCTCCATTCCTCGACGAGATATGAGGGCGACAGCGCCAAACCGCAGATTGTACCCCGTTCAGGGCCGATCGGCGCGTGAAATGAAGATGGCAAGTAAATCTAGAATTTGAATGGAATAGAGCGTGAACAAGAGACAAAAAGGTTTACTTGCCTTCCTGTTGCGTAAGCCGGAGGCAAGTATATCTCTGGTCGGCATCATTTTGCTGATCGTCTTTCAATTTGCCAGCCCTGTATTCTTCACGGGGCCAAATCTGCAGACGGTCAGCCAATTTTTTGCCCCCTGGGCCTTGATTGCCTGCGGCGAAATCATGCTGTTGATCTGCGGCGAGGTTGATCTATCAGTGGGGCAGGTTTTTGCCCTGACCCCCTTTATCATGTATTTTGTCGCGGGCGCCGGCGTGCCGCTCTTTTTGGCCATGATCCTGGCCTTGCTCGTGGCGGGGCTGCTTGGTCTGTGCATAGGTTTCATCACGGTACATTTTGGCGTGCCGTCTTTCATCACCACCTTGGGCGCCATGTTGTTGATCAATGGGTTAACGCTCACGATCAGCGGCGGCTTTCCGGTGGACACCCCCAATAACCTGCTGGGCAATATTTTCGGGGGCTGGGCTTATAGCGAAATCGCCTGGGCTGTTGGGGTCGCGGTGGTTATGCACACGATCCTTCGCCATACACGTTGGGGTTTACAAACAATCGCGGCGGGCGGCAATCCCACGGGGGCGGCCGAGGCGGGGATTCGCATCAAGCACATCAAGATCGGCAATTTCATTCTCTGCAGCACCATTGGCGGTCTGGCGGGCATATTGAATGCCTTCCATGTAACCTCGATAGATCCCAATGCTGGCGGTGCGAATGTGATGTTTCTGGCGATCGCGTCATCGGTCATTGGCGGCACGTCGCTCATGGGCGGTTCCGGAACGATACTTGGCGGCCTTGTTGGCGCGGCGGTTCTGGGAATTTTGCAAGATGGTTTCACCCTGCTTGGCATCAATGCCTATACGTTTGATATCATTACCGGTGCGGCCATTCTCATCACAATGATCTCCAATGTTCAATTCGCGGCATGGCGCCGCCGGAGCCGTATCTGACATGAGCGAAGCAACCTATGCGCTTGAAGCGCGTGATATTACCAAAAGGTTTGGCCAGGTCCAGGCTCTGCATGGCATATCTCTCAATCTAAAACCTGGCGAAATGCTTGGCATTCTGGGAGACAATGGCGCCGGAAAATCAACCTTGATGAAAATTCTTTCTGGTTTTCATGCTCCCACCACGGGCGAGTTGTTGGTCAAGGGCAAAAAGGTGGAATTCACGTCCGTTGACCATGCCCGCAGTTTCGGTATTGAGTGTGTTTACCAAGATCTCGCGCTCGTCAACACGCTCTCGGTTTATCATAACATGTTCTTGAACCGGGAGATTCTCTACCAAGGGCTGCCATTTCTTAATCATCGCAAGATGCGCGAGCTGGCGGCGGAAGCCTTGGCCGATATCGGGGTGAATGTGCCCTCCATGGATATCGAGGTTGGCATGCTCTCTGGCGGGCAGCGCCAAGCCATTGCCATAGCGCGGGCCGTGGCCTCTCATGCCCGTATATTGTTGCTCGATGAGCCCTTGGCTGCGATGGGCGCGCGTGAAGCCAGCATGATCATCGCCTTGATCGAAAGGCTGAAAGCCCGTGGCGATGTCTCGATGATCATGATCGCGCATAATTACGCGCAAACACTGGATGTCGCCGATAAAGTGATGCTGGTTCAGCGCGGCACATGCACGTTCGAAGGGCGCTCGGCCGAAACATCGGTAACGGAGCTCTTGGAGATCGTGAAGCGGGAATATCGTGGCATCACTCATGAAGTATAGGCTGTTGGAAAATGCCTTCATGGCATGTCGTCTGGCATAGAAGAGAAATTTCATGTCTCACATTATTCCGCCTCATGCCTTCAAGGGTGTGTTTCCCGTGGCGCCAACCGTGTTCGGCTCTCACGGCGCATTGGATCTGGAGGGACAAAAACGCGCCATTGATTTCATGATCGATGCCGGCTCAAACGGCATTTGCATTTTGGCGAATTTCTCGGAGCAGTTTACACTGACCGACGATGAGCGCGAGCGGCTCACGATTGTGGTTCTTGAGCATGTCGCGGGTCGCGTGCCGGTCATTGTCACCACCACCCATTTCAGCAGCCACGTCTGTGCCGAGCGTTCGCGCCGCGCGCAAGAGGCGGGAGCGGCGATGGTCATGGTCATGCCGCCCTACCATGGCGCCACGTTTCGGGTCTCTGAGCAGATGATCATGGAATTCTACCATGCCATTTCGCGCGAGATTTCCATTCCGATCATGGTTCAAGACGCTCCGGTCGCGGGTACACCGCTATCGGTTCCGCTGCTGGCGCGCATGGCCCGGGAAATCGAGAATCTATCTTATTTCAAGATAGAAGTACCCCAGGCCGCCGCCAAGCTGCGGGCCTTGATCGAAGCCGGTGGCGATGCCATTCACGGCCCTTGGGATGGCGAGGAGGCCATAACATTGCTGGCCGATCTCGATGCGGGCGCGACCGGCGCCATGACCGGCGGCGGCTATCCCGATGGTATCAGGCAGATCACGGATGCGTATTTCGCCAATGACCGCGAAGCCGCATTGCGCGCCTATGAGCGTTGGTTGCCGCTGATCAATTGGGAAAACCGGCAATGCGGCCTAGCGGCGGCTAAAATTCTTATGAAGGAAGGGGGGGTCATCGCTCACGACACGCTGCGCCATCCCTTGCCGCCCCTACATCCGGCCCTGCGCGCGGGCCTGCTGGAGTTGGCCCGCCGCCTTGACCCGCTGGTGTTGAGGTGGGGCAAGTAATCAAAAAATAATGCCGGTTGGCTGGCATGAGCCCATATCTGAGTGTGAAAAGAGAAGAACATGGCGGAACCTAAAAAATTGCGGTCTCGGTCCTGGTTTGACGATCGCTCGAACCCCGACATGACCGCCCTTCATATCGAACGCTATATGAATTTCGGCATCAGCCAGAAAGAGTTGCAAGATGGCCGGCCGATCATCGGCATTGCCCAGACGGGGTCTGATCTTGTCCCCTGCAATCGCCATCATATCGAATTGGCAATCAGAATCAAGGAAGGCATCCGCGAGGCCGGTGGCGTGCCGCTTGAATTTCCCGTTCACCCGATCCAGGAAACAGGCAAGCGCCCGGCCCCCGGGCTTGACCGGAATTTCGCGTATCTGGGCTTGGTGGAGGTTTTGTATGGCTATCCGCTTGATGGTGTGGTGCTCACCATCGGCTGCGACAAAACAACCCCCGCTTGTTTAATGGCCGCGGCGACGGTCGATATTCCCGCCATTGCCTTTTCGGTCGGGCCGATGCTCAATGGCTGGTTCCGGGGTGAGCGCACCGGCTCTGGCACCATTGTGTGGAAAGCGCGCGAATTGCTGGCCAAGGGTGAGATCGATCACGCCGGTTTCATAAAGCTTGTCGCCTCTTCAGCGCCTTCTGTTGGCTATTGCAACACCATGGGCACGGCCACCACCATGAATTCATTGGCGGAGGCGCTGGGCATGCAATTGCCCGGGTCGGCTGCCATTCCGGCACCATATCGCGACCGTCAGGAGATGGCTTATCACACCGGCTTGAGAATTGTTGACATGGTCCGCGAAGATCTCAAACCGTCTGATATTCTGACCCGCGAAGCCTTCATGAACGCGATCAAGGTCAATTCCGCCATCGGTGGCTCGACCAACGCGCCCATCCACATCAACGCCCTGGCCCGGCATGTCGGCGTTGATCTGACAATTGATGACTGGCAAGAATTTGGCGAAGACGTTCCATTGTTGGTCAATCTTCAGCCGGCGGGCGATTATCTGGGGGAGGATTATTATCACGCGGGCGGCGTGCCGGCGGTTGTCAACCAACTCATGCGTAAGGGCATGATTTACGAAAATGCCCTGACGGTAAACGGCCAAACAATTGGCGATAATTGCCGAAACGCGGAGATGCTCAACCAAGATGTCATCAAGCCGATCGATCAGCCGATCAAGCCAAAAGCCGGCTTCCGGGTTTTGCGGGGGAATTTATTTTCCTCGGCGATCATGAAAACCAGCGTCATCTCCGATGAGTTCAGGGCGCGTTACCTCTCAAATCCCAACGATCCCGAGGCATTTGAAGGCCGCGCGATTGTGTTCGACGGCCCCGAGGATCATCGTGCCCGTATCGATGATCCGGCTTTGAGCATCGATGCCAATTGCATTTTGTTCATGCGCGGCGCCGGGCCGGTTGGGTATCCGGGCACCGCCGAGGTGGTGAATATGCGCGCGCCTGATTATCTCATCAAGGCGGGCATCACCTCTCTTCCTTGCGTGGGCGATGGCCGGCAATCCGGCACATCCGGGTCGCCCTCCATTCTCAACGCCTCGCCCGAGGCGGCCGTGGGGGGAGGGTTGGCCTTGCTGCGCACCGGCGATCTCGTCCGTGTCGATCTCCGGCGGGGCAGTGTGAATATGCTGGTCTCAGACGATGAGTTGGCCCAGCGCCGCAAGGCCCTTGAAGCGGCGGGGGGCTATAAATATCCGGCCCATCAAACGCCATGGCAGGAAATTCAACGCGGCTTGGTCGGGCAAATGGACACGGGCGCGGTTCTTGAAAACGCCGTTGCCTATCAAAAAATCGCCCAAACCAAGGGGATCCCGCGCGACAGCCATTGAAAGCCTGTTGACGAGGCCGCGCCCGGCCTCCCTGCGGGTTGATGGTCGGAAACGGCCAAATCCCGCTTGCATCCAGCCCGGCAAATTCGGCAAATACCGAAGACGGCAGGGCAGGGGGGCAAGCATGGATCTGCGGGAGTTCGACCTCAACCTGCTGCTGGTGTTCGACCAGATCCTCAAAACCCGCAAACTCTCGCGCGCGGCCGAGGCGCTGGGCGTCACCCAGCCCGCCATCAGCCGCTCGCTCGCCCGCCTGCGCGCCTTGCTGGGCGATGAGCTGTTCCACCGCACCCCAACAGGCATGGAGCCCACGGCCTACGCCGCCCATCTGTCCGGCCCGGTGGCGGCCGCGCTGGCCACGCTCGGCCAGGCCCTCAGCCAGGATTTCGCCTTCACCCCGCTCACCAGCGCGCGCAATTTCACCCTTCGCCTCACCGATATAGGCGAGCTCACCATCCTGCCCCGCCTGCTGCGCCATCTGTCCGGGGCCGCGCCGGGCGTCGGGCTCACCATCGTGCGCGGCAATGGCGAGGCCCTGCGCTCAGCCCTCGAGCGCGGTGAAATCGACCTCGCCATCGGCCTCATAGGAGATCTGGGCGCCGGCTTTTTCCGCCGCACCATTTTTCGCCAGGGCTATGTCTGCGTGTTTCGCCCCAGCCATCCGCTGGCGGGCCGGCCGCTCACGCAAGCGGCGTTCGCGCAGGCCGGGCATGTGGTGGTCACCGCCGCCGGCACCGGCCATGCGCGCATAGATGAGCTGATCGAGGCCAAAGGCATCCGCCGCGACATCAAGCTGCGTGTGCCTCATTATGCCAGCCTCGAGCGCCTGCTGCCCGGCTCTGACCTCATCGCCACCGTGCCCGAGGCGCTGGTGCAATCGCGCCTGCACCCTTCGGCGCTGGCCCATGCCCGCCTGCCATTTGCCCTGCCCGTGCTGCCCATCGACATGTTCTGGCATGCCCGCAACCACCAGGACCCGGCCAATATCTGGCTCCGCAACGCCATCGCCATAGATTGCGCGCTCCCCGCCATCTCCCCCGCGGGCGCGTCCCTCAGCCGGCCGTGAACAGCCAGTCCGCCAGCCGCGCGCCGAGCGCCGAGGTCAGCACAAACACCCCCGCCCCCAGCGCGCCCGCGCCGGCCATCACCAGGCCCGGGCCCGGGCAAATGCCGCCCAGCCCCCAGCCCACGCCAAAAATCGCCGCGCCCCCCAGCAACCGCGCGTCGATCTGCGTGCGCGTGGGCAGGCTGATCTCATCGGCCAGCAGCGCGCGCGGCAGGCGCTTGCCGTAGGCAAAGGCCGGCAGCGCCACCACCACCGCGCCGCCCATCACCAGCGCCAGGGCCGGGTTCCACGCGCCGCTCACGTCCAAAAACGCCTTCACCCGGCTCGGGTCGGTCATGCCCGAAACCAGCAGCCCGGCGCCAAACAGCAGCCCAAACCCAAAAGCCGTGACCAATGCGCGCATTACAGCCCATGCCTTTCCAGAAACACCGTCACGCCCGCCGCCAGCATAAAGGTCAGCACCGCCACCAGCGAGCGCGGGCTCAGCCGCGCCAGCCCGCACACACCATGCCCGCTGGTGCACCCGCCCGAGAGCCGCGTGCCCACCCCGGCCAGCAACCCGGCAACCGCCAGCAGCATGACATGCCCAGCCCCAAGGCCCGCCGGCAGGGCCCGGCCAGACAGCGCCGCGCCGCTCCCCGCCGCCAGCAGCCCGGCCAGAAAGGCCCAATGCCAAGCCTTGGTGCCGCGCGCCGTGGCGGCGCTCAAAATCCCGCTAATGCCGGCAACCCGGCCATTGACCAGCAGCAGCCCGCCCGCCGCCGCGCCGATAAGCACACCGCCCAGCAGCGACAGGCCAAGCTGTTCAGGAACAAAAATCACACTCATGGCCAAGCTATAGCCAAAAACTCAGCCGCCGCCCACATCGTCCTTGCCTGCCAGCCCCGCTCCCATGTGAGGGCAGGGCGGTGGCGCCCGGCCATTCCGCCAGGAAAACCAGACAGCACGCCCAGGAGGTGTAACTGGCATAAATATCGCGTACAAATTGAAAGTGGTTTTCCCCTGATGACAACAAGAGTGTTACGCGGTAACCAAATGCAACGTAACATTTCTCCCACACTGAGCGCGCGGCCTTGGCCTGTTGCCGTCATTTCAGGAATTTTCTCATGATTTGGCGTTTTGGGCTGGGGTGAGACAAGGGTTTTGGTCGCCGGCGTTTGGTTGCCATCCGCCACATCGAGGTTAAGTCTGATCTTATCGTGATGATACCGCCAATTTTCATAATCACCCTCGCGCGGCAGACAGACCGTCAGCACATAATCGCCGCCCGGCTCTCCGCGCTCGGGTTGAAGTTCGAGTTCTTCCCGGCCTCGTCCACCAGCACGCTCACCCCTGAAAATCGGCGTTTCTACAATTCCGGCCTTCGGCGTTTGCAATTAGGCAAAGACCTTCGCGATACCGAGCTGGCCTGTCTCCACAGCCACAAGCGCCTGCTCGAGAAAATCGTCGCCGAAAACATTCCTCATGCCATCATCATGGAAGATGATTGTGTGGTGTGTGAAGATTTCCCACACATCATAGGCAAGCTGTCCGCTCACGCCGACATCTGGCATCTGGTTCGTTTCTTTGGCGATAATAAACATCTTGCCCGCCGCCATCGCCGCCTTGGCCCGCTGGTGGGCGAGTATTCGCTGGCGCGCATCGCCACCTCTCCTGGCGGCGCGCATTGCTACCTGCTCGATACCGAAGCCGCCCGGCGGCTTTGCGCGGCACTCAGCAGTGTCACCGTCCCGGTCGATATTCTCATGGGCCGCCCCTGGAAAACCGGCCTTGGGGTGTTCACCGTCTATCCGCGCGTGGCCTGGCAGGATGAGGGGTTCCCCTCCACCATCGGCCATGAGCGTTTCTCGCGTCAGTTGCAGGTGCGCGGCCTCGAGAAGCTGGCCTTCCGGCTCTGGGCGCCGCTCACGCGCCTGGGCATCAACATCGCCAAGCGCTGGTGCTATTACTCTGCCCTCCTGCCCGATTGGCGGCGCGCGCGCCGCTGGCGTGCCCTGCTCGCCAAAGGGCGGCCATGAGCGGGGTCTCCTATCTCGTCAGCCTCTACAATAAATCCGCCTATATAGCGGCCACGCTGGCCGCCATCGCCACCGAGCTCGCCCAAACCGGCGGCGAGATCGTGGTCTATGACGACGCCTCCACCGATGACAGCCTCGCCCGCCTCCAAGCCTCCCCTCACGCCAAGCTGGTGCGCCTGGTGCGGGGGGAGCGCAATGGCGGCTGCGTTCTGGCCGCCTCGCGCCTCATCGCCGAGGCCCGCTTTCCCCTGGTCCGCTTCGTCGATGCCGACGACCAGCTGCGCCCCGGCTCCACCGCCGCCATGGCCGCCGCGCTCACGGCCGGCGGGTTTGACTTCCTATATGGCCAGATCACCCCCCAAGATCAGGCGCCGCCGCCCTGTCCCGGCCCCTGGCCCGCGCACGCGCTGCGCGCCCCGCTCCGCGCCATCCTGCGCCAGACCGATTTCAACCCCTCCACCATGCTCGTCCGCACCACGGCGCTCCAGGCCGTGGCGCCCCTGGCCTGCCGGCGCCGCCACGCCCAGGATTTCCAGATCGGCCTGCGCCTTGCCGCGCGGGGCGCGCGCATCGGCTGGGTCGGGCAGGTGGTGGCCCTCTCACCGGCCGAGACAGAAGGGCGGCTTTCCGGCCGCATGGCCGAGATGTTTGGCGAAATGGCCGGCTTCGTGGCCGATGAGGCCCGCCATGGCACCCTGCCCACCGCCGCCCTGCGCTTCGCCGCCCGCCGCTACACCGCCCGCTATCTGCGCTATGCCCGGCGCGCCGCCGTCATCCGGCCCGGGTGGGGTCAGTGTCTGCGGCTCTGGCTGGGCCGCCAGCTCGTGCCCCTCGCCGGGCGCGGCTTCGCCCTGGCCCAGCTCGAGCGCGTGGCCGCCGCCTTCCTGCTCGACCGCGCCACCATCCGCCCCGCCCCGCGCCCGGCAAAGGCCCGCTTATGCTGAAAACCATGAAAACCGACCGCCATGTACGCGACTGGCTGGGCTACGGGTCATTCGTTGATGAGCCGCGCCGCATCCTCTACGTGGCAACCCCCAAAGTCGCCTGCTCCTCGGTCAAGCTGCTGCTGCGCGGTCTGGCCACGGACACACCGCTGCGCTTTTCTCCCATGGCCCGGCAAACCAGCCTGTCCATGCTCATCCACGACCGCGGCCAAACCCCCTTGCCGCCGCTCACCGCCTTCTCGGGCGCCCGCCTGCAAGCCATCCTCTCTGGCCCGGGCTGGTTCCGCTTCTGCGTCACCCGCCACCCGTATGAGCGGTTCTTCTCCGTCTGGCGCGACAAGATCTTCCTCACCGAGCCCGGCTTCGAGCCCTATCTCCCCTCGGCGCGCGCCAAATTCGTCGAATTCCAGGCGTTTTTCGAGCGCGTGATGGCCACCGAAACCCCGCTCACCTGCGACACGCACTGGCGCGCCCAAACCGCCCTCCTGTTCCCCGGTGAGATCGCCTACACCCATATTTACGACCTGGCCGATCTCGCCCGCCTGCCGGCCGATCTCGCGGCCCATCTGGCCGCCCAAGGCCATCATGGCGCGCCGCCCGCTTTGCCCCGGCTCAATCAAAGCTGGTCCATCCCCGTCGGGCGTTTCCTCACCCCCCAAGTGGCCGCCGGCCTCCAGGAATTTTACCAAACAGACTTCGCCCGCTTCGCCTATGCCCCGGAGCGGGACTTCACCACCACTCCCGCCCGCGCCGCCGAATTCGTAACCCCCGCCACAGACGCCGTGTTCGAGCGCAACCGCGTCATCGAGCAATATTACCAGCATGCCCGCCTGGCGGCCGGCAAAACCCGCCTGCCCGGGCAGCGTCCCCCTCATCCGGCCCTGCGCCTGGCGCGCCAGCTTCGCGCGGTTTTTTTGGTAAAATTTAAAATATTTTCAAAATATTATACAGAAAATCTAAAGTAAAACCTCACCCTTCAGCCGCCAGCGTAACCGCCAGCCCATCCAGCGCCGCGCTCAGCTCCATCTGGCAGGCTAGCCGCGAGTTCGGCCGCGGCTCGCGCAGCCCGCCAATCACCACGCTCTCCAGCTCCCCAAAGGGCGCCCGCGCGGCGGGGCTTTCCGGGTCGTTCACATAAACATGACAGGTGGCGCAGGTCAGGCACCCGCCGCACAGCGCGCGCAGCTCGGTGATGCCGCCGTCAAACAGTGCCGCCATCAGCATCTGCCCGGGCAAAAACCCCAGGCTGTGCGTCACCCCATCGCGGGTGGTGACCAAAAGGCGCGGCCCGCCGCTCAATGCCCCGCCTCCAGCACGGCACGCTCAACCCCCAGCGCCAGCACCCGCCCATCCGCCACGGACGGCTCCCGCCAGACACGGGTGGAGAGCGTCAGCACATGCCCATCGCGCGCGGGCAAACCAGACACGCGGCCGGTCAGCCGCCATCTGCCGTCCCGTTCCGGCCGCATGTCCAGGCGCATTGGCCGCCCGTCCAGATACAGCTCAATATCCTCATTCCCCACGCCGGGGGCCAGATGCAGCACGCTCATCGTCACCTTCATATCACCGCCCCCGGGGGCGGTGAAATACAGGCTGGCCCCGTCGCGCCCGCCCATCCACCTGTACCACCCGCGCGGCTCGGCCTCGGCGCCATACCAGCCGCTGCCGGCCACCGGCCCGGCCAGCTCCACCACGCAGGGCAAGGCGGGCGGGGGCGGCGCGGCGGCAAAATAGCGCTCGCTCATCATCGCCTCCATCATCATCGCCTGGGCCCGTCCAAAGCGTGCGCTCACCACCCGGTAGAGTTCGAGATCAATCAGGTTGCGCGCCCGTATCTCCTCGATCACGGCGGCGTCCACACGGCTCCGCTTCCAATCGAGATGGGTCGGATTATCCACCAGTCCGGCCCGCATGCGGGGCAGGCGCAAATGCCAGCACACCACATCCAGGCTCTCCTGCAGCCGCTCATAAAGCCCGATGCAAAAAAAACGCTCGAGCATGGGCAGCCGCTCGGCCACAAAATCCCGGGCCTGCGCGGGGTCGCGCGTTCCCGGCCCGGTCAGGCCCAAAACATGGCGGGCCTGCTCATTGCAGGTGGTCGCCATGACCAAGGGCATCTCCGAGGTCACATACGCCATCAGCGACATAGGCGGGTATCCGGCCACCACGGCCGAGCCCTCCCGCCGCAGCTGCTCGAAAAAGAAATAAGCCGAGAGCACCCGCGTCACCGGGTTGCGCATCAACGAGAAGCGCTGGCGCCCCTGGCCCAGCTTTTCTTCCCAGTCCCAGGGCAGATGGCCAAACACAAACCCGTAAGGCGAGAGGTCCGGCACCGCCCCGATGCCGAGATGGGTGCGGATCTCATAACTCCCCCCCGCTCCCAGCAGCGCCTCAAACTGCCGCGCCACCGCATTGCCCGCGCATTTGGGAATATGGTTCATCAGCACATTCATCACGAAGCCCTCTACCCACCCGGCAGCCGCTCGGCCACCGCCGCCAAAAGTTGGCCGGCAAACCGCTCCCAGCCATATTCACTGGCTTGGCGCTTGAGCGTGGCGCCCAGCCGCGCGCCGTCATCGGCCTGCATGGTCTCGGCCAGCCGGAAGGCGCGGGCGAAATCGGGCAGCGAGAATGGGTCGAAATACATCTCATCGGGCAGCCCAAACTCGACCAGGCTGGAGCTGCGCGCCGCGATCACCGGGCAGCCCGCCGCCATCGCCTCCACCACCGGCAGCCCAAACCCTTCAAACAGCGAGGGAAACACGGCAAAGCGCGCATGGCGCAGCAGCGCCCATTTATCCTCCTCGCTGACAAAATCGGTAAAATAGAGGCTGTCCTGCCAGGGCGAGCAGGTCACCAGCTCGCCAAACAGCTCGTCAAAACTCCGTCCCCAGCCCTTGCGCCCCACAAACACCATGGCAATCCTGCCCGCTAGGTCGGGGCGGCTGAGCATATATTCCGCCACCAGCCGCAAATTCTTGCGCGGCTCCACCGTGCCCAGCACCACGGCGTAATTCAGGCGCCGCGCGGGCTCGTCGCCGGGGGGCGGGCGCACGCCCAGCGGCGCCACCACGCAGCGCGCCGCCGGCAGGCCCAGATACAGCCTGGCATCCGCCGCCGTCGCCGCCGAGACACAGCACACCACCGCCGAGCTTTCGCCATCGCGCGCCAGCGCCTGGGTGTGCGCGTGCGCGGCCCAGCTTTGGTGCAGTTCGGGCATCAGCATGGCCGAGAGGTCATGAAACACCACCGCCTCGACATCGAAAAACCCATGCGCGGTCTTGATGTTGGGAAACAGCCCGATGCTGTGCGCCGCCACGCCCGCAAAATCCCCCACCCCGCCCAGCTGAGCAAAGCCGTTTTCCAGCAGCACCTCCAGATAGGCGCCATTGGCCTCTTCTATGGCGGTCATCAGCGCGGCAGGGTCGATCACCACCCCGCGCGCGAAAAAATAGCTGTTGCCCGGCAGCACGCGGTAAATCTCGCGCGCCAGATTGGCGGTGACATTGGCAATCCCCGTCCAGGCCAGCTCCAACAGCGCCGAGACATCCACAAACACCGCCGCCCCGCGCGCCTGTATCCGCCCCGCCGCCTCGTCCAGCCCGGCGCTCATGCCAGCAGCGCCGCCTGGCGCGCGCAAAGTCTCTCACCCAGCGCCGCAAACCCGTATTGCTCGCGGATAAACCGCCAAGCCGCAACCGACCGGCGCTCATATTCCTGTGGCCCCATGGCCACGGCCGCGGCCAGCCCGGCGCTCACCTCCCGGTGGTCCACCACGCTCCAGCTCAGCCCGCAGAGCCCATAGGCTTCGGCGGTCTGTAACGGTATGGGCGCGCGCTTGGCCGCCAGCACCACGGCATGGCCGGGCTTTATGTAATCCTCCATCGCCGTCACCGCCGGGCTCACCGGCACCAGCCCCGCGGCCATGGCCTCCTGCACGGGCAGCCCCTGGCCCTCGGCGGCGCTGGTGCATAAATAAAACTCCGCCGCCCGGTACAGGCTGCCCAGCGCGTCTGGCGTCAAATGCCCGGGCACCAGCAAAATATCGGCGCAATCCATAAACCCGAACGGCACGCCGATCTGTTCGAAATAGGCCGGCAACTGCTCGCGCAGCGCCAGGCGCAGGGCCTCGGGCGCGCCCGAGAGCACGAGCTTGACGATCAGCAGGTCATGGCGCTTGTGGCGGCGCAAAAAATTCTGAAACCCCAGCAGCATGGCGGCGATATTCTTGCGCGGGTCGCCGGGGTTGCACACCGAGACGAACACCCGTCCGCCTCTGGCCCTCGTCTCATGGGCGCGCAGCAGCGTGCCCTGGTCCAGGCGCGGCGTGCCTGTGCCCTCCAGCAGCGCGGCCACGGCCTGGCGGGTCAGCTCAAAACCATCAATCCGCGCTCCCCCGCCCATGGGCGCGTCCCGCCCCGGCGGCGCCCGCCCGGTCTCGATCGGCGCGGGCATCACCTCGACATGCGCAAGCCCATGCCCCTCGAACACCCGCTTGGTATAGGCGCAGCCCACCCACACCTCATCCACCAGCCCTAGCACACGCACATAATCATTCAGCGGGTTGGCCCGGCGCGGATGGCCCAGCGGCAGCCCGTCCAATGTCGGCAGCCGGTCAAACTCCCACGCCACATGCGCGACATTGGCCGCCCCCTTGAGCAGCCTGATCTCCTCATAAGGCTTGAACGCCACATGCAGCGGCCGCCCGCCCCCGCGCGGGCCGACATCGGCATGGCTGGCGTAAATCTCGGGCATCATCAGCTCTTCGGCCGATAAATCTCTGTCTTCAAACAATTTCTTGAATTTCTGGCAGACCGAGCCATAGGAATAATGCGCGAACCCGAGCGGCAGATAAACATGCCCCTCCGCGAGCGCCTTGCGTGTGCGGTGGCTGTAATAAATCATCCTGCCCGCGCCTCAGGCAAACCGGCGCAGCCGCGCCCAGGCGCGGAGGGGCGCGAGCGAAGGCAGCCGCCCGCCAGTGCCCTGGCGCAGGCTCACCGCCGCCTCGTCCGAAAACACCACCTCGCGCACCACCTCGCTCATCTGCTCAGGGGTCTGGCTCAGCCTGGTCAGGCGGGTCTGCAACCCGTCCTCATCGGCGCGCCGGCGCAGCACATGCACATAAAGCAGGCCAATGGCCGTGGCCGCGTCGTAGTGGCGGGCGATGCTTCCCAGCTCCTCGCTCAAATCCTGGGCGAACCCCTCAAGCTCGGCGGGCGTGATCTCGGCCCTGGCGCCCAGCACCTCGGCCACCAGCGCCGCCGCCTTGGCTGTTTCGCGTTGCGGCTCGGCCCGCCGGGGCGGGCGGGCGGGCAAGGTCAGCTCCAGCCGCCCCAGCACCGTCTCGCTGTCCTCGCCCAGCACGCGCACGGCCAGCCTGTGGCGTCCGCCATCAAAAAACCGCCCCGGAATGGCCAGATGAAACCCGTAATTTCCATCGCCATACCGCGCCGCCAGCAAATCCCCACGAAAGCGCAGCGCGGTGTCGGTGGCAATCAATACCTCTTCGGCCAGCAGCCCCACACTCAGCCGCCGCTCCGGCCGGGCCGGCATCCGCACCCAGCCCACCACATTCCAGCGCGGGTCCAGCCCGTCCACATAGCCTTCGCAAACCGGCGCGGCGGCAAGCTCCGCCTCCTCTTCCCCAGCCGCGCGCGGTTCCTCCGCCCGTCCGCCGGGCGGCGCAAAGCCCGCCAGCACGCCGCCATCGTCCCACAAGACCACCTTGCCGCCACTGATCCGCCTGAGGTTGGATGATTTTGCCATGAAATCTAATCCAAGGTTGTGTTTGTCTTGATTATCCACCATCAGGCGCCGCCTGGCTTTCCCATCGCCCAGCGCCTGAAACACACGCAAAAATTGTAATTTTTTGCTGACTGATGAAATACTAGTAAACAATTCCTTGCATTGAAAGCCCAAACCCGCCAAATTTCCACCACAAAACACAACCATAGATCGTAATTTCTGGTATAGCGGCATGTCCAGCTCAGCCTCTCCCGCTCTGTGCCTGGTTGGCACCTCCAACGCCGTCTACCGAGACGGCTACGCCAAGGCCCTGCGCGAAAGTCCGGCCTTTTCCGGCTTTGCCTCGTTTTCCCTGGGCACCAGCTGCAGCGCCCTGTTCGCCTATCGCCTGGCCGAGCTGGACCTCTCCTGTTTCAATCTGTGCCTCCTCGATTTCACCTGCAACGACACCGCCCTTCACGCCGATGGCGCTCTCGATCTTCCCGCCATCGAATCCCAGCTCGAATCCGCCATCGCCGAGATCACCGTCCAGGGCTGCCTGCCGGCTCTGCTCATCCTGCCCAGCCTCAAGGCCCTGCCCGATGGCGGGGCCGTCGCGCGCGCCTACCGCCTGGTGGCCCTGCGCTGCCGCGTGCCGTTTTTCGATGGTTACGCCTTCCTCGCGGCCATGGCGGGGCAGGGGCTCACCCCCCAGGACCAGTTCCAGGATGACATGCACCTCCACCCTGCCATCGCCTGCCAGATCGGCACAATCCTGGCCGGTGCCCTGCGCGACATCTGGCAGCACCGCCGGCCCGCGGGCGAAACCGAATTGACCAGCGCCCGCTACCGTTGCGCGCGCGCGGCCGAGCTGGCGGGCGGCCATTTGCCGCTCCAGCCTGTCTCCACCTCGCTGCTCAGCGCCGAAACCCTGCTTCTGGCGGGCGATGCCGAAATCCGCCTGCCCATGGCCGAGGACGAAGACGTGACCGCCGTGGCGTTCAATTTCACCAGCTCCCGCGGCGTGCTGGCCCTGGAGGGCGAAACCAGCGCCCGCCTGCGCCTCACCAGCGAGCACACGCACGGCCCGCACATTGTTTGCGGTGTCTTGCCCGTGCGGCCGGTGGCGCCGGGCGGGGCAGGGGCGTTGCGTCTGCATCTGGCGCCCGATGCCGCCACCGCCCCGCCCATGGCGGCGCTTCTCGGCCTCATTCTGCGCCGCCCGGCCCGCCTGCGCATTCCCTTTTTCTACCACCAAGCCCCAGACCTGCTAACCTTCGCCGCCCCGGCCTTCACCGCCCTGGCCCCGGCCCTGCAAGCCCTGCTGCCCGGTCATCTGGTCCGCGCTGCCTACCTCGCCCTCCTCCATCGCCCGCCAGACCCGGACGGCCAAAAAACCGCCCAAGCCCTGCTCACCCAGCACGGCCTCACGGGTGGCCTGCAAAAGCTCCTGGCGCGCATGCTAACCTCGCCCGAATTCCACCAGCGCCAAAGCTAATACCAGTCAGCCTCCAGGCTGGCTGGTATTGGCCGTGGGCTTGGTGGGGCGGCCACGCGCAAACTCAAAGAATTATACCATCCCGCCACCGCACTCGAAGCGTCAAACATTTGGCGGGATGGTATAAGGTCACGGCTTGACATTTATCCATATTTCCATACAAATGGAGATATGAATAAATCAGATGCCCTCACCGCCCTCGCCGCCCTGGCCCAGGAGGCGCGGCTGGATGTTTTTCGCCTTCTCGTGCAGGCCGGGCCAGAGGGCCTGCCCGCCGGACAGCTGGGGGAGCGGCTTGGCTTGCCATCGGCAACCTTGTCCTTCCACCTCAAGGAACTGCGCCATGCGGGGCTGGTCCGCTTTGAACGGGAAGGCCGGTCGCTGATCTATTCCGCCGAGCTTGCGAACATGAATGGCTTGCTCGCCTACCTCACGGAGAATTGCTGCCAGGGCAACCCCGCCGCCTGTGGGGTTGGGCTATGCGATGGCACGAAGCTGGAAACCCCGCAGCAACGGAAACCGTCATGAGCCAGCGGCCGTTTAACGTTCTTTTCCTCTGCACGGGCAATTCGGCGCGCAGCATCATCGCCGAATCCCTGCTTACGCATTGGGGGCAAGGAAAATTTCAGGCCTTCAGCGCGGGCAGCCACCCCAAAGGTGTGATACAGCCCAGGGCATTGTCACTCTTGGCATCTCTGGGTATGCCAACCGATGGTCTGCGCAGCAAAGGCTGGGAGGAGTTCTCGGCTCCCGGCGCCCCGGAGATGGATTTTGTCTTCACGGTTTGCGACCGGGTGGCGGGCGAGGTTTGCCCCGCCTGGCCAGGACAGCCGATTACGGCGCATTGGGGGCTGCCAGACCCGGCGGCCGTGCATGGTTCCGAGCTGGAGCAGGCGCAAGCCTATCGTGCCACGCTGCGCGAACTGGAAAACCGTATCAAGATTTTCGTTGTTCTGCCCTTCGAGGCTTTGGACCGCATGGCGCTTGCGCAACGCGCCGCGGCCATTGGCCAGATGAGGCTGGACGCCAGCCAGGAAACCGCACGATGAGCATCACCATCTATCACAACCCCGCTTGCGGCACCTCGCGCAACGTGCTCGCCCTGATCCGCAATAGCGGCGAGGCGCCGCTCATCATCGAATATCTAAAAACCCCGCCCAGCCGCACTGAACTTTCCAACCTCATCGCGCGGATGGGCATTCCGGCGCGCGCTCTGCTGCGGCGCAAGGGCACGCCTTATGACCAGCTCGGGCTGGACGATCCCGCCCTCACCGATGAGCGGTTGATCGACGCCATGATGGCGCACCCGATTCTCATCAACCGGCCCATCGTGGTGACCCCTCTCGGTGTAAAACTCTGCCGCCCCTCCGAGGCGGTGCTCGACATTCTGCCCCATCCGCAACGCGGCGCCTTTGTAAAGGAGGATGGCGAGATTGTTATTGATGCCACCGGCAAATTCGTTGGCAAACCCGTCCTTTCGGCTGACTAAACGAGACATATCAAGGATCCCCTCCATGACGACACAGAAAACGGTGCTGATCCTCTGCACCGGCAATTCCTGCCGCTCGCAGATGGCCGAAGTGCTGCTGCGCCATGAGCTTGGCGCCGCGGGGCGGGTGCTCTCGGCGGGCACGCGCCCGCAGCCCAAGGTCGCCGAAGGCGCCATCGCGGCCTTGCGCGCGGCCGGGCTGCCAACCGAGGGGCTCTACCCGAAAGACGTCGACGCGGTCATCAACGAGCCGATCGATCTGGTCGTGACCGTGTGCGACAACGCCAAGGAAACCTGCCCGATATTTCCCCGCCCCGTGCCGCGCCTGCACATCGCGTTTCACGATCCGCATGGCGAGCCGCTGGAGAGCTTCATCCGCGTGCGCGACGATATCAGCGCGCGTCTGGTGCCGGCGGTCCGCGCGGCTTTGGGAGTGTAAGGAGCGATCATGTCCGTGCAATGTGACGTTACGGCCAAAAAAGCCGCTGGCGAGAAGATGAGCATCTTTGAACGCTTTCTGAGTGTATGGGTATTCCTGTGTATCATTGCCGGCATTTTGGCCGGGCAGGGGGCGCCGGGGCTGTTCCAGGCGATTGGCCGCATGGAAATCGCCCAGGTCAATCTCCCGGTCGGGCTGCTGATATGGGTGATGATCATCCCGATGCTGGTGAAGGTCGATTTCGGCGCCCTGCACGAGGTGAGGCAGCATGTGCGCGGCATCGGCGTGACGTTGTTTGTCAACTGGCTGGTCAAGCCCTTTTCCATGGCGCTGCTGGCCGCCTTGTTCATCGGGCATTTGTTCCGCCCGCTGCTGCCGCCTGGGCAGATCGACAGCTACATCGCCGGGCTGATCTTGCTGGCCGCCGCCCCCTGCACCGCCATGGTGTTCGTTTGGAGCCGCCTTACAAACGGCGACCCGCTGTTCACCCTCTCGCAAGTGGCGCTCAACGACACCATCATGGTGTTCGCTTTCGCCCCCATTGTCGGGCTGTTGCTGGGGCTGTCCTCCATCACCGTGCCCTGGGCCACATTGCTCACCTCGGTGGTGCTCTATATCGTCATCCCTGTCATCATCGCGCAACTCTGGCGGCGCGGCTTGCTGCGGCACGGGCCAGACACGTTCGATGCCGCGATGGCGAAAATCGGTCCATGGTCTATCCTCGCCCTGCTGCTCACGCTGGTGCTGCTGTTTGCCTTCCAGGGGGCTGAAATCATCAAGCAACCGCTGGTGATCGTGCTGCTGGCCGTGCCCATTCTGGTGCAGGTGTTCTTCAACGCCACGCTGGCCTATGGGCTCAACCGCGCCCTGGGCGAGACGCATAACATCGCCTGCCCCTCGGCCCTCATCGGCGCCTCGAATTTCTTCGAGCTGGCGGTGGCCGCCGCCATCAGCCTGTTCGGCTTCAATTCCGGCGCGGCGCTGGCCACGGTGGTTGGCGTGCTGATCGAAGTGCCGGTCATGCTGCTGGCCGTCAAACTCGTGACCGCGACCAAGGGCTGGTATGAGCGCGCGGATGGCGTCAAAGCCCATGGCTGACGAATCCTTGCCAAATCTCGATGCAGCCTGCTTCGCACCGATTGATGAAGCGCGCCTGTTCGATGCGCCCCGGCCACGTCACAAGCCGCGCATCCTGCTGCTGTACGGCTCCGTGCGGCCGCGCGCCTTCAGCCGGCTGGTGACGGAGGAAGCCGCCGCGATTTTGCGCCGTTTTGGCGCCGAGACACGCAGCTTCAACCCCTCCGGCCTGCCCCTGCCCGACGATGCAGGGGCGGATCATCCGAAAGTACAGGAATTGCGCGATCTGGTGAACTGGTGCGAGGGCATGGTCTGGTGCTCGCCCGAGCGCCATGGCGCCATGACCGGGATCATGAAGGCGCAGATCGACTGGATTCCCCTGGCGCTGGGCGCGGTGCGCCCAACCCAAGGCAAAACATTGGCCGTGATGCAGGTGTGCGGCGGCTCGCAGAGCTTCAATGCGGTCAACCAGTTGCGCATTCTGGGCCGCTGGATGCGCCTGCTCACCATTCCCAACCAGTCCTCCGTGCCCAAAGCCTTCACCGAATTCGATGAGACCGACCGGATGAAGACCTCGCCTTATTACGACCGCATCGTGGATGTGATGGAGGAGCTGGTGAAGTTCACGCTGCTGACACGCGGCTGCGCGGATTATCTGGTGGAGCGCTACAGTGAGCGCCGGGAAAACGCCGAAGCGCTTTCCAAGCGGGTCAACCAGCGCTCGATCTAAACCACACGCTTGCGGAACAGCCAGCCCGCCGCGATGAGGCTGATGAGCGCAAGCGTGGTCATGGCGCCGAACTGGGGCAGCAGCGTGGCGAGACTGGGGTGCTCGAGGAAGCTTTCACGTATCACCACCAGCGCATAGCGCATGGGGTTGATGAGGGTCAGGTCTTGCACAAGGGGGGGCATGTTGGCGATGGGTGTCGCGAAGCCCGAGAGAATGATGGACGGCACCATGAACAAGAAGGCGCCCAACAGCGCCTGTTGCTGCGTGGCGGCGAGCGAGGAGATCATCAGCCCGATGCCGGTGACCGCGGCGATGAACAAAAACAGCCCCATATAGAGCAAGACCAGCGAACCCAGCAGCGGCACGCCGAACCAGAAATGCGTGGCCAAAATGATGACACTGCCTTCAACGAGGCCGATGATCAGGCCCGGCAGGCTTTTGCCCAGCACAATGTCGAGGGGCCTGAGCGGCGTAACGAGGGTCTGGTCGAACGTGCCGGCCTCGCGTTCCCGCGCGACCGACAACCCCACCACCAGCAGCGTGACCACCTGGGTGAGCAGTGCCACGATGCCAGGAATGATGAACCAATGTGAGTCGAGCGTGGGGTTATAGAGCGCGCGGGGCTCGAGCCGCGCGGGCGGGGCCATGCCACCATGGGTGGCGGCCCAGCTTTCGCTGGCCGAGGTGATGATGTCGCTGGCATAGCCCAAAATCAGCAGGGCGGTGTTGGAGTTGCGGCCATCGACGATGATTTGCACCGGCGCTGGCTGGCCAAGCAGCAGATCGCGCCCATAACGCGGGTCGATGTCGAGCACCATCTCGACGGCACGTGAATCAATGAGCTGCCTGATGCGCTCAGGGCTATGCAATACCGCGACTTGCTGGAAACTGGGCGCGCCTGCGAAATCGGCCACCAGATCGCGTGAGAGGGCGGTTTGATCCTGGTCGTAAACCGCGAAGGGCACGTGATTGAGGTCGAAACTGGCGGCATAGCCGAATACGACAAGCTGGATGAGCGGCGGGCCGATCAGCACCATGCGGCTTTTGCCATCGCGCAATATGGCGAGAAATTCCTTGATGACCAAAGCGAGCAGACGGGCCAGCATGGTTCAGTCGAGCCTCTTGCGCGCGGCCAGCCGGGCCAGCCCCAGAAACACCACCGCCATGGCCAGCAGGGCGAACAGATTGGGCAGGATGACGGACCACACCGTGCCGGCCAGAAACAGGCTTTGCAAAATGGCCACGAAATAGCGCGCCGCGACGACATGGGTGAGCAGCTGAATGGGCGCGGGCATGGAGGAAATATCGAAAATGAATCCTGAGAGAATGAAGGCTGGCAGGAAAGTGGTGATGATGGCGATCTGCCCGGCGACAAACTGGTTTTTGGCGATGGTGGAAATGAGCAGCCCCATGCCGAGCGAAGCGAGCATGAACAACGACGAGGCCAGCCCCAGCACGATGAGCGAGCCCAGCAGCGGCACGCCGAACAGCCAAGTCGCGATCAGCACCGAGACCACCATCCCCCCCATGCCGAGCAGGAAATAGGGGATGATCTTGGAGATCAATATCTCATGCATGCTCACAGTGGTGACCATCAGCGCCTCCATGGTGCCGCGCTCCCATTCCCGCGCGATGACCAGCGCGGTGAGCAGCGCGCCGGTAAGGGTCATGATCACGGCAATGAGCCCCGGCACCAGATAATCGCGGCTGCTGACGGCGGGGTTGAACCAGATTCGCGGTTCGAGATCGATGGGATCCGGATTGGCGACGCCCGCCAGCGCGGCCTGCTGCGCCACCCAATCCGCCCAGCTTTGCGTTACGTAATTCTCGATCAGCCGGGCATTGTTGGCGTCGATGCCATCAACAAAAAGGCCAATGGCCGGGCTCTGGCCCGCGGCGAGCTGACGGGCGAAATCGCCTTGCAGCCAGATAAAGCCATCGATATCGCCATCCTTCATGGCCGTCTCGGCGGCGGGTTCGGCGGCGAAATCATGGGGCGTGAAATAGGGCGAATGGCGAAATTTCGCGGTGAAGCTGGTGGCGGCGGCGCTGGGGGCGTCAACCACCAGCCCCAGCCCGACATGGCGGGCATCGAGCGACACGCCATAGCCGAACAGCAGCAGCAGCACCGTGGGCAGAATGAAGGCGATGGCGATGGAGGAAGGATCGCGCAGGATTTGCAGTGTCTCCTTGCGCACCAGGCCACGCAGGCGCATCAGCATCGCGCTCATGCCGCGTGGCCTGTTTGTTTGGCGTCAGCGGCCGTAATCAGGGCAACAAAGGCGTCCTCCATGGTTGGCGCGGGCAGTTCGGCCGTGCGGGCGGCCGATTTGAGATCCTCCGATGTGCCCGCCGCCAAAATCCGCCCCTGCGCCATGATGACCAGATGGTCGCAATATTCCGCCTCATCCATGAAATGGGTGGTCACCAGCACGGTTACGCCCTGGTCCGCCAGGGCATTGATGCGCCGCCAGAATTCGCGCCGCGCCAGAGGGTCGACGCCGGAGGTTGGTTCATCGAGAAACAGCACGTCGGGCTCATGCATGAGCGCGCAGGCCAGCGCCATGCGCTGCTTGAAGCCCAGCGGCAAATCGCGGCTGGTGGCGTCGGCGTAATCGCGCAGTTCGAATTCACTGAGCGCCCAGTCGATGCGCTGAGCGCGCCGCGCGCCGCGCAGCCCGTAGGCGGCGGCGAAGAAGCGCAGATTCTGGAGCACGCTGAGATCGCCATAAAGCGAGAATTTTTGCGCCATATAGCCAAGCCTGCCGCGCGCGGTGGCGGCGGCGGCGCGCAGATCAAACCCATCCACCCGCAGCCTTCCGCTGGTGGCGGGCAACAGGCCGCATAACATGCGGAAAGTGGTGGATTTGCCGGCGCCATTGGCTCCCAGCAGGCCAAAGATCTCGCCCCGTTTTACGCGGAAGCTGATGTCATCGACCGCCGCGAAGGCGCCGAAGCGTTTGGTCAGGCGGTCAACCTCGATGGCGGCTGCTTGCGATGCTGGCGCGGCGGCTGGCGGTGCTGGCGTAATCAGGGCCTGGATGCCTGTTTTGGCGCGCAAGAGATCGACAAACCGGTCCTCGAACCGCGGCGCGACGGGCGCGAGCGTGAGGCCCGCGATGCCGGGAGGCTGAATCGTCTGCGGCGCCACGCCGGCATTCAGCACCAGGCGCACGGCTTCGCCCTGAATCAGCGCATCCGTCACGCCTGGCGTGGCGGCAAGCGCCGTTTGCAGCGCGCGCTTGGGCGTGCCCCCGGCACGGGCCAAAAAGCTTCGCCCGGCCATCGCCTGGGTGAAATCCCCCGGCTTGCCAGTGCCGATCAACTGCCCCTCATGCAGCAGCAGCACCTCGTCGCAGCGCTCCGCCTCGTCGAGATAGGCGGTGGAGAGCAGCACGCTCATGCCGGCCCCGCGCACGAGGTGATCGACGATCTGCCATAATTCCCGGCGTGAAACCGGATCGACGCCAACGGTCGGCTCATCGAGCAGCAAGAGCCGGGGCGGGCGGATGAGCGTGCAGGCCAGGCCCAATTTCTGCTTCATGCCGCCCGAGAGCCGGCCCGCCAGGCGCGTGGTGAAGGGCTGCATGCCGGTCATGTGCAAAAGCTCGGCATAGCGGCCAGGGCGCGCGGCCACAGGCACGCCCTGCAAATCGGCGTAGAGGTCGAGATTCTCCTGTACGCTGAGGTCTTCATAAAGCCCGAAACGCTGTGGCATGTAAGAGATCATGCCCTGCACCTCGAGCGGCGCGGTGCTCACATCGGTCCCAAAAACGCCGATCTTGCCGTCATCAGGCCGGAGCAGCCCGGCGATGAGCCGCATCAGCGTGGTCTTGCCCGCGCCGTCTGGGCCAATCAGTCCGGTCACCAGGCCGGGCGAGGTTTGCGCGCTCACCCCCTCAAGCGCGGTCACCACACGTCTGGCCACCCGGAAGCGGCGCGTGACCCCCTCCAGCACCAGCGCTTTGGGCGCGTCTTCAGGTGGCGGGGGCATTGGCGCCGCCGCACGCATCCGCGCCCCG
Source organism: Pseudomonadota bacterium (assembly GCA_021781835.1). Taxonomy (GTDB): domain Bacteria; phylum Pseudomonadota; class Alphaproteobacteria; order Acetobacterales; family Acetobacteraceae; genus Acidocella. The sequence continues at coordinate 6,333 of JAJXWD010000001.1, read as the reverse complement.
TGCCGCGCCCGCTGTCTGGGGTTGGGCAAGGCCGATGCTCACGGTCGCGGGCATGCCAAGCTGCAACTGGCCTTGCGCGTTACAGGCATAGACACGGAGCTGATAGACGAGCTGGGCGCGCAAATCGGGTGTCTCGACCGTCTTGGGCGTGAATTCGGCGGTGGGAGAGATATAGCCCACCCAGCCGCGATAAGTCTTGCCTGGATAGGAATCGGTGCTGATGCTGGCGGTCATGCCCAGCCGGACGCGGCCCAGATCGCTCTCGGGCACATAGGCGCGCACCCAGAGCGGATTGGTGAGCGCGATCACATAAACCGGCGCGGAAGGCGAGGTCATGTCGCCGGGCTCCTGCACGCGCTCCTCAATGATGCCATCCGCGGGCGCGTAGAGTTTGGTGTCGTCATACTCTTGCGCGGCCAGGGCGGCGCTGGCTTTCGCGGCATCATAGGCGGCCTGCGCGGCGGCGATATCCTCGGCGCGCGGGCCTTTGACGGCCAATATGTAAGCCTGCCTGGCGGCTTGGTAATTTTGCTTGGCATTAAGCCAGGCGGCCTGGGCGTCGTCGCGCTGCTGAATGGTGGCCGCGCCATGGGGGGCCAGTGCCGCGTAGCGATTGTAATTGGCGGCATCGTTTTGGTACACCACCTCCAGCGCATCCATCTGCGCCTTGGCCTGGGCAATCTGCTCCGGGCGCGATCCCGCCAGCAGCGCGGCCAGAATCTGCTGCTGGCTGGCGGCCTGGCCGTTGGCGGTGGCCAGCGCATCCGCGAAGCGGCTTTGGTCGAGCGTGGCGATCAGTTCACCTTCATGAACCGCATCGCCCTCCTGCGCCAACATATGGTCAATGCGCCCCGAATCGTAAAACGCGGCATAGACCTCGCGTATATCGACATTGCCATAAAGCGTGAGGTGGCTGGCGTCGGGCGCCGCGCGCCAATAACGGTAAGCCCCCGCCCCCAGCCCAGCCACCAGAACAACCGCCGCGGCCAGAAGGGTTTTTTTGGACTTGACTGCCATGATATTGTTGCGTCCTTACGCCGAATGCCGCGCGGGCTCGGCGAGGGTGGCCAGAATGTCACCGGCGTCTTTGGCCCTGTTCATGGCCATGGTATGCGCCTGAGCGCATTGGCGCGCAAGCCGCGCTGCGAAGAGCCGGCCTCCAGGCGCTTCCAGGCATCCTTGGCCGATGCTACCTGATACCGCATGATCTGACGGATGTTGGCCATGAACGCAGATTTTGACCAGGGCTTGTCATCCGCCGAAGCCGCGGCCCGGCTGCGGCAATTCGGCGCCAACGCGGTTGCCGACAAACCCGAAAGCTGGCTCCACGCGCTGGCGGCCAAATTATGGGCGCCCCTGCCGTGGATGCTGGAAGCCACCATCCTGCTGGAGCTGTTTCTCGGCCATGGCCTGCAGGCGGGCATCATTGCCGTGCTGCTGATTTTCAACGCCGTGCTCGGGCTGAGCCAGGAAGCCCGCGCCAAGGCGGCGGTCGCGGCCTTGCGCCAGACGCTCGCGGTCATGGCCTCGGTCCGGCGCGATGGCGGCTGGGCGCGCCTTGACGCGGCCAGTCTGGTGCCCGGCGATCTGGTAAAGCTGGCGCTCGGCGCGGTGGTGCCCGCCGACATCAAGATCACCGCGGGCGGCGTGCTGGCCGACCAGTCGATGCTGACGGGTGAATCCCTGCCCGTTGAGCGCAAACCAGGGGATCTGGCCTATGCCGGCGCGATGATCCGGCAAGGCGAGGCCACGGGCCTGGTGGTGGCGACCGGCGCGCGCACCTATTTCGGCAAGACCGCCTCGCTGGTGCAAGATGCCCACGGTGTCAGCGGCGAGCAGCGCGCGGTGCTCGCGGTGGTGCGCGATCTGGCCCTGGTCAACGGTGCCGTGGTGCTGGCGATGCTCGCCTACGCCCATGCCATCGGCCGGACATTCGATGAAACCGTGCCCTTGCTGCTAACCGCGCTGCTGGCGTCCATTCCCGTTGCCTTGCCTTCCACCTTCACGCTCGCCGCCGCGCTTTCGGCCCGGCGGCTGGTGCGGGGCGCCGTGCTGCCCACGCGGCTCGCCGCGATCAACGAGGCCGCGACGATGAGCCTGCTCTGCTCCGATAAAACCGGCACGCTGACACAGAACGCGCTGTCGATCCACGCCGTCGCCGCCTTTGGGGGCCTGACGGAAGACGCCGTTCTGGCGGCTGCCGCCGCCGTTTCATCGGAGGGCGGAGATCCGGTTGACCAGGTGATGATCGACACCGCGCGGGCGCGCGGTGTGGCGGTGCCCGAGGCCACGGGCTTCATGCCCTTCGATCCGGCCCGCAAATATGCGCAAACGCGCCTCGCGGATGGCGATCTGCTCCGCAAGGGCGCGCTCGGGGCGTTGCTGCAAGCGCCGCTATCGCCCGAGCAGGAAGCGGCCCGGCGGCACCTCGTCGAAGCGGGTTGCCGGGTTCTCGCCGTCACCCGGACCACCGGCGCCTCCGCCCCTGTTCTGCTCGGCTTGCTGGGCCTTGCCGACCCGCCGCGTGAGGATGCCGCGCGCCTGATCGCCGCCTTGCATGATTTGGGCGTGCGCGTGGTCATGGTCACGGGCGATGCGCCCGAAACCGCCCAAGTGATCGCCAAAGCCGTCGGCATCACCGGCGAGGTTTGCGATGCCTCAAGGTCCGCCACCCTGGCCGCGCCAGACGGTTGCGGCGTGTTCGCCGGGGTATTTCCGGAGCAGAAATTTCACCTGGTCAAACTGTTCCAGCGCGCCGGCCACGTGGTCGGCATGTGCGGCGATGGCACCAACGACGCCCCGGCCCTGCGCCAGGCGCAAATGGGCATCGCCGTCTCCACGGCGACCGATGTGGCAAAGGCGGCGGCGGGTCTGGTGCTCACCTCGCCGGGGTTGGCCGGTGTCTTGGACGCCATCCGTGAGGGCAGGGCGGCGTTTCAGCGCATCCGCACCTACACGCTCTCGATGGTGGTCCGCAAAATCGCCTTCGTGCTGTATCTCGCGCTGGGGTTGGTCATGACCGGCCACGCGGTTTTAACGCCGCTGCTGATGGTGCTGCTGCTGATCGTCAATGATTTCCTGACCATGGCGATCACCACCGACCGCGCTCTGCCTTCATCTCACCCCCGGCACTGGCGCATTGGCCGGATCATCACCGAAGGCGGGATTTATGGCCTGGCCACGCTCGGCTATGCGGCGCTGATGCTCACGATCGGCCGCGACCTCTGGCATTTGCCCCTGGCGCAGGTGCGGACGCTTTCCTTCCTGACCCTGATGCTGGCGATCCAGGCCAGCGTTTATGTCATCCGCGAGGAGCGCTGGGTCTGGTCATCGGCCCCGAGCCTCTGGCTGGCCCTCGCCACGCTCGCCATGGTTGGCTTCAGCCTGCTGGTCGTGAGGCTGGGGCTATTGATGGCGCCGTTGGGCTGGAATGTTCTGGGGCCGGTCATCTTCAGCGCCTTGCTGTTCACCCTCCTGCTCGACCTTCTGAAGCAGGTCATCGCCCGGCTCGCGCGGCGCGGCTTCCCACCCAGCGCGTGACGATCGGCGGTCATGATTAACCATGGCGGCTCAGGCGGATGGCAGAGTGCCAGCCCGCCAATTCCCCCCGGGACATATCGTTCTGAATCCGATCATAAAGCTTCGGTAAAAATAATCACGTTTTCGTGATTCCTCCTCCAGCCAGGCCGCGCGCCAAAAGCCCGGCGCGCGCGCGCCGCGTCCCACCCCGCCGACTTGCCCCATAAAGGCGCCGTAAAGAGCCGGGAAAAACCGCCCCCCTGGTTTTGAAACCACCGTCGGCGCGCGGTAATTTTGGCCGAAATGACCAGAGCTGCCCTCACCATGTCCACCGCAAATCCCGCCCATAAATCACTTCGCCTGCCCATGCTGATCGGGGCGCTGGGGGTGGTTTATGGCGACATCGGCACCAGCCCGCTCTACGCCTTGCAGACCTGCCTGGGCTATTTCAACGCCCAGAGCCTGGCGCGCGCCGATATTTTCGGGCTGCTGTCCCTGATCTTCTGGGCGCTCATCATCACCGTCACGCTCAAATACGTGACCTTCGTGATGCGCGCCGACAATAATGGCGAGGGCGGCATCCTGGCGCTCACCGCTCTGGCCCAGACCGCGGCCAGCGGCCGCGCGCGCGTGGCGCTCGGCCTGATCGGCATCATCGGCGCGGGGCTGTTTTTTGGCGATGGCATGATCACCCCGGCCATCTCGGTCCTCTCGGCGATTTCGGGTCTGCAAGTGGTATGGCCGGCGCTCTCGACCCACCTGGTCGAGCTTGCCTCGCTGGTGGTGGTGGCCGGGCTGTTCATGGCGCAGCGGCGCGGCACGGGCACCATCGGCAGCGCGTTTGGCCCCGTCATGGTCTTGTGGTTTTTAACCATCGGCATACTCGGCCTCACCCACATCATGGCGGATCCGGGCGTGCTGGCGGGCATCAACCCGGCCTATGGCGTCTCCTTCATGGTTCGCCATAAATATGCGGGCTTTGTCATTTTGGGCGCGGTGGTGCTGGCGGTCACGGGCGCCGAGGCGCTCTACGCCGATATGGGGCATTTCGGCCGCGCGCCCATCCGCCTCGCCTGGACCTGGTTCGTGCTGCCGGCGCTCACGCTCAATTATTTCGGCCAGGGCGCGGTGGTGCTGGCCAACCCGGCGGCGGCGGCCAACCCGTTCTTCATGTCGGCGCCGGCCGCTTTGCAAATTCCGCTGGTCGTGCTCTCAACCCTGGCCACCATCATCGCCAGCCAGTCGGTCATTTCTGGGGCCTATTCGATGGGCCGGCAATGCATTCAGCTCGGGCTGCTGCCGCGCATGGAGGTGCGCCACACCTCGGTCACGGCTGAAGGCCAGATTTACCTGCCCCAGATCAACTGGCTGCTGGCGCTCGGGGTCATGGCCCTGATCCTGACCTTCCAGACCAGCAATAATCTGGCCTGGGCCTATGGCATCGCGGTCACGGGCACGTTCGTGTGCACCAATATTCTGGCGATGTTCGTCTATCGCCGGCTGTTCGCCTGGCCGGCGAGCCTCACGGCCCTGGTGTTTGGCGGGTTTCTGGTCGTCGATCTGGCGTTTTTTGGAGCCAACGCGCTTAAATTTTTCGAGGGCGGCTGGGTGCCGCTCGGCATGGGGCTGCTGGTCGCCACGCTCATGACAACCTGGCAGCGGGGCAGGGGGCTCATTTACGCGCGCTGGGCGCAAGATGCCATGTCCCTGAGCCTGTTCATCAACCGCCTGCCCTATTCGCGCGTGCTGCGCTGCGCGGGCACGGCCGTGTTCATGACCGGCAATCTCGACTATGTGCCGGGCGCGCTGCTGCATAATCTCAAGCACAACAAGGTGCTGCACGAGCGGGTGCTGTTCGTCACCGTGCGCACGCTCGAGATTCCCCACGCCGCGCCCGGGCGGCGCCACGAGGTCAAGGAAGCCGCGCCCGGCATGTATCAGGTCACGCTCAATTTCGGCTTCATGGAAAGCCCCAACGTGCCCGACACGCTCGAAGCCATCCCCGAACTGGCGTTCGACCCCATGAGCACCAGCTATTTTGTCGGGCGGGAGAGCTATGTGATGACCACCGTGCCCAAGCTCCGCTTCATCCGCCGCTGGCTGTTTCTGCGCATGGCGCGCAACGCCCTCTCGGCCACCGAGTTCTTCCAAATCCCGTCAGACCGCGTGGTCGAGCTTGGCGTGCGCATCGCCATTTGAGACAAGGCGCGGCCTTGCCTTGGCCCGCGCCGTGGCGCCATACTCTGGCATGTCAGCCCAGGATGCGCCAAATACCGCGCCGCCGCCCGAACCAAGGCAGAGCGATTGGGAGCCCTATCTGCTGTCCGCCGCCCTGCTGACCCTGACCACCATGCTGGGCACGGCGCTCGGCCGGATCTTGCCGCCCGAGGCGATGGGATTGATCTTCACCGGGCTGATCGCCGCCATGGCCAGCCATGCCGGGCGCGCCGTCGGGCTGTTTACCGCGCTGGTCGCGTTTTTATTGTGGAATTTCTATTTTCTGCCGCCGCTCCACACATTCTCGGTGGCCAACCCGCAGGATGTCGTCGCGCTGGTGGTGTTTTGGCTGGTCGGGCTGCTCACGGGCCAGCTGGCCGGGCGCGTGCGCCAGGAGGCGGCGGCGGCGGCGGCGCGGGTGGAGGCGCTGCGGCGCATCTCGGTCTTTGCCCAGCGCCTGTCGCGCGCGGCCACATTGACAGACGTGCTCAGCGTCGCCGCCGAGGAAGCGGCCGCGCTCGCGGGCCAGGGCGCCATATGGCTGGCCACGCCCGGCGGCTTGCAGCTCGAAGCCTGTCGCCCCGCCGCTCCCGCCCC
>JAJXWD010000012.1 GCA_021781835.1 Pseudomonadota bacterium | reverse complement strand
CGCCGCGCCCGTGACCGCCGCCGCGCCGGTGGCACCCGTTGCGCCCGCCGCACCCGTTGCACCCACCGCCCCCGTGGCGCCAGTGACGGCCGCGGCACCCGCCGCCCCTGTGGCGCCGACGGCACCGGCCGGGCCAGGGACGGCGGCACCGCCAGCCCAGGATGTGGCGCCCGCGCCCGAAACCGCCTGGGTGAACGGGCAGAATGCGGTGATCGGCGTGCTGAATGAGGTGGATGGCAGTGCCAGCACCTTGACCGTGCCCGTGGGCGGGCAAGCCAAGGCAGGCGACCTGACCGTTTCGGTGCAAGCCTGCGTGACGCGCCCGCCGGGGCAACTGCCCGACAATGCCATTTACATCACCCTGACGCCCGCAACCGACGGCGCCGCGCCGAGCTTTAAGGGCTGGATGGTGCGCTCGCAGCCGGGCGCCAGCGCGGCCGGGGATTCGACCGAATCATTCCGCGCCATCGGCTGCTCGTGACCTTGGCCTGAGTGCCAATTTTGCCACAGGTTCAGAATGTTCGCTGAATTTGGCGGGCATGCCTGTTGCAACGCGAAATGAGCGAGTAGATTAACAACATCTGATACGCGCTTGCTTAATGCGCCTGTTTTGGGAGTTTATTCATGAAATTGCGCCTTGCTCTTGCCGCCGCCACCTGCCTTGTGCTGCCGCTGGCGGCCAGTGCCCAGCCGGTGACCGGGCCTTATGTCGATCTGGGCCTTGGGACCACCATCATCCAGGCCGAGAAGGTTGACGGAGCCGCCGTGCAGACCCGCCCGGATTATGCCGGTGTCGCCGGGGTGGGCTATGGGTTCGGCAATGGCTTCCGCGTGCAGCTGGAAGGTAATTTCCGCCGCAACAACACAACCAAGATCGATTATGCCGGCCTGTCGGCCCCGCTCTCGGGCGGGATCAACACCTATGGCATGTTCGCCAACGGGTTTTATGACATTCCGGTCGACTTCCCGGTGACCCCTTATGTCGGCGCCGGCGTCGGCTTCCAGTGGCAGAAGCTGGAATCAGCGCATACCGGTACCACTGTGTTCAAGGGCACCTCGAGCAGCTTTGCTTATGACCTGATCGCGGGCGCGGCCTATAATATTCCCCAGGTGCCGGGCCTGGCCGTGACCGCCGAGTACCGCTTTACCCAGCTGACCGCCAACCGCACTTATTATGTGGCCTCGAGCGGGTACCAGCATATTTATGCCGGGCCGGAATCGAGCCACACGCTGCTGCTGGGCCTGCGCTACCAGCTGTTTAACGCCCCCGCCCCGGTGGCCGCGCCCGCGCCGGCCCCTGCCCCCGTGGCCGCGCCCGCGCCCGCGCCCGCCAAGACCTATCTGGTGTTTTTTGACTGGGACAAGGCGGTGTTGACGCCGCGCGCGACCCAGATCATCGCCGAGGCGGCGTCTGACTCGAAGACGCAAAACGTCACCACGCTGGATGTTTCGGGCTATACCGACACCTCGGGCACGGCTGTTTACAACCAGGGCCTCTCGGAGCGCCGCGCCAAGGCGGTGGCCGGGCAGCTGGTGACCGATGGCGTGCCGGCGTCCGACATCGAGATCCATGCCTATGGCGAGACGCATTTGCTGGTGCCGACCGGCCCGAATGTGCGTGAGCCGCAGAACCGCCGCGTCGAGATCGTGCTGCACTAAGCACAGACCACGGACGAATGAAGACGCCGCCTTGGGCAACCAGGGCGGCGTTTTTTTTGGCGATGTTACTGTGTTAAAAATGGCACGGGGACGAGGATTTATTTGTTTGTTAACAATTAAACACCTTCGTGTGCCGAAGAAGCTTGTAAATTACCCCGGAAATCAAGGTCTTCACCAACCGGAGGTTCTCATGAAATTCCGCTCTATCCTTGCCACTTCGGCCCTGGTTGCCGTGCCGCTGCTGGCTCATGCCCAGAATGTGACTGGCCCTTATGTCGATCTGGGCGTTGGCGCGAATTTTACGTTCCCGCTCGGCTATACGGAAAACAAGGCGGCGCCCGACTGGTGGGGCGGTAAATTGCAGACCCGCCCCTCTTATGCCGGGGAAATCGGGATAGGATATGGCTTTGGAAATGGCCTGCGCGCCGAGCTGGATGGCAATTATTACCACAATACGATCCACGCCTCCGACGTTACGGTGGATGCCGGTACAGCGGTGAACAAGCATTACCGCACCTCTGGCGGGCTGAACACTTACGGGTTCATGCTCAACGGGTTGTATGATCTGCCGCTCGGCTGGGTGGTGCAGCCTTATGTCGGCGCGGGTGTTGGGTATGAGTGGCTGCAACTTGCCCACCGGGTCAATGATGGCGGCGGGTATTATATGGGCGGCAGCGAGGGAAGCTTTGCTTACGACCTGATCGCGGGCCTGTCTTATCCGCTGTCCTTCATGCCCGGCCTGTCGGCCACGGCGGAATACCGCTTTACCCAGCTTGTCTCGCGGCCGGAATATACCTTGTACTATCCTGGCGGGGTATCGAATGTCAAAATCGGGCAGTCTTTCAACAATACCATCCTGATCGGGCTGCGCTACCAGCTGTTTAACGCCCCCGCCGCCGTGGCGCCCGCGCCGGCGCCTGCCCCCGTGGCCGCGCCCGCGCCGGCCCCGGCCAAGACCTATCTGGTGTTTTTTGACTGGGATAAGGCGACGTTGACGCCGAAGGCGACCCAGATCATCGCCGAGGCGGCGTCTGACTCGAAGACGCAAAATGTCACCACGCTGGATGTTTCGGGCTATACCGATACCTCGGGCACGGCCGCATATAACCAGGGCCTCTCGGAGCGCCGCGCCAAGGCGGTGGCCGGCAAGCTGGTGGCGGATGGCGTGCCGGCGTCCGAGATCGAGATCCAGGCTTACGGCGAGACGCATTTGCTGGTGCCGACCGGCCCGAACGTGCGCGAGCCGCAGAACCGCCGCGTCGAGATCGTGCTCAACTAAGCACGCGCTCAGCGCCGCTCAGTAAAAACGCTGCCCCGGGCAACCAGGGCGGCGTTTTTTTTGTTGCGCATGCAAATTTGTGTGCGGAAGTCTAACAATATATTTAAATTTTGCTTAAAACGTTACATACCCGCATGGGTCTGGTTTATTTCAAGGAGCGAATTGATGCGATTTTGTTTACGCCTTACCGCCGCGATGATGTTGGCGGCCCCGGTGGCCGCGCGGGCGCAGGCCGTGTCTGGGCCTTATGTGAGCCTGGGGCTGGGCGGTGTGAATAGCGAGGCGTTTGGCTATCACTATAATGCCGGTCTGGCGTCTTTTCCGGTTCCTGGCGGGCTTGGCCGGGCGAAGACGCCCAATGTGGATGGCAAGATCGTCACCCGCCCGGCGGCTGGCGGGTCTTTGGGGGTTGGGTTCGGGTTTGGCAACGGGGTGAGCCTGGAGCTTGACGCCGTGGCCCAGCGCGCCACCGCGCATGGGCAGGATGGCGCCGGGCAGAAGCTGGCGATGACCGGCGGGGTCAACAGCTATGGGTTCATGGTCAACACGCTCTACACGCTGCCGCTCAACCTGCCGGTTTCGCCTTATGTGGGCGGCGGGGCCGGCTACCAGTGGACCGCGCTCAACAGCGATTTGCGCAGCCAGAGCAGCGGGATTTATGTTTCGGGGACGAAAGCCAGCTTTGCCTATGACCTGATCGCCGGGCTGGCTTATGCGGTGCCAATGGTGCCGGGGCTGGCGGTGACCGCGGAATATCGGTTCACGCAGCTTACCGGAACCCGGTATTATCGTTTGGGCAGCGTGTATCCGCTGGTCTCGAACCAGATGCGGCTGGGCCAGATGGCGACCCAGCAGATCGCTTTCGGGCTGCGCTACCAGTTTTCGCGGTAAAGCAGGCCCAGGGTGGAGCGGGCGGCGCCGCCCGCTCCACCGTTGAATTCAGGCGAGCTGGGTCAAAGCGCCATCTTGCAGGTGGATCTGGCGGTCCATGCGGGCGGCGAGGTCTGGGTTGTGGGTGGCGATCAGCGCCGCGGCGTTTTCGGAGCGCACCACGCGCAACAGCTCATCAAACACCAGGTTGGAGGTGGCGACATCGAGATTGCCGGTCGGCTCATCGGCCAGCAGGAGCGCCGGGCGGTTGGCGAGCGCGCGGGCGATGGCGACGCGCTGCTTCTCGCCGCCCGACAGCTTGCCCGGCAAATGTGTGGCGCGGGCGGCAAGGCCGAATTTGTCCAACAATGAGAGCGCGCGCTCATTGGCCTGGGCCTCGGGCACGCCGGCCACCATTTGCGGGATGGCGATGTTTTCGAGGGCGGTGAACTCGGGCAGCAGATGGTGGAACTGATAGACGAAGCCGATGTTTTTGAGGCGGAGTTTGGTGCGGGCATCGTCGGACAGGGAGCCGGCGGGCTGGCCTTCGATGAAGACCTCGCCGCCATCGGGGCGCTCAAGCAGCCCGGCCGAGTGGAGCAGGGTGGATTTGCCCGAGCCCGAGGGGGCGACGAGGGCCACGATCTCGCCGCGCTGGAGATCGAGGGAGGCGCCGTTGAGCACGGTGAGGGGCGCGGCGTCGGATTGGTAGGTGCGGGTGATGGCCTGGAGCCTGAGAACCAGATCATTCATTGCGCAGGGTCTCCACCGGGTCGATCTTGGCGGCGCGCCAGGAGGGATAGAGGGTTGCCAGCAGCGACAGGATGAGGGCGATGACCAGAACCTCGGTCACCTCGGTCCAGTCGAGCTGGGCGGGCAGGGTTTCAAGATAATAGACGGTGGGGTCGAACAGCTTGACACCCAGCACCCACTGCACGAACTGGCGGATCTGGTCGATATAGGCGCAGAACACCGTGCCCAGAACGAAGCCGATGAGCGTGCCCAGCACGCCGACCGAGGCGCCGCACATGAGGAAGATGCGCATGATGGCGCCCGAGGTGGCGCCCATGGTGCGCAGAACGGCGATGTCGCGGGCCTTGTCCTTGACCATCATGATCAGCGACGAAATGACGTTGAAGGCGGCGACCAGGATGATGAGGGTGAGGATGAGGAACATGACATTGCCCTCGACCACCACGGCGGCGAGGAAGCTGTTATTGTTGGCGCGCCAGTCCTGGATGTTGAGGCCGGGATGGGCGGCGTTGATGCGCGCCTCGATGGCGCTGTCGTCATCGGGGTTTTGGGTGAAAAGCTGGAGCTGGGTGGCCGCGCCCGTTTGCTGGAGCAGGTTTTGCGCCGCTTGCAGGGGGATGAACACGAAACCGGAATCATATTGTTCCATGCCAGTGCGGAAGATGGCGGTGACGGTGTAGGCCTGGATGGAGGGGATGGTGCCGATGACCGTGACCTTGCCCTGCGGCAGGATGAGGGAAATGGTGGAGCCGATTTGCAGATTGAATTGCTGCGCCAGCTCCTGGCCGATGGCGATGTTGGTGCCGCCCGCCAGACTGTCGAGCGAGCCGGCGACGATGTGGTTGGCGACCGTGGGCAGGGATTTGATGCCCTCTGGCGTGATGCCGCGCACGATGGCGCCCGACGCGCCGCCCTGGGGACCAGACAGCAGAACCTGACCCTGGACGATGGGAATGGCGGATTTGACGCCGGGAATTTGCACCAGCTGCTGGGCCAGCTGGTCGTAATTGGAGAGCGGCTGGGAGGTGGCGTAGATGCCGATATCGCCGTTCAGCCCGAGGATTTGGGCCAGCAGCTCCTGGCGGAAGCCGTTCATGACACTCATGACGATGATGAGCGTGGCGACGCCCAGCGCGATGCCGACGAGCGAGAAAATGGCGATGATGGAGACGAACCGCTCGCCGCGCCGGGCGCGCAGATAGCGCAGGGCGATTTTGCGCTCAAAGGCGCCAAACATCAGGCGCGGACCTTGGCCAGGGCTTCATCGACCGGCAGTTCGAACCGTTCGCCGGTGGCGCGGTGCTTGAGCTCGACCACACCCTTGGCCGCGCCCTTGGGGCCGACGATGAGCTGCCAGGGCAGGCCCATGAGATCGGCCTCGGCGAATTTGGCCCCGGCCCGCTCCTCGCGGTCATCGTAGAGCGCGTCCGAGCCAAGCGCGGCGTAGAGCTGTTCGCACAGGGCGTCGGTGGTTTCATCGCCCTGGCGGAGGTTGAGGATGGCGGCGCGCCAGGGGGCGATGGCCTGGGGCCAGATGATGCCGGCCTCGTCGTGGCGGGCCTCGATGATGGCGCCGACCAGGCGCGAGACGCCGATGCCGTAAGAGCCCATTTCGGGGTAGAATTTCTGGCCATCGGCGCCGGTGACGGCGAAGTTCATGGCCTTGGAGTATTTGGTGCCGAAATAGAAGATCTGCCCGACCTCGATGCCCCGGCCCTCGCGCTTGCGCTCCGGCGGGATTTGCGCCCAGACGCGCTCATCGTGCTTTTCGTCGGTGGCGGCGTAGGTGGTGGTCATCTGCTCGTAGAAGCTGTCGATGTCGGTGGCGCCGAGGGCGTCGCCGGTTTCGAAGGCGGCATCGAAGAACACGCCGGATTCGCCGGTGGGGGCGAGGATGTGGAATTCGTGCGAGAGATCGCCGCCGATGGCGCCGGTGTCGGCGCGCATGGGGATGGCGGTGATGCCGATGCGCTGGAAGGTGCGCATATAGGCCAGCATGATGGATTTATAGGTGCGCAAGGCACCGTCGAAATCGAGGTCGAAGGAATAGCCGTCCTTCATGAGGAATTCGCGCCCGCGCAGCACGCCGAAGCGGGGGCGCACCTCGTCGCGGAATTTCCACTGGATGTGGTAGGGCATTTGCGGCAGGTCGCGGTAGGATTTGATGTTGTCGCGCACGATGGCGGTGATCATTTCCTCATTCGTCGGGCCGTAGAGCAGCTCGCGGTCGTGGCGGTCGGTGATGCGCAGCATCTCCTTGCCGTACGCCTCGTAGCGGCCGGATTCGCGCCACAGATCGGCCGACTGGATGGTGGGCATCAGCACTTCCTGGGCGCCGATGCGGTCTTGTTCCTCACGCACGATCTGGGCGATTTTGGTGAGCACGCGCAGGCCGGCGGGCAGCCAAGCATAGATGCCCGACGCCATCTGGCGGATCAGCCCGGCGCGCAGCATGAGACGGTGAGAGGCGATCTGGGCCTCGGACGGGGTCTCTTTCAGCGTGGGGATGAGGGCTTTCGAGAGGCGCATGGTCGATCCTTGAAGGCGGTGAGTTGGGCGGCTGTTTACGACGATGCCGGCGCCAGCGCCAGACGCCGGGCGGCAAAGAGCCGCGCCGGGCGCTCAAGGGCGACATGCAGGAGGGCCGCCAGCAGGGCGCTGAGGCCAAACAGCCCCAGCCCGTAGAGCAGCGGATGGGCGGACGGCGCCCCCAGCCAGGCGCCGAGCGCCAGGCCGGCGGGGGTGAGGCTCATGGTGAAGGCAAAGGCCAGGCGCCCGGCCAGCAGGGGCAGAAAGCGCGGCTTGAGCAGCGGGGGGAGTTCGGTGTCATGCTGCATGAGGGGGGCGAACAGCACCATCCAGAGCGCGGGAACGGCCAGGAAATCCAGCTGCAAGGCAAGTGCCGCCACCAGCAGGGCGGGACCGGCGAGGCGGAAAAACCGGCGGGCGGTTTCGTAATCGGCGCAAGTGTGGACGAGGCGGCGGGCCAGCATGCCGGCCAGGAACTCGGGGAAAAAGCGGTAAAAACCCTGGGCGAAGACCAGATTGGGCATGCCGTGGCCAAGCGTGAGGGCCAGGCCGATGGCGCCGATGCAAGACACCAGCAGGGGCACGGTGACGTAAATATCGAAATAGCCAACGATGCCGGCGAGCGGCGGAAACAGCAGCGACCCCGCCCACAGCGCCGAAAGCCCCCAGGCCGGGGCAACCCAGCCCGGCGCGGCGGCGCCCCAGCCCTGCACCAGAAACAGGCCGCGCAGCAGGCCGGGCAGCGTGGGCACGGGCAGGCCAGGGATGAAGCCCAGCGCCGCCAGCATGGCCAGCACCGCCAGATTGACCGGAAACAGCCGCGCGATGCGCCGCAGGTAAAACCGCCCGGTGGCGCCCGCGGACGGCACGAATTTGTGCCAGCGTATGTGGTCGGCATTATATTTGGCCAGCGGCAGGGGAAACAGCATGGCGCGGTTGGCGTGCGCCAGGGTGATGCCCGAGAGCAGGAAAAACCCATCGAGCCCCAGATAGCCATGGGTGATGAAGCCGGCCGCCGGGCCGAGATGGGCGGAGAAGCCCAGCGCCTGGTCGAGCTGCCACAAAAACAGCCAGAGGGCGAAAGCCGCGCGGGCCTGGGTGAGGTCGGGGAGGTCGGTGGGGTTTGAGGTCACGGCGCAACTTTACGCAAACAGAAAGAAGCCCGCCAGCCCGGGGAAGGGCGGCGGGCCAAGTTCAGGGAGGAAACGCCAGTCACACGGCAGGGTGAAGAACCAAACCTCACCCTGAGACATATAATGCACTGCACAAACAGGCGGCGTAAAGGAAAAACCACCCCGAAATTGCGACAATTTTGCGCTTCGCGACTGTTTTTGACTTTTTTTTAGCCGCAATTTTTTAGGTTTGATCTTTTTGGTTAAAAAATGGTCAAACCCGCAAAATATGCGCCTCGACCAGCGGACGCTTGCCCAGACGCTTGCCGACGATGCGGCGCAGCAGGGCGCGCACCGAATCGGGGAAGGCGTCTTCATCGAGGCGAAGGGCGGCGGGGAGGTCTTGCAGGGCTTCGCGCAGCTCGGCCTCGTGGGCGGCGAGGGTTTTGTTGTCCTCCTCGCCGAGCAGGCCGGGTGCGCTGATGCGGGGCTGGCCCAGGAGCTTGCCCTTTTTGTCGAGCACCACCGAGCCGACCACCACGCCATTGAACAACATGCGCTTGCGCGCCGTGAGCACGCCGCCCTTGAGGGGCACGACCTTGTCGCCATCGACCGCCAGGCGGCCGGTGGGCACGGAATCGACCACTTGCGGACGGTTGGGGGCCAGCTCGACCACATCGCCATTTTCGATCAGCAGCGTCTCGATGCCGAGATTGCGGGCAAAGGCCGCCTGCTGGGAGAGATGGCGCCATTCGCCATGGGTGGGGATGACATATTGGGGGCGCACCAGCTCATAGAGGCGGCGCACCTCCTGCTGGCCGGGATGGCCGGAGACATGGGTGAACTCGTCGCGGTCGGTGATGATGTTGATGCCCCGGCGCGACAGCCCATCCTGCATGGCCATGATGGCGCGCTCATTGCCCGGAATCATGCGCGAGGAGAACACCACCGTGTCGCCCTCGCCCAGCACGGCGTGGCGGTGGGAATCGGCCGCGATGCGGGCCAGCGCCGAGCGCGGCTCGCCCTGGGAGCCGGTGACCAGCAGGAGCAGGTTTTCATCCGGCACGGCGCCGATGGCGTCTTCGGGGATGAGGTCGGGGATGTTTTTGAGGTAGCCGGCCTCTTTGGCGGCCTCGATATAGTTGGTGAGCGAGCGGCCAACCAGGGCGATGTGGCGCCCGGCGGCCTCGCCCGCGCGGATGACGCTTTGCAGCCGGGCGATGTTGGAGGCAAAGCAGGTGACCGCCACGCGGCCGGGCAGGTCTTCGATGAGGGCCTCGAGGCTGACCGCGACATCGGCCTCTGAGCCGGAATGGCTGGGGCTGAAGATGTTGGTGGAGTCGGAGATGATGGCCAGCACGCCCCGATCGCCCAGCTCTTTGAGGGCGGCCTCGTCCGAGACCGGGCCGACCTGGGGGTTGGGGTCGAGCTTCCAGTCTCCCGTATGCAGCACGGTGCCGTAGCGCGTGGTGATGGCCAGGGCGTGGGCCTCGGGGATGGAATGGGTGAAGCCGATATAGCGGATGGCGAAAGGCCCCAGCGTGAGCGCGCCGCCGGGCGGGACGATGTGGAGCTTAACCTCGCGCTGCAGCCCGGCCTCGGTGAGTTTGCGGCGGATGAGGGCGGCGGCGAAAGGCGTGGCATAGACCGGACAGCGCAGCTGGGGCCAGAGGCGGGCAATGCCGCCAATATGGTCCTCGTGCGCGTGGGTGACCACGATGGCCAGCAGATTCTCGGCCTGACCCGCGATGAAGGACGGGTCGGGGAGCAGGATTTCAGCCTCGGGCGTTTCGGGGCTGGTGAAGCCGATGCCGCAATCGACCGCGATGAACGCGCCATCGCAGCCATAGAGGTTGAAATTCATGCCGATCTCGCCCGTGCCGCCGAGCGGAACGTAGATGAAGCTGCCGTCGGGCTGATCAGATTTGGGTTTACGCGACATTCAGAGGTGATCCGGGTCAGTCATGGTCGATGAAGCGGGCATGGCCGCGGGGCAGCGTGGGCGCGGGGTTGCGCGCCGCCAGCAGGCGCAGGCCGTCGAGGGTGAGGTCGGGGTCGATGGCGGTGAATTTGGTGGTGCCTTCGGAGAAAAGCGGCGCCAGACCACCGGTGGCGATGGCTTTGAGGGGGGTGGCCAGCTCGCCCTCGATGCGGGCGAGCAGCCCCTCGATGAGGCCGATATAGCCGTAATAGGTGCCTGACTGCATGGCCGAGACCGTGCCCTTGCCGATGACCCGCTTGGGCCGTCCAATGCCGATGCGGGGCAACCGGGCGGCGGCCTGGTGCAGGGCCTCTATGGAGAGGTTGATGCCGGGCGAAATGGCGCCGCCGAGATAGGCGCCGTCTTGGTCCACCACGTCGAAGGTGGTGGCGGTGCCGAAATCGACCACCACCAGGGGGCCGCGATATTTGTCGTGGGCGGCCAGGGCGTTGAGCAGGCGGTCGGCGCCGACTTCCTCGGGGGTGTCGGTTTTGATGGGGAAGCCCCAATTGACGCTGGCGCGCGCGACCAGGGGCTCGGTGGCGAACCAGTCGCGGCAGAGGCGGCGCAGATGGTAGAGGGCGGCGGGCACCACCGTGCCAATGACGGCGCGGTTGATGCTGTTTGGGGGGATGCCGGCGCGCTGAAGCAGGGCCTGGAGCCAGACGCCATATTCATCGGAGGTGCGCTGGGGCTGGGTCTGGGTGCGCCAGATGCCGCGAAAGCCCGCGCCGTCATGCACCGCGAAGACGATGTTGGTGTTGCCCGCATCTATGACCAGAAGCATGCCGCCCTCCCCTTTCCTTAAGACGCCGCCAGGAAGATTTCGCCCGTCGAGATGGTTTCGATACGATGATCGATGGCCAGGAGCAATTCACCCGTTCGGGAGAGGCCGGCGAAGCGGCCGGTGAGGTCGTGCTGGGAGGTGTGCACGCAAAGCGGCGTGCCCGGGGCGTGGGCGCGCGCCGACCAGGCGGGGATGATGGCGGCGGCGGGCTGGGTGAGCCAGCGGGCGAGCGCGGGCAGCAGCCGGGCGGCGAAGCCGGCCGGGGTGACGCTGATGCCATAGCGGGCGAGCGAGGTGGTTTGGCGGCCCGGTATCTCGGGGGCGGTGAGCAGATTGACCCCGATGCCGATGACCAGCCAGTCAAACCGCGCGGGGCCGGGCTGGGCGTCTATGAGGATGCCGGCGAGCTTGGCGCCGCCGACCTGCACATCGTTGGGCCATTTGAGGGTGGCGGTTTCGAGGCCGAGGCCGGCCAGTGTCTCTTGGACCGCGAGACCCGCCAGCAGGGGGAACATGCCGGCCTCGGCCAAGGGGCGCGAAGGGCGGAGCAGAACTGACAGGTTGAGGTTGCCGCTGGGCGCCTGCCAGGCGCGGCCGCGCGAGCCGCGGCCGGAGGTTTGGGCGAGCGCCAGAACGGCGAGGCCCTCGGCCTCGCCGTTTCGTGCGGCTTGGATGCAGTGATCGGAGGTCGAGCCGAGCTGCTCGAACTGCTCCAGGCGCCAGGAGATCACCCCATGAGCGCCCGGGCCGCCGCGCTGGCCGCCGAGATGAGCGGGCTGGGCGCGGCGATGAACAGCACCGTGACGACGGCGCCCAGGCCGATGATGAAATTGACGCCGGGCGAGGCGCGGTCAAACCCGGGCTGGCCGGCATCGAAATACATCACCTTGATGACGCGCAGATAATAGAAGGCGCCGATGACCGAGGTGAGCACGCCGATGATGGCCAGCGGCAGCAGCCCGGCATCGATGGCGGCGAGGAACACGTAGAGCTTGCCGAAGAAGCCCGAGAGCGGCGGGATGCCGGCCATGGCCCACATGAAGATGGCGAGACCCAGCGCCAGACCCGGGCGCTCGGCCGCCAGGCCCGCGAGGTCGGCGATGGTTTCGACCGCACGGCCATTGCGGCGGAAGGCGATGACGCAGGCAAAGGCGCCGGCCGACATGACCACGTAGAGCGCGACATAGATGAGCGAGGCTTGATAACCCGCCGCCGTGCCCGCCGCGAAGCCGATGAGCGCATAGCCCATATGGCCGATGGAGGAATAGGCCAGCAGGCGCTTGATGTTGGTTTGCACGATGGCGGCGATGGCGCCGAGCGCCATGGAGAGCACCGCCAAAATGACGATGAGGGGCTGCCACTCCTTGAGCAGGGGGCCGAACGGGCCGGTGAGCACGGAGAGAAACAGCGCGAAGGCCGCCGCCTTGGGCGCGGTGCCAAACAGCGCCGAGACGCTGGTGGGGGCGCCTTCGTAGACATCGGGTGTCCACATATGGAAGGGCGCGGCGGAGATTTTGAAGGCGAGCCCAACCACCACGAAGGTGAGCCCGACCAGCGCGCCGGTGGGCACGGCGCCGCCGAGCAGGCCCGCGATGGCCGGGAAGCTGGTGGTGCCGGTGAAGCCGTAGGTGAGCGAGATGCCATAGAGCAGCAGGCCCGAGGCGAGCGCGCCCAGGACGAAATATTTCAGGCCGGCCTCGGTGGAGCGCAGGCTGTCACGCGCCAGGGCGGCGGCGATGTAGAGGGCCAGGGATTGCAGCTCGAACCCGACATAGAGGCTCATGAGGTCGTTGGCGGAGACCATGACCACCATGCCCAACACCGCGAACAGCACCAGCACGGGGTATTCGAACCGGCCGATGCCCTCCTTGCGGTTGAAGTCGAAGGACAGGACCAGGGCGGCGAAGGCGCCGATATAGATGAGCGTGTCGGCGAAGCGGGTGAACAGCGTGGTTTTCAGCAGGCCGTTGAACAGCACGCCATCGGGCGCCGCCAGCGTGGCCGCGGCCGCGCACAGCAGCACCAGCATGGCGCCGCCATTGGCGGCCTGCAAGGCCACACGCCGGGCGGAGACACCCAGAACCAGCAGCAACATGCCGCCAAGCCCAAGCGTGAGGGCGGGAAGAAAGGGGGAGATGGAGATCATTTGCTGAACACCATGGCAAGCTGGGTGTGGGAGGCTAGCGCCGCCGTGTGGGTCTGCACGAGGGCGGCTACGGGCGCATCGAGCAGGTGGGTGAAGCTGGCGGGGTAGATGCCGACCCACAGCACCAGAACCGCCAGCGGGATGAGCGCGGCATATTCGGAGGCCTTGAGGTCGGTGAAGGCGGCGACCGCGGCGCTGCTGTGCTTGTCGAACAGCACGGCGCGGACCATGACCAGCATGTAGGCGCAGCCCAGCACCATGCCGGCGCCGCCCAGCAGCGAGACCCAGAAATTGACCTTCAGGGCGCCGACGATGACCAGGATTTCACCGATGAAGCCCGACGTGCCGGGCAGGCCCATATTGGCCAGGCTGAACAGCATGAGCAGCACCGCGAAGCCCGGCATGTTGCGGGCCAGACCGCCCAGGCGGTTCATGGCCAGCCCCTCGCCCCGAGCGGCCAGCACGCCGGTGGCGACGAACAGGCCGGCGATGATCAGCCCGTGGCTGAGCATCTGCACCAGCGCGCCCTCGATGCCTTCGACGGTGAAGGTGAAGATGCCGATGATGATGACACCCATATGGGCGACCGAGCTGTAGGCGATCAGGCGCTTCACGTCGGTTTGCGCGAGCGCCACCAGCGAGATGTAGATGACCGCGACCACGCCGAGCGTGAACATCAGCGGCTCGGCCTGCTGCACGGCGTTGGGCAGCATGGGCACGGCGAAGCGCAGGAAACCGTAGGCGCCCATTTTGGAGAGCACGGCGGCCAGCAGGATGGTGCCGGGGATGGGGGCTTCGCCATACGCATCGGGCAGCCAGGTGTGGAGGGGCCACACCGCGGCCTTGACGCCGAACGCCACCAGGAAGGCGACGAACAGCCACATCTGCGCGCCCGCCGGAATGGGGGTGTGGAGCAGGGTGGCGATGTCTGTGGTGCCGAGATTGCGCCAGATCCAGACCAGCGCGACCAGCATGAACAGCGAGCCGAACAGGGTGAAGAGGAAGAATTTCAGCGCCGCGTACACACGGCGCGGGCCGCCCCACACGCCGATGAGCAGGTACATGGGCAGCAAGACGGCTTCGAAGAAGATGTAGAAGACCAGGAAATCCGTGGCGGTGAACATGGCCACGGTGAAGCTCTCGAGCAGGAGCACGGCCGAGAAGAAGGCACGCACGCGGGTGGTTATGCCCTGCGCGGAGAGGATGGCGATGGGGGTGATGAACAGGGTGAGCAGCACCAGCACCAGGGAGATGCCGTCTATGCCGACCTTGTAGGTGACGGCCAGACCGGGCAGCCAGGCATAGGCTTCGTTGAACTGGAAGCCCGCGACGGCGGGGTTGAACTGGCTCCACAGCCAGACGCCGAGCGCCAGCGGCACCAGCGAGGTGAGCAGCGCCGCCTTGCGGACATGGCAGGCGATGTCCGCCTCCGCGCCCTTGAGGGTGGCGATGTAGAACACGCCGGCCAGAGGCAGCCAGGTGATGAGCGAGAGAATGGGGAAGCCGGCGAGATTCATGTTACCGCACCCACAGGAAGAAGAAGCTGACGAAGGCGAGCAGGCCGACCAGCATGACAAGGGCATAGACGGCGATGGAGCCGGTCTGGAGTTTGCCGGCGCCCGAGGCCAGCTCGGACGTGGCGGCGGCGAGGCCGTTGGGCACGCCGTCGATGATCTGCTCATCGCCATAGCGCCAGAAGGCACGGGCGATTTTGAGCGCCGGACGGACAAACAGCCAGTCATACAGCTCGTCGAAATACCATTTATTGAGCATGAACAGGTAAATGGGCCGCAGGCTCTGGGCGAGGCGCGCGGGCAGGCCGGGCGCCAGCACGTAAAACACCAGACCGACCGCGATGCCGGTGAGCGCCGCGATGATGGTGGCGTGGTCGGCCCAGTAAGGCAGGCTGGTGAGCTGGTTCATGACCGAGTGAGGCTCGAGCACGATGGAGGCGCCCCAGAAGGCCGCGGACCCGCCGCCGATGAAGGCATGGTGCAGCAAGAACCCGCTGGTGACCGCGCCGACCGCCAGCACCGCGAGCGGGGCCAGCATGACCAGCGGGCTTTCATGGGCATGGTCATGCACATGCTTGGGCGCGCGTGAGGGGCCGTGGAAGACCAGCAGCAGCAGGCGGGTGGAGTAGAAGGCGGTGAGGCCGGCGGTGATCACGCCCATCCAGAACCCGTACAGGCTGATGCCGGTATTGGCGGCGAAGGCGGCATCTAAGATGGCGTCTTTGGAATAATATCCGGCGAAGGGCGGCAGGCCGGCCAGCGCCACCGAGCCGATGAGCAGCATCAGCCAGGTGAAGGGGATTTTTTTCCAGAGCCCACCCATCAGGCGGATGTCTTGCTCATCGGCCATGGCGTGGATGACGGAGCCGGCCGAGAGGAACAGCAGCGCCTTGAAGAAGGCGTGGTTGATGAGGTGGAAGATGGCCACCGGATAGGCGCCGACGCCGGCGGCCAGGAACATGTAGCCCAGCTGCGAGCAGGTGGAGTAGGCGATGACGCGCTTGATGTCGTTTTGCACGCAGCCGACCGTGCCGGCGAAGAAGGCCGTGGTGGCGCCGATGACGGTGATGACCTGGAGAGCCACGGGCGCGGCATCGAGCAGGGGCGAGAAGCGCACGATCATGAACACGCCGGCGGCGACCATGGTGGCGGCATGGATGAGCGCCGAGATGGGGGTCGGGCCTTCCATGGCATCAGGCAGCCAGGTGTGCAGGAAAAGCTGCGCGGATTTGCCCATGGCGCCAATGAACAGCAGGATGCCGATGATCTCGAGCGCGGGCAGGCTGTGGCCGAACAGGGTGTAATGATCGGCGCCGTGAGCGGCGACGGCCTGGAAGATGCCGTTGAACGAGATGGTGCCGAACACGAAATAGATGAGCGCGATGCCGACCGCGAAGGCGAGGTCGCCCACGCGGTTGACGATGAAGGCTTTCAGCGCCGCCTCGTTGGCGGCCTTGCGCTCGTACCAGTAATTGATGAGCAGATAGGAGACCAGACCCACGCCCTCCCAGCCGAAGAACAGCTGGAGCAGGTTGTTGGCGGTGACCAGCATGAGCATGGCGAAGGTGAACAGCGACATGTAGGTGAAGAACCGCGGGCGGTTTTCATCGTGGGCCATGTAGCCGATGGAGTAGATGTGGATGACCGTGGAAACCACGCTCACCATCGCCACCATCACCAGGCTCAGCATGTCCTGGCGCAGGGTCCAGCCGGGGGTGAAGGCGCCGACCGATATCCAGGTGAAGAGGTGCTGCGGCGCGGGCGTGCCGTTATGCAGGGCGGAGACCAGCGTGGCCACGCCGGCCACGGCCGAGATGAGCATGAACAGGATGCTCTGCAAAATGGCCGCGCCCTTGGAGGCGATGGGGCGGAACAGAGCGGAGGCGATGGCGCCGACGAGCGGCGCGAAAACGGCGACTAGCGTGAGCACAATGTCAGCCCTTCATCAATGTCACGTCCTCGACCTCGATCGAGCCGCGGTTACGGAAGTAGATGACCAGAATGGCGAGGCCGATGGCGGATTCGGCGGCCGCCACGGTGAGCACGAACATGGTGAAGACCTGACCCACCATGTCGTGCAGCGCGCCCGAGAAGGCCACGAAATTGAGGTTGGCGGCCAGCAGGATCAGCTCGATCGACATCATGATGACGATGATGTTTTTGCGGTTGCTGAAGATGCCAAACACACCGATGACGAGCAGCAGCCCGGACACCAGCAGATAGGCCGAGACGGGGATGGGCATTTAGAGCGTCTCCTTTTGCGTCTTGGCGCTAGGGATGGCCGCGCCGGCGCCGAGTTCGGCCTTGACGATGTGGAGCGTCTCGGCGGGCATGCGGGCGTGCTGGCGGCCCAGAGACTGGCGCTTGGCGCGCGGCCGGTCGCGGTGGGTGAGCACGATGGCGCCGATCATGGCCACCAGCAAAATAACGCCCGAAAGCTGGAACAGCGGCAGATAGGCGGTGTAGAGCAGGCTGCCCAGCGCCACCGCGTTGGTGGTGCCCGCCGGCATGGGATAGGCGATGGCGATCTCGGCCCCGGACACGCTG
This sequence comes from Pseudomonadota bacterium, assembly GCA_021781835.1. Classification (GTDB taxonomy): domain Bacteria; phylum Pseudomonadota; class Alphaproteobacteria; order Acetobacterales; family Acetobacteraceae; genus Acidocella. The sequence goes on along the minus strand of JAJXWD010000012.1, from coordinate 59,023 downwards.
TGCCAGGTGAGCGCGACCAGACCCAGTTCGCCGAACAGCACGATGCCGACCAGCGCGCCAACCGGCGCGTAGCGCTGGAAGCCTTCCTTGAGGGCGGCGAAATCGACGTCGAGCATCATGACCACGAACAGGAACAGCACGGCGACCGCGCCGACATAGACAATGGCCAGGATGAAGGCGAGGAACTCGGCGCCGGCCAGCAGGAACAGCACCGAGGCGCTGACGAAGGCCAGGATGAGGAACAGCACCGCATGCACGGGGTTGCGGGCCGAGACCACGGTGACGGCGGATGCCAGCAGCACCAGCGAGACCAGGGCGAAAACGATTTGGACGATCATGGCGCGCTCACCGGTAAGGGGCGTCGAGGTCGAGACGCTTGGCGATTTCCGCTTCCCAGCGGTCGCCGTTTTCGAGCAGCCGGCTCTTGTTGTAGAGCAGCTCCTCCTTGGTCTCGGTGGCGAATTCGAAGTTCGGGCCTTCGACAATGGCATCGACCGGGCAGGCTTCCTCGCAGAAGCCGCAATAGATGCATTTGGTCATGTCGATGTCGTAGCGCGTGGTGCGGCGCGAGCCGTCATCGCGGGGTTCGGCCTCGATGGTGATGGCCTGGGCGGGGCAAACGGCCTCGCACAATTTGCAGGCGATGCAGCGTTCCTCGCCATTGGGGTAGCGGCGCAGCGCGTGCTCACCCTTGAAGCGGAAGCTGGTCGGGTTTTTCTCGTAGGGGTAATTGACCGTGGCTTTGGGCGTGAAGAAGAAGCGCAGCGTCTGGGCAAGGCCGCAGACAATCTCCCAGAGCACCAGGCCCCACGCAAAGCGGACCAGTTTTTTCATGAGTTTGCTCCGATATGCAGGGGCGGATTAAGCATGGGGCAGCCAGCCGAAATATTCGAGCACCCCCGCGACCACCACCAGATAGGCCATGGAGATGGGCAGAAACACTTTCCAGCCCAGCGCCATGAGCTGGTCATAGCGGAAGCGCGGCAAGGTGGCGCGCACCCAGATGAACACGAACAGGCAGAACACCACCTTGGCGATGAACCAGAGCGGGCCGGGAATGAAGGACAGCCCCAGCACCGGCAGCCAGCCGCCCAGGAACAGCACCGTGGTCATGCCCGAGATCAGGATCATGTTGGCGTATTCGCCGAGGAAGAACAGCGCGAAGGACATGGCGCTGTACTCGACGAAGAAGCCGGCGACGATTTCGGATTCGCCCTCGGCCAGATCGAAGGGCGCGCGGTTGGTTTCGGCCAGGCCCGAGATGAAGAAGATGATGAACAGCGGGAACAGCGGCACCGCGAACCAGAGATGGGTCTGGGCCAGCACGATGTCGTTCAGGTTCAGGCTGCCGACCATGACCAGCACGGTGACGATGACGAAGCCCATGGAGACTTCGTAGGAGACCATTTGCGCCGCCGAGCGGAGCGCGCCGAGGAAGGCGTATTTGGAGTTGGACGCCCAGCCCGCGATGATGATGCCATACACACCCAGCGAGGAGATGGCGAAAAGATAGAGGATGCCGACATTGATGTTGGCGATGCCCCAGCCATTATTGACCGGAATGACCGCCCAGGCCGCGATGGCCAGCCCGAAGGTGAGCATGGGGGCCAGCACGAACAGCACCTTGTCCGCGCCCTGGGGGGTGATGGTCTCCTTGAAGAGCATCTTCAGCGCGTCGGCGAAGGGTTGGGCGAGGCCGAACGGGCCGACCACGTTGGGGCCCTTGCGCAGCTGGATGGCGCCCATGACCTTGCGCTCGAACCAGGTGAGATAGGCGACGCCGATGAGCAGGGGCACCAGCAGGGCCAGGGTCTTCAGCAGGTCGAGGATGACGATGCCGAAATCGGTCGAGAAGAACGGGCTGGTGAAGACCTGCACGAACAAGGCTGACAAGGCGCTCATTCCGCGGCCTCCGCTTGGGTTGTAAGGGAGGCGAGGCAGGCGGCCATGGTGGGCGAGGCGCGGCTGATCACGTCGGTCTGGTGATAGGCGGCGAAGACCGGCTTGAGCGGCGCGCCGCCCGCCACCTGGCCAAGGCCGGCCGGGGCGGCGAGGGCCGCATTGCCGAGGCGGCGGAATTCGGCCTGGCCGAACAGCGCGTTGGACTTGGCCAGCTGGGCGCGCAGCTCCTCGAGATCATCGAAGCGCAGCACATGGCCGGCATAGGCCGAGAGGGCGCGGATGATGCGCCAATCTTCACGCGCCAGGCCCGGCGGCTTCACCGCCACCTGCGCGCGCTGCGCGCGGCCTTCGGTGTTGACGAAGGTGGCGTCTTTTTCGGTGTAGGCGGCGCCGGGCAGGATCAGGTCGGCGCGGGCGGCGCCCTTGTCTCCGTGATGGCCCTGATAGACGACGAAGGTGGCCGCCGGGAGGGCCGAAAGATCGGCCTCGTCGGCGCCCAGGAGCCAGAGCAGATCGACCCCGCCGGCAAGCATTTCGCGGGTGGTTTTGCCGCCCGGGCCGGGAAGGAAGCCGACATCGAGCCCGCCCACGCGGGCCGCCGCATGGTGGAGCACGTTGAAGCCGTGCCACTCAGGCGTGAGGGCGCCGCACTGGGCGGCGAGCTGCCAGGCCAGCGCGTGCAGGGCCGCGCCATCCGGACGGGCCAGCACGGCGGCGCCGAGCACGATCATCGGCTTTTTGGCGTTAGCCAGCACGGCGGCGAACGGGCTGGAGCCATCGAGCAGGCCAGAGAGCGCCGCGGCATCGGCGCCCAGGCGCGTCACCGGGTAGGTGAGGTCGCCGGCATCGCCGATCTGGGCGGCCTCGAACCCGCCCGCCAGCCAGCGCTTGCGGATGCGGGCGTTCAGCACCGGCGCCTCGTGGCGCGGGTTGGTGCCGATGAGCAGCAGGGCGTCGGCGTCATCGATGCCGGCGACCGTGGAGTTGAACAGGTAGAATTCGCGCCGCGACGCATCGAACAGCGCGCCGTCCTGCCGGCAATCGAGGTTGGGCGAGCCGAGCGAGGCGAACAGGGATTTTTGGGCAAACAGGGTTTCGACATCGACCAGATCGCCGGCGATGGTGCCGATGCGCTCGGGCGCGGTGGCCTTGAGCTTGTTGGTCAGCGCCTCGAACACCTCTTCCCAGCTGGCCTTGCGGAGCTTGCCGTGCTCGCGCAGCCAGGGCTGATCGAGACGGCGGCGCTTCAGGCCATCGACCGAGAAGCGGGACTTGTCGCCCAGCCATTCCTCGTTCACGTCGTCGTTGATGCGGGGCAGGATGCGCAGCACGTCGGGGCCGCGCGTGTCGATGCGGATATTGGCGCCAAGCGCGTCCAGCACATCGATGCTGTCGGTCTTGCGCAGCTCCCACGGGCGGGCCGTGAAGGCGTAGGGCTTGGAGGTGAGCGCGCCGACGGGGCAGAGATCTATGATGTTGCCCGACAGCTCGGAGGTGAGCGCCTTTTGCACGAAGGTGCCGATTTGGGTGCTCTCGCCGCGATAGGTGGCGCCAAGCTCGGCGGTGCCGGCGACCTCGGTGGTGAAACGGACGCAGCGCGTGCAATGGATGCAGCGCGTCATGGTCGGTTTGACCAGCGGGCCCCAATCGGGGGTGGGGACGGCGCGCTTGTCTTCCTGGAAGCGCGAGCCGTCGCGGCCATAGGCCACGGCTTCGTCCTGCAGGTCGCACTCGCCGCCCTGGTCGCAGATCGGGCAATCGAGCGGGTGGTTGATGAGCAGGAATTCCATCACCCCGCGGCGGCCCTTGCGGACCATCTCGCTGTCGGTGTGGACGACCATGCCCTCGGAAACCGGCTGGGCGCAGGAGGCGACCGGCTTGGGCGGCATTTTTTCGATCTCGACCAGGCACATGCGGCAATTGCCGGCGACCGACAAACGCTCATGATAGCAAAAACGCGGGATTTCGACGCCCGCGGCCTCGGCCGCCTGGAGGACGGAGGAACCGTTGGGGACCTCGACCTCGATGCCGTCTATGGTGAGTTTTGCCATGTGCTTACTCCGCCGCCTGAGGCGCCGCGCAATCGGTCGCGCGGGCGCGGACCTCTGGCCCGAAGGCGCGCATGAGACCCTGGATGGGCCAGGATGACGCCTCGCCAAAGGCGCAAATGGTGTGGCCGGCGACCTGGGTGGTGACCTGCTCGAGCAGCGCGATGTCGGCCAGGGACGCCTTGTTTTGCACGATGCGGTCCATCTGGCGCATCATCCACCCCGTGCCCTCGCGGCACGGCGTGCACTGGCCGCAGCTCTCGTGCTTGAAGAATTTGGACAGGCGCCAGATGGCTTTGACGACATCGACCGACTTGTCCATGACGATGATGGCGCCAGAGCCCATGCCCGACCGCACCGCCGCCAGACTGTCGAAATCCATCAGCTGGACATCGGCCATGGCCTTGTTGAGGATGGGCATGGAGGCGCCGCCGGGGATGATGGCCTGGAGATTGTCCCAGCCGCCGCGCACGCCGCCGGCATGTTTCTCGATCAGGTCTTTCAGCGGCACGCCGAGCTCTTCCTCGACATTGCACGGCGTGTTGACGTGGCCGGAGATGGAAAACACCTTGGTGCCGGAATTTTTCGGCCGGCCGAGCCCGGCGAACCAGGCGGCGCCACGGCGCATGATGGTGGGCACGCCGGCGATGGTCTCGACATTATTGACCGTGGTCGGGCAGCCATAAAGCCCCATGGCCGCCGGAAAGGGCGGCTTGAGGCGGGGCATGCCTTTTTTACCCTCGAGGCTCTCGAGCAAGGCCGATTCCTCGCCGCAAATATAGGCGCCCGCGCCGCGATGCAGGACGAGGTCGAAATCCCACCCTGAACCCGCCGCATTTTTGCCCAAAAGCCCCGCTTCATAGGCTTCGTCGATGGCAGACTGGAGGCGCACCGCTTCGTTGTAATATTCGCCGCGTATATAGATGTAGGCCGTGTTGGCGCCGAGCGAGAAACCGGCGATGAGCGCGCCCTCGATGAGCTTGTGGGGCTCATTGCGGATGATGTCGCGGTCCTTGCAGGTGCCGGGCTCGGACTCATCGGCGTTGATGACCAGATAGCTCGGGCGGCCATCGGAGGTTTTGGGCATGAAGGACCATTTCATGCCGGTGGGGAAGCCCGCGCCGCCACGGCCGCGCATGCCGGATGCCTTCATCTCCTCGACCAGGGCATCGCGGCCCCGGGCGATGATCTCGGCGGTGCCGGCCCAGTCGCCGCGCGCGCGCGCGGCGGACAGGCGCCAATCGCCCTGGCCGTAGAGGTTTTGATAAATTCGGTCGGAGTCTTTGAGCATGGTTACTCCGCTTTGTCGGTCAGGACGGTCTGGCCGCTGATGGGGGCGGACGATTGACGGCCCGCGAGGGAGCCGGCCGGCGGCTGGGGCTTGCCCGCCTTGAGATCTTCGAGCAGGGCCTCGGTCTTGGCCGCGTCGAGGTCTTCGTAATAATCGTCGTTCACTTGCAGAATGGGGGCGGCCACGCAGGCGCCCATGCATTCGACCTCGGTGAGGGTGAACAGGCCATCCGCGGAGGAGCCGCCGAAATGGTCGATGCCAGAGGCCTTCTTGCAGGCGGAGACCACCTCGTCCGAACCGCGCAGCCAGCACGGCGTGGTGGTGCAGACCTGCAGATGGTATTTGCCCACCGGCTTGAGGTTGAACATGGTGTAGAAGGTGGCGATCTCGTAAACGCGCATGGGCGCGATGGCGAGCCGCTTGGCCACGCAATCGAGCGCGGGCTGAGGCAGCCAGGCGATGCCGGTCATCCGCCCGACCTGGCGCTGGGCGAGGTCGAGCAGGGTTTTGACCGCGCTGGCCTGCTTGCCGGCGGGATAATGGGAGATCGCCTTGGCCACTTTGGGCTCGGAAATCTCGTCGAATTCAAAGGTTTCGATGTGGGGGCTCACCGGTCGATCTCACCAAACACAATGTCGAGCGATCCCAAGATCGCCACCATATCGGCCAGCATGTGGCCTTTTGTCAGTTTTTCCGCCGCCTGGAGATGGGCGAAGCCGGTGGGGCGGATTTTGCAGCGATAGGGACGGTTGGTGCCGTCCGCCACCAGATAGACGCCAAACTCGCCCTTGGGGGCCTCGACCGCCGTGTAGGTGGCGCCCGCCGGCACATGGTAGCCTTCGGTGTAGAGCTTGAAATGATGGATCAGGGCTTCCATCGAGCGCTTCATCTCGGCACGCGGCGGCGAGGCGAATTTGCGGTCCTGGATCTTGACCGGGCCGGGTTTGATCTTGGCCAGGGCCTGGCGGATGATCTTGAGGCTTTCCTTCATCTCGGCCATGCGGATGAGGTAACGGTCGTAGCAGTCACCGTGCAGGCCGATGGGAATGTCGAACTCGACCTCGGCGTATTTGTCGTAGGGCTGGGCACGGCGGAGGTCCCAGGCCACGCCGGACGCGCGCAAGGGCGGGCCGGAAAAGCCCCAGGCCAGGGCATCCTGCGCGGAAATCACGCCGATATCGACGGTGCGCTGTTTCCAGATGCGGTTGGCGTTGAGCAGGTCCTCGACTTCCTTGATGAATTTGGGGAAGCGCTCGGTCCAGGCGAGCAGGTCCGCCTCCATGCCGGCGGGCATGTCCTTGGCGACGCCGCCAGCACGGAAATAATTGGCGTGGAAGCGCGCGCCCGAGACCGCCTCGTGGAATTCGAGCAGCTCTTCCCGCTCTTCATAGCCCCAGAGGCCGGGTGTGATGGCGCCGACATCGACCGCGAAATGGGCGATGGCGAGCAGATGGTTGAGGGTGCGGGTGATCTCGGCGAAAATCACGCGGATCCATTGCGCGCGCTCGGGGGCCTGGATGCCGAGCAGCTTCTCGGTGGCCAGCGCGAAGGCATATTCGCAGCCCATCGGCGAGACGTAATCCAGCCGGTCGAAATAGGGCAGCGCCTGCATGTAGCTCTTATATTCGATGAGCTTTTCGGTGCCGCGGTGGAGCAGGCCGATATGCGGGTCGGCGCGCTCGATCACCTCGCCGTCCATCTCGAGGATGAGACGCAGCACGCCGTGAGCGGCCGGGTGCTGGGGACCGAAATTGATGGTGTGATTGTCGATCTCGACCGTGCGCTTGACGGGCGTGCCGGTCACTTGGCTTTGGCTCATTTGGCCCCTCCCCGCGCCTTCTCGTCACCCGGCAGGGTGGTCATGCCCTCCCAGGGGGAGAGGAAGTCGAAATTGCGGAATTCCTGCGCCAGCTGCACCTTGTCGTAGACGACTTCCTTGCGCGCCTCGTCGTAATGCACTTCGACGAAGCCGGTGAGCGGGAAATCCTTGCGCAGCGGGTGCCCCTCGAAGCCGTAATCGGTGAGGATGCGGCGATGGTCGGCCAGCCCCTCGAAGCCGATGCCGAACAGATCGTAGGCCTCGCGCTCCCACCAGCCGGCCGCGGGCCACACGCCGGTGACGGAGGCGACGGGGGTTTCGGCATTGGTGCGGAGGATGACCCGCAAACGCTCGTTCCTGGAGACCGAGAGCAGGTTATAGACCACCTCGAACCGCTCTTCGCGGTCAAGATAATCGACGCCGCAGACATCCATGACCTGCTCGAAGGCGAACTGGTCGCGCAGCGTGAAAAACAGGGCGGGCGAGGCGGAACGCTCGGCCTCGATCACCCATTCGCCCAGCGGGCGGGAAACAGACTTGACCCCGGGCAGGGCGCTCAAGGCGGCCACGTAAGGGTCGATCACCGGCTCGGGCGCCGCTTCGGGGGCAGGGTTTTCGTCAGTCACGCAAAATGGTTCCTGTGCGGCGGATTTTCTTTTGCAGCTGCATGATGCCGTAGACCAGGGCCTCGGCGGTGGGCGGGCAGCCGGGCACGTAGACATCGACCGGCACGATGCGGTCGCAGCCACGCACGACGGAGTAGGAATAATGGTAATAACCGCCGCCATTGGCGCACGAGCCCATGGAGATGACCCAGCGGGGCTCGGGCATCTGGTCGTACACCTTGCGCATGGCCGGCGCCATTTTGTTGGTCAGCGTGCCGGCAACGATCATCACGTCCGACTGCCTTGGCGAGGCGCGCGGGATGATGCCGAAGCGGTCGAGGTCGTAGCGCGGCATGTAGGCGTGGATCATCTCGACCGCGCAGCAGGCCAGGCCGAAGGTCATCGGCCACAAAGAGCCGGTGCGCGCCCAGTTCACCACCTTATCGAGATTGGCGACGATGAAGCCCTTGCCGGCCAGCTCGCCGGAGATGCCCTCGAGCACCGCATCCTGCTCAGCGCCCGGGGGCAGATGGTCTTTGTTCCAGGCAAGTTGGGTGTCTGCGGACACGCTCATAGGGCTTACTCCCAATCCAATGCGCCTTTTTTCCACTCATATATGAAGCCGACCGTGAGCACGCCCAGGAAGGCCAGCATGGAGAAAAAGCCGGTGAGGCCGATGCGCGAGAGGCTGACCGCCCAGGGAAACAGGAAGGCGACCTCGACATCAAAGATGATGAATAGAATGGCGACCAGGTAGAAGCGCACGTCGAAGCGGCGGCGGGCATCGCCGAAGGCTTCGAAACCGCACTCATAGGCGGCGGTCTTCTCGGGGTAGGGTTTTTGATGGGCGGCGAGCTTGGAGCCAAATACGAAGGCCAAGCCCATCACGGCGCCCAAGGCCACGAATATGAGGATCGGGAAGTACTGCGAAAGGGCAGGTTGCACTTGCTCGTCTCCTTCGTCGTGGCGTCCGGGCTGTGGTGTTGCAGACCCGGTTATGACTTGACATAAGACTTATTCAACACGCACACAGGCAGACAGGTCCGCCAGCATGCTCTTGCCGTGTCGCACCGCCGCGAGTCTTGGTCAAGACATCGCCAAAATGACGCACTTTGTGCGGAACAACAGGAGCAAGATACTGGCGCGAGTGACGGGGCTCGAACCCGCGACCTCCGGCGTGACAGGCCGGCGCTCTAACCGACTGAGCTACACCCGCGAAGCAGTGAGCGGGCGTTTAATGGTGCTTTGGGCCAGCGTCAAGCGCGTGACAGCACGGTAACGCCGTTTTTCATCCCAGAAACCAGCATGATCCGCATGCGTATTGGAAAACCACAGCAAAAGCTTGAAAAATCAGCCGAAAAATAAAATGCCGCGGAGCGGCAAAAAAACAAACGCCGGAGGATTGCTCCCCCGGCGCCGGATGAATGGGCAGTGACGGATTCGAACCGCCGGCCCTCTCGGTGTAAACGAGACGCTCTACCGCTGAGCTAACCGCCCTCACCCGCCCTCTCGATCGAGGGCGGGGAAATCAGTTCACCGCGTCCTTGAGGCCCTTGCCGGGCTTGAAGCGCACCGAGGTCGAGGCCGGGATCTCGATTTCCTCGCCCGTGCGGGGATTGCGGCCCTTGGAGGCCTCGCGCTTGGAGGTGGCGAAGGTGCCGAAGCCGACGAGGCGGACTTCCTCGGTCTTCTTCAGCGCGCCCTCGATCGCCGAAAACACGGCATCGACCACTTCGGTGGCCTTGGCTTTGGAAATCTCGGTTTCCTCGGCCACAACGGCGATCAGATCGTTTTTGTTCACGGGTGAACTCCCTGTCTCAGGTTTAAAAACCCACGGCGCCATCAGGGCGGCGTGGAGGTGACTGGCGCGCGGTTGTAGCCAAGATGAAAGGGAGACGCAAACGCAGTTGAGGCCCAGACAGGGGTTTTTCCCCTGCTAGACCTCAAGTTTTCCGCGCTTTTGCGCCCCGTGCGGGCCAGTGCCGCCAGGGTTAGCGGATTTTAATGCGCGAGCGGCGGCACCAGCGGCTCGGCGGCCGGGGGTTTGGCCAGGGTCTCGGCCGATTCGTCCCACGAGATGGGCTCGGGCGCGCGGGTGAGGGCCTTGGCGATCACCTCGTCAACATGGCTGACGGGGATGATGGTGAGGCCTTTTTTCACGTTGGCCGGAATCTCGGTGAGGTCCTTCTCGTTATCCTTGGGGATGAACACCGTGGTGATGCCGGCCCGGAGCGCGGCCAGCAGCTTCTCCTTCAGCCCGCCAATGGGCAGCACGCGGCCCCTGAGCGTGATCTCGCCGGTCATGGCGACATCCTTGCGGATGGGAATGCCGGTGATGGCCGAGACGATCGAGGTCGCCATGGCGATGCCGGCCGAGGGGCCGTCCTTGGGCGTGGCACCTTCGGGGACGTGGACATGGATGTCGTGCTTATCGAAGAAGGGGGGCTTGACGCCGAACTGGGTGGAGCGCGCGCGGATATAGGAGTGCGCCGCCTGCACGCTTTCCTGCATCACATCGCCCAATTTGCCGGTTTGGCGAATCGCGCCCTTGCCGGGCAGCAGCACCGATTCGATGGTGAGGATCTCGCCGCCCACTTCCGTCCAGGCCAGACCCGTGACCACGCCGACCATGTCCTCGGCCTCGGTCTCGCCATAGCGGAACTTGGGCACGCCGAGGAATTTCTCCAGGTTCTTGCGGGTGATCGCAACTTTCTTCGACTTGGCGGTGACGATCTCCTTGACCGCCTTGCGCGCCAGCGTGGCGATTTCGCGCTCCAGGTTACGCACGCCCGCCTCGCGGGTGTAGGTGCGCACCGTCTCGAGCAGGGCATCGTCGGAGATCGACCACTCGCTGGGTTTGAGCCCGTGGGCGTGGGTCTGCTTGGGCACCAGATGGCGCTTGGCGATTTCGACCTTTTCATCCTCGGTGTAGCCGGGGATGCGGATGATCTCCATGCGGTCGAGGAGCGGCTGGGGCATGCGCAGGCTGTTGGCGGTGGTCACGAACATCACGTCCGAGAGGTCGTAATCGACTTCGAGGTAATGGTCGTTGAAGGTCGCGTTCTGTTCGGGGTCGAGCACCTCGAGCAGGGCGCTGGCCGGGTCGCCGCGCCAATCGGCGCCGAGCTTGTCGATTTCATCGAGCAAAAACAGCGGGTTGCTGGTTTTGGCCTTCTTCATGCCCTGGATGATCTTGCCAGGCATGGAGCCGATATAGGTGCGGCGGTGGCCGCGTATCTCGCTCTCATCGCGCACGCCGCCCAGGCTCATACGCACGAAATTGCGCCCCGTGGCCTTGGCGATGGATTTGCCGAGCGAGGTTTTGCCGACACCGGGCGGGCCGACCAAACAGAGGATGGGACCGCGCACCTTGGGCGCGCGCGCCTGCACCGCCAGATACTCGACGATGCGCTCCTTGATTTTCTCCAGGCCGAAATGGTCGGTGTCGAGGATCTTCTCGGCCTCGATCACGTCGTTCTTGATCTTGCTCTTCTTCTTCCAGGGGATTCCCACCACCCAGTCGAGGTAATTGCGCACGACGGTCGCTTCCGCGCTCATCGGGCTCATAGAGCGGAGCTTCTTGACCTCGGCCAGCGCCTTTTCGCGGGCTTCCTTGGAGAGCTTGGTCTCCTTGATCTTCTCCTCGAGCTCGGCGATTTCGTCCTTGCCGTCTTCCGATTCGCCCAGCTCCTTCTGGATCGCCTTGAGCTGCTCGTTCAGGTAATATTCGCGCTGGGTCTTCTCCATCTGGCGCTTGACGCGGTTGCGGATCTTTTTCTCGACCTGCAGCACGCCGATTTCGGCTTCCATGTGGTTGAAGACGCGCTCGAGACGCTGGGCGGTCGAGTCAAGCTCGAGCAGCTCCTGGCGCTCGGAGATTTTGAGGCCGAGATGGGAGGCCACCGTGTCGGCCAGTTTGGACGCGCTCTCGATCTGGTTGACGGAGACCAGCACCTCGGGGGCGATTTTCTTGTTGAGCTTGATATATTGCTCGAACTGGGCGACCACGGTGCGGGCCAGGGCCTCGACCTCCTTGGTGTCGTCCAGGCGGTCCTCGACCGGCTCGGCGAAGGCCTCGAAATAATCCTCGGTGGATTTGAAGCCGGTGATACGCGCGCGCTTCAGCCCCTCGACCAGCACTTTCACCGTGCCATCGGGGAGCTTGAGGAGCTGCAAAATGGTCGAGACCGTGCCGATGCCATAAATGTCATCGACCGCTGGATCGTCCTGGGCGGCGTTTTTCTGGGCAACGAGCAGGATCTGCTTGTCTTCGCGCATCACGCTTTCCAGCGCGCGCACGGATTTCTCGCGCCCCACGAAGAGCGGCACGATCATATGCGGGAAGACCACGATGTCGCGCAGCGGCAGGACGGCCATGCTCTCAGGCGGCAGGGGTGCGTTCTCGTCAGACATAAATTACCCTTTCAATCCGCGCCAGCCGCCCCAACTGGGCACGGATGGCGGTGCCGCCCTGGCGGCCACGTCAGACATATCGGGTGCGGCGGAGCGCCCCACAAGGAGCGCCCCAGGACGGACGGCCAAAATTAAGAGGCCGTCTCCGCACGTTTTTCGGCATACATATAAAGCGGATCGGCGCGGCCTTCGGCGACTTCACCGCTGATGACCACTTCGGCGACGCCATCGAGCCCCGGCAGGTCGAACATGGTGCCGAGCAGGATGCCCTCCATGATCGAGCGCAGGCCACGCGCGCCGGTCCGGCGCTTGATGGCGCGGCCGGCGACGATTTTGAGCGCCTCCTCGGTGAAGGTGAGCTTGACGCCCTCCATCTCGAACAGCCGGCCATATTGCTTGACCAGGGCGTTTTTCGGCCGGGTGAGGATCTCGATCAGCGCGGCCTCGTCGAGATCGTCAAGCGTGGCGACCACGGGCAGACGGCCGATGAACTCGGGGATCAGGCCGAATTTCAGCAGATCCTCGGGCTCGACATCGCGCAAAATCGCGCCGGTGCGGCGCTCATCGGGGGAGCGGACCTCGGCGCCGAAGCCGATGCCCGACCCCTTGCCGCGGCCGGAGATGATCTTCTCGAGCCCGGCGAAGGCGCCGCCGCAGATGAACAGGATGTTGGTGGTATCGACCTGCAGAAATTCCTGCTGCGGGTGCTTGCGGCCGCCCTGGGGCGGCACGGAGGCCACCGTGCCTTCCATGATCTTGAGCAGCGCCTGCTGCACACCCTCGCCGGAGACATCGCGGGTGATGGAGGGGTTGTCCGATTTGCGGCTGATCTTGTCGACCTCGTCGATATAGACGATGCCGCGCTGGGCGCGCTCGACATTGTAATCGGCGGCCTGGAGCAGCTTGAGGATGATGTTTTCGACATCCTCGCCCACATAGCCGGCTTCGGTCAGGGTTGTCGCATCGGCCATGGTGAAGGGCACATCGAGGATGCGGGCCAGGGTCTGGGCCAGCAGCGTCTTGCCCGAGCCGGTGGGGCCGACGAGCATGATGTTGGATTTGGCGATCTCGACGTCGTTGTTCTTGGTCGCGTGCGAGAGGCGCTTGTAATGATTATGCACCGCGACCGCGAGCACGCGCTTGGCGTGGCTCTGGCCGATGACATAATCATCGAGAACCTTGCAGATCTCACGCGGGGTCGGCACGCCATCGCGCGATTTCACAAGATGGGTCTTGTGCTCCTCGCGGATGATATCCATGCAGAGCTCCACGCACTCGTCGCAGATGAACACCGTCGGGCCGGCGATCAGCTTACGGACCTCGTGCTGCGACTTGCCGCAGAAAGAACAATATAGCGTGTTCTTTGTGTCGCTCGATTTGCTGCTCATGAACCACTCCACAGCACTAAAAACAGAGAAAAAACTCTAGCCCTCGAACCCAACCCTTACAAGCGTCTGGAGATTTTCATCCAAACAGCTGATTGATAAGGGATTTTGGAACGCCGAAGCGCCGGGGCCAGGGGGAGAGGAGATGAAATCTATGTCACAGAGACGTAAAAATCCGGGCCGGCGTGCTGATTCGGCCCGGATTTGATGGCTCTAGCGGCCGATTTCAGGGCGAGACGGGCGATTCGGCCGTGTCGGATGAGGGGGTGGGCTGTTTCTTCACCACCTCATCGACGATGCCGAACTCCTTGGCTTCCTCGGCCGACATGTACGAATCGCGCTCGAGCTTGGCCTCGATCGCCTCGACCGGCTGGCCGGTGTGATCGACATAGATCTGGTTGAGGCGCTTGCGCAGGGTGAGGATCTCACGCGCCTGGATCTCGATGTCCGTCGCCTGGCCCTGGGCGCCGCCGGACGGCTGGTGGACCATGACGCGCGCGTTGGGCAGGGCGAAGCGCTTGCCCTTCTCGCCCGCGCACAGCAGCAGGCTGCCCATGGAGGCGGCCATGCCGAGACAGACCGTGCTCACCGGCGCGCGGATATATTGCATGGTGTCGTAGATGGCCAAGCCCGACGAGACCACGCCGCCGGGGCTGTTGATGTAGAAGGAGATTTCCTTGTTGGGATTCTCGCTTTCCAGGAACAAAAGCTGGGCGCAGATGAGCGAGGCCACGCCATCATAGACCTGGCCGGTGAGGAAGATGATGCGCTCTTTGAGCAGGCGGGAATAAATATCGAACGAACGCTCGCCGCGCGCGGTCTGTTCGATGACCATGGGCACGAGGTTGTTGTTGTAAATCTCAATCGGGTCACGGTCCCGCATGGGGCTGGTTCCTCTCACATCAACACAACCGCGCCGGGGATGCCGGGGGCCGCGCCGCTTGAGTGGCCGCGGCGCGGCTCGGGCCTGCGCGTCACGTCCAAGTTAGTGGATCGGGCGCGAACGTCTAGTGCGCGCGGGCGGTCTCGGGGAAGTATTTTTGAGCCCTGGAGGAAAAGCCCGAAAAAAAAGAATGCCGCCTTTTTTGAAAAAAGGCGGCACCCGAAAAACTTTTACGCGGTTTTAACCGATTACTCGGGATCAGCTTCCAGCTCTTCCGGGGTCACGGTGACCTCGGTCTGGTTGATCTGGCCGAGCAGGTGGTCGATCACCTTGTCCTCGAAGATCGGGCCGCGGAAACGCTCCATCTGGTCCGGATTCTTGCGGAAGAACTCGACGACCTGCATGGCCTGCGGGCCATAGCGCAGGGCCTCGTTGATCATGGCGCGCTGGAGCTCCTGGTCGTTGACCGCGACATTGGCGGCGCGGCCGATTTCGGCGACCAGCAGGCCCAGGCGCACGCGGCGGTCGGCGATGGCCTTGTACTCGGCGCGCAGCGTGTCTTCGTCCTTCTCGGCATCCTCGGGGTCGGTGTTGCCGGCGGCCTTCTCGGCCTCGACCTGCTGCCAGATGGCGCCGAACTCGGCATCGACCAGCGACACCGGCGCCTCGAAATCGGCGCGCTCGGCCAGCACGTCGAGCAAGGCGCGCTTGAGCTTCAGGCGGGTCTGCTGCTCATATTGGCGGCCGATATTCTCGGCGATCTTCTTGCGCAGATCCTCGAGCGACTCGGCGCCGGCCTGCTTGGCCAGCTCGTCGTCGATCTCAGGGGTGGCGGGCACGGCCAGGGCCTTCACGGTGATCTCGAATTCGGCATCCTTGCCGGCCAGATCCTTGGCGCCGTAATCGGCGGGGAAGGTCACCTGGATGGTGCGGGTCTCGCCGGGCTGGGCGCCTTCGAGCTGCTCGGCGAAGCCGGGGATGAAGCCAGGGCCGTTGACGACGACGTTGACATCGTTGGCGGTGCCGCCCTCGAACGCCTCGCCGCCGATGCGGCCGATGAAATCGACGGTCAGGCGCTCACCGGCGGCGGCGGGGCGGGGCTCCTCGACGGCATCGAAGCTCTGGCGCGACTGGGCGATGTTCTTGAGGCTGTCCTCGATGGCGCTCTCGGGCACCTGGGCCACAGGCTTGTCGAGCGTGACGCCGGACAGGTCGGGGAGGGCAACCTCGGGGAGCACTTCCATCTCGAGCTTGTATTCCAGCTCGGCGCCGCTGCCCGTGCTGGTCAGCTCGAATTTGGGTTGCACGGCCGGGCGCAGGTTGCGCTCGCTCATCAGCTGGCTGGAGGTCTCGTTGATCACCGCCTCGGTGATCTCGGCGCTCACCGCCTCGCCGTAACGCTTGCGGACCATCGAGAGCGGCACCTTGCCGGGACGGAAGCCCGGAATCTGCACCGTCTTGGCGATCTCGGCCAAACGCTTCTCACGCTTGGCGGCCAGCTCGGGTTCGGGAACCACGACCGTAAAGCCGCGCTTCAAGCCTTCGTTCAGCGTCTCGGTAACCTGCATCACCCAAAAAACCTTCTATTTATAAATCCAAACCAACTGGTGCGGGCGGAGGGACTTGAACCCCCATGACTTGCGCCACCAGAACCTAAATCTGGCGTGTCTACCAGTTTCACCACGCCCGCCAAGCACCGCCGTGCACTTCAAGCCGCGCCGTCTAGCGCGAGTTTCAAGAGTTCACAAGCGCGGCACTCGCAAAACCACGAAAAACCGACTAATCGGGGCGCGATGAGTGACGATTTCGAGCTGCACGCCCCGCGCGCGCCCCGCCGCGCCGCCCGCAAACCGCGCAAATCCCACGGGAGGCTGCTGTGGACGGGGCTGGCCCTGGTGGTGGTGGGCGCGCCCATCGCGGTGGTGAGCTATGCGCTCACCCGGCTCGACCCGGCGCGGTTCGGCCCGGCGCTCGCCCAGGCCGCTGAACAGGCCACCGGCCGGCAGCTGAGCTTTACCGGGCCGCTGCGCTGGTCGCTGCTCTCGCTCACCCCCACGCTCGAGGCCGACGGGGTGAGCCTGAGCAACCCCGCGGGCTTCCCCGATCCGGCGCTGCTGACGCTCGACAAGGTGAGCGCCAAGATCGCGCTGTTGCCGCTGTTTGAGCGGCGGGTGGATATTCTCGACCTCAACCTCGTGACCCCGCATCTGGTGCTCGAGCGCGACGGCGCGGGGGTGGGAGACTGGAACCTGACCCCGCCGCCCGGCGCCCAGACCCCGGACGCGCTCGGCCATTATGCCGTGGCGCTGGAGGCGGTGAGCGTGCAGGGCGGCGATGTGACGCTCATGACCGGCGGCGGCCGCAAGCTGGTGCTGGCCCTGACCAGCCTGACCGGCCAGGCCGACAGCTTTACCGCGCCGCTCTCCCTGACCGCCGCCGCCAGGCTGGGCGACTTGCCTTTTACCGTCTCGGGGGAGCTGGGGCCGGTGGCGCGGCTTTCGGGCATCGGCACCGGGCCGTGGCCAGTGAGGCTGCAATTCGCCCTGGGCACCGCCAGCGCCACGCTGAGCGGCCATATGGACCAGCCGCGCGAGGCCGCGGGGTATGATTTGCGGCTGACCGCCAACGTGCCGGCGCTGGAAAGCCTGGCCCCCGGCCTGCCGGCGCTGCATGACCTGACGCTCGACACCGTGCTGCGCGACCAGGGCAGCCCAATGCCCGCCATCGACGGGCTGGCCTTCAGCGCCGGGGCGTCCGACCTCTCGGCGCTGCGCCCGGGGCTGGCGCTGAGCCGCGCCAGCGTGACCCTGGCCGGGCTGGACGCGCCGCTCAACATCGCGCTGGCGGGCAGCATGGCGGGGGCGCCGCTCTCCGTGCAGGCAACGCTGGGCGCGCCCGGCGCGCTGCTGCCGGCGGGCTGGATGCCGGCGGGATATGACGCGGGCGCGGGGAATTTTCCGGTCAATCTGGTTGCCCAGGCGGGCAGCGCCAAGGTGACGGTGGCGGGGGCCATCGCCACGCCGGAAACGCTTTCGGGCGCGGCGCTGGCGGTGAACGCGGCGGTGCCCGATCTCTCGGCGCTCTCGGGGCTGGCCGGGGCGGCACTGCCGGGATGGAAGAACATCGTACTGCAAACCACCATTACCGACCCCGGCGGCAATGGGCTTTATCAGGGCATCGGCATCGACAACCTGACCGGCACCATGGACGGCGCCGGGTTTGGCGGCGATGCCACCCTGCCCTACGGCCAGAACCAGCCGAAACAAATGGCGCTGAACTTTGTCAGCCTGGATCTGGACAAGCTGCTGGCCGCCTGGCCAAGCGCCCAGCCCGCGGCGCCGGGCAATGCCGCGCCCACGCCAGCCACGCCCGCCGCCGCGCCGGCAGGGCTGATTTCCGATACGCCGCTTGATTTCGGCTGGGCGAAGGGGCTGAATTTGCAGCTCCAGCTTTCGGCCGACCAGATGAGCCTGGGCCACCAGGCCTTCACCGCCCTGCAGGCGCAGGTGAACGCGGCGGGCGGCATTGTGGCGCTCAGCCCCTTTACCGGCCAGCTGCCGGGCGGCGCCGTGAGCGCCGCCGCCAGCCTGGATGTGCGCACGGATCCGGCCAAGCTGGCGCTGGTGGTGAATGCCCCTGCCCTGTCGCTGGCGCCGCTGCTGGCCAGCCTGCATCTGGATGCCGACAACGCCCAGGGCATTTTGGCCGTGCAGGTGAAAGCCAGCAGCCAGGGCGACACACCCCACCAGCTGGCCGCCGCGCTGGCCGCGCAGGTGGGCCTGGCCGGGGTGAACGCGACGGTGGATGGCGGGCTGGTGAAGCAGCTGTTTGGCGCCGTGCTGGACAAGGCCGGGCTTGGCTACCAGACCCAGATTACCGCGCCTGGCCCCGTGCCGGTGCGCTGCGCGGCGCTCAGGGTTGACGCCGCCAATGGCGTGGCCACCCTCTCGGGCTTTGATTTCGATTCCGGGCCGGTGACCATTCTGGCCGGCGGCGGAGCGAATTTGGGGGCCGAGACGCTCAACCTCGCCCTCTCGCCCCAGCCGCGCGCGGCTGGCACGCCACCAAATGGCCCCGCCGTGGTGACGCTGACCGGCAGCTTCCGGGCGCCGGTTTTGGCCGAGCAGGCGCCGCCCAGTCAGGAGAGCGGCATCAGCGAGACGCCCCTGCCCTCGCCCCTGGCGCAAACCGGCCCGCAAGCGGCGCCTCTGCCCCAGGCCGTGCTGCCCACGGGCACGGGCGATGACTGCCCGGCGACGTTGGCCATGGCGCGCATGGGCGCCTCGGGCCCCGCGCCCGAGCCGGTGAGCGCCTTGGCGCCCGCCGCCCAGCCGGGCCAGGCCGGCGCCTCCCCGGCCGCGCATGGCGCCGGGCCCGCCAACCTCAACTCGCTGCTGGGGCAATGACATGAAGCGCTTCTGGCGGGAGGCCCAGGTGGTGGCCGAAGGCGGGCGGTTTGGCGTGGCGCTGGATGGGCGGCCGGTGAAGCTGCCCTCGGGCGCCGCGCTGCGGGTGGAACACGCGGCGCTGGCGGCGGGCATTGCCGCCGAATGGGGCGCGGCGGGCCAGAATTTTACCCCCGGAGACCTGCCGCTGACCCAGCTGACCAGCACCGCCCAAGAGCGGGTGGGCGCGCACCGGGAGACCATCATCGGCCAGTTGGCGGCTTATGGCATGAATGATCTGCTGTGCTACCGCGCCGAGGCGCCGCCCGAACTGGTGGCGCTGGAGGAGGAAAAATGGGGCGTGTGGCTGACCTGGCTGGCGCGCACCCATGGAATTGGGCTGGCGGTAACGGCGGGGCTGACGCCGATCGACCAGCCGCCCGAGGCGCGCGGGCGGTTTGAGGCGATTTTGGACGGGTTCAGCGATGAGGTGATCGCCGGACTCGGGGTGATTGTGCCCGCCACCGGCTCGCTGGTGCTGGCTTTGGCGCTCGAGGCCGGGCGGCTCGCCCCCGAGCGGGCCTGCGAACTGGCGATGCTCGATGAGCTGTGGCAGGAGCGCCAATGGGGCCAGGACGAGGAGGCGGCCAAGCGGCGCGCCGTGCTTGGCGCCGACATGGCGGCCGCCGCGCGGTTCATGGCGCTGTGCCGGGAATAGGGACGCTCGGCTTTACAAAAGCGCCTCCGTTAGAGGCGGATTTAGTGGGGTGTGTTTCTGTTGGTTTGCGGCAACTGCCGGAAGCACGATGACTTGGACTGAAACCGCCCGGGAGCGATACCGCCGGGATGAACCGTGGGCCGGATTATGGAGGCGTCGTCTCCGGTTTGGGTTTTGGAGCAGGGGGCAGTAATTCCAGATAGGTTTCCAGCGACCGCTGAACAGCTTCCGCCACCAACCTCGTGATGCCATCGTAAACGCCGCTCACACACGCCTCATCCAAAGCGTCGTAGTACGCGACACGATCTTCCTTGCGGATCACGGCGGGCGGGTATCCAGCCTTCATCAATTCAAAGTTCAGCAACAGTCGCCCGGAGCGGCCGTTACCGTCAACGAAGGGATGGATTTTCACGAAGCGCGTATGGAGTTCAGCCGCACGCTCCACGGGGTGCGTGTCGCCAGCTGTCTCATACCAAGCGATAAGCTGCTGCATTTCCTCGCCCAGGTGCAAAAAATCCGGTGGGGTCGTGCTCGCTCCGGCGATGGCCACGTTTTCGTGCCGATAGCGCCCGGCCTCTTCGCTGTTGATACCCTTCAGAACCAGGTTGTGAATGTTCTTGATCTGCCATTCACTCAGAGATTCCTGCTTGGCCACGATCTCTTCAACGTACAGAATCGCATCACGGTGGTTGGTCGCTTCAAAGTGCTCGCGCAAGGTCTTCCCGCCAACGGTGATGCCTTCGAGCACCACCTTGGTTTCGCGCAGAGTGAGTGTATTGCCCTCGATGGCATTCGAGTGGTACGTCCACTCCAGTGTCAGCTTTTCGCGCAGTGAGGCAATGGTGTTCGCCGGAAGTGGGCGGGCGGCATCCAGCGTTGCCTTCTCCGCATCGACAGTACGCAGCATGGCATCCAGTTTGGGGTTCATGTGCAGTTCCTGTATGTCGTGGGTTAGTGTACCATGCGCCGGGCCAAGCGCAAATTCAGTAAGACCCCACTTTTTTTGTAAAACTGCGAGGGACGCGCCAGCGGTTCAAGCGACCCGCGCAGGCGGCCCTAAAAAATTTTTGCGAACCATTCTTGGAGACGGCGCTTAGATCAATATTGGTTTAGATTGAGTCGACAGACGTAAGCTAAACCAATGAAATTGATCGTTAAAATATAGCTAGAGCGGGTGCGTCATAACGCATCCCGCTCTAATTCATTTCGACTGTCAGAAGCCTTGTGTTGGTGCCATTGGATGAGTGGTTTGATTAAACTGCTCCGCGGAAATGCGGTCCTCCACGGACGGCCGGGTGCTCATAACGTGATAGGTGATGGCGCTGCTGGCTAAAGCTGTGACCAATAAAATAATGACGATTTTCAAAACAAATAATTCCTCTTGACTGTCAAAAGTTGAACGAAAGAGATAGTTTAGCGATTTCAGTGGGGTGTGTTTCCCGCTCTAGGTTCGACCCTTGGGTTCGATTGACGCAATGTCTACACCAGCCAAAGCCCGATAACCGCCAGGACCGGCATGAGCAGCGCGCACATGACCAGCGCATAGACGATGAAGCCCGGCATGCGCACGCCGCGCCGGGCGGCGATTTCGCGGATCATCAGGTTGGGGGCGTTGCCGAGATAGGTGAGCGGGCCGAAAAACACCGCGCCCGCCGCCAGGGCGGTGAGCAGGCGCGCGGGCGGCTGGGTGAGCTGCGCGGCATCGCCGCCTGCGGCCTGGAAGAAAATGAGATAGGTGGGCGCGGCATCGAGACTGGCCGAGGCGATGCCCGACGCCCAGTACCAGGCCAGCGGGTCGGGCGCGGGCTTGAGCGCGGATAGCAGCGCGAACACCGGCGGCAAGGTGACGAACACGGCAAAGAACAGCATGACGATCTCGCGCATCGCCCCCCAGGCGAAGCGGTTTTGGGCGCGGATGGCGGAGGGGGTGAAGCGCGCGGAAATGACGATGACAGCCCCCTCGGCCAGGGTGAAAACCAGGGTGTTGAGCGGCATCCGGGCGCTTAGCAGCGGCACGGCCGGGCCAGGCCACAGCCCCTCGAGGGGCAAGGCCGCGCACAGCCCCGCCAGCAGCGCGATGTTGAGCCCGCCCCGGATGCGCAAGGGGCGCGGGCGCGGGCGCGGCTCGGATTTGGCCAGATGGCGGTCATAGCCATAGGTGAGGCCCAGCACCACAACCGTGAGCAGCGCCAGCGGGGCGGCCAGATGCGCCAGCGGCCAGAGAAACGGCACGCCGCGCAAAAACCCGACCAGCAGCGGCGGGTCGCCCAAGGGCGAGAGCGCGCCGCCGGCATTGCCAGCCAGGATGATGAAGGCCAGCACCAGATGGCGCGATTCGCGGCGCGCGCCGTTGGCGGCCAGCAGCGGGTGGATGAGCAGCAGCGAGGCGCCGATGGTGCCCATGATGGAGGCGAGCAGCGTGGCGATGAGCAGCAGCAGCGCATTGCCCCCCGGCCGGCCCCACGGCCCGCCTTTGACCCCAATGCCCCCGCCCAGCGCATAAAGCGCCAGCAGCAGGGTGATGAAGGGCAGGAAATCGACCAAGCTGGCGCTCCAGAACTGGCCAAGCGCCGGGCCAGCGCCTTGCCACGCCGCCTGCATGGCCAGATTGAGCGCCACCCAGGCCAGGATGATCAGGCCATGGCGCCTGTGCCAGAGGCGCGGCGCCAGGCCCGGCAGCAGCGCGAAGCTGGCCAGCACGCCGGCGAAGGGCAGGCAGGGCAGCCAGAGATTCATCAGCCCCGGGTGCCGTGGCGGTGGATATGGGCGGCGAAGGCGGCGGCGGTCTCGACGAGCTGATCGGCCACGCGCCGCCCCAGAGCGGCATCGGCCTGGGGCCAGGCGGATTCGAGCGCGGCCTTTGACAATTCGGTGAATTCGGCCGGGGCCTCGATGGTGACACCCTGGAAGGTGAGCGCGCCGAAATTGGTCACCTCCAGCCCGAGCAGCTTGGCGGCGGGCGTGGCGGCGCCGGGGCCGGCATGGGTGGCGCCGGGGCGCAGCGCCAGGGTGAGGGAGGCCAGCGGCTCGGCACCGTGGGCGAAGCGGGCGGGGGCGATGCCGGGTTCGGCCGCCATGATCTCGCGCGCCGCCTTCCAGAGATAAAAAGACGGCAGCGCCAGCCCGCGCGCGCGGCGGATGGCCAGCGTGACCTCGTGAATGACCGGCACGTTGCCGCCATGGGCGTTGAGGATGACGATGTTCTCGACCCCGTGGGCGAGCAGGGCCTCGAGCAGCTCGGTGAGCAGGGGTTTGAAGGTGGCGGGCGAGAGCGCCAGCCCGCCGGGCGAGGCGCCGAAATAATCGGCCACGCCGAAGGGCAGGCCGGGCGCGGCCAGGGCGGGCACGCCCTTGGCCTGGGCGCTGGCGGCGATGCGCGCGGCCAGCAGCTCGGCGGTGAGGTAGTCGCCCATCGGCAAATGGGGGCCGTGATCTTCCTGACTGCCGAGCGGCAGCAAGATGACCGGGCGGGCCGGAAGAAGGGCCGCGAAGGCGGGGGCCGTGAGATCGCACAGGCGGGGGGGAAGCGTGACTGGGCTCATGGGCGCAGTTTGCCCCCCGGCTGGACATTCGCCAACCCCAACGGTTATGGTTTGAACCATACAAACCCAGATGGAAGAGATTTCATGACCAGTGCCGCGCCGATCATTCCCGTCATTCTCTCGGGTGGGTCGGGGACCCGGCTGTGGCCGGTCTCGCGCAAGAGTTTTCCCAAGCAATTCTGGGCGCTGGCCTCGGCCAAGCCGATGCTGGCCGAAACCGCGCTGCGCGCCGCCGGGCCGGGCTTCGCGCCGCCGATCGTGGTGGCCAGCCAGGCGCACCGGTTTGTCATCGCCGAGCAGCTGCGCGAGGCGGGAACGAGCGGGGCGCGCATTGTGCTGGAGCCGGTGGGGCGCAATTCGGCGCCCGCCATTGCCATAGCCGCGCTGCTGGCCGCCGAGACCGACCCCGATTCGGTGCTGTGGATCATGGCCGCCGATGCCGCCATTACCAAGCCCGGCGCCCTGCAAGAGGCCGTGGCATGCGCCGCCGCCGCCGCGCGGGCGGGCCATGTGGCGACCTTTGGCATGAACCCGACCGCCCCCGAGACGGGCTATGGCTATATTGCCCAGGGCGCGCCGATGGCCGGGCTGGAGGGCGTGTGCCGGCTGGAGCGGTTTGTGGAAAAACCCGACCTCGCCCGCGCCCGCGCGATGCTGGCCGAGGGCGGGTATTTGTGGAATTCGGGCATGTTCATGTTCACCGCCCGGGTGGTGATGGAGGAGCTGGAGCGCCACGCCCCCGCCGTGCTGGCCGCCGCCAAGGCGGCGCTGGCGGCTTCGGTGACGGATCTGGATTTCATCCGGCTGGGGGCGGCGGAGTTTGCCGCCGCGCCGGATATCTCGATCGATTACGCGGTGGCCGAGCCAACCACCCGCGCGGTGGTGGTGCCAGCCGATATCGGCTGGTCGGACGTGGGCTCGTGGACCGCCCTGGCCGCGCTTACCCCCCATGACGAGGCCGGCAATGCCGCGCAGGGCGATGCGCTGTTCGAGGGGACGAAAAACTGCTTCGTGCGCTCGGAAGGCATGTTGACCGCGCTGCTGGGGGTTGAGGAGCTGATTGTGGTGACGACCCCCGACGCCGTGCTGGTGGCCAGCAAGGCCGAGGCGCAGAATGTGAAAAAAATCGTCGAGCGGCTGAAGGCGGAGAAACGGCCCGAGGCCGACCAGCACCCGCGCGTGTACCGCCCGTGGGGATATTATGAGGGGCTGACGCTGGGCGAGCGGTTTCAGGTGAAGCGCATTGTGGTGTGGCCGGGGCAGAAGCTCTCGCTGCAAAAACATTTTCACCGCGCCGAGCATTGGGTGGTGGTGAACGGCGTGGCGCTGGTGACGCGCGACGCCGAGCAGAAGCTGCTGCAGGAAAATGAGAGCATTTATTTGCCGCTGGGGAGCGTGCACCGGCTGGAAAATCCGGGGAAGATTCCGCTCACGCTGATCGAGGTGCAGTCGGGCGCTTATTTGGGCGAGGATGATATTGTGCGGTTTGAGGATACTTACGGGCGCAGCTGACCCCACGCCGGCTTGGCTTTGCCTCGCCTCGCCTCGCCGAAGCGGCAAGAGTGGGCTTCTGCCTGAGGTTTCAAAAGTTTTCGGGGGCGGCCTTTTTTCAAAAAGGCCGCTCTTTTCTTACCGAAACACAAACTTCTTCGAGAGCACGTAATTGAACACCAGCCCGGCGCAGGTGCCGGCGAGGATGCCGAGCACGGGTTGTTGATAGGCCAGCGCGCTTACCGTGATGAGGGCGAAGAACGTGCCGCGATTGGCCACGAACCCGACGGCGTTGGCCAGGATGAACTTGGCCCATTGGATGTGGGGGGCGCCGTGGTCGAGGTGGCGGAAGGTCCAGACGCGGTTGAGCACCCAGTTGGCGGTGGCGGCGACGAAAAAGCCGCAGGCGCCCGCCATGTAGAGGCTGATATGGGCGCGCAGCGCGTAGACGGTGCCGGTATCCCAGCAAAAGCCCTGCACGCCGACAAAGCCGAACCGCACGAAGCTCTCGGGCAGGCCGAGGCGCGCGATGAGCCTGACCAGCGCGTCGAGCGCGCGCACTGGCCAGGGGTCGTCGGGGTAGAGATCAGCCGGCAAAGGGGTCTTGCATCAGGATCGTGTCGTCGCGCTCGGGGCTGGTGGAGAGCAGCGTGACCGGGGCTTCGACCAGCTCCTCGATGCGCTTGACATATTTGATGGCGGCCGCCGGCAGCTGGGCCCAGGAGCGGGCGCCACGCGTTGAGTCGCTCCAGCCTTCGAGCACCTCGTAAATGGGTTTGGCCGCCGCCTGGGCGGCGACGCCGGCGGGCAGGTGTTTGTAATGCTGGCCGTTAATGTCGTAGCCGACGCAGAGTTTCAGCTCTTTCTGGCCGTCCAGCACGTCGAGCTTGGTGAGCGCCAGGCCCTGCACGCCGCCGACCTTGACCGCCTGGCGGACCATGGCGGCATCGAACCAGCCGCAGCGGCGCTTGCGGCCGGTGACGGTGCCGAATTCATGCCCGCGCTCGCCCAGCTGCTGGCCGATTTCATCGAACAATTCGGTGGGGAACGGGCCGGAGCCGACGCGGGTGCAATAGGCCTTGGCGATGCCGAGCACGCGCCCGACCGCATCGGGCCCGAGGCCCGAGCCGGCGGCGGCGTTGCCCGCCACGGTGTTGGACGAGGTGACGAACGGGTAGGTGCCGTGATCGACATCGAGCATCACGGCCTGGGCGCCCTCGAACAGGATTTTGGCGCCGCGCGATTTGGCCTCGTTCAGCCGCTCCCACACGGGCTCGGCATAAGGCAGCAGCTTGGGCGCGAGGGCGAGGAGCTGGGCCATCAGGTCGGCCTTGACGAACTCGGGCGCGCCGAGGCCGCGCAGCAGGGTGTTGTGGTGGAGGAGCAGCTCATCGAGCTTGGCGTCGAGCGTTTCGGGCTCGGCGAGGTCGCAGATGCGGATGGCGCGCCGGGCCACCTTATCCTCGTAGGCCGGGCCGATGCCGCGCCCGGTGGTGCCGATTTTGCGCGCCCCACGGGCGGCTTCGCGCGCGGCGTCGAGCGCGGCGTGGACGGGCAGGATGAGCGGGGCATTATCGGCGATGCGCAGCGTTTCGGGGCTGACCTTGAGCCCCTGGGCGGAGACGCGCTCGATCTCGGCGAGCAGGGCGAAGGGATCGACCACCACGCCGTTGCCGATCACGCCCATCTTGCCGCGCACGAGGCCGGACGGCAGCAGGGAGAGCTTGTAGGTCTGATCACCCACCACCAGCGTGTGGCCGGCATTATGCCCGCCCTGGAAGCGCACCACGATGTCGGCGCGGCTGGCCAGCCAGTCCACCACCTTGCCTTTGCCTTCGTCGCCCCACTGGGCGCCGATGATGGTTACGTTCGTCAAAGCTTGATCCTCAGGTGAGAGCGACGGCCGTGCCGTCTTGGAAGAAATGGGTGCAGTGGAGGCGCTTGGCCTCGGCGGCGTTATCGGCCACGGGGGCCAGACCGTTGATGGTGGCGAAGCCCTGGGCGCGCAGGGCCTCGGCGGCCTCGGGCGCGCTGCCGTGGGGCAGGTAAAGCCGCCGGCGCAAGGCGGGCTTGGGGGCGAGGCGCAAAATCGTGTCGGGGTAGATGGTGAGGCCGGTGGCGGGTTCCTGGTCGGCGGTGAAATAGCGTCCGCCGCGGCCAAGCTCGGCCTGGGCGCCCTTGGCGAACACGGTCATGGAAATGCCGGTATGGTACTGGTAGCCGCGGAACTCCACGGGGTCGATGGTCAGCGCCAGCTCGGGCTCCAGGGCGCGCAGGATGGCGATGGTTTCGGTGAGGCGGGTGATGTGGGCGCCGGCTTTTGCGGGCAGGGCCAGCGCCCGCAGGGCGGGCAGCACGCGCGCCGCCTCGCCGGTGGCGCCAAGCAGGGCCAGCAGGGTGGCGGCGATGGGCCCGCCAAGCTCGGCCACCACGGCACTGTCCTTGCGGTCGAGCGCGCGGGCGGCGGCGTGGCGGGGGCCGGGGGGCAGCGCGCTCAAAAGCTGGGGCACCAGGGTGGGGATGGTGAGATCGACCGAGAGGCCGCTCAGCCCGACGGCGCGCAGCCCGGCAATGCCGGTGAGGATGATTTCGGCGTCGGCCTCGGCGGAATCGGCGCCGATCAGCTCGATGCCGGCCTGGGCGATCTGGCGCTCGGGCTCGAGCTGGGTGCCCATGACCCGCAGGCATTGCCCGGCATAAGAGAGCCGCAGCGGGCGCGGCGCGTGGGCCAGGCGGGTGGCGGCGATGCGGGCGATCTGGGGGGTGGTGTCGGCGCGCAGCCCCATCATGCGCTGGGATTCGGGGTCGAGCAGGCGGAAGGTCTGCTCGAGCGTGGCGGCGCCGGAGCCGGAAAACAGGCTGTCCTCGAACTCCAGCAAGGGCGGCTTGACGCGCTCGAACCCGTGGGCCGCGAACCGGTCCATGAGGGTGGTGACCAGCCGGGCTTCGAGCTCGGCCTCGGGGGGCAATATGTCGCGCAGACCCACGGGGAGCAGCGCGGGAGAGGTTTGGGTGGTGTCGTCCATCTCGGCCTGTTCGCGTTTTCGAGGGGGCTATAGCACCCCTGGGGCTGAGGGCAAATTGGCGGGCGCGGTCTCTGGCGCGCAGAGGCCGCGCCCGGTTTAGCCGATCACCGCGCTATGCCCCGCCGCCAGGCGGGTCCAGGCTTCGGCTTCGTCTTCGTCGAACAATTCGGTGAGTTTGCGCATCATGGTGCCGCCCAGCTCCTCGGCATCGACGATGGTGACGGCGCGGCGGTAATAGCGGGTGACATCGTGGCCGATGCCGATGGCGATCAGCTCGACCAGGCGGCGGCTCTCTATGTCCTTGATGACATCGCGCAGATGGCGCTCGAGGTAATTGCCGGGATTGACCGAGAGGGTGGAATCATCGACCGGCGCGCCATCTGAGATGACCATGAGGATGCGGCGGCGCTCGGGCCGGGCTTGCAGGCGCTTATAGGCCCAGAGCAGGGCCTCGCCGTCGATATTCTCCTTGAGCAGCCCCTCGCGCAGCATCAGGCCGAGATTTTTGCGCGCCCGGCGCCAGGGTGTGTCGGCGGCTTTATAGATGATGTGGCGCAGATCGTTCAGCCGGCCGGGGGTGGGCGGCTTGCCCGCGCCCACCCAGGCCTCGCGGCTTTGGCCGCCTTTCCAGGCCTTGGTGGTGAAGCCCAGCACCTCGACCTTGACCGCGCAACGCTCGAGCGTGCGGGCCAGAATGTCACCGCACATGGCGGCGACGGTGATGGGGCGGCCGCGCATGGAGCCGGAATTGTCAATCAGCAGGGTGACCACCGTGTCGCGGAAGTCGGTGTCGAGCTCGCGCTTGTAGGTGAGGGCCGCGAAGGGGTCGGTGATGACGCGGGTGAGGCGGGCGGCATCGAGCATGCCCTCCTCGAGGTCGAATTCCCACGAGCGGGTTTGCTGGGCGAGCAGGCGGCGCTGCAGGCGGTTGGCCAGCTTGGCGACCACGGCGTGCAGATGCTGGAGCTGCTGGTCGAGCTGGGTGCGCAGACGGGTCAGCTCCTCGGGGTCGCACAGCGCCTCGGCGTCGATCTCCTCGTCGAACTGACGGGTATAGGCGTGGTAGGCGGAGCGGTCATCGGAGGGGGCGGACGGGCGCCTTGGCTGCGGGCCGGCCGGGGCTTCGCCCGATTCGGACCAGGGATCCTCGATGTCCTGGCCGTCCTCCTCGCCGGCGTCGCCGCCCTCGGCCTCGGCCATTTCGGGTTGGGCGGCGAGCAGCGGGGCTTCCTGCTCGCGGGCCTCGCCGCCCTGGTCGGGGCGGTTATCCTGCTGCACGGTCTGCTCGCCCTGGTCCTGGGGCTGGCCGTCCTCGTCCTCGCCGGGTTCGCTCTCGCCTTCGACCATGTCCATGGCGGCGAGCAGCTTGCGCGCGGCGCGGGTGAAGGCGGCCTGGTCGGATTGAGCGGCGGCCATTTCATCGAGCGCGGTCTCGGCCGTGGGGCCGAGCGCCTGGTGCCAGAGATCGACGATATGGCGCGCGGCCTCGGGCAGGGAGGCGGGGTCGAGGCGCTGGCGGGTGAGCAGGCCGAGCGCGGCGGGGAGCGATAATTCGCCCCGCGCGGTCATGCGCTCCAGCCCCTGGGTGGCGCAATCCTCGGCCAGCTTGGCGCGCAGATTGGCGGCGACACCGGCCATGTGGGCGGCGCCATAAACCTCGATGCGGGCCTGCTCCATGGCGTCATAGGCCTCGCGCGCCTCGCGCGTGTGGGGCGCGCGGGCGGTGTGGAGCGCGTCGTCATGGTGGCGCAGGCGGAGCCCTATGGCATCGGCATTGGCGCGCAGGCGGGCCATTTCGGCCGGGGGCAGCGCGCGCGTGGGCGCGGGCAGCCGGGCGCGCTTGGCGCTCAGCCCCGGCTGGCCGGGCTGAAAGGCCACCTCGACCTCGTAATTATGCGCCAAGGCCTTGAGCGCGCTGGCGGTGGCGCGCTTGAATTCCTCGGCCCGGCTGGTTTCGGCTTTGCCCGACATGGTCAGGCGCTCTGGCGCAGGCCGGTCGGGATCTCCTCGTTGAAGCAGCGCTGGTAATATTCGGCCACCGTCTGGCGCTCGGCCTCGTCGCATTTATTGAGGAAGGTGAGGCGGAAGGCGAAGCCGACATTGCCGAAGATGCGGATATTTTCGGCCCAGGTGATGACCGTGCGCGGCGACATGACGGTGGAGATGTCGCCGTTGATGAAGCCGGCGCGGGTGAGGTCGGCCAGCGCCACCATGCTTTGCACCTGCTTTTTCATCGCCGCGTCGGTGGCGCCGAGCTTGGCGAGCACGATCTCCACCTCCTGCGCGTGGGGCAGGTAGTTGAGGGTGGCGACGATGTTCCAGCGGTCCATCTGGCCTTGGTTGATCTGCTGGGTGCCGTGATAGAGGCCGGTGGTGTCGCCCAGCCCCACCGTGTTGGCGGTGGCGAACAGGCGGAAGGCCGGGTGCGGGCGGATGACGCGGTTCTGGTCGAGCAGGGTCAGCTTGCCCTCGACTTCGAGCACGCGCTGGATGACGAACATGACATCCGGGCGGCCGGCGTCATATTCATCGAACACCAGGGCGCAGGGGTGCTGGAGCGCCCAGGGCAGGATGCCCTCGCGGAACTCGGTGACCTGCTTGCCCTCCTTGAGCACGATGGCATCCTTGCCGATCAGGTCGATGCGGCTGATATGGCTGTCGAGATTGACGCGGATGCACGGCCAGTTGAGGCGCGCCGCCACCTGCTCGATATGCGAGGATTTGCCGGTGCCGTGATAGCCCTGGATCATCACCCGGCGGTTGAAGGCGAAGCCCGCCAGGATGGCGAGCGTGGTCTCGCGGTCGAATTTATAGGCCGGGTCGATTTCAGGCACGTGCTCGGTGCGCTTGGCGAAGGCGGGAACCTCGAGGTCGGAATCGATGCCGAACACATCGCGCGCCTTCACGGTGATGTCGGGCAGGCTGATGGCCGAAGTGGGGGTCAGCTTGTCTTCGGCGCTCGCGGCATCATTCATCGTCTTGGTGTCCTGTCTGTCTGTGTGGCGTCCGGCTCAGCCGGGCTGGGCCTCGGCCGCTAGTTTGCCACGAAGCGTCGCGTAGGCAAGGTTGATGCGCTTGAGTTTTTCGCTGCCCTGCTCATTGCCGTGATTCATGTCGGGGTGGTGGCGCTTGGCGAGCTGTTTGTAGCGGGCCTTGAGCGCGGCCATGGTGAGCGGCCAGGTGAGGTCCAGCTCATCCAGCGCCTCGCGCAGCGCCTTGGGCAGATCGGCGCGGGGGCTGGGCTTGGCGCGCTGGCCGAAGGCGAAATCGCGCAGCTCGGCCTCCATGGCCTCGGCGAAGGGCGCGCGCGCGCCCAGCCGCCCGAGCGGCCAGGTGGGGCGCTGCCAGCCGCTATCCTCGCGCAGCTCGGACTCGATCTCGTGCGCGCTCATGCCTTTGTAGAAATCCCATGAGGCGTTGTAGGCGCGCACATGGTCGAGGCAGAACCAGCGATAGGCGCGCAGATTTTGCGGCGATTGGGGGGCGCGGAACTCACCCGGCAGCGCGCAGCCGGGATTCTCGCACGGGCTTTCGGGCGCGGCGGGGTCTGGGCTGAAAAAGCGGCTCTTGCGGGCGGGGTGGGACATTGCCTTAATGTGCGCCCCGGCATGAGGACCGCAAGAGGGAAAGGACGGCGTTTTGACGATGACAGACAGGGGTGAGCGGATCAGGGCCTTGCTGGAGGCGGCGTTCGCGCCCCAGCGCCTCGAGATCGAGGACCAGAGCGGACGCCATGCCAACCATGGTGAACGCATGGGCCTCAAGCCCGGCGAAACCCATTATGCGGTGACGATGGTGGCCGAGTCGCTGCGCCCGCTTTCGCGGGTCGAGCGCTCGCGCGCCGTGCATGAGGCGCTGAAGGCGGAGTTCGAGGGCGGGATGCACGCGCTCTCGCTCAGTTTGAGCGCGCCGGAATAACCTACCCCCCGGCCAGCGGGTGGTGGGTTTGCACCAGTTTTTGCAGCCGCTCGGCCAGTACGTGGGTGTAGATCTGGGTGGTGGCGATGTCGGCATGGCCGAGCAGCTTTTGCAGCGAGCGCAGATCCGCCCCGTGCGCGAGCAAATGCGAGGCGAAGGAATGGCGCAGCACATGCGGCGAGAGGCGCGCGGGGTCTAGCCCGCCGGTGAGCGCCACCTGCTTGAGCAGCAGCGCGAAGCCCTGGCGCGTCATGGGCGTGCCCGGCGCGCGGCCGGGGAAGAGGAATTTGGGCGCGGGTTTTTTATCGGCATGGGCCGCGCGCAAGGCGGCGGCGGCGTGCTTGGCGGCCTCGGATAACGGCACGATGCGCTCCTTGCCGCCCTTGCCCTTGATCATCAGGCAATCGGCCAAGGTGGAGAGCGCGGCGGCCGGCAGGGTGAGCAGCTCGGTCACGCGCAGGCCGGTGGCGTAGAGGATTTCGAGCCCCGCCACGGCCTTGAGGCCGGGCAGGCCGGGCGTGGCGCGGGCGGCGGCGAGCAGGGCCTCGACCTCGCCCTCGGAGAGATATTTGGGCAGGGCCGCGCGCAGCTTCGGGCTCTCGATCGCCTGGGCGGGGTTGTCGGGGCGGTAGCCCTCGCGCAGCAAAAACAAATAAAATTGCCGCAGGCAGGAGCGGCGGCGGGCCTGGGTGCGCGCCGACAGGCCTTGCGCCGCCAGCCCCGCCATGTAGGCGGTGAGCTGCGCGGGCAATGCCTTGGCCAGGCTGGTTTTGGCGCGCGCCAGATGGACTTCGAGGTCTTCGAGGTCGGCGCGGTAGGCGGCCAGCGTGCTTTGCGCCGCGCCGCGCTCGGCCACCAGCATCTCAAGATACGCTTCGCCCTGGGCATCCATCGTCATGCGTGCAATATGCGCCCCATGTCAGAGACTAATCAAACCCCTGTGGCGCCGGGCGTGGTGGCGGGCGGGCGCAGCATCGTGCTCGTCGGGCTGATGGGCGCGGGCAAGACCGCCATCGGCAAGCGTCTGGCCGCCCTGCTCAACCTGCCTTTCCATGACGCGGACCAGGAGATCGAGCGGGCGGCGGGCATGACCATCGCCGAAATTTTCAAGGTGCATGGCGAGGCGTATTTCCGGGCCGGCGAGAAACGCGTGATCGCGCGGCTGCTGCAGGGGCCGCAAATCGTGCTGGCCACGGGCGGCGGCGCCTTCATGGCGCCCGAGACGCGGGCCGCCATACGCGAGCATGGTGTGTCGGTGTGGCTGCGCTGCGCGCTGCCGCTGCTGCTCGCGCGCGTGGCCGGGCGCTCGCACCGGCCGCTGCTCAATTCCGGCGATCCGGCGGAGATTTTGGCCAGGCTTTCCGCCGAGCGCAACCCGGTCTATGCCCAGGCCGACCTGATCATCGATGGCTCAGAGGACCCGCCCGCCGTGACCACCGCAACCGTTGCCGCCGCGCTTGCCGCCTATGCCCCCGCCAAGACCGTGCGCGTGCCGCTGGCCAACACCCCTTATGAGGTGCTGATCGGGCCGAACCTGATCGCGCGGGCGGGCGCGCATATTGCCCCGGTGCTGGCGCAGAAGCGGGTGGTTATCATCACCGATGAGACCGTGGCCCCGCTGCATCTGCCAACGCTGCAGCATAGCCTGGATGAGGCCGGGATCGCGCATGACACGCTGATTGTGCGGCCCGGCGAGGCCAGCAAGAGCGTGGCGGTGTGGAACGGGCTGCTCGAGGCCCTGCTGGAGCGCAAGGTGGACCGCAAAACCACCATCGTGGCGCTGGGCGGGGGCGTGGTGGGCGATCTGGCCGGGTTCACCGCCGCCTGCTTCATGCGCGGCATCGCCTTTGTGCAAATTCCCACCACGCTGCTGGCGCAGGTGGATTCGAGCGTCGGCGGCAAGACCGGCGTGAACAGCCCGCACGGCAAAAACCTCATCGGCGCCTTTCACCAGCCGGTGCGGGTGCTGGCCGACAGCACGGCGCTGGCCACCCTGCCCCGCCGCGAGCGGCTGGCGGGCTATGCCGAGATTGTGAAATGCGGGCTGATCGCCGATCCGGCGCTGTTTGCCTGGTGCGAGACCAATGGCCGCGCCCTGCTCGGGGGCGATGAGGCGCTGCTGGCCGAGGCGGTGGCCAAGGCGGTGGCCTTCAAGGCCGCGGTGGTGGGCGATGACGAGCGCGAGACCAAGCCCAATGACGGGCGCGCCCTGCTCAATCTGGGCCACACATTCGGCCATGCGCTGGAGGCGGAGGCGGGCTATGACGGCTCGCTGCTGCATGGCGAGGCGGTGGCCACGGGGCTGGTGCTGGCCACCGACCTCTCGGCCCGGCTGGGATTTTGTCCCGAGGCGGCGGTAAGCCGCGTGGCCGCGCATATCAGCGCCGTGGGGCTGAACCCGCGCATCAACGGCTACCGGGCCGAGGCGCTGCTCGCGCACATGAAGCTCGACAAAAAAGCCGCCGGGGGGCGGCTGACCTTTGTGCTGCTCAAGGGGCTGGGCCAGGCCTTTACCAACGCCGACGTGCCAGAAGAGGCCGTGCGCGCCACCCTGCTCGCCAACGGCGCGGTGTAGCTCAGCCCGGCGGCACCACGAAACAGCCCTTGGCCCCCAGGCGCGAGCAGGCGCTGACCGCGTCATCGTGCGCGAGGCCGATGAAGCGGGCGCGGTATTGGGTGTGCCCCTCGGCGCGGTAGGTGAGCACCGTGGGGTGGCCTTCCTGGAGCAGATCGACCGCGGTCAGCTCGGCATGGCCGAGCGCCTGGCGGGCGGTGGCGGAACTGTCGAACGCGCCGACCTGGATGGCCCAGGCCCCATGGGCGCCATGGCTATAGCGCAACTCATGCGCGGGCGCCGCCGGCGGGGGCGGCGGCACATAGGCGGTTTGGGTCACGTCGGGGTGGTAGAGATGGACGGGGTGCGGGGGCGGCGCGCCGGACGAGGCGGCTTCCAGCTCGGCGGCCAGATTGCCAACGCCGTTTTTGGGCGGCGTGTAGCTGAAGCTGCCCGGCGCGGCCACATAGCCAAAGGCCGGGGTGTGGGGCACATCGGCGGGCGGCGGCACATAGGCGGCCATGCGCACCGGCGCGCTGGCGGGCGGGGGCGGCAAGGCGCTGGCGGCCACGGCGGTATCACGCGTGACGGTGGCGCCGGTAGGGGTGGCGTTGGGGGTATAGAGCCGCGATACCGATTGGCTTGGCGCGGATAGGGCCGTCTGGTCAACCGGCGAGACGGCGGGGGCAGGCGGCGAGGGCGCGGGTGGCGGCGCGCTTGGCGCGGGCGGCGCGATGGGGACGTTTTCAGCCAGCTCGACATAGCCAGACGCCGCCGGCGGGCCGCCCGCCACGAAGCCGGGCGGCAGAATCCCGCCCTCGTCCATCGGCTCGGTGTTCATGGCCAGCTCATCGGCCTGGGAGCGGTTTTGCGGATAATAGCCCTGGATGTGGGGGGCGATCATCTCGACATAGGCGATGGTCTCATCGGGCAGGGGCTCGCCCTGGTTTTCGAATTTATTGAGCCGCCCCGGCCCGGCATTATAGGCGGCCAAAAACCCCGGCATGCCGTAAATGGCATACATTTCATGGATATAGGCGGTGCCGGCCATGATGTTGTCAAAGGGGTTGAAGGGGTCGTCGCCCAAGCCATAGCGGGCGGCCATTTCCTGGTAGGTTTCCGGCTCGAGCTGCATGAGCCCGATGGCGCCCGCCTGCGAGACGGTGAGCTGGCCGTTGATATATTCGTGCCCGCCGGACTCGATGCGCATGACCCAGCGGATCCAGGGCTGGGGCACATCGAACCGGGCGGAAGCCTGGGCGATATAGGGGCCCCACGGGTCGCTCGGCGGGCCGGGCGGGTTGTAATCGTGCTGGGCGTGCTCGAGATAATAGCTGGTATCCTCGCCCCGCGGGCCGCCGCCCCCCGCGCAGGCCGAGAGCAACGCCAGCCCCGCGCAGCCCAGGACCAGCCTGAGCTTGAGCCCAGGCACGAGGGAGACCGGGGTGAACGCCCTGGGGCGAAACGGGGAAGACACGAGGTGAAGCCTCCGGTTTGTTGGGCCCATGCACGGCCAAACTTCAAGGCCGCTTGTAACAAGCCACTCTAACCTCTTAAACCGCAACAGTTCTGGCGGCAAGCAAAACCGGCGCCCCGGGCCTTGGTTTTTGCCCGCCCGCGTTGGTGGTTTTGAGGGGCGGGCAAACGGTGCTAGGTGGCCCCCATGAGGCAGATCACGACTCTGGGCATGAGACAATGGGCCGTTTTGGCGACGCTGACCGCACTGGCGGGGTGCGGGGCGCCACGCGCCGTGGCGGTGGGGGGCAATGCCCCGCCCGGACAGGCCGGCGTGGTCGCGGCCATCCGCACCGACACGGTGGGCGCCGACCAGGATGGCGCGGTGGCCGAGATCATGGGCGCGCTGGGCCAGCCCGCGCCCGGCCTGCCCGCCAGCGCCACCGAGGTGATGGTGAAACAGGCCGATGGCAGCACGAAAACCCTGGTCAATCCCGGCACCGACCCCGCCGTGGCGCCGGGCCAGAGCGTGTGGGTGAGCCCAGGGCCGGATTACCACATTACCGCGACACCCTGAGCACGCGGGCGCGGTTGCGGGGCCGGGGCACTTGGTCTATCGGCAGGCACATGCCAAGCGCCACCAGAGAGTTGACCGGGGCAGCATTGCCCGGCCTGCCGGAAATCGTCATCACCGCCGAGACCGGCGTGGGCGCGGCGCTCGGCCAGGCGATGAGCGATCTGACCGAGAGCTGGCGGCTGCGCCGGCTGGTCTGGACGCTGGCGCTGTTCGACATCAGGCTGCGCTACCGGGGCTCGCTGCTCGGGCCGTTCTGGCTCACCCTCTCGACCGCCGTGATGATCGGCGCCATCGGCTTGCTCTATGCCCGGCTGTTTCACCAAAACATCTCGGCCTATCTGCCCTTCCTCACCATCTCGCTGATGCTGTGGACGTTCATCTCCACCATCGCCACCGAGGGCGCGACCTGCCTGACCCAGGCCGACCACATGATCCGCTCGATGCGCATGCCCCATTCGCTGCATGCCGCGCGGGTGGTGGCGCGCAACCTGCTGGTGCTGGCGCATAATCTCGTCGTCATTTTGGTGGTGTTCGCGCTTTACCGGGTGGCGCCGGGGCCGGCGGCGTGGAGCGTGGCGCCCGCCTTTTTGCTGTGGCTGGCCGATGGCTTCATGCTCAGCCTGATGCTCGGCGTGGTGGGGGCGCGGTTTCGCGATATTCCGCCCATCGTCACCAGCGTCATGCAGATCGCGTTTTATGTCACGCCGATCATGTGGAATCCCTCGATGCTGGCGGGCGGCGAGATGGGCATATTGCGCCTGAACCCGTTCGATGCGCTGATCGAGATCATGCGCGGGCCGCTGCTGGGCCAGGGGCTGAACGGCCATGCCTGGGCCATGGCGCTCTTTTATTCGGCGCTGCTGGCGGCGGGCAGTTTTTATGTGTTCGCGCGCACCCGCCGGCGCATTCCCTATTGGGTGTAACCGCCATGGCCCGGCTGACCATCAGCGATGTCTCGATCACCTTTCCACTCTACCATGCCGAGAGCCGGAGCCTGAAAAAGACCGTGTTCGCCGCCGCCTCGGGGCGGCTCGGGCAAGATAGCCGCCACCGGCTGGTGGTGGAGGCGCTGCGCGGCGTGTCGTTTTCGCTGAAATCGGGGGATCGGCTGGGGCTGATCGGCCCCAACGGCGCGGGCAAGACCACCTTGCTGCGCGCCATGGCCGGGATTTATGAGCCGACCGGCGGGCGCATCGCCATTGAAGGCGCGCTGACGGCGCTGCTCGACCCCGGCCAGGGCATGAACCCCGACCTCACGGGCAATGAAAATATCCGCCTGCGCGGGCTGTTTGGCGGCGCCTCGGCGGCCGAGATCCGGCGCCTGCAGGAGGATGTGGCGGAATTTTCGGGGCTCGGGCAGTTTCTCGACCTGCCGGTGCGCACCTATTCCTCGGGCATGGTGGTGCGGCTGGGCTTCGCGCTCGCCACCGCCGTGCGGCCGCAAATTCTGCTCATGGATGAATGGCTGCTGGCGGGCGACGCCAATTTTCTCGGCCGGGCGCGCGAGCGGCTGGAAACCGTGGTCCGGGGCGCGGAGATTCTCGTGCTTTCCTCGCATAACGCCGAAATCATGATGCAGTGGTGCAACCGGCTGGTGTGGCTCGAGGGTGGCATGGTAAAAGCCGACGGCCCG
The DNA here is from genome assembly GCA_021781835.1 of Pseudomonadota bacterium. Taxonomy (GTDB): domain Bacteria; phylum Pseudomonadota; class Alphaproteobacteria; order Acetobacterales; family Acetobacteraceae; genus Acidocella. The sequence goes on along the minus strand of JAJXWD010000012.1, from coordinate 21,378 downwards.
CCCGACGAGGTGCTCGAAGCCTATCTGCCCCCCGACCAATTCGCGCAGGTGAGCGCGATCACCCCGATAGAGGTTTAATCATGGCCGCCATTGCCTATGTGAACGGACGCTACCTGCCCCTGCACCAGGCCTCTGTGAATATCGAAGACCGCGGCTACCAGTTTGGCGACGGGATTTATGAGGTGCTGTTCGCCCACCGGGGCCGGCTGATCGACGCCAAGCTGCATTTGGCCCGGCTCGAGCGCTCGCTGGCCGAGGTGGAGATTGCCGCGCCCATGCGCGCCTCCTCGCTGGGCGCCGTGATCTCGGAGCTGCTGGCGCGCAACCGCGCCCAGACCGCGCTGATCTATATCCAGATCACCCGTGGCGTGGCGCGGCGCGACCATGCCTTTCCGCATCCGCACGTGCCGCCCAGCCTGGTGATCACGGTGCGCCGCAAGCCCCTGCCCCCGGCCGATCTCGGCGCCTGGGGTGTCGGCGCCATCACCCTCCCCGATGAGCGCTGGGCGCGTTGCGACATCAAATCCACCAACCTGCTGCCCAATGTGCTGGCCAAGGAAGCCGCCAGACGCGCCGGCGCGTTTGAGGCGATTTTGCTCGATGAGCAGGGGCTGGTGCGCGAGGCGGCCTCCAGCACCGTCTGGGCCGTGACCGCCGGGGGCGTGCTGGTGACCCGGCCGCTCGACCAGCATATTTTGCCCGGCTGCACGCGCGCCGCGCTGCTGGAGCTGCTGGGCGAACTGAATGTGCGCTTTGAGGAGCGCGCCCTGGCCCAGGACGAGCTGCGCCAGGCCCGCGAGATTTTCATCACCTCGGCGACCAGCTTTGTGAAGCCGGTGCTCAAGCTCGACGGGCTGCCCGTGGGCCAGGCCCGGCCCGGCCCGGTGGCCGAGGCGCTTTATGCCAGCTACCGCGCGCGCTTTGGAGAGTGAACCATGTATGTGCCCCCGGCTTTTGCCATTGATGAAACCGAGGCCCGCGCGCTGATTGGCGAAGTCGGGTTTTGCACGCTGGTCTCGCGCCCCGAGGCGGGCGGGCTGCTGGCCACCCATATGCCCATGCTGCAAGAGGGCGGCGACCGGCTGATCGGCCATGTCGCCAAGGGCAACCCGCATGGGCGGGAGGGCTGCCCGTCGGTGGCCATTTTCACCGGTCCCGAGGGCTATGTGAGCCCAAGCTTTTACGCCACCAAAAAAGAGACCGGCAAAGTGGTGCCAACCTGGAATTACCGCGCCGTACATGTGCACGGGACGCTCGAGATCGTGACCGAGCGGGCGGCGATGCGCGCGATCGTCGAGCGGCTGACCGCGCATTTCGAGGCCAGCCGCCCGGTGCCCTGGCAGGTGAGCGACGCGCCGCCCGACTATGTGGAGGCGCTGCTGAGCGGCATTACCGGGATGATTTTGCACATCGAGCGCATCGAGGGGGCGGCCAAGCTCAGCCAGAACAAGAGCATGGCCGACCGCGCGGGCGTGGCGGCGGGGTTTGCCGCCGACAATCCGGCGCTCGCGGCGGCGGTGAAACAGAGTTTTTGAGCGCCCCGCTTGCGCCTCTCAGATGATCTGCCCCTCGAAGGGGGGCAGGTAGTCGGGGGCGTCGAACTCGATGACCCAGAGGTCGGTGTCGTATTTGCGCTGGCGGGCGATGTAGGCATCGGCCGTCTCATCGGAAACGGGGGCGGGGCCGGTGCCGCGCATCCAGGCCACCGCGCCGCCGGCATCGCGGAATTGCGAGAGCACCATGACGCCCGCGCGCCCGCGCAGGCACACCAGCACGCCGCCGGCATCGGCGTCGCCCTTGTGGATCACCACCCCGGGCTTGCCGTCGATCATGCCCAGCCGCAATGCGGCCGAAACCCAGAGTCCGGCCTTGATCCGTGGCTCGCTCATGGCTTAAGTGCGTCCCGTTGGTAAGTTTTGCCCGCCAGGCTGTGCCTGAAACATCGTTCCCCCGCAATCTGCGTACAAGCGACAGCTTGTTCAAGTCCACCAGGAGACTCCGCACATGATCCGTCCCGTCCGGGAAATGCTCAGCGCCCTCGCCCTGCTCGCCGCCACCGCCCCCGCGGCCCAGGCCCTGACCCCGGTGCGCTTTGGGCTTGATTGGGTGGCCGAGCCCGAATATGGCGGCTATTACGAGGCCCTGGCCGAGGGGCTCTACCAAAAGGCCGGGCTCGATGTGACCATTGTGCAAGGCGGGCCGCAGGCCAACAACTCCCAGATGCTGGTGGCCGGGCGGCTGGATTTCGCCATCGAGTCGAACGCCTTTCTGGCGCTCAATTGCGCCCAGCAAAACCTGCCCTGCGTGGCCGTGGCGGCCGGGTTTCAAAAAGACCCCGACGTGCTGATCGCCCATCCGGGCACCGGGCATGACAGTTTCGCCGCCCTCAAGGGCGACCCGATCGCGGTCAGCGACCCGACGCGGGCCTCCTGGTGGCTCTATCTCAAGTCCAAATACGGCTATTCGGACAGCCAGCTGCGGCCCTATAATTTCAGCCTCACGCCGTTCTTCACCAACAAGCAGGCGATTCAGGAGGGCTACGCCACCGACGAGCCTTATCTGGTGCACAAGGCCACCGGCCAATGGCCCGTGGTGCTGGCCCTGCCCGATGCCGGGTTTGACGGCTATGCCAGCCTGGTCGCCACCCAGACCAAGCTGGTGCAGGACAACCCCGATCTGGTGCGCCGGTTTCTCGCCGCCTCCCAGCAGGGCTGGTATGATTACCTCTATAAAAACCCCGCCCCGGCCTTTGCCGCCATCAAGGCCGCCAACCCGGACATGACCGATGGGCTGATGAAATACAGCTACCAGCAGCTGAAGAGCCGGGGCATCGTCGATTCGGGCGACGCCAAGACGCTGGGCATTTTCGCCATGACGGACGCGCGCTGGAAAGGGTTTTTCGACCAGATGGTGAAGGCCGGGCTCTATGACCCCAGCGTGAATTACAAGGCCGCTTATACGGTGCAATTCGTCGATCAGGGCGCGCCGAAAGCGCCCTGATGTTCGCGCTCGAAACGCTCTCGAAGCGCTATGATACCGGCGTGCTGGCGCTGGACGGGGTGAATGCCGAGATCGCGCCGGGGGAGTTCGTGGCCCTGCTCGGGCCTTCGGGCTGTGGTAAATCCACCTTGCTGCGCCTGCTCGCGGGGCTGGAGGCGCCAAGCGCGGGGCGCGTGGCCTGGGATGGCCACACGGGCGCGCCGGCGCCTGGCGAGATCGGGTTTGTCTTTCAGGACGCCACGCTGCTGCCATGGGCTTCAGCGGCGGAAAATGTCTATCTGCCGCTGAAACTGCGCCATGTGGCGCGCCGCGAGGCCGCGCCCAAAATCGCCGCCGCGCTGGCGCAGGTCGGGCTCTCGGAGTTTGCCGGCACCCGGCCCAAGGGGCTCTCGGGCGGCATGCGGATGCGCGTCTCGATCGCGCGGGCGCTGGTCTCGGAACCGATTTTGCTGCTCATGGACGAGCCTTTCGCCGCGCTCGACGAATTTACCCGCCACAAGCTCCAGGATGATTTGCTGGCGCTGTGGGCGCGCACGGGCAAGACCATCGTGTTCGTCACCCACTCGATTTATGAGGCCGCCTATCTGGCCAACCGCATCCTGGTGATGAGCCCGCGCCCCGGGCGGGTGGCCGCCGATTTGCAAGCCCGCCTGCCCCAAGGCCCGCACCGGCGCGCGAGCGGCGAATATGTGGCGCTGGTCGAGCGGATCACGGCTTGTTTCCGGGAGATCATGCCAACATGAGGCGCATGGTGGAAATTCTGGCGCCTTACGGGTTTGGCGCCCTGGCGCTGGGCGGCTGGCAGGCGGCCGTGTGGGGGCTGCATGTGCCGCCTTATGTGATGCCAGGCCCGGCCGCGATCGTGAGCGCCTATTTTGGCGCGCATGGCGTGCTTGATTCCGGCCTGCTGGCGACCCTGGCGGTTACCGGCGCGGCGCTGCTGGTGGCCGCCATGCTGGGGCTGGTGCTGGCGCTGCTGATGGCCGCAAGCCCGCTCTTTCGCGCCGCCATTCAGCCCTGGGCGGTGATCATTCAGGTCACGCCCGTGGTGGCGCTGGCGCCGTTCATCATCATCTGGGTCAATCAGCCTTTTGCCTGTCTGGTCATCTGCGCGGTCATCGTGGCGTTTTTCCCGATTCTCTCGAACACCGCCGCCGGGCTGGCCGCGACGCCGCAAGAGCTGCTGGATTTGTTCAGGTTGAACGGCGCCTCGCGCTGGCAGATTTTGTTTCAGCTCTCCCTGCCCTACGCCCTGCCCGACTTTTTGACCGGGCTGCGGATCTCGGGGACGCTGGCGCTGGTGGGCGCGGTGGTGGCGGAGTTTGTCGCGGGCTCGGGCGGGTTTGCCTCGGGTCTGGCCTGGCAGATCATCGAGGCCTCCTACCGGCTCGAAATCCCGCGCATGTTCGCGGCGCTGGTGCTGCTGGGCATGACCGGCGTGGCCATTTACGCGGCGCTCGGGCTGCTGGAGCACCTGCTGCTGGCCAAGCGCAACCGGGCTTGATAGGGTTGGGGCAGTTACCGGAGAGGCCCATGACGACTGAAATTTCCAAGATGAGCAAAGGCCAGCTGGCCTATGAGACCGAGCGGGCGAAAAAGGCGGGCAAGTCGCTCGATGAATGGCTGAAGGCGAAGGACCGGGCCGCTGAGGAGGCGGCCAAGAAGGCCGAGCCGAAGAAGGCGAAAAAGCCGGGGTTTTTCTCGAAGCTTTTGGATAAGGCGCATCAGCCGATTTGAGCAACGGGCCCCGCGAGGGGCCTGTTTTTTGCCTCCGGCGGGCCGCTTTTTGTGAACAAAAATTTTTGCCTCCGGCGGGCCGCTTTTTGTGAACAAAAAGCGGCGCAAAAAAACTTTATCAGCGAGGCCGTGCCCGCGCGGACGCAAGGGCGCGCCTGGGCATAAAAAAACCAGGCCGGAGCCTGGTTTTTTTGTTTCAGCCGGTGGGCGAGGCTTACGCCTCGCTCTCCTCGGCGGCGGCTTCGGCCTTCGGGCCCGAATCCTGGCCCTTGGCGGCCGGGTCGCGGTCCATCAGCTCGATCACGGCCATGTCGGCGGCGTCGCCATAGCGGACACCGGCCTTGAGCACGCGGGTATAGCCGCCGGCGCGCGCCTTGTAGCGCTCGGCCAGCGCGTCGAACAGCTTGGCGACGATCGTCTCATCGCGCAGCTGGTTATAGGCCTGACGGCGGGCATGCAGGCCGCCGCGCTTGCCAAGGGTGATCAGCTTCTCGGCAACCGGGCGAAGTTCCTTCGCCTTGGGCAGGGTGGTGGTGATCTGCTCGTGCTTCAGCAGCGCGACCGCGAGGTTGCGGAACATGGCCGCGCGGTGGGACGAGGTGACGCCGAGTTTACGACCGGAAATTCCGTGACGCATGGTGGTAATTCCTGTTCAAACTTTATCAGAAGGGCTGGTCGGAGCGCTTGGCGAGCTCTTCGATGTTCTCGGGCGGCCAGTCGGGCACGGTCATGCCCAGCGACAGACCCATCGCGGTCAGCACTTCCTTGATCTCGTTGAGCGATTTGCGGCCGAAATTCGGCGTGCGCAGCATTTCCTGCTCGCTCTTCTGAACGAGATCGCCAATATAGACGATGTTGTCGTTCTTCAGGCAGTTCGCCGAGCGCACGGAGAGTTCCAGCTCGTCGACCTTGCGCAGCAGGTTCGGGTTGAAGGGCAGCTCGATGCGCGGCTCCTCGGCGCGGGCGCGCTGAGGTTCCTCGAAATTGATGAACATCGAGAGCTGGTCCTGCAGGATGCGCGCGGCGAGGGCCACGGCGTCTTCCGGGGAGACGGTGCCGTTGGTCTCGACCTGGAGGATCAGCTTGTCATAGTCGGTGACCTGACCGACACGAGTCGGCTCGACGCGGTAGGACACGCGCTTGACCGGCGAGTAGATGGCATCGACCGGGATCAGCCCGATCGGCGCATCCTCGGGGCGGTTGGCGGAAGCCGCCTCGTAGCCGCGGCCCAGCCCGACGGTGAACTCGATGCCGAGCGTCGCGCCCTCGTCGAGCGTGCACAGCACCAGATCGGGGTTCATGATCTCGATGTCATGCCCGGACTGGATCTGGCCGGCCTTGACCTCGCCAGGGCCGGTGGCGGTGAGCACCATGCGCTTCGGGCCCTCGCCATGCATGCGCACGGCGAGCTGCTTGATGTTGAGCACGATGTCGGTGACGTCCTCGCGCACACCCGAAAGCGTGGAGAACTCATGCAGCACGCCGTCGATCCGGGCAGCGGTGACCGCCGCCCCCTGGAGCGACGAGAGCAGCACGCGGCGCAGCGCGTTGCCCAGCGTCATGCCAAAACCGCGCTCGAGCGGCTCGGCCACCAGCGTGGCGGAACGCCCCGCATCGGCCCCGAACTCGACGTCGAGCTGCTCAGGCTTGATCAGCGTCTGCCAGTTGCGCTGCAATGACGGATTCGATTCTTTCAACATTCAACCCTCCGGCCGGGTGCAATACCCGGCCCCAACGCTTGAAACCCGTTACTTAGACGCGGCGGCGCTTGCGCGGCCGGCAGCCATTGTGCGGGATGGGCGTCAGGTCACGGATGGCGGAAATCTGGAACCCGACGGCCTGGAGGGCGCGCAGGGCCGATTCGCGTCCCGAACCGGGGCCGCTCACCTCGATCTCGAGCTGCTCCATGCCGTGCTCGCGGGCCTTGCGGCCGGCATCCTCGGCGGCCACCTGGGCGGCGTAGGGGGTCGATTTACGGCTGCCCTTGAAGCCCTGGGCGCCGGCCGTCGACCAGGCAATGGTGTTGCCCTGGGCGTCGGTGATGTTGACCATCGTGTTGTTGAAGCTGGCAAGCACGTGCGCCACACCGGAGGTGATGTTCTTGCGCTCTTTCTTGCGGGGGCGGTTGGAAGCAGGCTTCGCCATGTCTTTGATCCTGTGTCTGACGCTTGACGCGTGAAATTCTTAGCGGGTGGCTTTCTTCTTGCCGGCGATCGCCACGGCCTTGCCCTTGCGGGTGCGGGCGTTGGTGTGGGTGCGCTGGCCACGGACCGGCAGGCCCTTACGGTGGCGCAGGCCGCGATAGCAGCCCAGATCCATCAGGCGCTTGATGTTCATCGCCACTTCGCGGCGGAGGTCACCCTCAACGCGGAAGTCACGGTCGATCAGCTCGCGGATCTTCAGGATCTCATCGTCAGAGAGCTGGTTCACGCGGCGTTCCGCGGGAATTTCGAGGGCCGTGCAGATCTCCTGCGCCTTCGCAGGGCCAATGCCATAAATATAGCGAAGGCTGATCACAACACGCTTATTCGTGGGAATGTTTACGCCGGCAATACGCGCCACGAGGTCTCTCCTGAGGTCATAATAACGTACGGCGCCCCTCCCGGGGGGCGCCGTGAAAGCGCGTTATAGCGCCCGTTGGTTGAGAGTCAATCACACGTGATCAATTTTTCGTGAGCACGTGCGACAATTACATAGCTCCTGGGTCAGAGCCGCTTAAACCACGCCAACCTGGCGCAGCACCGCCGCGATCTGGCGCTCGACCTCATCCATTTCGGCCATGCCATCGACGGTGTGGAGCCGTCCCTTGGCCTGGTAATAGGGGAGAATCGGGGCCGTCTGGGCGTTGTAGGCTTCCAGGCGCGCATGCACCGTTTCGGCCTTGTCGTCGGGGCGGCGGGTAAACGCCGTGCCGCCGCATTTGTCGCACACGCCCGCCGCCTTGGGGAGCTTGAACGTGTCATGATACCCCTCGCCGCACTGGGCGCAGGTGAAACGGCCGGAAATACGCTCGACCAGGGCGGCTTCGTCCACCTTCAGCTCGATGACGGCATCGAGATCGACCGCCGTCTCGTGGAGCAGCTTATCCAGCGCCTCGGCCTGGGGCACGGTGCGTGGAAAACCGTCGAGGATGAAGCCCTTGGCGCAGTCGGGGCGCTGGATGCGCTCGCCGATCATGCGGATGAGAATGTCATCCGACACCAGCTGGCCGGCATCCATGACCGCCTTGGCCTCGAGCCCGATGGCCGAGCCGGCCTTCACCTCGGCGCGCAGCATGTCGCCGGTGGAAATCTGCGCGACGCCGTATTTGGTCTCGAGCAGCTTCGATTGAGTGCCTTTGCCAGCGCCGGGGGGGCCGAGCAATATCAGTTCCACTTATTATCCCTCCGTTATTTCCGGTTTTTGCCGCGAGCCTTGCGGATTAGGCCCTGGTATTGATGCGCCAGCAGGTGGGACTGCACTTGCGTCATGGTGTCCATGGTCACGTTGACCAGGATGAGGATGGTCGTGCCGCCGACATAGAAAGGCAGCGAAAAATGCGACATCGCGAAGTCGGGCACCAGGCAGACGACCACCAGATAGATGGCCGCCAGGCTGGTCAGGCGGGAAAGCACGCTGTCGAAATAACGGGCGGTGTTGGTGCCGGGGCGGATGCCGGGGATGAAGGCGCCGCTCTTGCGGAGGTTTTCGGCGGTCTCATCGGGGTTGAGGGCAATGGCCGCCCACACGAAGGAGAACCCGACAATGAGCCCCGCGAACACCAGCAGATAGAGCGGCTGGCCGCGCGAGAGCAGGTGAGTGATGGTCTCGAGCCAGACCGGCCCGCCCGAGGCAAACCCCACCAGCGTGGCCGGAATGACCAGCAGGGAGGAGGCGAAAATCGGCGGCATGACGCCAGACGCGTTCACTTTCAGCGGCATGTAGTTCGAGTCGCCGCCCATGATCTTCTGCCCGACCTGGCGCTTGGGGTGCTGGATGAGAATGCGCCGCTGGGCGCGCTCCATGAACACCACCACGCCGAAAATGGCGAAACCGGCGACGAAAAAGACGATGATGAACCAGGAAGACAGCGCGCCGGTGGAGCCCAGCTCGAACATATTGCCGATATAGACCGGCATGTTGGCGACGATGCCGGTGAAGATGAGCAGCGAGGAGCCGATGCCGACGCCGCGCGAGGTGATCTGCTCACCCAGCCACATGACGAACACCGTGCCGCCGACCAGCGTGACCACGGCGGTGAACACGAAAAACGCCCCCGGATCGGTGACCGCCGGGCCGAACTGGCTTTTCACCCGCTCCAGGCTGACCGCGATGCCATAAGCCTGCACGGCGGCGATGAACACGGTGAGATAGCGTGTATATTGGGTGATGCGCTGGCGGCCCGAGTCGCCCTCTTTTTTCAGCGCCTCGAGGGCGGGAATGGAGGAGGACATCAGCTGAATGATGATGCTGGCCGAGATATAGGGCAGAATGTTGAGGGCGAAGATGGTCATGCGCCCCAGAGCGCCGCCGGTGAACATGTTGAACATGCCAAGCAGCCCGCTGCCGTTCTGGCTCATCAGGTGGGCCATCACCGTGGCATCCACCCCCGGCACAGGGATATATGTGCCTAAACGGAACACGATGAGCGCGCCCAGGGTAAACCAGATACGGTTCTTGAGGTCGGTGGCCTTGGCAAGCGCCCCGAAATCCATGTTCGCGGCCAGCTGTTCTGCGGCGGAAGCCATTGTCTATCCTTACATTCAACAAAAACGGCGCTTGCTCGTGCTGTGCGCCACGAACAAGCGCCGTTGTTCAGCGCTATTGTGCCGGAACTTAACCGGCTTCGGCAAGAGCTCAGGCCTGTTCGGCGTCAGCCTTGGCAACCAGCGTGGTCACCTTGCCACCCTTGGCTTCGATGGCGGCGACGGCGGCAGCCGACGCGCCCGAAACCTCGATGGTCACGGCCTGCGAGATCTCGCCGCGGGCCAGCAGGCGCACGCCGTCAACCTTGGAGAGGCGCACCACACCGGCGGCGGCCAGGGCGGCCTCGGTGATGGTCTCGGCGGGGTTGAGCTTGCCCGCCTCGATGGCGGCGGCCAGCGTGCCGAGATTGAGCGGCGCGTATTCCTTGCGGTTGATGTTGGTGAAGCCGCGCTTGGGCAGACGGCGATAGATGGGCAGCTGGCCACCCTCAAAGCCGTTCAGCGACACACCTTCACGGGCCTTCTGACCCTTCACACCCTTACCCGAGGTCTTGCCCTTGCCCGAGCCGATACCACGGCCCAGGCGCTTGGACTTCAGACGGGCGCCGGGATTGTCACGGATTTCATTGAGTTTCATCGTTCAAATCCTTCAGCCCAGCTCTTCGACCTTGAGCAGGTGCTTGACCTTGTTGACCTTGCCCAGCACGTCCGGGGTGGCCACAACCTCGACCGAACGGCCGATCTTGTTCAGCCCGAGCCCGACCAGATTTTCCTTCTGGCCCGGCTTGCGGCCGAAACCAGAGGCGACCTGCGTGATGCGGATCTTCTTATCAGACATCGGCGCCCTCCACATGCTGCTCCTTGGCGTGACCGAACAGCTCGGCAACCTTCTTGCCGCGGCGGCTGGCCACCTGGCGGGGGCTGGTCGCGGCCTGAAGGGCGGCGAACGTCGCCTTCACCATGTTATGCGGGTTGCGGCTGCCGAGCGACTTGGCGACCACGTCGGCGATGCCCAGCGTCTCGAACACGGCGCGCAGCGGGCCACCGGCGATGATGCCGGTACCGGCGGGCGCCGAGCGGAGGACAACCTCACCGGCACCGAACACGCCGCGCGCGTCATGGTGCAGGGTCCGGCCTTCCTTCATGGGGACGCGGATCAGCGACTTCTTGGCGCGCTCGGTGGCCTTGCGGATCGCCTCGGGCACTTCGCGGGCCTTGCCCGCGCCGTAACCAACCCGACCCTTCTGGTCACCCACCACGACCAGCGCGGCAAAGGCGAAACGACGGCCGCCCTTGACCACTTTGGCGACGCGGTTGATCGTCACCAGCTTGTCGACAAACTCATCGGCCGGCTCGCGCTCGCGGTCCCGCTCGCGCTCACGCTCCCGATTACGACCGCCCTGGCCGCCCTCGCGTGCTTCACGTGCCATGTTGCATACCCTCTTAGAAGTCGAGGCCGCCCTCGCGGGCCGCCTCGGCCAGGGCTTTCACCCGGCCATGATAGAGATACGAACCGCGGTCGAACACCACGGAGACGACACCGGCGGCCTTCGAGCGCTCGGCGATCAGCTTGCCCACCGCGGTCGCGGCGTCCTTGTCGGCGCCGGTGCGGAGCGCGGCCTTCAGCTCCTTGTCCAGGGTCGAGGCGGCGGCCAGGGTGCAGCCCTGGGCGTCGTCGATGATCTGGGCATAAATATGCTTGCCGGAGCGGAAGACCGAAAGGCGCGGACGCCCGCCGGACTTCTGCCGGAGCTGATAGCGAAGGCGGGCCCGGCGGCGCGCCTGCAGTTCCAGATTGCTCGACATTATTTCTTCTTACCCTCTTTGCGGCGGATGGCCTCGCCTTCGAACTTGACACCCTTGCCCTTGTACGGCTCGGGCGGACGCCAGGTGCGCAGCTCGGCGCAGACCTGGCCAACCTGGCGCTTGTCCACACCCTCGACCTTGATCGAGGTGGGCTTTTCACAGGTCACCTTGATGCCGGTCGGGATCGGGTAGACCACATCGTGGGAGAAGCCGAGATTGACCACCAGATTGGTGCCCTGCACCGCGGCGCGGTAACCGGTACCGGTGATCTCCAGCGTCTTCGAGTAACCAACCGAAACGCCCTTCACCATATTGGCGATGTTGGCGCGGGTGGTGCCCCACATCATGCGCGCCTGGGCGGCATTGCCGCGCGGCTGCACGGACACCTTGTTGCCCTCGGCGGTGACTTCGACATGGTCGGTGAGCGGCAGCTGCAGCTCACCCAGCTTGCCCTTGGCCGTGATCACACCATTCGCGACCGCGACGGTGACGCCCGCGGGGATCTCGACAGGATATTTGCCAACGCGTGACATATCTGTTCTCCCCTTAGAAGACGCGGCAGAGGACTTCGCCGCCAACATTGGCGGCGCGGGCTTCGACATCGCTCATCACGCCGCGCGGCGTGGAGAGGATGGAAACACCCAGACCATTATAGACACGCGGCAGCTCCTTGATCTTGGAGTAGACGCGGCGGCCCGGACGGGACACGCGCGAGATCTCTTTGATCACCGGCTGGCCGTCATTGTATTTCAGCTCGATGCGCAGCTGGGCGACACCGGCGCGCAGCTCCTCGCGGGAATAGCTGCGGATGAAGCCTTCGCGCTTCAGCACTTCGAGCACATTGGCGCGCAGGTTGGAGGCCGGCGCGACGCAGGACGTCAGGCGGGCATGCTGCGCGTTGCGGATGCGGGTGAGCAGGTCACCCAAAGGATCGGACATCGACATTTTTAAACCCTTGCCCTTCCCTTACCAGCTGGCCTTGACCACGCCGGGGATCTGCCCGGTGCTCGCCAGGTCGCGGAAGGCAACACGGCAAAGCTTGAATTTACGATAATTGCCACGCGGGCGGCCGGTCAGCTCGCAGCGCAGACGCACGCGAACCTTGGCGCCGTTGCGCGGCAGCTGGGCCAGCTTCAGGCTGGCTTCAAAGCGGTCTTCGACCGGGAGCTCCCGGTCCATCACCACCGCCTTGAGCGCCGCGCGCTTATTGGCGTCGCGGGCCGCCAGGCGCTCGCGCTTGGCATTGTTGTTGATCTTCGAAATCTTCGCCATGTCTTAGCAAACCCTCCGGAACTTGCTGGACAACCCAGCCGTTTTCCAAATCATGTCGAACCCCGCGCTCACTTGGCGAAGGGCAGATTGAACCCCTTGAGCAGAGCCTTGGCTTCGGCGTCCGTCTTCGCGCTGGTCACGAAGCAGATGTCCATACCACGGATCGCGTCCACTTTGTCGTAGACAATCTCGGGGAAAATGATCTGCTCCTTCAGACCGAGCGTGAAATTGCCACGCCCGTCGAAGCCCTTGTTCGCCGGGATGCCGCGGAAATCACGCACGCGCGGCAGCGCGATGGTGATCAGGCGGTCCAGAAACTCATACATGCGGTCGCGGCGCAGTGTCACCTTGGCGCCGATCGGCAGGCCGGCGCGGATCTTGAAGCCGGCAATGGCCTTCTTGGCCACCGTCTTCACCGGCTTCTGGCCGGCGATCAGCGTCAGTTCGGCAACCGCCGAATCGAGCTTCTTCTGGTCGCCGGCGGCTTCGCCGACACCCATGGTGATGACGATCTTCTCAAGCCCCGGAACCTGCATCAGGTTCGCGTAGCCGAACTCCTTGGTCAGCTCCGCGCGGATTACCTCACGGTAATGCTTCTGCAGGCGGGGCAGCACTTTCTGTTCGCTCATAGCGGCCTCCTTCAGCCGTCAATGGCGGTGCCGCTCTTGCGGGCGACACGCACTTTGCGGCCATCTTCGAGCACGCGGAAAGCGACCTTGGTCGCCTTGTCCGTCGAGGGATCGATCAGAGCCAGGTTGGAGAGGTCCACGGCGGCCTCACGCGAGATGATGCCACCGGCATCACCCATGCGGGTGGCCTTGGTGTGGTGCTTGGCGACGGCAACGCCGGCGACCACCGCGCGATTCTCATCGGGGATCACGCGCAGCACTTCGCCGCGCGTGCCCTTCGAGGCGCCGGCAATCACGACGACCTTGTCGCCCTTCTTGATGCGAGCGGCCATGTTACAGCACCTCCGGCGCCAGGCTGATGATCTTCATGAACTTCTTGGCGCGCAGCTCACGAACCACGGGGCCAAAAATACGCGTGCCGATCGGCTCCATCTGCTTGTTCAGCAGCACGGCGGCGTTACGGTCAAAGCGGATGGCCGAACCATCGGCGCGGCGCACGGGGAAGGCGGTGCGCACGATCACCGCCTGGTGAACGTCGCCCTTCTTCACCTTGCCGCGGGGGATCGCGTCCTTGACGGACACCACGATCACATCGCCGACCGAGGCGGTCTTGCGCTTGGAGCCGCCGAGCACCTTGATGCACTGCACGCGGCGCGCACCCGAGTTGTCGGCGACATCGAGATTGGACTCAACGATAATCATGCCTCAATCCCCCTCAAGCCTGCTGGGCGTCGAGCCCGGCGCCGTTGCGCCCGGTCACGACCCAGGTCTTGCGCTTGGAGATGGGCGCGCACTCTTCGATGCGCACCACGTCACCTTCCACGCAGACATTGTTCTCGTCATGCGCCGCGTATTTCTTCGAGCGGCGGATGAATTTCTTGTACAGCGGGTGCATGATGCGGCGCTCGACAAGCACGGTGACCGTCTTGTCCATCTTGTCGCTCACGACCCGCCCGGTCAGAACACGTTTCGGCATGGTATCCTCTTAACCCTTCACGGCGGCCGCGCGCTCGGCCAAGATGGTCTTGACGCGCGCAATCTCGCGGCGCACGGCGCGCACGCGGCTGGTATTCTCCTGCTGCCCCGTGGCGCGCTGGAAACGCAGATTGAACTGCTCCTTGCGCAGATCCACGAGCAGGCTGTTCAACTCGTCCGGCGTCTTGGCGCGGATGTCACTTGCGGCGGTCATCTCAGGCCTCTCCGATACGGGTTACGAACTTGGTGCGGATGGGCAGCTTGGCCGCACCCAGCGCCAGAGCCTCACGCGCGACCCCTTCGGCAACGCCGTCGATCTCGAACATGATACGGCCGGGCTGCACGCGGGCCACCCAGAATTCCGGGCTGCCCTTGCCCGAGCCCATACGCACTTCGGCGGGCTTGGTCGAGACCGGCAGGTCGGGGAAGATGCGGATCCACACGCGCCCGGCACGCTTCATGCAGCGTGTGATGGCGCGGCGGGCCGCCTCGATCTGGCGGGCGGTGATACGCTCAGGCTCCATGGCCTTGAGGCCAAACGCGCCGAAATTCAGCTGCGTGTTGCCCTTGGCATTGCCGTGGATGCGGCCCTTGTGGGCCTTGCGGAACTTGGTACGCTTTGGTGACATCATGGCGGCAATTCCTTAGCGCTGCGGGGCCTGCTCGGCCGCGCGCTTATCCTGCGCGAACGGATCCTGCTGCAGGATCTCGCCCTTGAAAATCCACACCTTCACGCCGCAGGTGCCGTACGTGGTCTTGGCGGTGCCAACACCATAATCGACATCGGCGCGCAGCGTGTGCAGCGGCACGCGGCCTTCGCGGTACCATTCCACACGGGCGATTTCAGCACCGCCCAGACGGCCCGAGCAGGTGATCTTGATGCCCTGAGCGCCGAGGCGCATGGCGGACTGCACCGCGCGCTTCATGGCGCGGCGGAAGGCCACGCGGCGCTCCAGCTGCTGGGCGATGTTCTCGGCCACCAGCGTCGCATCGATCTCCGGCTTGCGGATTTCCATGATGTTGAGCGACACGTCGGCCTTGGCCATCGCCGACAGCTCCTTGCGGAGGCTGTCAATGTCCTGGCCCTTCTTGCCGATCACCACGCCCGGACGGGCGGCATAGATGGTCACGCGCGGCTTCTTGGCCGGGCGCTCGATCACCACGCGCGAAACGCCGGCCTGGCTCAGCTTGCCGCGCAGATGCGCGCGCAGCTTCAGGTCGTCATGCAGCAGCTTGGCGTAGTCCTTGCCGGCGTACCAGCGGCTGTCCCAGGTGCGGGTAATGCCGAGGCGGAGACCGATCGGATTAATCTTGTGACCCATATTACGCAGCCTCCCCGGCTTTGCCTTCGGACTTCTTGCCCAAGCCCGGACGGATATCGCGCTTGGCGGCCTCGGCCGGCTCACGCTCCTCGACGACGATCTTGAGATGGCTGAACCATTTCTCGACCATGGCCGAACGACCGCGGCCGCGCGCATGGAAGCGGCGCATGACAATGCCGCGGCCCACCTCGGCCAGCTTGACATAGAGCTTGTCCACATCGAGCTGGTGGTTGTTCTCGGCATTGGCGATGGCGCTCTCGAGCGTCTTCTTCACCGCCTTGGCGATGCGGCGCTTCGAGAAGGTCAGATCGGCGATGGCGCGCGAAGCCGGCAGGTCGCGGATGGACCCGGCGACCAGATTCAGCTTGCGGGGGCTGACGCGGATGTTGCGGGTGATCGCCTCGGCCTGGTTATCGGCCAGCGAACGAACGGTTTTCGGCTTGCTCATGATCAGCCCCGCTTCGCTTTCTTGTCCGCCGCGTGACCAGGGAAGGTGCGCGTCGGCGAGAATTCACCAAACTTGTGGCCGACCATGTTCTCGGAGACCTGCACGGGCAGAAACTTGCGCCCGTTATAGACACCGAAGGTCAGGCCAACAAACTGCGGCAGAATGGTCGAGCGGCGCGACCAGATCTTGATGATCTCGTTGCGGCCCGACGCGCGCGAAGCCTCTGCCTTGTTGAGGAGGTATCCGTCGACAAACGGACCTTTCCAAACTGAACGTGACATGGATTAGCCCTTCCCGCCCTTGGCGCGGCGGATGATGAGAGAATCGGTGCGCTTGTTGGTGCGCGTCTTGTAGCCCTTGGTCGGCTTGCCCCACGGCGTAACCGGATGACGGCCACCCGAGGTACGGCCTTCACCACCACCGTGCGGGTGATCGACCGGGTTCATGACCACGCCGCGGTTATGCGGCTTGCGGCCCAGCCAGCGGGCGCGACCGGCCTTGCCGATCTGCTGGTTGGAGTGATCGGCGTTCGACACCGCGCCAACGGTGGCGAAGCATTCGGCGCGCACGATGCGCAGCTCACCCGAGCCGAGCTTGATCTGGGCATAGCCCTGATCCTTGCCGACCAGCTGGGCGAAGGTGCCAGCCGAGCGGGCCAGCTTGGCGCCGGCGCCAACCTTGAGCTCGATGTTGTGGATGATGGTGCCCACCGGAATGGCGGCCAGCGGCATGGCGTTGCCGGGCTTGATGTCCACGCGGTTGCCGGCCACCACCGTATCGCCGGCCTTCAGGCGCTGCGGGGCGATGATATAGGCCAGCTCGCCATCCTCGTACTTGATCAGCGCGATGAAGGCGGTGCGGTTGGGGTCGTATTCCAGACGCTCGACCACGGCCGGCATGTCCAGCTTGCGGCGCTTGAAATCCACCAGACGGTAGGACTGCTTGTGTCCGCCGCCGCGGAAACGCGAGGTGATGTGGCCGTGATTGTTGCGGCCGCCGCTGTGCGACTTGCCTTCGGTCAGGCCCTTGACGGGCTTGCCCTTCCACAGCTCCGAACGGTCGATCAGAACGGTGCCGCGCAGCGACGCCGTGACCGGATTAAAATGCTTCAATGCCATTGCCCGCGCCTCACGCCAGACCGGTGGTGAAATCGATGGACTCGCCCTCGGCCAGGGTCACGAACGCCTTCTTGACATCCGTACGCTGCCCAGGACGGCCGCGGAAGCGCTTGGCCTTGCCCTTGGTCACCAGCGTGTTCACGCTCTTGACCTTGACCTTGAACAGACCTTCGATGGCCGCCTTGATCTCGGGCTTGGTGGCATCCGCCGCCACCTTGAAAACGAACTGGTTCTTCTCGGAGAGAAGCGTCGCCTTCTCGGTGATGTGAGGGGCGCGCACGACCTCGTACAGGCGCTCCTCGGAAATCTTCACGCCGCTCATGCCAGGCGCTCCTTCAACCCTTCGATGCCGGCCTTGGTGACGACCAGCGTGTCGTGACGCACGATGTCATAGACGTTCGCGCCGACCACCGGCAGAACATCCAGCCCCTTCACGTTGCGCGCGGCGCGGCCGAACGTCTCGGCGACGGCGGCATCGACGATCAGCGCCGAGCGCCAGCCGAACTTCTTCACCCGGGCGGCCACGTCCTTGGTCTTCGAGAGGTCGCTGACCTCATCGAGCACCACCAGCTTGCCGGCGGCGGCCTTGGCCGAGAGCGCCGAGATCAGGCCGAGACGGCGGACCTTCTTGTTCAGCGAATAGCCATGGTCGCGCACGACCGGGCCATGCACGGCGCCGCCGGTGCGGAACTGCGGCGCACGCAGCGAGCCCTGGCGGGCATTGCCGGTGCCCTTCTGCTTGTACGGCTTGCGGGTGGTGCCCGAAACCTCGCCCATGCCCTTCACCTTGTGGGTGCCTGCGCGGCGCTTGGCCAGCTGCCAGTGGATCACGCGGGCGACGATGTCGGCGCGCGGGGCGGCCGCGAAGATCTCATCGGGAAGCTCGGCGCTGCCCGTGGTCTCTGCATCAAAATTAAAAACATCCAGCTTCATTGCTTCAGCCCTTCAGCGCGGCAGGGAACGCGGCGCCCTCGGGGGCAGCCTTCTTCACCGCGTCGCGCACCAGCACATAGCCGCCCTTGGAACCGGGCACGGCGCCATGCACGAGCACGAGGTTACGTTCAGCGTCGACACCCGCGACCTTGAGGTTCAGCGTGGTCACGCGCTCGCCACCCAAATGGCCGGCCATCTTCTTGTTCTTGAAGGTACGGCCGGGATCCTGACGGTTACCGGTCGAACCGTGCGAACGGTGCGAGATGGAGACGCCGTGCGAGGCTTCGAGGCCGGCGAAGTTCCAGCGCTTCATGGCGCCGGCAAAGCCCTTGCCCTTGGTCACGCCGGCAACGTCGACATACTGGCCGACCGAGAAATGCGCGGCCGAGATGGCGGCGCCGGGCTCGAGGAGCGCATCGTCGGACACGCGGAACTCGACCAGCTTCATCGAAGGCTCCACCTGCCCCTTGGCAAAGTGCCCCTTCTGCGGCTTGCTCACGTTCTTGGCCTTGGCCTTGCCAATGCCGAGCTGCACAGCCGAATAGCCGTCGGTCTCAACCGTCCGCGCCGCCACAACCCGCACCTCATCGAGGTGCAGCACCGTGACCGGCACATGCGTGCCGTCCTCATTGAACAGCCGGGTCATCCCCAGCTTTTTTGCGATCACACCGGTACGCATCATACCACCTAAGTCAGATCTTGATTTCGACTTCGACGCCGGCGGCCAGGTCGAGCTTCATCAGCGCGTCCACGGTCTGCGGGGTCGGGTCAACGATATCCAGC
Organism: Pseudomonadota bacterium; assembly: GCA_021781835.1. Lineage (GTDB taxonomy): Bacteria > Pseudomonadota > Alphaproteobacteria > Acetobacterales > Acetobacteraceae > Acidocella. The sequence goes on along the minus strand of JAJXWD010000012.1, from coordinate 2,670 downwards.
AAGCGGCGATGCGTCCGGATCTCGAACTGCTCGCGGCTCTTTTTATCAACGTGGGGCGAACGGTTCACGGTGAACCGTTCGATATGGGTCGGCAAAGGAATCGGCCCCCGCACCTGAGCGCCCGTGCGCTTCGCCGTGTTGACGATGTCCTTGGTGCTGTTATCCAGCACGCGATGGTCATACGCCTTCAGGCGGATACGGATGTTCTGATTATCCATCTTAACTAGCTCTTCTCTAATACGGGGGCCGGTATCTTACTTTTCGATCTTGGCGACGACGCCCGAACCAACGGTGCGGCCACCTTCGCGGATGGCGAAGCGCAGGCCTTCGTCCATGGCGATCGGGGCGATCAGCTCGACATCGATCGTCACGTTGTCGCCAGGCATCACCATCTCGGTGCCTTCAGCCAGGGTCACCACGCCGGTCACGTCCGTGGTACGGAAGTAGAACTGCGGGCGATAATTGGTGAAGAACGGGGTGTGACGGCCGCCTTCTTCCTTGGTCAGGATGTAGGCCTGGCCCTGGAACTTGGTGTGCGGGGTGATCGACCCGGGGGCCGCCAGAACCTGGCCGCGCTCGATGTCTTCACGCTTGGTGCCACGCAGCAGCGCGCCGATATTGTCGCCGGCCTCGCCCTGATCGAGCAGCTTGCGGAACATTTCCACGCCGGTGACGGTGGTCTTGATGGTCGGACGGAGGCCGACGATCTCGACTTCCTCGCCCACCTTGATCACGCCGCGCTCGACGCGGCCGGTGGCCACGGTGCCGCGGCCCGAGATCGAGAACACGTCCTCGACCGGCATCAGGAAGGGCTTGTCCTTGGCGCGCTCCGGCTGCGGAATATACTCGTCAACCGCGGCCATCAGCTTGAGGACAGCCTCACGGCCGATCTCGGGGTTGGTGTCGTTGAGGGCGCACACGGCCGAACCCTTGACGATGGGGATATCATCGCCGGGGAAGCCGTAGTTGGAGAGCAGCTCGCGCACTTCCATCTCGACCAGCTCGACCAGATCGGGGTCGGCCAGGTCCATCTTGTTCAGGAACACGACCAGGGCCGGCACGCCGACCTGGCGGGCAAGCAGGATGTGCTCACGGGTCTGGGGCATCGGACCGTCGGCGGCGGACACGACCAGGATCGCGCCGTCCATCTGGGCGGCACCGGTGATCATGTTCTTCACATAGTCGGCGTGGCCGGGGCAGTCGACGTGCGCGTAGTGGCGGTTGGCGGTCTCATATTCGACGTGGGCGGTCGAGATGGTGATGCCGCGGGCGCGCTCTTCGGGAGCCTTGTCGATCTGGTCGTAGGCGGTGAAGGTGGCGCCACCGGTCTCGGCCAGCACCTTGGTGATGGCGGCGGTCAGCGAGGTCTTGCCGTGGTCAACGTGGCCGATGGTGCCAATGTTAACGTGCGGCTTATTGCGCTCAAATTTAGCTTTAGCCATAGTTCTGCTCCGTGTGCAGGCTGAAACTGGTTAGGGTCTGTTACCAACGATAATGGCTGAAAGCCTTGTTGGCTTCGGCCATGCGGTGGGTGTCTTCACGCTTCTTGACGGCAGAACCACGGTTGTTCACCGCATCCTGCAGCTCGTTCGACAGGCGCTCTTCCATCGTGTGCTCGCCACGCTTGCGGGCGGCATCGATGATCCAGCGGATCGCCAAGGCCTGACGGCGCTCGGCGCGAACCTCAACCGGGACCTGGTAGGTCGCACCACCGACGCGGCGCGAACGCACTTCGATCGCCGGCTTCACGTTATCCAGCGCCTCATGGAACAGACGGACAGGATCCGCGTTCGCACCGCCGCGCTTCTTCAGCACGTCCAGCGCACCGTAAACGATGCTCTCGGCGACGGACTTCTTGCCATCATACATCAGCACGTTCATGAAACGGCTGATCACGATATCCCCGAACTTCGCGTCGGGAAGGACCTCACGCTTAACGGCGCGACGGCGACGGCTCATCTCAGATCTCCTTACTTCGGACGCTTCGCGCCGTACAGCGAACGGCGCTTGCGGCGCTTGGGCAGGCCCTGCGTATCGAGCACGCCGCGCAGAATGTGGTAACGAACGCCCGGAAGGTCTTTCACGCGGCCACCGCGGATCAGCACCACCGAGTGCTCCTGAAGGTTATGACCTTCGCCAGGGATATAGCTCACGACTTCGAAACCGTTGGTCAGGCGCACCTTGGCAACCTTACGAAGCGCGGAGTTCGGCTTCTTCGGGGTCGTCGTGTAGACGCGCGTGCAAACGCCACGCTTCTGAGGGCAACCCTCAAGGGCCGGCACCTTGTTGCGCTTGGCAGCCGGCTCACGGCCCTTGGCGATCAACTGGTTAATGGTCGGCATATCTCATCCTGCTACGTGTTCAAATTCCCAGTTCCTTGGACAGGATCGGGCGTTCCATAAAAAAGCGCCGCGAAGGAGGTATGGAACCCATCCTTACGGAACAACATATCTAGCGCACGGCCTAGGCACGGAACATTCCGCACGGCGCCGCACGCGCCAGACTTTTTACAGACCACCCGGCCCGGAACTCCGGAACCGCGAGAGTGCTCTCCTTAGAAGCGGCTCCTACCCAAGTCAAGCGATTCTCCTACACCAAACCGCAAGAAAACGCAGGCTTTCTGAATCCTCATGGCTAGGAGCTAGAGCGCGATGACTGCAGGTTCGCTCA
>JAJXWD010000046.1 GCA_021781835.1 Pseudomonadota bacterium | reverse complement strand
CGCCGCCGAGGCGCGCGCGGCGCGCACCGCGGCCGAAACCGCCGAACGCGAGGTGCGCGCCGCCGAGCAGAATAGCCGCGAGCGCCTGCGCGCCGCCGAGGCCGAGGCCCGCGAGGCCCGCCGCCAGGCCGAGCAGCGCTTCGACAAGGCCCGCAACGAGGCGATCCGCCTGAGCGCGGAGGCCGAGCGCGCCCATGCCCGCGCCCAGGCCGCCGAGGCCGCGCGCGACCAGGCCGCGCGCGAGGCCGAGGAGGCCGCCAAGGCGCTGGACGCGGTGCGCGAGAAAGCCGCGACCATTCCCGATGTCACCGCCGCCCGCCAGGCGGTGGACCAGGCCCGCGCCGCGTTTGGCCAGGCGCGGGCCGCCGAGTCGGCGGCGCGGGCCCGGCTTTCGGCGCTCAAATCGGCCGATGCCCAGCGCATGCTGCGCCTGGCCGCGCTCGAGCGCGAGAGGGAGGATTGGGCCGAGCGCGGGCGCGATGCCGCCGACCGGCTGACCGATCTGAGCGCCCGGCTGGCCGAGGCCGAGGCCGCGCTGCCTGGGCTCGAAGCCGCGCCCGAGGCCGCCGCGGTGGCGCGCCGCGCGGCGCTCGATAATCTGCAAATCATCGAAGGCGAGCACAAGCGCGCCGCGGTGGCGCTGCAAAACGCCCAAACCGCCGCCGACATGGCGGCGCGCGCGGCGCGGGCCGCCGAAAGCGCCGTGAGCGCCGCCCGCGAGGCCCGGGCGCGCGAGGAAGGCAACATCACCGCCGCCAACCATGGCTGGGGCACGGTGGCCGAGCGCATCCTCGAGCGTTTGGGCGCCGCGCCGGTATTGCCCGACCCGCCGGCCGAGCTTTCGCCCGAGACCGAGGACAAGGCGCGGCGCAAATGGGAGCGTTTGATCCGCGAGCGCGAGGAGATGGGGCCGGTCAATCTGCGCGCCGAGATCGAGGTGGGCGAGGCCGAGACGGCCATTGCCACCATCGAGCGCGAGCGTGGCGAGATCACCTCGGCCATCGCCAAGCTCAGGGGCTCGATCGGGCATTTGAACCGCGAGGGGCGCGAGCGGCTGAACGCCGTGTTCGCCGAGGTGGACAAGCATTTCCAGGCCTTGTTCGCGCGCATGTTTTCGGGCGGCAAGGCGCATCTGGCGCTGGTGGGGTCGGATGACCCGCTCGAGGCTGGGCTCGAAATCTACGCCCAGCCGCCGGGCAAGAAGCTCAGCACCCTCTCGCTGCTTTCGGGCGGCGAGCAGGCGCTCACCGCGCTCTCGCTCATTTTCGCGGTGTTCAAATGCAACCCCGCCCCCATTTCGGTGCTCGACGAGGTGGATGCCCCGCTCGACGACGCCAATGTCGAGCGGTTCTGCACCCTGCTCGAGGACATGGTGCGCGAGACCGGCACGCGCTTCATGGTCGTCACCCACCACCATCTCACCATGGCGCGCATGGACCGGCTTTATGGCGTGACCATGCAGGAGCGCGGCGTCTCGCGGCTGCTGTCGGTGGATCTCTCGAAAGCGGTGGCGATGGTCGATGGCCCGGCGGGCGCCGTGATGGCGGCTGAGTGATACCGGGCTGGTGGGGCGGCCAGCAAAAACCCCCCGTCCGGTCGCCCGGGCGGGGGGTGTTCAGGCCGCTGGGCCTCGGTACGTCTTATACCATCCCGCCAAATGCTTGACTCTTCGAGTGCGGTGGCGGGATGGTATAACGCTTTGAGTTTGCGCGTGGCCGCCCCGCCAACCCCACGCGCACATCCGTCAGCCTCAGGGCTGACTGAAGCGGGATGCGTTATGACGCACCCGCTCCAGTTATATTTTAACGATCAATTTCATTGGTTTAGCTTACGTCTGTCGACTCAATCTAAATCAATATCGATCTAGTGTTACAGGGTTTTGTAAAGCGCGGGCAGGTCGGCGCGGGACAGGCCGATATCGGCCAGTTCGCGCTCGGAGAGGCTGTCCAGCTCGGCGATGGCCGAGCGGCGCTCGCGCCAGCGGCGGAACGCATTGGCCAGCTCGACACGGAGCGGGGAGCCGCTGCGCAGCGCCTGAGGCACAAAGAAAAGCCCACCGAATTTCGCGGAATTGCCGTGGTTGAAAGCCGTGGTCGTCATGATACACCTGATGTAATTTGCTCTTGCCGGTCGCCGAACCGTTATGGTCCAGCAGGGCCATGCTGCAGGGAGATCATCTCCTCTGCTGCGGTGCAATATAGCGTGAAACCCGCCAGTCTGGTTGTATAAGTGTGCTGGAGCAGCCATGTATGCGACGCATATCAAAAAGGGTTTCTTATGAGCTCAGAACATAACTGCCGTGTGGCGGCGTTGCGCGCGCGCTTCGCGGTCCATGGCGTGGCCGGGTTCATCGTGCCGCGGGCCGATGAGCATCTGGGCGAATATGTGCCCGAGAACGCCGAGCGCCTGGCCTGGCTCACCGGCTTCACCGGCTCGGCCGGGCTGGCCATTGTGCTCGAGACCCGCGCGGCGGTGTTTTCCGATGGCCGCTACACCCTCCAGCTCGCCCAGCAGACCGATGAGCGCCTGTTCGAGCGCCGCCACATCACCCTTGAAAAACCCGAGGACTGGCTGCGCGCGGCGGCGCCCGGCGCGCGCATCGGCTATGACCCCCGGCTGGTCAGCGCCGAGGGGCTGAAACGCTTCACCGGCGTCGAGCTGGTGGCGCTGCCCAATCTGGTCGATGAGATCTGGGTATCGCGCCCGGCCGCGCCGGCCAGCGCGGTGGTGGCGCATGAGCTGGCCTTTGCCGGCGAGGCGGCGGCGGCCAAGCGGGCGCGGCTGGGCGCCGAGCTGAAAGCCGCCGGGCAGGATGCCGCCCTGCTCACCGATCCGACCTCGCTGTGCTGGCTGCTCAATATCCGGGGCGCGGATGTTGAATTCTGTCCGGTTGTGTTGGCTTTTGTGGTTTTGCACGCCGATGGCGGGGCCGATCTCATCATCGACCCCGCCCGGGTGAGCGTGGCGGCGCGTGACCATCTCGGCCCCGATGTGCGCCTCGTGCCGCCCGCGGATCTGCCCGCCCTGCTCGCCGGTCTCCACGGCCAGAGCGTGCGTTTCGACCCCGCCAGCCAGCCCGTATGGTTCGAAACCGCCCTGCGCGCGGCGGGCGCGCTCATCGCGCCGGGCCCCGACATCACCGCCCTGCCGCGCGCCTGCAAAAACGCCGTGGAGCAGGCTGGCGCGCGCGCGGCCCATGAGCGCGACGGCGTGGCGATGGTGCGGTTTCTGGCCTGGTTTTCAGCCCATGGTGTTGGCCAGACCGAGCGCTCGGTGGCCGCCAAACTGCTCGAATTCCGGGCCCAGGGCGCGCGGTTTCGCGGTGAGAGCTTCGCCGCCATCTCGGGCGCCGGGGAAAACGGCGCCATCATCCATTACCGGGTCACCGATGAGAGCAACCGCGCCATCAAACCCGATGAAGCCTATCTGATCGACAGTGGCGGGCAATATCTGGACGCCACCACCGACATCACCCGCACCCTCTGGACCGGGCCGGGCGCGCCGCCAGAGGTGTTGAAGGCGCATTTCACCCGCGTGCTGGCCGGGCATATCGCGCTCGCCGCCATCATCTTTCCCCCGGGCGTGGCGGGCGCGCATCTCGATGTGCTGGCGCGCGCCAGCCTGTGGGCGGCGGGGCTCGATTATGACCACGGCACCGGCCACGGGGTGGGCTCCTATCTTTCGGTGCATGAGGGGCCGGCGGGCATTTCGCGCGCCGCCCGGCCGGTGGCGCTGCAACCGGGCATGATTCTCTCGAACGAGCCCGGCTATTACCTGCCCGGCGCCTACGGCATCCGGCTGGAAAACCTGCTGCTGGTGCGCGAGGCCAGCCTGCCCGGCGCCGCCCAGCCGTTTCTGGGTTTCGAGACCTTGACCCAGGTGCCCTTCGCGCGGGAGCTCATCGCCCCTGGCCTGCTCACGCCCGAGGCCAGGGCCTGGCTCAACGCCTATCATGCGGGGGTGCTCGGGCGGCTCGGCCCGCACCTCGACGAGCCCACGCGGGGCTGGCTGAGGGCCGCCTGCGCCCCCATATAATCATTGACCCAGGCTTGGCTGGTCGGGCACTCTCGCCAGACCGACTCGCTGATCTTTGCAACTGAAAGGCTCTGCCCATGCGCCTGTTCGTGGCACTCGACCTCCCCTGGGAGGTCAAGGCGGAGTTGAGCGATCTGTCCTGCAATCTGCCGGGCGCGCGCTGGGTGCCGGAAGATAATTTCCACCTCACGCTGCGCTTCATCGGCGAGGCCAACCGCCTCCAGGCCGAGGAAATCGACTCCGCCCTGGCGGCCTTGCGCGGGCGCAGCTTCACGTTTTCGCTCTCCGGTCTGGGGTGGTTCGAGAAAAACGGCCGGGTCAACACGCTCTATGCCGGGGTTGAGCGCAATGACGATCTTGCCCGCCTGCAGGCCAAGGTGGAGCAGGCCTTGCTGCGCGCCGGCCTGCCGATCGAGCGCCGGCGCTTCACCCCCCATGTCACGCTGGCGCGCATGGACCAGCCGGTGAGCACGGCGCTGGCCAGTTTCGTGCAGGCGCATAATCTCTACCGCTCGGCGCCGATCCTGGCGGATAATGTCATCTTGTTCTCGTCTTATCTGGGCAAGGACCAGCCGACCTACACGCCCGAAGCCGCCTATTCCCTGGCCTGAGGGGCAGGTTTGGCGGCGGGGTGGGGCAGGGTCGGGCTTAAAAATTCCGTCAACATGCCGAGCAGCAGCGCGCCGATGAGCGCGCCCTTGGGGCTTTTGCGCACCAGCGCGCCCAGCAGGGCCCCGGCCAGGGGCAGCGTGCCGGCCGTCTCTGGCGCCTGGGCGCGCGGGCGCTGGGCCAGCAGCGCGCCGCCCAGCGTGATGAGCGCGGCCAGCGCCAGCAGCGCCGCGCCGGTAATGGCCGCCGCCGCCGGGGCGCCCAGATGCGCGGCCAGCCACAGGCAAAACCCGGCGACCAGAAACCCGAACGCCACCAGACAGAGCGCCAGCGCCAGCAGCGCCACGCCCAGCGCCAGCAGCAAGGTGCGCAGCGCGGCGCTCAGGCGGGCGGGCGGACCCATGCTCAGGGCCGGCGCAGCAGGCTGGCCAGCAGCAGCCCGGCGCCAAACGCCACCGCCACCGAGGTGAGCGGCTTCTCGGTCACCTGGTGTTCGAGCTTCTCGGCCGCGTCCCGGCCTTTATCCTTGAGGGTGGCGCTCAAATGGCCGAGCTGCTCCTCGAGCGAGGCGACGCGGGCCTTGAGATCGGCCCCCTCGAGATGGGCGCCGATGCGCTCGAGCGCCTCATGGGCCTCGGTGCCCAGCGTGGTTTTCACGCTGGCCAGCTCATCGCGGAAGCGGGCGAATTCACGGCGCAGATATTCGAGGTCGAGCGCCTCGCGGGGGGGAGGGGTGTCGGCTGGGTCGTTGTCGGTGGGCATGGTCGTTACCCTCTCGGTCAGGTTGGGGAACGGTGTGAATGTAAACCTGTCTGGTGTTCCTGGCCAGAGGCGGCTATATTGATGCTCGATCGAAATACATTAACACGGCCCGCCGCCCACGCTTGCGGCGCGTTACAGGCAATGGCAGGACTGAAGACACTGCCCGCGAGGCCCGCCAAATGGGGCTGTTTCGGGCATAACGCCCCCGGCCCGGCCGGGTGAGGGGGGCGGCAAGCGGCCGTGCCTGTTGAGCAGGGCGAAGGCAGGGGTGCCTGAGCCGTTCGGGCGGGTGAGGCGCGGATATCGCGCCGGTTAAAATAAAGTCACCCGCCGCCTCACGGGCGGGGGTGGAAGGAGAAGGTGATGCGCATACTCGTGGTGGAAGATGACAAGGATGTCGCCTCGTTCGTGGTCAAGGGGCTGAAAGAGGCCGGGCATGCGGTCGAGCACACCGATAATGGCCGCGACGGGCTGTTCATGGCGGCTTCCGAGAATTTCGACGCCATCATTCTCGACCGCATGCTGCCCGGCGGCATAGACGGGCTGCGGCTGTTGGAGACCCTGCGCGCGCAGGACAATGTCACCCCGGTGCTGTTTCTCTCGGCGCTCGGCCAGGTGGATGACCGCGTGAAGGGGCTGAAGGCCGGCGGGGATGATTACCTCACCAAGCCTTTCGCCTTCGCCGAGCTGCTCGCCCGTGTCGAGGCCCTGACCCGCCGCGGCAAGTCCGATGGCCCGACCACGCGCCTTGCCGTCGGGGATCTGGAGATGGACCTGCTCTCGCGCAGCGTCCGCCGGGGGGCGCAAAAAATCGAGCTGCAACCGCGTGAGTTCAGGCTGCTCGAATATCTGATGCGCCATGCCGGCCAGGTGGTGACCCGCACCATGCTGCTCGAGGGCGTGTGGGATTACCATTTCGACCCGCAGACCAATGTCATCGATGTGCATATCTCGCGCCTGCGCCAGAAGATCGACAAGCCTTTCGACCAGCCGTTGCTGCACACGGTGCGCAATGCCGGCTACATGCTGCGCGTCGAGGAGCCCTGAGGCCCAATGAAGCGCAAGGCGCGCAGTGCCGGGATGGGCGGGATGGCCGGTGACAAGCGCCGGTTGCGCCCGCTCATCCGCTCGGCCGGCGTGCGCTTTGCCCTGGCCTATGCGCTGGTGTTTGGCGTCTCGGCGTTTATTTTGGCGTTTTCCATCTGGTATTCCACCCTTGGGCTGCTCCAGCACCAGGTGGAGGCCGAGGTGCGCGCCGACGAGTTCGGTCTGCTCGAGCATGAAAGCATGGGCGGGCTGGGCGCGCTCACGGTCGCCATCGCCAACCGCATGGCCGATGCCGCCAATGTCAACGCCATCTATCTGCTCGTCGACCCCACCGGCCGGCCCATGATCGGCAATCTCGATTCCTGGCCGCGCGGCCTGACCGGCCTGCGGGAATGGTACGAGCTGCCGGTGCAGCGCCAGGGCGTGGCCTCGGTGGCGCTGATGCGCGCCACCCTGTTCCCCGATGGCTCGCGCCTGCTGGTTGGGCGCGATGTCCAGGCCCGCTCCGAGCTGCGGCTGATCTTGCGCGACGCGCTGATCTGGGCGTTTGGCATCATGGTGGCGCTGGGCGCCTTCGGGGCGCTGCTCATCCGCTCGCTGTTCCGGCGGATCATCCAAGATGTCGCCGAGACGACCCGCGCCATCTCGCGCGGCGAGCTTTCGCGGCGCGTGCCGGTGAGCGGCGTGGGCGATGAGTTCGACGAGCTGGCCGTGGTCATCAACGATATGCTCGAGCGCCTGGGCCGGCTGATGGATGGCGTGCGCCAGGTCTCCAACGCCATCGCCCATGATTTGCGCACCCCCGTGGCCCGCGCCCGCACCCGGCTGGAAGACGCCGCCCTGCACGCCCACACGCCCGAGACCATGTCGGCCGCCATCGAGCGGGCGATTTCGGACCTCGACGGCATCACCGGCATTTTCGAGGCGCTGCTGCGTATTTCCGAAATCGAGGCGGGCTCGCGCCGGGCCGCCTTCGCGGCCGTGGATCTGGCGCCCATGCTCCATGACATGGACGAGCTCTACGCCGCCGTGGCCGAGGAGCGGGGGCTGAAGCTCGATACCTCGATCAGCGGCCCGCTGCCCGTGATCGGCGACCGCCAGCTGGTGCAGCAGGCGGTGGCCAATCTGCTCGACAATGCCCTTAAATTCTCGCCCATCAACGGGGTCATCCGCTTCCAGGCCCAGCGCCATGAGCAGGTGGTCGAGATCGTGGTGGCCGATCGCGGGCCGGGCATCCCCGAAAAAGAGCGCGCCCGCGCCACCGAGCGTTTTTACCGCGGCGAGGCCGCGCGCCACACCCAGGGCTCGGGGCTTGGGCTGTCGCTGGTGGCGGCGGTGGCGCAGCTGCATGGCGGCACGCTCTATCTGGGCGACAACCAGGTGCCCGATGAGCCCAATACCGGGCTGCGCGCCGTGCTGGTGCTGCCCGCCAACGTGCCCCCGCTCAAATTCGTGGCCGCCAGCCTGCCCAGGCGGAGCTGAGGCCGCAAAAATTATGGGGCCGGTTTTTAGAGCGCGGTTACGCTGGTTTTTTAAGTAAAAGTTTTTCCAAGGCTTGTTTTGGGGGCCTCACGCGCTGCCCCGGTCATCGGCCGTGCCGATGCCGAGCTGCTTGAGCTTGCGGTGCAGGGCGCTGCGCTCCATGCCCACGAAATTGGCCGTGCGCGAGATGTTGCCGCCAAAGCGCAAAAGCTGCGCCTGGAGATATTGGGTCTCGAACACGTCGCGCGCTTCACGCAACGGCAGGGCCATCAGGTCGGCTTCGGGGTCGATGGAGAGGGCGCTTGGCGCGTGGCTGGCCAGCTCGGTGGGCAGATGCTCGGCATGGAGCATCTCGCCCGGCTCGGCCGCGCGCATGATCATCAGCCATTCCATGACATTGCGCAGCTGGCGGACATTGCCCGGCCAGTCATGCGCCTGCAGGGCGGCCACGGCGTCGGAGGCCAGGGTGCGCGCGGGCAGGCCCGAAATGTCGGCGGCATGTTTGAGAAACTGCCCGGCCAGCACGGGAATGTCCTCGCGCCGCTCTTTCAGCGCGGGCACGCGCAGCGGCACCACCGCCAGGCGGTAATAGAGATCCTCGCGGAAATGCCCGGTATTGATCGCGGCCGGCAGATCCTTGGCGCTCGAGGCGAGCACGCGGATATCGACCTTCACCCGCCCATTGCCGCCAACCCGCTCGAAGGATTGCTCCTGCAGCACGCGCGCGATCTTGCCCTGGGTCTCCATGGGCAGCTCCGAAACCTCATCGAGCAGCAGCGTGCCGCCATGGGCGCGCTCGAGCACGCCGATCTTGCGCGGCGCGCCAGCCCCCTCGGCCCCGGCCTCGACCCCAAACAGCTCGGATTCGAATTTCTCGGGCGCCAGGGTCGCGCAGCTCAGCACCACGAAGGGCCCGTCCGCCCGGCGGGACTTGCCGTGAATCAGGCGCGCCACCGTTTCCTTGCCCGCGCCCGGCGGGCCGGAAATCAGCACCCGCGAGCCGGTGGGCGCCACTTTCTCGATGGTCGAGCGCAGATGCGCGATGCCATGCCCCTCACCGACCAGATTGCCCTCCGCCCCCACGCGCTGGCGCAGCTCGGCGTTTTCGGCCTCCAGCTTGGCGGTTTCCAGCGCGCGCTTCACCACCAGCAGCAGCCGGTCGGAGTTGAAGGGTTTCTCGATGAAATCATAGGCGCCGCGCTGAATGGCGGCGACGGCTGTCTCGATGGTGCCGTGCCCCGACATCATCACCACCGGCACGCGGGGCACCTCCTGGTGGAGCACCTCGAGAATGCCGATGCCGTCGAGCTTCGAGCCTTGCAGCCAGACATCGAGAATAACCAGATTGGGCCGGCGCGCGCGATAGGCGGCCAGCGCCTCGTCCGACGTGCCCGCCGAACGGGCCTCATAGCCCTCGTCTTTCAAAATCGCCTCGACCAGCAGCCTGATGTCTGGCTCGTCGTCCACGATCAGGATTTCGGTCATGCCTCCGGCAACTCCTTTGCCTCTTCGCCCGGGCGTTTCATGCGGTCCTCTTCCTCGCCCGCCAGGGCGGGCAGCGTCAAGCTCACCTCGGCGCCCACGCCGCCGGGCGCCGCCTTGAGGTTAAGCCAGCCGCCATGATCCTCCATGATCTTGGCGACAATGGCCAGCCCCAATCCCGTGCCTTTGGGCTTGTGGGTCACATAAGGCTCGGCCAGGCGGTGGCGGTCCTCCTCGGGCAGGCCCACCCCGTCATCGGTCACCGCGAGCACGGCCATTTTGCCGTCCTGGTACAGGCGCAGCGCCACCTTGTGCGCGCCCTCGCGCATGGCCACCGCGTCGGCGGCGTTTTGCAGCAGGTTGGTCAGCGCCTGGCCGAGCAGCCGGCGGTCGCATACCGCGCGCAGCGGCGCGTCTATGGTCACGTCCCAGTCGATGCGCGGATGCGCGACGCGCTGGAGCGTCATGGCCTCGCGGGCGATGCGCTCGAGCGCCTCCTCGCGCATCACCGGGGCCGGCATGCGCGCGAAGGAGGAGAATTCATCCACCATGCGCCCAATATCGCCGACATGGCGCACGATGGTATCGGCGCATTGGGTGAAGCTTTCGGGGTCGGAGGTGATCTCGCGGGCAAAGCGGCGTTTCAGCCGCTCGGCGGAAAGCTGGATGGGGGTGAGCGGGTTCTTGATCTCGTGGGCGATGCGCCGGGCGACATCGGCCCATGCCGCCTTGCGCTGCGCCACCATCAGCTCGGTGACATTGTCGAACGTGACGATGAAGCCATCGGGCGCGCCGTCATTCATCTCGGCGCCGATCCGCACCAGCAGCACGCGTTTCTCGCGCCCCTGGCCATGTTCGAGCTGCGCGACGGCGGGGCGGTCGGGGGTGGCCATGACGCCGGTCAATAACGGCTCGAATTCGGGCGCCAGCTCGGCCAGATTGCGGCCGATCAAGGGCAGAAGATTGATTTGCAGCAGCTCCGAGGCGGCCCGGTTGGGCAGCTCCACCCGCCCGAACCGGTCGAGCCAGATCACCCCCGCCGAGACGCCGGCCAGCACCGTCTCGGTGAAGCGGCGCCGCTCATCGAGCTGGCGGTTGACATTGAGCAGCTCGGCGCGCTGGGCGCCCAGCTCCGCGCTCATGCGGTTGAAGGCCTTCGAGAGCCCGGCCACCTCGTCGCCGGTGGCGCTTTCGGGCACGCGCACGCCCAGATCGCCCTGGCTGATCTGCTCGGCCGCGCGGATGAGATGGCCGATCGGCTTGGCGATCTGGTTGGCGATGACCAGCCCGAACCCGACCAGCGCCGAGAGCACCAGCAGCGAGAGCACGGCGATGATGAGGGCGAAGGAAATCTCGAGCCCCGCGCGGTTGCGCGCCAGGCGCTGATACTCATCCACCGCCTCCTGGGTGCGGTTGACATGGTCGAGGATCGCCGGGTCGATCGGTTTTTCGATCATCAGCATCAGGGGCGGCGTGATGTCGAGCTTGACCACCGCCTGCTCCGAGGTGCCGCCCGCGGCGCTGATCACCGGCACCTGGCCGGTCTGGGCCTCGGCGATGGCGCGCGAATTGGGCACGGTCGCCGCCATGCCGGCAAACAGCCCCGCGGAGGCGACGATCTCGCCATTGCCGGGCTGGAAGATCACCGCCTGGGTCAGGCCGCGCGCCGCCGTCTGGTTGACCAGATAGGAGCCGAACTCGTCGGGATTGCCGAAAAACACCGAGCCGGCCTGTGAGAGGTCATTGGCCATCGAGAGCGCGTCGAGCCGGATGTCGTTCTCATGCTCGGTCAGATAGCCCTGGGCCACCTGGTTCGACTCGGCCAGGGCGGTCTGCACGCGGTTATTGAACCAGGCCTGGATGCCGAAATTGAAAAACACGATGGCGAACACCGCGACCAGAATGGCCGGCACGGCCGCCACGCCGCCAAACAGAAACATCAGCCGCACATGCAGCCGCGCCCCGGCGGCGCCGCGCCGGTGCTCGAGCAGCACACGGGTGATGCGCCCGACCAGCACCAGGATGAGCAGCAGCAGGGCGGCGAAATCGGCCACGATCAGCCCGACCGCCGTGCCCGAATGCAGCGAGAGCTTGACCCGCCCCGCCAGCACCGCGAACGAGGCGATGCCCAGCAGCAGCGCCGCCGAGGCGACCAGCAGCGTGGCGATGCGCCCCAGCGCCAGATCGACGAAATAAGCCAGCCCTGAGCGGGGCGCCTCGTCGCGCGCGGGCATCAGGCGCGCTCGGCGTTGGGGCGGGAGGCGCGCATGCCTAGCCCACCTTGCGCTGCACGCCGATGCCGTGCTCGCGGATTTTTTTGCGCAGCGTGTTGCGGTTGAGGCCCAAAAGCGCCGCGGCGCGGATCTGGTTGCCGCGGGTCTCGGCCAGGGTCATGCGGATCAGGGGCCGCTCCAGATCGGCCAGGGCGCGCTCATACAGCACGCCCTCCTCGCCCGATTCGCGGATGGCGGCGAGCAGGCGCGAAATATGGCGCTCGACCACGGCGGTCATGTTGTCGGGCTCGTCGCCCTCGGCCCGCAAGCCAGTGCCCTCGGCGGCGGCCGGCTCGGGGGCGGCGTGCTCGGCCAGCTCCTGGGCGATGATCTCCGCGCTGATCACCGGCTGGGGCACCAGGGCGGCCAGCCGGCGGATGAGGTTTTCCAGCTCGCGCACATTGCCCGGCCAGCGATAGCCCGAGAGCAGCGCCATGGCGCTGTGGTCCATGGTCTTGGCGGGCAGCCCCTCGGCCTGGGCCTTGGCCAGAAAATGCTGGGCGAGGGCGGGGATGTCGTCGGGCCGCTCGCGGAGGGGCGGCAGGCGGATGGGCACGACATTGAGCCGGTAGAACAGATCCTCGCGGAACTGGCCGGAGCGGATGAGCGCGCGCAGATCGCGGTGGGTGGCGGCGATGATGCGGGCATTGGCCCGGATGGGCTGGCGCCCGCCGACGGTGGTGTACTCGCCCTCCTGGAGCACGCGCAGCAGCCGGGTCTGGGCCTCGGGCGGCATGTCGCCGATTTCATCGAGAAACAGCGTGCCGCCATTGGCCTGCTCGAACCGGCCGATATGGCGGTTGGTGGCGCCCGTGAAGGCGCCGCGCTCATGGCCGAACAGCTCGGACTCGATGAGCTCTCTCGGGATGGCGGCCATGTTGATGGGCACGAACGGCCCCTGGCGGCGGCGGCCGAAATCATGCAGCGCGCGCGCCACCAGCTCCTTGCCCGCGCCCGACTCGCCATTGATCATCACGGTCAGGTCGGTGGTCGTGAGCCGGGCGATGATGCGGTAAATCTCCTGCATGGCCGGCGAGCGGCCGATCAGGGGCAGCGAATCATCGGCCGAGGGTTCGGGCGCTTTGGGCGCGGCGGGCGCCAAGGGCTGTTTCAGCGCGCGCTCGACGGTGGCCAGCAGCTCGGTCAGATCGAAGGGCTTGGGCAGATACTCGAAGGCGCCGCGCTGGGTGGCCTGCACGGCGGTGGTGAGCGTGCTTTGCGCGCTCATCACGATCACGGGCAGCTCGGGCCGCACGCGGCGGATGCGCGGGATGAGGTCGAGCCCGTTCTCGTCGGGCATGATGACATCGGTGATGACCACGTCGCCCTCGCCATCCTCGACCCAGCGCCAGAGCGTGGCGGCGCTGGAGGTGGCGCGCACCTGGTAGCCCGCCCGTCCCAAGGCCTGGGTGAGCACGGTGCGGATGGAGCGGTCATCGTCGGCGATGAGGATGGTGGGGAGGGTCATGCGTGGCTCAGCGTTCAGCCGGATCTTCGTAAACCGGGAGGTGGATGCGGAATTCGGTGCGGCCGGGGCGGGACTCGACATCGATCAGCCCGCCATGATCGGCGATGATCTTGGCGACCAGCGCCAGGCCAAGCCCCGAGCCCGCCGCCTTGGTCGAGACGAAGGGCTCGAACAGATGGCGGCGAATATCTTCGGGGATGCCGGGGCCGTTATCGCGCACGGCCACGAACAGCGGCAGGTTGGGCCGCGAGCGGCCAGCGGCGGCGGCCAGGCGCACGCCATGCTGAAAGCCGGTGATGAGGTGGATCTCGCCATCCTGACGGTCGGCGGTGCCGATCGCCTCGGCGGCGTTCTTGATGAGGTTCAAGAGCACCTGGATGAGCTGGTCGCGGTTGCCCTGCACATGCGGCAGCGAGGGGTCGTAGCTCTCGATGAACTTCACCTTGGTGCCAAACCCGTTGCCCGCCAGCTTGCGCACATGCTCGAGCACACGGTGGATATTGACCCCCTGGCGTTCGAGCCGCTTCTCGCCAAACGTCTCCATGCGCTCGACCATGGCGCGGATGCGGTCGGCTTCCTCGCGGATCAGCACGGCCAGCTCGCGGTCGGCGGGCGGCGCGCTCATTTCCAGCAGCTGAGCGGCGCCGCGTATGCCAGAGAGCGGGTTTTTCACCTCATGGGCCAAAATGGCCGCCATGCCGGTAATCGAGCGCGCCGCGTTGCGCGCCGACATTTGCTGGTCGAGCGCCAGGGCGGCCGATTCATCGTGCACGGTGAAGGAGACATGGCCCGGATGCTCGGGCATCGGCCCGGCCTGCACCGAGCAGCCGCGCCGCATCATGCGCGGGCCCTCGAACATCATGTTGTGCTCGGCCACCGAAATGCCCGCCCGGCGCACGCGCTCGAGAATCAGGAAGACCGGATGATCGGGCGAGAGCGTATCGGCCAGCGGGGTGTGCAGCAGCATCGATTTCGAGGCACCGAAAAACTCCTCGGCGGCGTAATTGAGCGCGGCGAACTGGTCATGCTCGTCGAGCACCACCACCGCGATCGGCAAATTCTCCAGCACCAGGGCAGGGTCGATGACGGCCCGCGGGCGCGCGGCCCCGCGTTTCACCAGCCCGAAGGCTTTCTTGAGGCTGCTGCCCATCAGGCGGCCAGGGCCATGTCGTCCTGGCGGACGAAGCCTTGCGCGATCAGCGGGTCGAAAAACGCATCGATCAGCGCCTCGACCGCGGCGGCATCGTCCATCCGGTTCATCTGCGCGCGGAAGGCGGCCGAGCCGCGCAAGCCCTGGCTGTACCAGGCGATGTGCTTGCGCGCCAGCCGCACGCCCGGCGCCTCGCCGAAATAGGACCGCACCGCGCGGTAATGGCGCAGCAAGATCTCTTTTTGCGCCGCCAGCTCCGGCGCGGCGAGCGGCGTGCCGGTGGTGAGATGGGAGATGACCTGGCGCAGAAACCACGGCCGCCCGTAAGAGCCGCGCCCGATCATCACCCCATCGGCGCCCGAGCGGGCCAGGGCCTCGGCGGCCTTGTGCTCGCTGGTGATGTCGCCATTGACGATGACGGGCAGCTTGACGCTCTCCTTCACCTCGCGGACAAAATCCCAGTTCGCCGTGCCTTCGTAAAATTGCTGGCGCGTGCGGCCATGCACCGTGATCAGCGCGATGCCCGCCTCCTCGGCGATGCGCGCGAGCTTGGGGGCGTTGAGGGTGTTGTGGTCCCAGCCCATGCGCATTTTCAGTGTCACCGGCACATCCACCGCCCTGGCGGTGGCTTCCAAAATCGCCCCGGCGCGCAGCTCGTCTTTCATCAGGGCCGAGCCGGCCATCTGGCCGATGGCCACTTTTTTCACCGGGCAGCCGAAATTGATGTCGATCAGGTCGGCGCCCATCCCCACGGCGATTTTCGCGGCCTCCGCCATGGCGGCGGGCTCGCAGCCGGCGAGCTGCACGGCGTTGGGCCCGCCCGAGCCCACCACTTCGGCCATTTGCAGCGTCTGGCGGTTTTCGCGCACCATCGCCCAGGAGGCGATCATCTCCGAGACCACCAGCCCCGCGCCCATCTCCTTGACCAGCGCGCGGAACGGCAGGTCGGTGACGCCGGAGAGCGGCGCCAGAAACACCGGCTCGTTGATCGTCACGGCGCGCGGGCCGGTGCCGATCTGGATGGGCTTGATCGAGGGGGTGGGCGATATGCTCATGATTTGGGCAAAGTACAGCCCGCCCGCCCGCCATGCAATGCACTAAATAAAGACGGTTGACGCCGCGCGCGGCGGCAATACATCACGGAGCGGCATCATCAGGAGCATGACATGACCCCGCGCATCGGTACCGGTTTCGACGTTCACGCCATGGCGGAAAACCGCGACATGATCATCTGCGGGGTCAAGATCCCGTTCGAGAAGGGGCTGGCTGGCCATTCGGATGCCGATGTCGGCATCCATGCGCTGTGCGACGCCATCTACGGCGCGCTCGCCGAGGGCGACATCGGCCGGCATTTCCCGCCCACCGAGGATAGCTGGAAAGACGCTGATTCCGCACGGTTTTTGCGCCATGCGGCGGAGCGCATCAAGGCCCGTGGCGGGCGGCTGGCCAATGCCGATGTCACCATCATCTGCGAGCGCCCCAAAATCGGCCCGCACGCGGCCTCCATGCAGGCCCGGCTGGCGGCGCTGCTCGGCGTGCCGCCCGGCAAGATCTCGGTCAAGGCCACCACCACCGAGAGGCTCGGCTTCACCGGCCGGGGCGAGGGCATCGCCGCCCAGGCGGCGGTGATCGTCATGGTGCCCGAAGAGTGAAAAATTCTGCACTGACTGGTTAATGGGCACAAAATCCTGTGTAGAAAATTACAGCTCCCATCTGTTTGTGCATTGCTGCGCTGCGCAATCCCCTCTGTCGTCGGGGCAAAACTCCGGGCTATAGACTGGGGCATAGGATGAGTTTCCTCTCCTATTTTTCTTGGACGTTTCCTCCCTAAACTTGGCGGCGCGCTTTCGCGCCGCCTTTTTTTTTGCGCCCAGTTCCGGCGGCGCGCGTGGTGCGCGCGTGGGGCTGCCGTTTGCGGCAGGCCGGGGAGAAAAATTTTGCGGGAAGTGGGGGGCTTCTGTTGCCCGGTGCCCCCCGAACCGCGCTTAGCTGTTTTTAGGCAGCGACGGCGAATGCAACGTTGTTATCGTTCGCATTTAAAAAATAGCCCGATGACGGCGGTACAATGCCGGGCAAAAGATGGGTCTTTACTACACGTGTCGAGCCTGTTTCGCCCCCATAAATGGTGGAGGCGCCGGGTACCGCCCCCGGGTCCACAATGCCTATTCCACGCACCGTTTATTGCCATAGCCGGAGAACCGGCAGAGCCTATATAGGCGCGACTCGCAGAATGTGGAAGAGAGAACATATGACCCTGACGCCCGAACAAACCGCCGAGATCGAGGCCGCGCGCGGCCGCCCCCACGCCACGCTGCGCCCCACCGTGCCGGCGCTGGAGGAGAAACTGTTCACGGCCTTCCCCGTGCTCGACCATGGCTTCATCCGGGTGGTGGATTACATGGGCGATGACAGTGCCGTGGTGCAGGCGGCGCGGGTCTCTTATGGCCGGGGCACGCGCAAGGCGCTCGAGGATGAGGGGCTGATCCGCTACCTCATGCGCCATTACCATTCCTCGCCCTTCGAGATGTGCGAGATCAAGTTTCACGTCAAACTGCCGATCTTCGTGGCCCGCCAATGGATCCGCCACCGCACCGCCAACGTGAACGAGTATTCGGCCCGCTATTCGGTGCTCGACAAGGATTACTACCTGCCCACCCCCGAAAATCTCGCCCGGCAATCCACCATCAACAACCAGGGCCGGGGCGAGGTGCTCGACCCCCAGACCGCCGAGCGCGTGCTCACCCTGCTGCGCGCCGACGCCGAGGCGACCTATGGCCATTACGAGGACATGCTGGGCGACGAAATTGGCCTGGCCCGTGAGCTGGCGCGCATGAACCTGACGCTCAACACCTACACCCAATGGTACTGGAAGACCGATCTGCACAATCTCTTCCATTTTCTGCGCCTGCGCGCCGATGCCCACGCGCAATATGAAATCCGCGCCTATGCCGAGGCGATGCTGCCCCTCATCGCGGCCTGGGTGCCGCTCTCCCACAAGGCGTTTTGCGATTACCGCCTGGGCGCTGTCACGCTCTCGGCGCGCATGGTCGAGGCCGTGAAGCGCATGCTGGCGGGCGAGGCGGTGACCGCCGAGAGCGCCGGGCTCACCAAGCGCGAATGGGCGGAGTTCACCGCCGCCCTGGCGCCTGACAAATAACGGCCCGCGGGGCCGGCTTGCCAAGGCGGCCCCAATTTTTCAGGGCGGTTTCTTAAAAGACTTTTAATGTCAGTCAGCCTCGGGGCTGCCTGGCATTACGCCGGTTCGGGGGTCTTTATATCCACCATCAGCTCATGAGCCAGGCGCTCGAGCGCGGCCCGCACGCTGGGTTCGGGCACATCGGCGGGCAGGCTCAGCTGCAACTGGGCCTTGAACAAGGTTTCGCCGGTAAAGGGCGCGCTTTCCAGGGCGGAGGAAAAATCCTCGATATTGACGCCGAGCCGGGTCAGGGTTTGGGTCACGTCGCGCACAATGCCCGGCCGGTCATGGGCCACCAGCTCGAGGCGCAAATGCGTGCCGGGCAGTGCCGCCGTCTCCTGGCCCGAGGCGATGGTGATGCGCAGCCCCTCCTGCTCGAGCTGTGCCAGCGATGAGATGAGCCCGGCCCGCGCGGCGCTCGAAACCTCCACCAGCACCACGCCCGCGAAGGCGCCGGCCAGATTGGCCAGCCGGCTTTCCAGCCAGTTGCCGCCATGGCGGGCCACCGCCTCGGCGATCAGGTTCACCAGCCCTGGACGGTCTGGCCCGACAAAGGTGAGAACCAGAGACTCGGCGGGGCGCGCGGAAGGGCTCATGGCATGTCTCAGCGGTTGTTGCGCTGGCCGAAAAGCTGCAACAGGAACATGAACAGGTTGATGAAGTTCAGATACATCTGCAACGCATCGTAAACCGCGCGCTTGGCGGCGAGCGCGGGCCCGAAGCTCGCCCCGAATTGCAGGTAATCGGCCTTGATGCGCTGGCTGTCATAGGCCGTGAGGCCGACGAAGATGAACACGCCGAGCACGCTGATGGCAAACTGCACCGCGCTTGAATGCAGGAAGAAATTCACCACCGAGGCCAAAATCAGCCCGATCAGCCCCATGAAGAAAAAGCTGCCGAGCGAGGTCAGATCGCGCCGCGTGGTGTAGCCATAGAGCGCGGTGCCCGCGAAGGTGCCGGCGCTGATGAAAAACACCTCGGTGATCGAGGTTTGGGTATAGACCATGAAAATGGTGCTGAGGCTGGCGCCCATGGCGCCGCAAAACGCCCAAAACAGCGCCTGGGCCGTGGTGGTGGAGAGGCGGTTGACCCCGAAGCTCAGCACCATCACGAAGCCGAGCGGCGCGAAGATGGCCAGGTAGGTGAGCACGGTCGGCACCTGCACGAGCTGGCCATAGGCGTTTTGCTCGGTGGTGTAGAACAGGTCGTTCAGCGCCGGCACCGCGAAAATCGCGTAAGCGACCAGCCCGGTCAGCACCAGGCCCGAGGCCATCCAGTTATAAACGCGCAGCATATAGGCGCGCAGCCCCTGGTCGAGCGAAGCCGCCCCGAAGCCGGCATACCCTTCCGACAGCGGGCGGTAGGATTGATTCGAATTGAATGCCATGAGGCAAGTAACTCCGTCTATCTTGGCCAAAAACCGGCCCTTGCCCCGATCTTTCGCGGTTTTTCATTGTATTTCAAGTGAATTGGCCGTGAGGTTTGGCGCCCCCCGTGGCCCGTGGCGCCAAAAAACGCGGCCCGGACTGGGAAGTCCGGGCCGCGCGAAAAGCTGGTAACGTTTTGTTGATCAGCGCCGCCACCACCCGGTCTTTTTGGCGTCGGGCGCGGCCTCCTGGGCCCCGATCAAAATCGGCTTCACCGCCGGTTCAGGCTTGGCGGCCGGCTCTGGCTCCGGGGCTGGCGCGGACGATTCGGCTTCGAGGGGGGCGGCCACCGGCGCGGCCAGGGCTTCCGGGGTCTGCGCGTCCGGGGCCTGCGCCGCCAGGGCGGGGGCTTCCAGGGCAGGGGCTTCCGGGGCGGGGGCTTCGGGTGCCGCCGCTTCGGGGGCGGGCTCGGCCTTCACGCGGGCTTCCGCCGCCGCCGCCTTCGCCGCCCGCTGGCGCGGGGCCTTGGGGG
>JAJXWD010000011.1 GCA_021781835.1 Pseudomonadota bacterium | reverse complement strand
TGGCGCCCACGCGCTGGCCCCCACCCCCCAAGACATGAAAGCCGCATGATGAACGCCCTGCCCGATGTGATGATTGAACCCGCCGTGCGCGCCGCGCTGCTCGAGGATTTGGGCCGGGCGGGGGATGTGACCTCGGCCGCCGTGGTGCCGCCCGGCGCCACGGCCCGCTGCCGGCTGGTGGCGCGCGAGGCGGGCGTGGTGGCGGGGCTGGATTTCGCCCGGCTGGCCTTCGCGCTCATCGATTCCCGCATCGGCTTCACGGCCCATATCAAGGATGGCGCCCGGCTGACGCCCGGCCAGGTGATTGCCGACATTGCCGGCAATGCCCGCGCGGTG
Organism: Pseudomonadota bacterium; assembly: GCA_021781835.1. GTDB lineage: Bacteria > Pseudomonadota > Alphaproteobacteria > Acetobacterales > Acetobacteraceae > Acidocella. The sequence continues at coordinate 78,536 of JAJXWD010000011.1, read as the reverse complement.
CTCACCGCCGAGCGCGTGGCGCTGAATTATCTGGGCCATCTCTCGGGCATCGCCTCGGCCACGCAGGGCATTGCCGATGCCATCGCCCATACCAAGGCGCGCATCACCTGTACGCGCAAAACCACGCCGGGGCTGCGCTTTGCCGAGAAATACGCCGTGCGCATGGGCGGGGGCGCCAATCACCGGTTTGGGCTCGATGACGCGATCTTGATCAAGGACAACCATATCGCGCTGTGCGGGGGGGTGAGCGCGGCGCTGCGGGCGGCACGCGGCGCGGCCGGGCATCTGGTGAAAATCGAGGTGGAGGTGGACACGCTGGCGCAGCTGGCCGAGGCCCTGCCGGAAAAACCCGATGCCGTGCTGCTCGACAACATGGCCCCCGCCATGTTGCGCGCGGCGGTGGCGATGATCGGCGGCCAGGCGATTGCCGAAGCCTCGGGGCGGATCAACGCCGAGACGGCGCCCGCCATTGCCGAGACCGGGGTGGATCTGCTCTCGGCCGGGTGGCTGACCCATTCGGCCAGGGTGCTCGATATCGGGCTGGATTTCTGACCCCTCCCCCTTACGCCCCCGTGTCAGGGCGGGCAGGGCATGCTACGCCAGGGGCAAACGCAAGGAGTGAGACCCATGGCAGAGTATGAAACCCTTCTCGTCGAGGCGCATGGCGCGGTGACGCTGGTGCGGCTCAACCGCCCCGGCGCGCTGAACGCCCTGAACTCGCAGGTGCTGACCGATTTGATGGCCGTGTTCGAGGCCTATGAGGCGGATGACGGCCAGCGCTGCCTGGTGCTGACCGGCTCGGAAAAAGCCTTTGCGGCGGGCGCCGACATTAAGGAAATGCAGCCGCTGGGCTTTGCCGCCATGTATGGACGCAATTTTTTTGCTGGCTATGACCGGCTGGTGGGCACCCGCAAGCCCTGGCTGGCCGCCGTGAACGGCTTTGCGCTGGGCGGCGGCTGCGAGCTGGCCATGATGGCCGATTTTATCTTGGCCGGCGACAACGCCAAATTCGGCCAGCCCGAGATCAAGCTGGGCACAGCGCCGGGCATGGGCGGCTCGCAGCGCCTGACCCGCGCGGTGGGTAAGGCCAAGGCCATGGAACTGTGCCTGACGGGGCGGTTCATGGATGCCGAGGAGGCCGAGCGGGCCGGGCTGGTCTCGCGAATCGTGCCCAAGGAGAGCCTGGTGGAGGAGGCGCTGAAGACCGCCGCCGCCATTGCCGCCATGCCGCCCCTGGCCGCCATTGCCAACAAGGAGCTGGTGAACGCCGCGTTTGAGACCAGCCTCTCGGCGGGCATTCATTTCGAGCGCCGGCTGTTCAACGGCCTCGCCGCCACCAGGGACAAGGAAGAGGGCATGGCGGCGTTCATCGAAAAGCGCCCCGGCAACTGGACCGGCGCCTAACGCCCATGACCAGCCCGGAAACCGCGCACCCGATGCTGGCCCTGCCCGAGCACAAGCTCCGGCGGGCGCTGAGCGCGGAGCTGCATCTTCGCCGGTTTCCGCGCTTTGGCTCGCCCGCGCGGGTGTTGCAGGTGGTGATGGTCTCGGACGAAACCGAGGTGAGCCGCGACCGCGCCGCGGCCGAGGATTTATGCGCCCGCTTCGGCGTGATGCCCGCGCCCGGCAAGCATTTTGCCGCCCAACTGCCGGGGTTTCATTTCGTCTGGGAGCGGCATGCGGAATTCACCTCGTATAGTTTCATCCATCCAGGGCCGGTCGAGGGGCTGTTTGACCATGACCCGCTGGCGGGGCTGCCCGCCGACTGGGTGGCGCGGATTCCGGGCGAGGTGCTGCGCGCCACCCATATCGTGGTGCTGGGGCCCGACGCGCCCGTGCCGCCCCCTGAGACCATTGCCCGCGACTTCCCCGACCCCGACCATGTGAGCTGCCTGGTGGCCGGGGGGATGGCGCGGATCTGGTCGGAATTCAGGGTGCATGAGGATGGCATGGGGCGGCTGCTGGTGCACGACCACGGGCTGGGTGCTGGCGATCTGGCCCGGCTGGTGCAGCAGCTTCAGGAGCTGGGCAATTACCGCAACATGGCGCTGCTGGGCCTGCCCGCCGCGCAAAGCGAGGGCGGCGCGCTGCGGACGCTGGAGGACCGGCTGGCGCAGGTGACGGCGGAAATCGCGGAGACGGCGGTCTCGAACGGCGAGGATGAGCTTCTGCTGGGGGATTTGAGCCATCTGGCCGGGCAGCTGGCGCATTTGAAGGCCCGCACCAGCTACCGCATGAGCGCCACGGAGGCCTATGGCGAGCTGGTGGCCGAGCGGCTGAAAAACCTGGCGCCGGAGCGAATTCCCGGGCATCCGGCCTTGACCGATTTTACCGAGCGGCGGCTCAATCCGGGCCTGCGCACCTGCCGGGCCTTTGTCCGCCGGCTCGATGACGCGGCCAGCCGCACGGCGCTCGCCTCCTCGCTGCTGCGCACGAGGGTGGAAACGGTGATGGAGCGCCAGAGCCGGGATCTGCTGGCCTCGATGAACCAGCGCGCGCGCATCCAGCTCAGGCTGCAACAGACGGTCGAGGGACTCTCGGTGGTGGCGATTTCCTATTACGCGCTGGCGCTGGCGGGGTATTTGTTTCACGCCGTGCAGGCGCTGGTGCCCAGCCTGAACGCCACGCTGATGAGCGCGATCGCCCTGCCGGTGATCGTGGGCGGGGTGGCGTGGTCGATCCGGCGGATGACGCGGCATCTGCACTGAGGCCGGTATGATTTGGCGCCACAACGATCACGGCGAGGCAAATCTTCTCCGCCGGGGCTGATGTGCGAAAACCGCTTGTTCGTTACGATTGCCCGCGCGGGCCGGCTTGCGTAATGGTCGGGGCGACGTGACGTTGGGAGGACCCCGTGCTGACTTTGTGGATTTTGCTGATCATCACCTTTGTGCTCTCGGCCGCCGGCATGTTGCCGACCGCCTGGTACAAGGCGATGGGGGAATGGTGCCTCAACACCTATCGCGGCCAGAGCCGCAAGGCCTTTGAAAAGGAACTGGCCCGGCTGGCCGGGCCAGGCGGGTTTGTGGCCGAGACCAGCTATTTTGGCGAAAGCATAGGGCTGGCGGTGGACCGCGCGCGCGGGCTGCTGTTCGCGGCCACGCTGGCCAACGGCAAGGTGACGGGCGCGCTGCTCCGGCTGGCCGATATTGAGGCCGTGACCCGCGGGCAGAAGCGCGATTATGGGTTTTATGATTATTTCATCGACATTGCCGCCACGGGCCAAAGCGCGCCGGTGCGGGTGGTGTGCGGCGAGCGCCCCGAGAAGGCCGATGAGATTTACGCGCTGCTCGGCACGCTCAAGGCCGGCTGAGGCGAACGGCGCCCGTTCCGTTTATTTCAGGGGGGCTTGCCGTTCAGCCCCTCCTATCGCTCACAGCTCCAAAATCCCCGGCCGGTAGCCGCGCGCGAAGTCGCGCTCATAGGTCACATAGCCCCTGGGCGCGGAGACCAGGCGCACGCCGTTCACCTCGCTGTCATGGCGGTAATGTGTGTGGCCATGAATCCAGGCATGGGGCTTGGTCGGCCCAAACACCTCCAGCACGCTCGAGGCATAAGCCGGCGCGATCTCGCCATGGCGCGCGCCCAGCCCTTCGGGGCTGGGCGCATGGTGGGTCACCACCAGCACCTTGGCCTGCGGGTCTTCCAGGCGCAGCCGCACCACCTGGTCTTGCAGCCATTTGCGCGAGGCCTCATGGCGCGCCTGCGCGTGCCGGGGCATGAAACGCGAGGAGGCGCGGTAAATCAGCCGGTGGTCGTTCATCCGCCGGGCGGCGAATTCCATGGCCTCGAAAGGCTCCCCGCGCAGGCGGTAATCGGTCCAGAGCGTGCAGCCCAGCACATGCAGCCGCCCGCCATCGAACGCGAAGCTGGCGACCGAATTTTCCAAAAACCGGACCCGCCCTTGCGTGTGCAGCGCCGCCGCGTGCAGGGCGGGGTCGATCAGGTCCATATGCTGGTGGTAATATTCATGGTTGCCGGCCACCAGCACCACCGGCGCGCCCAAATAGGCGGCCACCTCCTCGGCATAGGCCACGCTGCGCAGCCCCTGGTGAATATCGCCCGCCAGCACCACGAGGTCGGGCTTGGGCAGTCCGGCCAGCATCGGCCCGCGCCAAGGGTGGCGCGGCATGCTCTTGTGGCGGGCGACAAACTCTTTCCACCCCGCGATGGAAAGCCGCCAGCGTTCCATCTCTATGTGCAAATCGCTCATATGCAGGATGCGGATCATGTCCCTCCTCGCACCCACAGATATAGCGACAGCGCGGCCAATAAAAAGCAGATCACCTGCCATAGCCGGGCATCGCGCAGCCCCAGCCACAGGGTTGGGCGGGGCAGCGGCTCGGCGCCTTCGGTCAGGCCAATCTGCAACGCCTTGGCCATCTCTCCGGCATGGGCGAAGCGCCGTTCCGGGTCGGCCGCCAGCGCGCGCTTGAGCACCTCGCCCAGCCAGGCCGGCAAATCCGGGCGCAGCCGGGAGAGCGGCAGCTTCTCGCGCTGCCCAAAGGGAAACGGCCCGCCTGAAAACAGCCGGTAAATGGTCACGCCCAGCGCATACACTTCCGAGCGCCCCGAGACCGGCGCGCCCTTGAGCAGCTCGGGCGCCATATAGCGTATGGTGCCGCCGGTTTTGGTGGCATCCGCCACATCGATGCCGGGCAGATAAGCCAGCCCCAGATCCAGCAGCCGCACCTCGCCCCGGGGCTTGAGCAGCATGACGTTCTCGGGCTTGAGGTCGCGGTGGATCACCTGGATGGCGGCCAGATCCTGCACCCCCTCGCAGAGTTTCAGGGCAATGCCCATGCCTTCGGGCAGGCTCACCAGCGGCCCGCGATTCAGCCGCCGCTCCAGCGTCTCGCCCTCGTAATACGGCATGACCAGATAAAGCGAGGAGCGCCGCTCCACCGGTATGTCGATATAATGCACCACCACGCTCGAGCGCACCGTCGTGCCAATCCACGCCTCGCGCATGAAACCGGCGCTGAACACATCGTCTTGCAACATGGCGGGCAGCGGAATTTTCATCGCCACCACGCGCTGGCCCACCGTGTCGAAGGCTTTTTTCAGCAGCGTGTAGCGGCCGCGAAACAGCGTCTCGCCAATCTCGAATCCGTCCCATATATCGCCCTCGCGCGGCGGCGGGCGCAGCGGCAACCCCTTCAGCGCGGCGATGGCGCGGGTTTCATTGGGGGCCGGCAAGGCCAAAATACGCAGCGCCATCGCCGAGACATCGGCGCCCGGCGGCAGATGCAGCGCCGCCAGCACCTGCCCGGCCAGGGTTTCCATGTTTGGCGCCGCCGCGGGCAGGGCATCGAGCGCGGCATAAACCGCCTCGGGCGGCATATCCTCCACCCCCGCCAACAACACCAGCACGTCGCCCTCCTCGGCCAGCTCCTCGGCATGGTCCACGGTCACGTCCCAGTCGAGCCCGAGCGCGCGCGCGGGCATGGCCTGGCCTGGGCGCACATGGGGGCGCATCAGCGGTGTCACCGCGCCGCCGCGCAGCCGGTAAAGCTGGCACGCCCCGGCCTGCACCAGCCCCACCTCGCGGTGCTGAAACACCAGCCCCGAGAGCGAGACCGGCGCCAGATGGCGCGAGGCATCGCCCTGCATATGCCCCGCCAGCCAGCGATTGACCGAGGCCAGAGACAGCGAGCTGGCGCGCCGCCCCGAGAGCGTGCGCGGCGCGCCGAAATAGCCCTCCGCAAAGCCATGCACGGCCGATTGCGCCGAATCGCGCCCGGCCAGCCCGCCAGTGCCCTCCAGCCCGTGGCCGCGCGCCATCACGGCCAGCAGCCCGCGCTCGGCGGCGCCAAACGGCGCCCCTTCGTAGAGGGCGTAAAAATTGCGCGAAACCCCCGGCCCCTGGGTGCTGGCAAAGCCCAACGCCAACGACCACGCCCCGGCGCACACCGGCGCCGCCCCCGGCGTCTCAGCCGCCATCGCGCCCCGGCTCCCAGGCCACATCGCCCGCGCCCTCGGCATTGGCCACGCGCGCCAGCACAAACAGCAGGTCCGAGAGCCGGTTGAGATAGACCAGCACCAGCCGGTTCAGCGTCTCGCCCGGCGCCTCGGCCAAATGCACCACCGCCCGCTCGGCGCGGCGCACCACGGTGCGCGCCAGGTGCAAAAACGCCGCTCCCTTCGTGCCGCCCGGCAGCACGAACGAGGTCAGCGGCGCCAGGCTTTCATTCAGCCGCCCGACCTCGCCTTCCAGCCATTCCACCTGCACCGCGCTCACCCGCAGGGCCGGGCGCTCCTGGTTCAGCGGCAGGCACAAATCCGCGCCGACATCGAACAAATCATTCTGGAGCCGCCCGAGCAGCTCGGCCATGCCGGGCGGCACATGCGCCCTGGCCACGCCGATGGCGGCATTGGCTTCATCCACCTCGCCCAGCGCGGCAATGCGCGGCGCCGATTTGGGCAAACGGGTGCCATCGCCCAGCGATGTCTCCCCGCCATCACCGCCCCGTGTGACAATACGATCTAACCGAACCATCCCCGCATTGCACCACGCGCCGCGCGCCCCTGCAAGCGTTTCCGCCACCACCCCGACAACAAAGGCCGCGCCCTGAGGCCCTTGGGACGCTTTTTGCCAAAAGCGCCCCAAGCCCCGCAAAAACTTTTAATGCTTTGGTTTGGCGTCCGCCTCAGGCCACGCCCGCGCGCAGCAGATCATGAATATGCACCAGCCCCACGGGCTTGTGGCCATCCACCACAAACACACAGGTAATGCGCAAATCATTCATCCGCGCCAGCACCTCGGCCGCCATCACATCGGCGGTCACGGTCTGGGGCCGCTTGCCCATCGCCTGCTCCACCTTCATGTCGGCAAATCCGTGCTGAAAGGCCCGGCGCAAATCGCCATCCGTCAGCGCCCCGATCAGGTTGCCCGCCTCATCCACCACCGCGGCAATGCCAAAGCGCTTCGAGGTCATCTCCACAATCCCGGCCGAGAGCATCATATCCTTGCCCACCAGCGGCAAATCGGCGCCCTTGTGCATCAGCTGCGCCACGCTCAAAAGCTGCGCCCCCAGCTTGCCGCCGGGGTGATAGCGGCGAAAATCGCGGGCCGAGAAGCCCTTGCGCTCCAGCAGCATCACCGCCAGCGCATCGCCCGCCACCATCTGCATGGTGGTGCTGGTGGTGGGCGCCAGCCCGTTGGGGCAGGCTTCCTCGGCGGCGGGCAAAAACAGCCCGATATCGGCCGCCCGCCCCAGCGCCGAGTCCGGCTTCGAGGTAATGGCGATGAGCGTGATGCCAAACCGGCGGGTATAGGTGATGATATTGGCCAGCTCCGGCGCCTCGCCCGACCAGGACAGCGCCAGCACCACATCATTGGGCGCGATCATGCCCAGATCGCCATGGCTGGCTTCGGCCGGGTGCACGAAATGGCTGTGCGTGCCGGTGCTGGCCAGGGTGGCGGCGATCTTGCCGGCCACATGGCCAGACTTGCCCATGCCCGTCACCACCACCGAGCCCCCGCTCCGCTCGATCGCCAGCACCGCGCGCATGAAGCTTGCCGCCAAGGCCCCGTCCGCCACCGCCTCGCGCATCGCCTCCAGCCCGCGCTGCTCGGTCTCGAGCGTGCGGGCCAGCCGCTCCACCGCGGCCCGGGTCTCGGGCGCCGCCATATCGGGCGCGGGCACCGTCACGCTCATCATCACTTGCCCGCCTTGGTCAGCGCGTCATACACCATCAAATCCTCGATCAGCCGCTCGAAATCCGCCAGCTTCACCATGTTCGGCCCGTCCGAGGGGGCGTTGTCGGGGTCTGGGTGCGTCTCGATAAACACCCCCGCCACGCCCACCGCCACGGCGGCGCGCGCCAGCACGGCCACAAATTCCCGCTGCCCGCCCGAGGCGCCGCCCAAGCCCCCCGGCTGCTGCACCGAATGGGTGGCGTCAAAAATCACCGGCGCGCCAAACCGCTCCATGATCGGCAGGCTCCGAAAATCCGAGACCAGCGTGTTATAGCCAAAGCTGGTGCCGCGCTCGGTCACCATCACGCGGGGATTGCCCGAGCCGGTCACCTTATCGATCACATTTTTCATGTCCCAGGGCGCCAGAAACTGCCCCTTCTTCACATTCACCACCGCGCCCGTCTCGGCGGCGGCGATCAGCAGATCGGTCTGGCGGCACAAAAAGGCCGGGATCTGCAAAATATCCACCACCTCGGCCACGGGGGCGCATTGCTCGCGCTCATGCACATCGGTCAGCAGCGGCAAGCCGAGCCGTTCCTTGATATCCGCGAAAATCCGCAACGAGGCATCCAGCCCCACGCCGCGCCGGCCGCCCAGCGAGGTGCGGTTGGCCTTGTCGAACGAGCTTTTAAACACCAGCCCCACGCCCAGCCGCCCGGCAATCTCCTTCAGCTCGGCCGCCACCTCAAACGCATGGGCGGCGCTCTCGATCTGGCACGGCCCCGCGATCAGGCTGAGCGGCAGGTCATTGCCAAAGCTCACCTCCCCCACGGTAACAACAGGAGCGGGCATCGTCTCGGTCATGGTCATGGTTCCCCAAGGGCTGGTGTGCGCCTAATATCGCCAAACCCCCCCAAAACCAACTCCGCGCGCGCATACAGGCCCAGCGTCTGGCCCAAGGCCGCATATTTTCGCGCCAAAACCGCGCCGCAGCGCACAAAATCATTGCCCCGCCGCGCGGAGAGCGTCAAACTCGGCTGGCCGCGCGGGTTTGGCGGGCGCAGCGCGCCGCACGCGGGGCCAACGGCCCGCCAGGGGGCGGGTCTTGGTGCGCATGGCACGCAGGCTCAACCAGGGGCGCGCCCGGTCCAGCCGGGCGTGAAGCGCGATGAAAAAGATCGAAGCCATCATCAAGCCGTTCAAGCTCGAAGACGTCCGCGACGCCCTGCATGAAATCGGCCAGCAGGGCATCACGGTCACCGAGGCCAAGGGCTTTGGCCGCCAGAAAGGCCACACCGAGGCCTATCGCGGCGCCGAATATGTGGTGGATTTCCTGCCCAAGGTGATCATCGAGCTGGTCTGCGATGACGCCATGGCCGAGCGGGCGGTGGAAACCATCATCGCCACCGCCCGCACCGGGCGCATCGGGGATGGCAAGATCTTCGTCTCCACGGTCGAGGAGGCGCTGCGCATCCGCACCGGCGAGCGGGGCGACGCCGCGCTCTAACCGCCGCTCCCACCGCCCCGCTTTGTCAAGATGAGAGAGTTTTTTGCTCTTTATGGCCAGCAATGCCAAAATAGAGGTTAACATTTTTCTCCAGAGCGGCTATCACGCGGCGGATTTTCTCATTTAGCGGAGTTTAGAGTCTTGGCGACGATGTACACCGAGACGGTCACCACCGTCCGGCACTGGACCGACCGGCTGTTCAGCTTCACAGCCACCCGCAACCCCGGCTTCCGGTTCATCAGCGGGCAATTCACCATGATCGGGCTGCCCATCAATGGCCGCCCGTTGCTGCGTGCTTATTCGGTGTGCAGCGCCCACCACGAGGATCATCTCGAGTTTTTCTCGATCAAGGTGCCCAACGGCCCGCTCACCCAGCATCTGCAAAAAATCCAGGTGGGCGATGAGCTGCTGGTCGGCGCCAAGCCCACCGGCACGCTCATCCAGCAAAACCTCAAGCCGGGCAAAACGCTGTATCTGCTCTCCACCGGCACCGGCCTCGCGCCCTTTGTCAGCATCGCCAAGGACCCCGAGACCTACGACCTCTACGATCACATCGTGCTCGCCCATGGCTGCCGCGAGATCGCCGAGCTGGGCTATGGCGAGGAAGTCGTCAACACCCTCTATAACGATGAGTTCTTCGGCGAGCTGGCGCGCGAGAAGCTGCTCTACTACCCCACCGTCACCCGCGAGCCCTTCCGCCATAATGGCCGCCTCACCGCTCTGTTCGAGGCCGGCCGGCTCGAAGCCGATCTCGGCCTGCCCGCCCTCAACAAGGAGACCGACCGCGTGATGCTCTGCGGCAGCCCGGCCATGCTGAGCGACCTGCAAACCATGCTCGAAGCCCGCGGCTTCACCGAAGGCAGCCACCATGAGCGCGGCGAATATGTGATCGAGAAGGCCTTCGTCGAAAAATAACCCTCCGTTACTCATTTCTTGATACCAACAACAAGGCGCCGCCCCCGGCGCCTTGTTTCGTTGACGTAGATCAATGCCAGCTTGCCACAATCCGCGTCACCTCTGCGCCGCGTGAGGTCCCCGCCTCATGCGGCCCACGAGTCACGCGGAGCGCAAAATGGCGACCAATCTTTATACCGAGACGGTAACCTCCCTCACCCATTGGACGGATACCCTCTTCAGCTTTCAAACCACCCGTAACCCCGGCTTCCGTTTTCTCTGCGGGCAATCCACGCCGCTTGGCATCGTGGTTGACGGCCACCCCCTGATGGATGGCGAAAACCCCGTCCTCAAACCCGCCTCCATGTGCTCGGCCGTGCATGAGGAACATCTCGAGTTTTTCTGCTCCACCGCCGATGGCGGCGACCTCGTCAAGCGCCTCGCCGCCATGAAGGCGGGCGATGAGGTGGTGGTGGGCGGCAAGCCCACCGGCGCGCTCACCCTCAACAACCTCCAGCCCGGCGCCAAGCAGCTTTATTTGTTCGCCACCACCTCGGGCATTTCGCCCCTGCTCTCCGTCATCAAGGACATCGACACCTACGAGTTCTACGACTACATCGTGTTCGTCCACAGCGCCCGCCACGCGCGCGAGCTGGCCTTCACCGAAGCCAGCATCACCAACCTCCTCAAGGACGAATATTTCGAGGAGATCGTGCTCAAGAAACTGTTCTTCTACCCCACCGTCACCGGCGAGCCCTATCTCAATGTCGGGCGCATCACCAAGCTTCTCGAGCAAGGCAAGCTCGAAATGGATCTCGGCATGCCGCCCCTCGACATCGAAACCGACCGCGTGGTGCTGTGCGGCAACAAGGACATGGTCAAGGATGTCCGCACCCTCATCGAGGCCCGCGGCTTCACCGAGGGCAGCCACCAGACGCAAGGCCATTTCTTGGTCGAAACGGCACTCTGAACGCTCGTTTCAACACCCGCTCAAAAACACCGGAAATTCAAGCCACGCCGCGCGCCTGCCCCATGGCGCGCGGCGTCGTGGCTTTTTTCAAAAGGGTGAGATGGTCCCCCAGCGCCTCAAGAGCCGTGTCGCCTTGAGCGCCGCGCCACGCCGCATGCGCGTGGCCGCCCCACCCCCCAAGCTTATACCAGCCAGCCGCAGGGCTGACTGGTATTACCCACAAAGCCCGCCCTTCGAATCAGTAACGCCACCCTCATTGGTTGACCTATCAAAAGTCAATGATTATCAGAGATTGCATATCTCTTCCTGAAGGCCGGCATGTCGCCCTTGCTTATTGTTCCCACGCTTGGCGCGGCGCTCGGCGTATCTTTCATGCTGGCGACGTTGTGGCCCGCGGCGGAATTCAGGAAATGGGGCTCGCTCGACGGGTTGCGTGGCTTGGCGGCGCTTTGCGTTTTCTTCCACCATAGCGCGATATGGTTTCAGTTCACCAAGACAAATAACTGGCTGCCGCCAACGGCAAATTTTTTCAACCAGCTCGGCCAAGGCGGGGTCGGCATATTTTTCTTGCTCACCGCCTTCCTGTTCTGGGGCAAGCTCCGCGATGACCCATGGCTGGATTGGAATCGGTTATTTATTTCCCGAATCCTGCGCCTGTCACCGCTATATTTCGTATCCATGGCGCTGACGGCCGCCATCGCCTATTTCGCCGCCGGTCAGCCAGCGGCCGGGCTGACCTGGAAAGATCTGTTTTCCGTGGTCAGTTTTGGCGGCCTTCCGGATGTTTTTGGTCTGCGCAAAAGCTTTGTGATCAATGCCGGTGTAACCTGGACACTGCATTATGAGTGGGTTTACTACTGCGCATTGCCGTTCATGGCGTTGATCTTGCGCGCTTATAAACGGGTTAGCCTCGCGGGCGTCGTCGGGTTGGCCGTGGCAGGCGCGGTGATCAGTGGCTTGTGGTACAGATATGGCGTGGACTGGCATATGCTCATTTTCTTTGGGGCGGGCATCCTGAGCGCCGAATTCATCCGCTGGCCGGGCGCGCCGTGGCTGAAAACCTTCCTGGTTTCCAGGTGGGGAAGCCTGTTGGTCTTGCTGCTTCTGGCCGGCCTCGTTTTAACCTCCCATACCGCCTACACCGTTGGCGCGGCCTTGGTTTATGGGCTGATCTTCCTGCCCATCGCTCTGGGCAACGACATGTTCGGTGTTCTGGCATCGGCCACTTTGCGCAAGCTGGGAGAAGTCTCTTACGGGATATACCTGCTCCAAGGATTTGTGCTGTATGCGTTTTTCCGCTCGGCGACCGCGCGGGAAACACTCCTTCATCATTGGCTATGGGCCATCCCGGCGGCCATGACGTTGGTCTTGCTGGCGCAGCTCAGTTTTACGGTCATTGAGCGCCCCGCGATGAATCAGGTTGGAGCGGTCAGCGCCAGACTGCGCCAGCTGATACCCATCAGGAAAATCGACAGCCCCCTGAACAAGAGGGGAGCGGGGGCCTCATGACGCATCCCGCTTTCCCCTTTTTGTAAGCCACCAGCCTCAGCTGCACCCCGCCTGCCCCGGCTGGCACGGTTGCGGTTGGGCCGTGGGGTCGTTCAGCACGATCAAAATCTTCTGCCCCGCCGCCTGCACCTGCACCGGCGTGCCCAGCGCCCCGATATTGGCATAAAGCGCCTTTTTCGGCCGTGGGTCGGTGGTTTGCCCGGCCGTGCCATAAACCGACCACACACGCTTGCCCGCGGCCATGGCGGCCTTGGCATCGGGCAGGCTGGTGGCCAGGCTGGCCTTCAGCTCGCGCGCCTTGAGCGGGGGCATATACACTTTCAGCAGCTTCGGCCCGTACTGATCCGCCACATACACCACATCTCCCGGCGCCATTTCGGCGGCCAGCATCTGCGCGGCCAGATCCCAGCGCGGCTTGGTCTCGGCCTGGTAATACGAGGCCAGATTGGCGGTCAGCACCAGCGTCAGCCCGGCCACGCTCAGCGCCCTCGGCCAGGGCCGCAGCCGGTGCAGCGCCACCGCCGCGCCCACGCCGGCCAGCACAGAAAACGGCGCCGCCGACCAGAAAATATAGCGCGGCACCAGCACCGGATGCCACAGGGAAAACAGCGTCAACGCCACGGGCAGCACCAGAAACGACAGCCCGAGCGCGGCCAGAATTCCCGGCCGGCGGCGCAGCGTCCAGGCGGCGGTGGCCACGGCCGCCACCAGCAGCACATCCACCCCCACCAGCAGCGGCACCTGGTAGCCATGGTCGAGCAGCCGGAAGCTGGTGGCATCGGCGATGTACATGAAATAGACCGAGCCGAAACTATACCACAGCCGGGCGGGGTCGAGCGGCGGCACCCAGGCCAGGGTCGCCACAAAACCCTTGAGCTGCAAAAGCTCCAGCAGCACATAAAAGGGCGCGGCCAGCGCCACGATGATCAGATCCGCGATCATCAGATTCCGGGCCAGCCCCCGCCGGTCCGCCGCCTGAAAGATCAGCACCGCGAAGATCAAATTGGCGCTCACCAGCCAGATCAGGCTGTCGGGCAGCACATCCACCGCGCCGGCGGTGCCCAAAATGAACCAGCCCCACCCCAGCCGCGCCGCCCTCTCGCGCAGCGGGCGGGCCGCGGCCGGCAAATCCTGCGCCAGCCGCACCACGCCATAAAGCCCGACCAGAATCAGCGTCATGATCAGCGTATAAGAGCGCGCCTCCTGGCTATAGGCGAGCGAGGCGGGCGAGAGCCCCAGAAACAGCGCCGAGAGCACCGCCGCGAGCCGTCCGCCCACACGCTCCGCGATCACATAAACCAGCGCCACCGCGCAGGCGCCAAACACGGCCGAGGGAAAGCGCAGCCAGAACTGGAAATTGCCCAGCATGGCCAGCGGACGCAGCAGCAGGAAATAAAACGGCAGATGGTGGTTCTGGAACGAATCGAGCACCAGCTTGGCGGGCGGCAGGGCGGTGCGTTGGAGGGTAAACACCTCATCGAGCCAAAACGGCCGGGCGCCCAGCCCGATCAGGCGCAGCACCAAGGCCAGCCCAAACACCAGCCCCGGCCAGCCCAGCCGCTCCAGCCGTTCCTGGGTCATGCGGCGCTCTCCGCGGCGCTTTCCCCGGCTTGGGCGGCGGGCTCGCGCTCAGGGCGCCAGTCACGGAAAAACGCCCGGCCGATGGCGGCGGCGATCTTTTGAAGATGGATCTGCACGATGTCGAGATACTCATGCAGCCCGGTGGCAAGAATATGGCCAAGCGGTTTTTCGGTCAGCAGCGCGCGCACGAACTCCGCCTCCTCGATCGCCTCCCCCGCCAGAGTGAGCCCATAAAGCCGGCGCATGTCATCGAGATGCGACTCGATCCGGCGCACGCACAGCAGCACCGAGCGCGCGCTGGATGGGTCGCGCAGCAAAAAATGCACCACATCCTCGGCCGAGAATTCCGCCCGCGCCAGCCGCTTGAAGGCATGATACCCGGCCGCCGCGCGCAGCACCGCGTTCCACTGGGTCAGCTCGGCCACGCGCGCCTCCTCGGCGCCCTTGGGCAGCAGGGCGGTGTATTTAATGTCGAGCATGCGCGTGGTCTGGTCGGCGCGCTCCAGATACCGGCCCAGCTCGTAAAAATACCAGCCCTGGTCGCGGTAGAGCGTGCCCATGGTGATGCCGGTATGCGCCTGCACCCCCTCCTTGAGCCGCGTGCACAGCCGCGAGAGCGCGTCGCCCTCCAGATCGGCCGGCGACATGCTGCTGACAAAGCGCTGAAACACATTGATCTGGCGCCACATCTCGGTGCTCATCAGCGGGCGCAGCGTGCGGGCATTGGTGCGCGCCCCCTCCACGCTCGCCGGAATCGAGGTCGAGTTGCCTTTGTCGAGCAGATAGAAGCGCTTGATATGGGTGGCATCGGGCGAGAAGCCGCGCTCCAGAAAATTCGTCTCATCGGCATTGATGCGGATCAGCCCCCACCACGCCTCGGTCTCAAAGCCCGGGCTCTCAAAGCTTTGCGTCACATCGATCAGCCGGGCCAGATTTTCCACGCGCTCCAGATAGCGCGCCATCCAGAACAGCCCCTCGGCATCGCGGGCCAGCAGGCCCGAATCACGCATCTGGCTCATTGCACGCCTCCCTTCCCGAAATCCTCGGCCAGCACCCAGGTATCCTTGGACCCGCCGCCCTGGCTGGAGTTCACAATCAGCGAGCCGCGCTTCATGGCCACGCGCGTCAACCCGCCGGGCAGCACCCAGCTCGAGCGGCCGGTGATGATGAAGGGCCGCAAATCCAGATGCCGCGCGCCAATCCCCTCCTCGGCCAGCGTCGGCGCCACCGAGAGCCCGATCATCGGCTGGCTGATCCAGTTTTCCGGATTGGCCAAAATCGCCGCGCGCGAGGCATCGAGCTCCGCCTTGCTGGCACGCGGGCCGATGGTGATGCCATACCCGCCCGACTCACCCACCGGCTTGGTCACCAGCCTGTCCAGATTATCGAGCGTGTATTTCAGCCCCTCGGCTTCGCGGCATATATGCGTATCGACATTGTCGATCAGCGGTTCCTCGCCCAGATAATACTTAATAATCCGTGGCATATAGGCATAAACCGCCTTGTCGTCGGCCACCCCCGTGCCCACCGCGTTGGCAATCGCCACCTTGCCCGCCCGCCAGGCGCCAATCAACCCGGGCACGCCCAGCATCGAATCTGGCCGGAACACCAGCGGGTCGAGAAAATCATCGTTCAGGCGGCGATAAATGGTGTGCACGCGCTTGAGGCCATTGGTGGTGCGCATGTAAACGCGCTCATTTTCCACCACCAGATCGGCGCCCACCACCAGCGGCACGCCCATCTCGCGGGCCAGAAACACATGCTCGAAATAGGCCGAGTTATAAATACCGGGCGAGAGCAGCACCACTTGCGGGTCATCGGTGCCCTCGGGCGCCACCTCGCTCATGGCCGCGCGCAGCCGGCGGCCATAATCATCCACCGGCCGCAGCTTGATCCCGGCCATCAGGTCGGGAAAGGTGCGCAGCATCAAATGCCGGTTCTCCACCACATAGGAAACCCCGGACGGCGTGCGGGCATTATCCTCGAGCACCCGGAATTTCCCCGCCTCGTCGCGGATGATGTCGATGCCGCAAATATGCGCATACGTGCCGTAAGGCACCGGAAAATCCTGCATTTCCGGGCGGTAATTGGCATTGCCATACACCAGATCGGCGGGAATCACCCCCTCCTTGATCACCCGCCCCTTGGTATAAATATCGCCCAGAAACGCATTGAGCGCGGCCACGCGCTGGATGCAGGCGCGCTCCATCAAATCCCACTCGCGCGCGGTCAGCACACGCGGAATGCAGTCGAAGGGCAAAATACGGTCGATGGCGGCGGCATCCGAATAAACCGTGAAGGTCACGCCGAGATCGATCAGATCGGTCTCCGCCGCCGAGGCCCTGGCGCGCAGCGCGTCGAGCCCGATGGATTTGAGCCGCTCGGCCAGCAAATGCGGCACCGGCCCGGCATCGGGGCGCTGGGCGGTGAGTTCGCAAAAAAACCGCCCGGCCGAATAATCCGGCCAGAGGGAGGAAAATAAATTCGTCAAACCACAAGCCTCCGCATCAGGGGAAGGGAAAACACGGCGCCCGCCGGGAGCCCCTTGCGGGGCCGGGGGCAAAATCCTGCCGCTTTTCGCGGCAGCGTGGCGGCGGGCGCTCTGGTTTTCATCATGCGCTAACCATCCGTTGACGCCTCTCCGCCATGTTTCCCTCGCAAGCTGTCACCAAAACCGGGCGGGCCGCAAGCCCTCCCGCGCAACACCATGCAAGCGCCGTACCCAAGCGTCCCGTCCCCCCGCCGGAAGAGGATTTTCCTGGTAGGCATGGCCGGGCCAGTCTGATAATCGCATCGAATGTTCAGCATTACCGCCGCCTGTGACGAGATGATCGACCGCCAGGGCCGCGTCCGCACGCCCTGGATGCCCATCATGGGCGCGGCGCGCGAGATCGGCCCCGCCGAGCTGGAGCGCCGCGGCGCCGCCCTCAACCGCCAGATCGCCCTCGCCGCGCCCTTCGGCCAGCCGCCCCGCTTCACCGCCGACCCGCTGCCCGCCCCGCTCACCGCCACCGAGTTCGCGACCCTGGAAGCCGGCATCAAGCAGCGCGCCCGCCTGCTCTCGGCGGCCCTCGAGGATCTGTACGGCCCGCAAACCCTGCTGCATGGCGGCCATCTGCCCCCGGCCCTGGTGCTGGGCGACCGGCATTTCCTCCGCCCCATGCACACGCGCGCCCCCCTGCCGCGCCCGCGCCTGTCGCTCTACGCCGCCGATGTGGTGCGCACCCCCGAAGGCGGCTTCGCCCTGCTCGCCGACCATACCGGCATGATCCCAGGGCTGGGCCTGGCGCTCAACCTGCGCCGCTGGTCATCTGGCACGGTGCCCGAGCTGTTTCGCGCCGGCGGGCTGCGCTCGCTCCGCCCGGCGCGCGAGATGCTGGTCGATCATCTGCACCGCGAGGCCGAGGGCGGCATCGTCGCGGTGCTCTCGGCGGGCTCGGCCAATGGCGCCGAGCACGATACGGTCGATGACGCGCTGCTCGCCCGCGCGCTCGGGCTCATGCTCATCGAGCCGGGCGACCTCGCCACCCGCAACGGCGCCCTGCACATGAAAACCCTGAGCGGGCTGCTGCACGTCTCCACCCTGCTGCGCGGCATCTCGGGCATCGACATCGACCCCCTCGAGCAAGGCGGCCGCCCCGGCCTTGGCATTCCCGGCGCGTTCGGAGCCATCCGCGCGGGGGTGCTCGAAATGCTCAACGCGCCCGGCTCGGCGCTGCTCGAATCCGCCCCCCTCAAGCCGTATCTGGCCGCGCTGTTCCCAGCCCTCCTCACCGAATCCCCCCTCCTGCCAGACGCCCAGGAAGATGCCCGGCACACCGCCTCCAAGGCGCCCTTTGCCCACGGCCAGGGCTTCATTCCCCTGCCCATGAGCTTTCGCCTGTTCGCCTGGCATGATGGCGCGGAGTGGCAGGTGCTGCCCGGCGGGCTGGGCATGGCGCTGGCGCCCGCTCCCCACGGCCCGGCGCCCGGCACCAAGGATGTCTGGGTGCTCGATGCCGAGGAGCCCCGCTTCATCGCCGGCGCCGCCCCGGCCGAGCCGCCTGAGCGGGTCAAATTCCTGGCCGCCGCCCACCTGCCCTCGCGCCTCGCCGATAACCTGTTCTGGCTCGGCCGCTCGGTCGAGCGGCTGGAAGCGGCCTGCCGCCTGCTCATGCTGGCCCTGCCCCGGCTCGAATCCGGCACCTCGCTGCCGCGTGACATCGCCGAGCGCGCCCTGCTCGCCCGCTGCCTGGCGCAAGCCGGCCTGCTGCCGCCCGAAATCGCCACCGCCTCCATCTCGGGCCGCCTGCTCCGCCAAACCCTGGCCCGCCGCCGCCCCCTCGCCGGGCTGCTCAAGGAGGTCGGGCGGCTGGTCGATGCCTCGTCCGAGCGTCTCTCCCCCTCCATGCTCTCCACCGTGCGCTTCGCCCTGCACCAGGCCACCGAGGCCCTGCCCAACGAAGAAACCGCGCTCCCCACCATGCTCAATTTCACCGCCACCTTCGCCGGCATCGCGGCCGAGAACATGTCGCGCGAGGGCGGCTGGCTGTTCCTTGAAATGGGCCGCCGGCTGGAGCGCGGCGAGAGCATGGCCGAGGCCCTGGCCCTCCTGCTCGACGCGCCGCCCGAGCGCCTCGAGCCCGGCATGGGCTTGAGCATCGAGCTGGCCGACTCGGTGCTCTCCTACGATCTGCGCCACGCCGGCATATTGGCGCCCGGCCCCGTGCTCTCCATGCTCCTGGCCGACCTCGCCAACCCCCGCGCGCTCGGCTTCCAGGCCGCCGCCCTGCGCGCCTGCCTCGAGCGCCTGGGCGCCGACGATGATGCCGCCACCGCCCACCAGCTGATGCAAGACATCCTCAACCTCGCCGGCCAGGTGCGCCAGCTCCGCGCACCCCTGAACGGCGTCGCCACCAGCCTGCGCGCCTTGTCCGACCGCGTGCATCACCGCTTCTTCACCCTCCTGCCCGAGGCCCACGCCCTCGACGATGACGAGCTGCTGGAAGCCGCCCAATAACGGCACGGTTTTGACGGCAGGCGCCAAACTGTTACCCTGCACCGCATCATGACGCGCTACCGCCTGCACCACGCCACCACCTACGAATACGAATCCCCCGTCGTGCTGGGCACGCATTTCATGCATCTGCTGCCGCGCGCGCGCCCGGGCCAGGCGGTGGTCGAAGCCGAACTCGCCATCCTCCCCGGCCCCGATTCCCGCCGCGACGAGATCGACCATTTCGGCAACCCCACCACCACCGTCTCCCTCACCGGCGCGCACAAGCAATTCGCCGTCACGCTCGACGCCACGATCGACGTATCCCCCCCCCAGCCCCCCGCCGCCGAGGACACGCCGCGCTGGGAAGCCATAACCGCCCGCGCCCTCCAAGACGCCGACGTGGCCGAATTCTGCCTCACCTCCAAACTCACGCGCTTTCATAACGAAATCGCCGATTACGCGGCCCTGAGCTTCCTGCCCGGGCGCAAGATCCTGGACGGGCTGATCGAGCTGAACAGCCGCCTCTACACCGAGATGAGCTACGTTCCCGGTGTCACCACCAACGCCTCCACCGCCCTCCACGCCTATAAAACCCGCATCGGCGTGTGCCAGGATTATGCCCATTTCATGCTCGCCTGCCTGCGCGCGCTCGGCCTGCCGGGGCGCTATGTGTCTGGCTATCTGCGTACCCTGCCGCCGCCGGGCCAGGTCAAGCGCCGCGGCGCCGACCAAAGCCACGCCTGGATCGGCGCCTGGTGCGGCCCCGAGACCGGCTGGGTCGATTTCGACCCCACCAACAACCTCATCGTGGCCGACGAGCACGTCACCCTCGCCTGGGGCCGCGACTTCGCCGATGTCTCGCCCCTGCGCGGCATCATCCTGGGCGGCGGGCGCCACATCGTGCGCGTCGGTGTCGATCTCGAACCTGTTCTGACCTAAAAACGCCCCTCCCGGTCCCCTCACGTAAAATTGATCAGCATCTGTCACGCTTTGACGTCTTGTCAAACCGTTCGTCTACATATTTCTACAAAAATTCAAAAATTCCTCATTTATTCAGCGATTCTGATATCGTATCAAGCCGTCAACCCCAACGGTCTCAAAAAACAATCACAAAAACGTGACCAAAAATATCAATGATTTCCTAAAGTTTTCAAAAACTCTCACCAACGAGTCGCATACCGTCTCACATCTTCCAAAAGCTCTCAATTTTAGCGACAAATATTGCTTCGTGGAGGAATCGTCAGTTATTACCACTGCGATATTTTCCGCTTAAAGCAATGGGGAGCTTAATCATGTCCGGCACATTAACGACCGAGAGTTTTCAGGCCGTAGCCTCAGGCACCTACAACAGCGCCACCGGCGTGTTCACCGCCACGTCCGGCAACCTGTTGAGCGGCGGCGGCAAAACCACCGAATCCATCACCGCGGCCAGCTCTGTAGAATACCCCAATGGCGGCACGACGTCCCTGAGCTCCACGGGCTATCTGACGGGCACCTGGTATTTCGTTGGTGATGCCACCGTCGGCAAATTCAACGGCATTGTCGTTACCAACGGCGCTGGAAATTACTATTTCCTGTCCCCCAGCAATCCCGGAAACGACCTGAAGACCGGTGTTACCTCCACCGTCAACACGAGCTATGGCTGGAACTTCTCGACCGGCGCCGAGGTCACCTGCTTCTTCCCCGGCACCCTCATCGCCACCCCCTCGGGCGAAGTTGCCGTCGAAACCCTGAAATCCGGCGACCTCGTCACCCTGGCCGATGGCCGCGCCGCGCCCATCACCTGGCTCGGCCGCCAGACCGTCTCCACCCGTTTCGCGGACCCGCTGCGCGTCAACCCCATCCGCATCAAGGCCGGCGCGCTGGGCGAAAACCTGCCGGTGCGCGACCTGCGCGTCTCCCCCGATCATGCCTTGCTGGTCGATGGCGTGCTGGTCCACGCCGGCGCCCTGGTCAATGGCCGCTCGATCCTGCGCGAGACCGACCTGCCGACCATTTTCACCTATTACCACATCGAAGTGGCCGACCATTCGCTGATTCTGGCCGAAGCCGTGCCCGCCGAAACCTTCATCGACAATGTCGATCGCCTGGCCTTCGATAATTGGGAAGAGCATCCCGGCAATACCGCCCTGGTCGAGATGAGCCTGCCGCGCGCCAAATCCGCGCGCCAAGTTCCCGCCGCCACCAAATCCCGCCTCGAGGCCCGTGCCACCGCGCTGTTCCAAGCCGCCATCCAGGCCGCCTGAACAAGCCCCGCAAAAAACCGCCCGGCATCCCCGCCGGGCGGTTTTCACACTCTAAACCGCAACGGTTTCAGCTGCTCATCGGCGCCCAAAGGGCCGCCAGGCGGCGGGCATGAAAAACACCGCCCCCACCAGCGCCATCAGCAAGATCAGCGGCACCAAGATCACCGCCGCCCAGAACATCACGCCGATCAGCACCAGCGCCACGCCAAACATCGCCAGCCGCACCAGAAACACCAGCCACTTATGCGGCGGCTTGGGCCCCGTGAACTCGCCTTCGGGGGTCATGTCGATGATCGGGCCATTTTCAGCCATGGGCATCAATCCAGATCGCCGAGCGCGGTATTGAGCCGGCCCAGATACTCATCCGTCGCGCGCGCATAATCATGGTCGATGTCCGACGTGAATTCCGAAATCGCGTTCCACAGCGCCTCGCGCAGCAGCGAGGCGCATTTGAACGCCCGGAACATGTCATATTCCCCGCGCTCGAACGGCCGGCCATAATAAGCCTCGAGCAGGGCGATGTCATCCTCGCGCCGCAGATTGTTGTTGGAGGACAAATTGGCCAGATCGAACAGCGCGGCATTGAAGCCGGCATAATCCCAGTCCAGCAGCCACAGCCTGGCGCCGTCGTCGAACACGTTCCCGGCCAGCAGGTCATTGTGGCAAAACACGATCTCCACCCGCCCGATGCGGGTCTCGAGAAAATCATTGATCTCCATCAGCCGCGGCAGCTCGTTCACAATGCGCCCCTCGGCGCGGGTGAGCGCGTGCGCATAGGAGCGGTTGACGTGAAACACCCAAAATGAGAGCAGCGGCCCCTGCAAAAACGCCGCCATGGAGGTATGGCAGCGGCGCAGCAGGGCGGCCACGCGCAGCAGGTTTTCGGGTTTCACCATTTCCTGGGCGTTCAGGCTGCGCCCGGGCAGCAGCCGGCTCACCATCACGCCCGGCGCGGTGTAATAAATCTTGGGCGAGATCCCCGCCCGCGCGGCGGCCCTGGCGGCGGCCTGCTCGTTAAAGCGCATCACGCCATGCTCGGGCCGGTCCTGGCCCAGGCGCACGGCGAAGCGCTGGCCATCGGCCTGCAACACGCCATAGTTGCGGTTGGTGGTGCCGCCTTCCAGCGGCCAAATCTTGATCGGCCCCGTCCAGAAGGGTAGCTGCTCGACCTCCAGCAGATTTTGGTCGGCCATCACTTCATTCACGTCTGCCCACCTCCCGATCGAGCCCATACCCACGGACAACGCGGGCATGAAAGCACGGACCCGCCAAGAAATACAGCGCCCGCCCCCCGCTAATTAACATAAATTACGTATATGGCATGCCAGTGGCGGCCACCCGGCTCTACCGGTACAATAAGCCCCAATGTCAAACCCCGACCTCTTCGGCGGCGCCATCCCGGCGCCCACCCCCGCCCAGGCCAAGGCCGAGCGCGCGCCGCTGGCCGAGAAACTGCGCCCCCAAACACTCGCCGAGGTGGCGGGCCAGCCTCATCTGCTCGGCCCCGAGGGCGCGCTCACCCGCATGCTGGCGCGCGGCGCGCTGGCCTCGTCCATGCTCTGGGGCCCGCCGGGGGTGGGCAAAACCACCATCGCCCGGCTGCTGGCCAAGGCGGCGGGGCTGCGCTTCTGCCAGGTCTCGGCGGTATTTTCGGGCGTCGCCGACCTCAAGAAGATTTTCGAGGACGCCGAGCGTTTCGCCGCCAATGGCCAGCGCACGCTGCTGTTCGTCGATGAAATCCACCGCTTCAACCGCGCCCAGCAGGATGCCTTCCTGCCGGTCATGGAGGCGGGCACCATCACCCTCATCGGCGCCACCACCGAAAACCCCTCCTTCGCCCTGAACGGCGCGCTGCTCTCGCGCGCGCAGGTGTTTGTCTTGAAGCGCCTCGATGACGCGGCCATGGAAACCCTGCTGGCCCGCGCCGAGGCGCTAAGCGCCCATGCCCTGCCGCTCACCGCCCCGGCGCGCGCCAGCCTCCGCGCCATGGCCGATGGCGACGGCCGCGCCCTGCTCAACATGGCCGAGCAGCTTTTCGCCCTGCCCGCGGGCGGCCCGCTCGACGAAGCCGCCCTCACCGCCCTGCTCTCGCGCCGCGCCGCGCTCTATGACCGCGACCGCGAGGAGCATTACAACCTCATCTCCGCGCTCCATAAATCCATGCGCGGCTCCGACCCCGACGCCGCCCTCTACTGGCTGGCGCGCATGCTGGCCGGCGGCGAGGACCCACGCTACATCGCCCGCCGCCTCACCCGCTTCGCCGCCGAGGATATCGGCCTCGCCGACCCGCAAGCCCTGCCCCAGGCCCTGGCCGCCTGGGAAGCCTATGAGCGCCTGGGCACGCCCGAGGGCGAGGTCTGCATCGCCCAGGCGGTGGTCTATCTCTCCACCGCGCCCAAATCCAACGCGGTCTACAAGGCCATCGGCGCCGCCAACCGCGCGGCGCGCGAAACCGGCAGCCTCATGCCGCCCATGAACATCCTCAACGCCCCCACCAAGCTCATGAAAACCCTTGGCTATGGCGAAGGCTACACCTACGACCACGACACCGACGACGGCTTCTCGGGCGATAATTACTTCCCCGAAGGCATGGGCCGCCCCGATTTTTACCGCCCCCCCGAGCGCGGCTTCGAGCGTGAAATCAACCGCCGTCTCGCTTATTGGGCCAAATTGCGCGAAGAGAAGGCATGAAAGAGTTCCTCATCGACGACAGCGCCGCCGACCAGCGGCTCGACCGCTACCTCCGCCGCGAAGTGCCGGGCCTGACCCAGGGCGTGCTGCAAAAACTGCTGCGCACCGGCAAAATCCGCCTCAACGGCGCCAAAACCGAGGCCAATGCCCGCCTGCAAGCGGGCGACACCCTCACCGTCCCCGAGATCGCGCCCCCCAAGGAGGCCCCCAAACAACGCCAGATCGTCAAAATGGACCCCGAGCGCCTCAAGGCCCTCAAGGCCATGATCATCTATGAAGACGACGCGCTGATCGCCCTCAACAAGCCCGCCGGCCTCGCCGTCCAGGGCGGCTCGGGCATCAATGTGCATGTCGATGGCATGCTCGACGCCCTGCAAGGCGACAATCCCGAGCGCCCCAAGCTCGTCCACCGCATCGACCGCGACACGTCCGGCCTGCTGCTCATCGCCAAATCGGGCAAAATGGCCACCAAGCTCACCGCCGCCTTCAAGGGGCGCGATGTCGAGAAAACCTACTGGGCCCTGCTCGCCGGCGTGCCCGAGCCGTTCGAGGGCCGCATCGACCTGCCCCTGAAACGCCAGGATCTCGGCACCACCTCGCGCGCCGAGCCCACCACCCGCAAGGACAAGGACGGCCAGAAAGCCATCACCGATTACCGCGTGCTCGACCGCGCGGCCATGCGCTTTTGCCTCATCGAGCTAAAGCCCCACACCGGGCGCATGCACCAGCTCCGCGCCCATTGCCTGGCGCTCGGCACGCCCATCATGGGCGATGAAGCCTATGGCGGCGCCTTCGCCGAGCATTTCGCGCCCCAGCTGCACCTGCATGCCCGCCGCCTCACCATCTCCCACCCCACGGGCGGCACCCTCACCCTCGAGGCCGAGCTGCCCGAGCACATGCGCGCCTCGTTCAAATATCTGGGCTTCGCCACCCCGCCCGCGGCCAAGCCCGTGCGCAGGGCGTAACATGCGCGCGCGCGGCGCCTGGCTGTGCGCCGCCCTGGCCCTCGCCGGGGCGGCCCGCGCGGCCGACCCGGTGCGCTACCACGTCACCTTCACCCCATCCGGCGACCCGGCACTCGACACGGCGGCCATGCAAGCCTCCGCCCTGGCCACACTGGCCCGCGCCCTGCCACCCGCGCCCGTCGCGCTCATCGCGCGCGCCGAGAGCGATGCCGCCCTCTTCACCACCCTCCTGCACAGCCAAGGGTATGATCAGGGCACCGCCACCCTGACCATCGACGGGCTCAGCCCCGCCGACCCCGCCCTGCTGCCCGCGCTCGACGCCCTGCCCCAAACCCAGACCATCGCCGTCAAGGTGACCTTCCATAAAGGCCCCGCCTATCATCTCGGCGCCCTCACCCTCGCCGGCGCGCCGCCGGGGCTGGCCTTCACCCCCAGCCTCCATCCCGGCCAGCGCGCCTATGCCGCGCCCATCCTGGCCGAAGCCGCGCGCCTGCAAGCCGCCTTGCGTGACCAGGGCTACGCCTTCGCCACCGTGCCCACGCCCCAGGCCATCGCCGATCCCGCCACCCACAGCCTCGCCGTCACCTACCGGCTCATCCCCGGCCCGCGCGTCACGCTGGGCGCGGTGGGCTTCACTGGCCTCACCCGCACCAACGCGGCGTTTCTGCGCCGCCATGCCGGCCTCGCCCCGGGCGCGCCCTATTCCGCCGCCGCCGTCGAGGCCGCGCGCACCCGCCTGCTCGCGCTCGGCATTTTCGCCAGCCTCGCCACCGCGCCGCTGCCCCCGCCAGACCAGCAAGGCCGCGTGCCCATCATTTTCCAGGCCGGCATGCGCAAGCGCCACAGCGTCACCGTGAGCGCCGATTACGCCACCGACACCGGCCTCGGCCTCGGCACCTCCTGGCTCGACCGCAACCTTCTCGGCCGCGCCGAAACCCTCACCCTCGCCGCCAACGCCACCGGCCTTGGCGGCACCGGCACCAAGGCGCCCGGCTACGACCTCAAGGCCGATTTCCAAAAACCCGATTTCCTGCGCCAAAATCAGTCGCTCGACCTCTCGCTCGAAGGTCTGCGCGCCGCCCTCACCGCCTATGACCGCACCGCCCTGCTCGCCAGCGCCGGGCTCATCCGCCCGTTTGGCGCCCATCTCACCCTCCACGCCGCGGCCCAGTTCACCAGCGAGCGCGTGCACCAAGAAGGCGTCACCCGCTCTTATGTGCTGGCCCAGCTGCCCGCCAGCCTGGTGTTTTCCACCGTGCAAAACCCGCTCGAGCCCACGGGCGGCTGGCAGGCCAGCCTCGCGCTCACCCCCACAAGGCCCATGGTCGGCGGCCACGCGGCCTTTCTCATCGCCAGCACCGGCGGCTCGGCCTATTTCAGCCTCACGCGCGCCAGCCTCATCGCGGTGCATGCCCAGCTGGCGGGCATTTACGGCGCCTCCCTGTTCCAGGTCCCGCCCGACCAGCGCCTCTATGCCGGCGGCTCGGGCACGGTGCGCGGCTTCACCTACCAAACCATCGGCCCCCTGTTCCCCGACGACAAACCCAAAGGCGGCCTCTCGCTCGACGCCTTCAGCCTCGAGCTGCGCCAGCACCTCACCCCCCATATCGGCCTCGTCCCCTTCATGGATGCCGGACAGGTGGCCGCCGGCAACGCCCCCTTCACCGGCCATCTCCGCGTCAGCGCCGGGCTGGGCCTGCGCTATTACACCGCCATCGGCCCCGTCCGGCTCGACCTCGCCTTCCCCCTCAACCGCACGGCGGGCAGCGGCGCCTTCGCCCTCTATGCCGGGCTGGGAGAAGCGTTTTGAGCCGCCCGCGCCGCCTTTGGCCATGGGGCTTGGCCAGCGCGCTGGCCCTGCTGCTGGCCATGCCCCTGGCGCTGCTGGGCGCGCTCAACACCCGGCCCGGCCAGCTCTGGCTCACGGCACAACTCAACCAGCGCGCCGCGCCCTATGTGCACATAGAGGGGCTAAGCGGCACCCTGCCCACCCGCCTGACCCTCTCCAGCCTCACCCTCTCCGACCCGCAAGGCCCCTGGCTCAGCGCCACCGGCCTCTCGCTCACCTGGTCGCCTTGGGCGCTGCTCGGCCACCATCTGGCCATCCGCGCGCTCAGCGCCCAAAACCTCACCATCGTCCGCCCCCCCGCCTATGGCGGCGCCAATGGCGGCGGCCCCGGCTTTGGCTGGGCGCGCTGGCGTCTCTCGGTTGGGCAGCTCGCCTTGCCCCATATCAGCCTGGGCGCGGCGCTGGCGGGCGAGCCCATGGTGCTTCGCGCCCAAGGCGGGCTGCAAACCGGCAACCGCCTCACCCTCGCCGTGCAGCGGCTCGACGGGCCGGGCCACCTCACCCTCACCGGCCCGCTCACCAACGCCACCCTCGACCTCACCGCCCCCCTGCCCGCCACCACCCTCACCGCCCAGGGCACGCTCGGCCTGGTGGCGCGGCACTGGTGCGCCGCCCTCACCCTCAGCGCCTCCAACCTCGCCCCGCTCACCGGCAACCGCCTCACCGGCCCAGCCCGCGCCCAGCTCATCGCCACCCCCACGCCACGAGGCGAGCAGCTCGCCCTCACCCTCGCCCCGCATTTCACCACCGCCCCCCCGGCCGTGCTGGCCCTGCTCGGCGCCACCCCGCAGCTCACCGCCCAGGCACGGCTCACCGGCACCAACTTGGCGGTGTCCCGCCTCACCCTCAGCGGCCCGCATGCCACGCTCAGCGCCACCGGCACGCTCACCCCAAAGGCCGTGGCGCTCGGCGCCACCCTCACCCTGCCCCATATCGGCGCGCTCTTCCCCAGCCTCACCGGCCATGCCGCCCTGCAAGCCAGCCTCACCGGCCCGCTTGACGACCTCACCACCCGCCTCGTCCTCACCGGCCAGGCCGACCCGCGCAACACCCCCAAGGCCGGGCCGTTCACCCTCACCCTCACCGCCAGCCACCTGCCCAGCGCCCCCCAGGGCCGGCTCACCGGCCAAGGCATGCTGGGCGCCGCGCCCCTCACGCTCAACGCCGCCTTCGCCTGCACCGCCCCCGCCATCTGCCAGGCCAGCCTGCCCGCGGCCAACTGGCGCTCCCTGCACGCCAGCGGCCAGCTCGCCATCAGCCGGGGCCTGCCCATCGGCACGCTCAGCCTCGGCATCGCCCGGCTGGCCGACCTCGCCCCCCTGCTGCCCCAGGCTCATCTCCTCACCGGCGCGCTCACCGCCCGCTTCGCCTATCAGGGGGGCGATGACATCGCCGCCAGCCTGCAAACGCGCGATGCCGGGGGGCTCTGGGGCCTTGTGGGCCTCACCGCCCGCTTCACCGCCAAGGGCCGGCTCTCGGCCCTGCCGCTCACCCTCACCGCCCGCGCGCAAAGCCTGCGCGGTGCGCCTGCCAGCCTCAGCGCCACCGGTCTGGTCTCCACCACCACCCATAGCCTCACGCTTGCCACCCTCACCGCCAGCTGGCACGGCCTGCCCGTCCGGCTCACCGGCCCGGCCACCCTCACCGCCCTGCATGGCTGGGCGCTCGATGCCGCGCATTTCACCCTGGCGGGCGGCACGGGCGCGGTTTCCGGCCAGCTCACCCCCACGCTCAACGCCACCGCCAGCCTCGCCAACCTGCCGCTCAGCCAGCTCGGCAAGCTCTGGCCGGCGCTGACCGGCCTCACCGGCACCGGCACCGCCGCCGCGCGGCTCACCGGCACGCCCGCCCACCCCACCGGCGCGCTCACCCTCGCCCTGGCCGGTGTCACCGCCCCGCAAACCGCCGGCCTGCCGCCACTCCAGGCCAGCGCCCAGGCCCAGCTTCAGGGCGCCACCGCCCGCCTCACCGCCCATATCAGCGCCAACACCCAACTCACCCTCGCCGCCCAGGGCCAAATCCCGCTCAGCGCCAGCGCGCCCCTGGCCCTCCACCTCACCGGCACGGGCCAGGCCGCCCTGCTCAACCCCTGGCTCGATTCCTCGGGCACCGCCCTCAAAGGCGAAGCCGCGCTCGCCCTCACCCTCACCGGCCCCTACCGCGCGCCCCAGGCCAGCGGCACGCTCAGCCTCACCCAGGGCGACGCGGTCAATATCGGCATCGGCCTGCATTTATCGGGCATCGCCGCCACGGCCGCGCTGGCGGGCCAAACCCTCACCCTCACCAGCTTCACCGCCCAATCAGGCACAGGCACGCTCAAAGGCCAGGGGCAAATCAGCCTCGCCACGCCAAGCTGGCCGCTCGCCCTCACCCTCACCGCCGCCAAGGCCCAGCCCGTGCAAACCGACCTGCTGAGCGCCACCACCAGCGGCACCCTCACCCTCACCGGCGGGCTGCGCGGCGCCCTCACGCTCGCCGGCACGCTCGACATCAGCCACGCCCTCATCACCATCCCCAAATCCCTGCCCGCCAGCGTCGCCGTCCTGCCCATCCTGCAAAAAGGCGCGCCCCCGCCGCCGCCCCAAGCGCCCACCCCCTGGCCGCCCCTGGCATATGACATCACCCTCAACGCCCCGCGCGGCATCCTCATCCAGGGCGATGGGCTGAACGCCGAATTTGGCGGCCATATGCGCCTCACCAGCGCCTCGGGCGCGCTCGCCCCGCTGGGCGCCTTCACGCTCATTCGCGGCCAGCTCACCCTGGCGGGCAAGCTGCTCACCTTCACCTCCGGCCGGGTCAGCTTCACCGGCGAGGGCTTCGCCCCAACGCTCGACATCGAGGCCACCACCACCACCAGCACCGGCACCGCCACGCTCATCATCGGCGGCACGGCGGCGGCGCCCACCATCACCCTCACCAGCAGCCCCCCCGCCCCGTCCGATGAAGTGCTCGCCGAGCTTCTGTTCGGTGAGAGCAGCGCCAGCCTGTCGCCGTTCCAAGCCGCCTCGCTGGCCTTGGCGGTGGCCCAGCTCTCGGGCGTGGGCTCAGACCTCAACCCGCTCGACAAGCTGCGCAACACGCTCGGCCTCGACCAGCTTTCCGTCGGTGCCGACCAGTCCGGCGCCCCCACCCTGCAAGCCGGGCGCTATATCGCGCCGGGCATCTATATCGGCGCCGCCCAATCCACCACCGGCCCAGGCACCAGCGCCAATGTCGAGGTCAATCTCGGCCACGGCCTCAAGCTCGACAGCAGCACCGGCACCACCACCACCGGCACCTCCTCCAGCGTCGGCCTCAGCTACCAGCTCGACTATTGACCCCCTGCGGCACGGTGAAGATGGCAAACCCGTCCACCTGCCTCATGGGCCAGCCGAACCCCTCGAACAGCGTAAGAAGACTCGGCTGAACATCCGGTGGGGCAAGCACGAAATTTGTTCCTGTTTCAAAACAAAACTGCCTAATCTGCCCGTCCATCCTCGCCGTGCGCAGACCAAATGAAATATCGACCAGACCCGGAAATCCCATCTCCTTCACCGGCGGCATCCCCAAAAACCCCCGCGTGGCGACAAAGCCGAACTGATTCTGCACTTGCCAGAGCGGTGAAGCATCCTGGTCCTGTCCCGGCAAAAGCAACACACGCGGCTGCGGTGCCGCCAACACCGCCTGCAACCGGCCCGGCTGAAACAACGCCTCCAGCGGCACGGGCTTCACCGGGTGCGGCGCCGGAATGAGCACCAGACCACCCAAAACGCCCAAAACCGCGCGCCTACGTCCGCCCGCGAGCCATAACGAACACAACGCCGTCACCAGCAGCGATGAATAACTCAGGAACCTGACCGGCAACGCCGACCCGAGTAACGGCAAACCGGCCACAAGCCGCCAGGGCAGCAAGATGGATGTCTGCTGCGACTGCCACCATAATCTGGGCCCCAAGGCGCAGAGCAAGATGACAAACAACATAACAAACGCATATCTAACCACCAGCTCCCGGCCACGCGTTCTGAGCAGCAGACCCAGCATGATAATCAGCGGCAGCCCAGTGACCGCATCATTATCGGGCAGCAGACCAAACAAGCCATAGCCCAACGGCGCCCAGTGCGGATCGGTGAGCACGATTTCCGGCGACGGCATCAATAGTCCGCCTGGACGCGCCACAAACCACTTCGCCCACCCGCCAGGAATCTGCACATCGTGATGCATCAGCATCGGCACCAGAAACGGCGCACAGCCAAGTATCGTGATGGCAATCGCAATGGCGCCCTCCCCCAGCAGCCTCACCATCCGCCCACGCCAACGGGGCAGCATCCCCCAGCCCAGCAACCAAGCTACCCCGCCAAATACGATGCTTGTGGCGAAACTCTCGACCGAAACATAAAACTCCGCGCCCAGCACAGCCGCGACGCCCAGCACCGCCGCGGGCCACGAAATCTCCCCTTGCAGGCGCCGCACCGCCAACAACAACAGCAAAGGCGGGGCGAAATTATAAGCGAGGTTCAACTCCTCCAGACATTCCGCCATCTCATAACCAGAGACCGCGAACAAAAACCCGCCCATCAGCGCGGCCCAGCGGTTGCCGGTCAGCCGCAGACACAACAGCCACGCCGCAAAACCGCTAACCACCGGCGCGGCCAGCATGGCCAAATTATAAGCCGCCGCCGGCCCGAGCGTCAGGGTCACGGGGGCGAATATCAGCGCCAGAAGCGGCACGCAGGTCGTCCAGCCCAGATGCACCCCCCAGGGCTGCCAAACCAAGGTGGTGAATAGCGGATTGAGATGATGGGCCAGAGCGTAGGGCCACCACGCGAAGAACCACATAAACGGATAAGGGTCTGATCCGCTCCCCCAAATGGTCGAGGTCACCCCCGCCCCATGGGCGATGACGCCATAGGCGACGGCGGCATAAAGCGCCACCGCCCCCAAATGCCACCGCCACCCAGCCCCGCTCATACCCGCTCTCGGGTCGCCGAGAAGCTCAGCTCCGGGAAATTCTCCTTCATCCGGTTCAGCTCCCACGAATTGCGCACCAGATACACCGGCGCCCCCTCGCGGTCCTCGGCCATGGCGCTCTTGTTCACATCGATGAAGAATTTCAACCGCGCCGTATCGCTCGAGGAGACCCAGCGCGCGGTATCGAACGCCGCCTGCTCAAACCCGATCGGCACGTTATATTCCTGCTCAATCCGGCTCGCCAGCACATCGAGCTGGAGCATCCCCACCACGCCGATAATCCAGTCCGCCCCGGTCATCGGCCGAAACACCTGCGTCACGCCCTCCTCGGCCAAATCCTCCAGGGCCTTTTTCATCTGCTTGGCCTTCATCGGGTCGGCCAGGCGCACGCGGCGCAAAATCTCGGGCGCGAAGTCAGGAATACCGGTAAAGCGCAGCTTCTCGCCCTCGGTCAGCGTATCGCCCACCCGCAGCGTGCCGTGGTTCGGAATGCCGATGATATCGCCCGGATAAGCCTCCTCGGCCAATGAGCGGTCCTGCGCGAAAAAGAAGATCGGCGCCTGAATGGCCATCGGCTTATTGGTGCGCGAGTGGGTCAGCTTCATGCCGCGCGTGAACTTGCCCGAGCATATGCGCGTAAAGGCAATGCGGTCGCGGTGCTGGGGGTCCATATTGGCCTGCACCTTGAACACAAACCCGGTCACCGGCTCTTCCTCGGGCGCCACGCTGCGCACATCGGCGGCGCGGGGCTGGGGCGGCGGGGCGTTGGCCACCAGCCCCTCCAGCAGCTCGCGCACCGAATAATCCTTGAGCGCCGAGCCAAAATAAACCGGGGTGAGATGCCCCTCCTCAAACGCCTCGCGGTCAAATTCCGGGTAGGCCGCGCGGATCAGCTCGACATCCTCCTCAAGCTGCGCGCGCTGCTCAGGGGGTATCTCAAACCCCTGCCCGCCATCCTCCTCGCCGGGCTTCCTCGCGCTCACCAGCCGGTCATTGCGAATATCGAAGCAGCCCCGAAACAGCCCGCCCAGCCCCACCGGCCACACCATCGGGCAAATATCGAGCTGCAGCGTGTCGGCGATCTCATCGAGCAGCGCGAACGGGTTCTGCCCCTCGCGGTCGATCTTGTTGATGAACGTCGTGATCGGGATATTCCTCAACCGGCACACCTCGAACAGCTTCTTGGTCTGCAGCTCTATGCCCTTGGCCGCGTCGATCACCATCACCGCGCTGTCCACCGCCGTCAGCGTGCGGTAGGTATCTTCCGAGAAATCCTCATGGCCTGGCGTGTCGAGCAGATTGAACACCGCGCCGCCAAACTCGAACGTCATCACCGACGACGTCACCGAGATCCCGCGCTGGCGCTCGATCTTCATCCAGTCGGATCTGGTCTGGCGCCGGTCCTGGCGCGCCTTCACCATGCCGGCTTCGCGAATGGCGCCGCCAAACAGCAGCAGCTTCTCGGTCAGCGTGGTTTTGCCCGCGTCAGGGTGCGAGATGATCGCGAAGGTACGGCGCGGCGGCACGGCAAGGCGCGCCTCGGGGCTATGCAGGGTCTGGTCCATCGCGGCGCGATAGCAGATTTCCCGCCACGGGCCAAACCATCTCGCGCCCGGCATCGGCCCTGTCGCGCGCGCTTTCTGACCATCTTTTCATCCGCCGCCCCAGCCGCGCCACAATCCGACCGTCTTTGCTCTTCAATCAAACCCCACTAAATAGCCCTGTAAATAATCAAATGTCTTTGACTGAAGGAGTGTGGATATGGAGCGCAAAACAGCAAGTCTGCTCGGCGCGCTGGCCGGGGTCGCGGCCCTTGGGGGGGCTGGCGGCGCACAGGCGGCGCCAAACGGCCATGTCAGCCTGGCCGCCGCCTCATACGCCGACCTGCTGGCCCCCGTGCCCAACGCGCTCGATGCCCTGCGCGCCCATAACGCCCAGCTCGCCGCCCAGGCCGCCGCCTCCGGGCCGGCCCTGGTGCGGGTGGATGACCACCACCATCACCATCACCACCATGATTATTACGCGCCGCCCCCGCCGCCCCGCGAATATTACCCGCCGCCGCCGCCCGAATATTACCCGCCCCCGCCGCCGGTCTATCATCACCACCACCATAACGGCGCGGTGATCATGCTTCCCGGCATCGGGATCGGGATCAATTAGCTCAACATTAGGTTCGCTTGCGTCGGCAGACGCAAGCCAACCCGATGCGTCGGCAGACGCAAGCCAACCCAATGCAATTGATCGTTAAAACAAGAATAGAGCGGGGGCCAAGCCATAGCGCCAGGCCCCCGCTTCGCCCGATCAGGGCTCATGGTCCCGGTCGCGCGCCCGCGCCGCGCCCAAAATCCGGCGATACGTGCCATCGAACACCGTATGGGTCGAAGAGGTCCACCGCGTTTCCGCCCCCAGCGTCTCGCGGCTGGCATGAATCCGCCTGGCCTGCATCTCGCGCTCGGCGGCTTCCTCGGCGCTCATCGGCTCCAGGGTAAAGCCCGGCTCGGCGGGCACCACGCAAAGCTGCATGAAGGGCTCGCCAGGGCGAAACACATGCGCCTGCCCGGCGGGCGGCGCCTTGAACACCACGAAATTGATCATCGGCCACCACGAGGTGCGCAGCAGCGCCGGCACGGCCAGGGGCACATCATTGGCCGCGCTCAGGTAAAAGCGCGGATGCGGCTCGGCGCGCACGGCCCAGCCTTCGGGCACTTTCAGGTCGAGCAGCAACTGGTAGGTATAAAACCCCTCGCCAAAGGCCCGAAAAGGCGGCCATTGCAGGCCGGGGCTGGGCGCGGGCCCAAACGCCCCGGCAAACTCAAACCGTTCCCCGTCATGGGTCACCCGCGCCTCATGCTCATGGGGGTAGAAAATCTCGATTCCATATTGCGCGCCCTCCACAAAGGGCAGGCAATGCCAGCCTTGCTCATGGGCGCCATCCTGGCGCGGCGCCTTGGTGCCGCCCCAGCCGGGCACCTCCACCTTGGTGCGGCGCGGGGCAAGGCGCGGCTGGTAAAGCCGGTATTTAACGGTGGTCATGGGCCAATCCAAACGGCTGATCGATTGTTACAGTTTTTCCCGGGCGGCGCGCTCAATACGCCTTCTCGCCCATCACATTGCCCGGCGGGTCATAGTCGCACACCAGAAAATCCATGCCGTTCTCCTCCGCGCCCCCGCAGCCCACCCGCCGCGTCGAGCGCCAGATGATCTGGGTATAATGCCCCACATCCTCCCAATTCCCGGTGGTCGAGATGTCGGGAAAATTGCCGTTGACGAAATATTGCGCCTCGCCGCCCCACAAATCCACCAGCTGGGTCAGCGTCTCGGTCCCCGCCGAGGCCATGGCCAGATTCTGCCCCGAGCCGCTATGCACAAGCTGCCCGATATCGGCCAGATGCTCGGCCCATTGCTGCGCCTGCGCCGCCAGCTGGTCCGACCATTGCAGCGGCACCAGCCCCAGCGGCTCCCGGTAGGCATTATGCGCGGCCAGCAGCTCGGCTATATTGTCAGGGGTCATCTGCGCCGCCGCCCCATGCGCCAGCGCCAGAAACATCCCCCCCGCCAACAGCCCGGCGCGCGCCCTCAAGCCACGGCCTCGCCGTGCCACACATTGGGCGGGCTGGCGAAACAATGCCCCACATTCCCCCGCCACTCCTGAAATTCGG
This sequence comes from Pseudomonadota bacterium, assembly GCA_021781835.1. Taxonomy (GTDB): domain Bacteria; phylum Pseudomonadota; class Alphaproteobacteria; order Acetobacterales; family Acetobacteraceae; genus Acidocella. The sequence goes on along the minus strand of JAJXWD010000011.1, from coordinate 43,098 downwards.
GCGAGGCGCGAAACGTCACCATGTGGGCGTCCACGCTTTCCCACCGCACCTGCAGCACGAATTTCAGCGGGTTTTCCACGCTGCGCACCAGCCCCACCCCGTGGCAGCCCGGCGAGCGCAAAAACGCCGGCTTGCTTTTCTCCACCCCCGCGATGAACGCCGCCTCCAGGCCTGGCTTCACCTCGATCTCGGCAAATTCGGTAACCATGCTCATCCCTCCACAATCAGCGCGCGCTGTTCACCCAGCCCGGCAATGCCCATCCGCACCTCCTGGCCGGGGCGCAAAAACCCCTTCACCATCCCCACCCCGGCCGGCGTGCCGGTGGCGATGATATCACCCGGATGGAGCGTGAAAAACTGCGACACATAAGCCACCAGCTGGCACACGTTAAACACCATTTGCGCCGTGTTGCTGTCCTGGCGGCGCAGGCCATCCACATCGGTCCACAAAGACAGGTCCTGCGGGTCCGCCACCTCGTCCTTGGTGACAAAATAAGGCCCCACCGGCCCAAACGTATCGCAGCCCTTGCCCTTGTCCCACTGCCCGCCGCGCTTGGTCTGAAACTCGCGCTCCGAAACATCGTTCACCACGCAATAGCCGGCCACATGCGCCATCGCCTGCTCTTCCGAGACACGCTTGGTCTTGGCGCCCATCACCACGCCCAGCTCCACCTCGTAATCGGTGCTGGTGCTGCCCGGCGGCATCTCGATATCGTCAAACGGCCCCGAAAAGGCCGAAAGCGCCTTCAAGAACAAAATCGGCTCGCGCGGTATCCTCATCCCGGCCTCGGCGGCATGGTCGGCGTAATTCGCCCCCACGCAGACAAAATTGCGCGGCATCGGCACACAAGCCCCGATTCGCCGTTCGGCCTTGAGCAGCGGCAGGGTCTCGGGGTCCAGCTTCGCCAGCTGCGCCAGCCAATGGTGGCTCAGCACCTCGCCGCTCACGCTCACCAGCGCGTCATCGAGCGTGCGCACGCGCCCCTGCTTGTCCAGCATGCCCCATTTTTCCAGGCCCCTGTCCCCGTATCTCAGCAGCTTCATGCGGTCTCTCCCTTCCCTGTCATGGCTGGGTGGCGATCATGCATCGTGTCAAAGCACGGTTTTGCCATTACGGGTAGCCGGGCCGCCAGCTGAGGAGAGAGGCAAGACGATGCCGCTGTTCGCCGTTCACGCGCTAGACGCCCCCAACGCCCTGCCCCTCCGCCTTGAGCTTTACGCCGCCCACCGCTCCCACCGCGATGATGGCGAGGCCGCTGGCGTGCAGATCATTTTCGGCGGTCCCCTGCAATCCGACGACGGCAGCGAGATGATCGGCTCCTGCTTCATCGTCGAGGCGCCAGACCGCATGGCGGTCGATTCCTTCATCGCGGGCGATCCGTTCATGCGCCAGGGCGTATGGGGCGAGGTCAGCATCAGCCGCTTCCTGCGCCGCCTCGGCTGAGTTTCATTCACCGGCAATTTTCTGCCGCCCACCGCCCAGCCAAAAAAAAGGCCGGCTGTTCCAGCCGGCCCAGCACCTCTTTGGATGCCTCTTTTATTCGCTCCCTAAACTTGGCGGCTGACTTTATTTTCCCTCGCAGACCGTCGCCCTGGGCGTCGTTCCCGCTCGGTTCATGCCACGGCCCATATGTGGCGGAATTTGGGCAGCTTGGCAAGAGTGAATATGAGCTTTTTTGCAGGTTAACGTCATTTTCGAGAATTTTGTTTCATAAACAACTTAAGGCAGCACGTTAACCAGTGCCGCCACGGCGGCGCGTATTTCATCGGCCGCCTGGGTGGCGGGCCCGGCCTCGGTCACGCCCAGCCCGTCGGCGAAGGCATTGGCATAGCCCGCGCGGTTGGCCAGCGCCACGGGCAGCAAGGCCAGCCCCCGCGCGGCGATTTCGGCCTCCAGCCGCTTGCGCAGCTTCGAGGCCGCGGGCGCGCGGTTAAAGATCAGGGCGGCCCTGCGTTTTTCCTCGGCGGCCAGTTTCAGCGTGCCCTCGGCGGCCCACAGATCGGGCGGCGCGGGATTGAGCGGGATCAGCACCAGATCCGCCGCGCGCACGGCCCGCCTGGCATCCGAGTCGATCACCGGCGGCGTATCTATGAACACGAAATCATGCGCCGATTTCAGCTTTTCCAGCTCCGCCCCCAGCCGCCACCCCGAGACACCCGCCACCTCGATTCCGGCATTGGCCTTGGCCGCGCCCTCGCGCAGCCTGCCCCACACGCTCAAACTGCCCTGGGGGTCGATGTCGAGCAGCGCCACCCTGGCATCGGCCGCCAGCGCCACGGCGAATTGCGCGGCCAGCATGGTCTTGCCCGCGCCGCCTTTTTGCTGTGCAACCGCGATAACCTTGCCCATACTCGCCTCTCCCTTTGTGCCGTGCAGCAAGTTTATGGCAGAGAAGTTCCAAATGCCCAACGGTTTTGTCACCGCCCTGTTAACCCCGGCCGAGATGGCCCAGGCCGACCATCTGGCCAACAACACGCCCGCCCTCATGGAGGCCGCGGGCCGCGCGGTGGCGCGCGCCATCCTGCGCCGCTTCACCCCCCGCCGCACGCTGGTGCTGGTTGGGCCGGGCAATAATGGCGGCGATGGCCGAGTCGCCGCCCGCCATCTGGCCCGCGCGGGCTGGGCGGTCAAATGCCTCCCCCCCACGGACGCCACCCAGGCCGACATATCGCGCGCCGCCCTGGTCATCGACGCCCTGTTCGGCGCCGGCCTCTCCCGCCCGCTCGAAGATCACAGCGCCGCCCTGCTCCAGGCCGCCCCCGCCCTCGTCGCCATCGACGTTCCCTCCGGACTCGACGGCGCCACCGGCCAGCCCCTGGGTTTCGCCCCGCAAGCCGCGCTCACGGTCACGTTTTGCCGCAAAAAACCCGGCCACCTGCTCTATCCCGGCCGCGCCCTGTGCGGCGAGCTGGTCCTGGCCGATATCGGCCTGCCCGCCCAGGTGCTCGCCCCCATCGCCCCGCAAACCTTCGAAAACACGCCCGCTCTGTTCACCCTGCCCCTCCGCGCGCCAACCGCGCATAAATTCTCCGCCGGCGAGCTGTGCGTGCTCTCGGGCGCCATGCCGGGCGCGGCGCGCCTGGCCGCCCAGGCGGCAAGGCGGGCTGGGGCCGGCATCGTCTCGCTGGCGGCCGCGCATCCGCTCACCCTGCCCGAGCCCGGCATCCTGCACCGCCAGGCGCCGCTCTCCACCCTCCTCCAAGACCCACGGCGCCAAAGCTTCGTCATCGGCCCGGGGCTCGGCATCCCCGCCGCCGCCCAGGCGCTCGCCCTGCTCACCGCCCGCCCCAGCCTCCACATCGTCGCCGACGCCGACGCCCTCACCGCCTGCGCCGACACCCCCGCCAGGCTGCGCGGCGTCAGCGTCATCACCCCGCATGAAGGCGAATTCACCCGCCTGTTCGGCCCCATCGGGCCAGACAGGCTGGCCGCCGCGCGCGCCGCCGCGCGCCTCACCGGCGCCGTGGTGGTGCTCAAAGGCCCCGCCAGCATCATCGCCGCGCCCGACGGCCTGGCCGCCATTAACAGCAACGCCCCCGCCTCGCTCGCCACCGGCGGCACGGGCGATGTGCTGTCCGGCCTCATCTGCGCCCTGCTCGCCCAGGGCATGCCCGCCTTCCAGGCCGCCTGCGCCGGCGTCTGGCTGCACGGCGAGGCCGCCACCCTGGCGGGCGAGGGGCTGCTCGCCGAGGATTTGCCCGCCCACATCCCCGCCGCCCTGCGCCGCGCGCGGTTGCACCCCGTTACACAACGGCCCGGTTAAGGCACAAATCCGGCCCATCCCCGCCCTTTTCACGGCGTATCTCCCTCCCCACATCACACAGCAGGAGATCGCCATGCCCCGCCTGTCCAAAACCCTCGGCACCGCCACCTTACTCGCCGCCCTGTGCGGCCAATGGGCCGCCGCCCAAGCCGCGCCGCCGCAGGGCGGCGCTTACCAATCCACGCCGCCGCAGGGCGGCCAACACCAATCCATGTCGCCGCAGGGCGGCCAACACCAATCCATGGCGCCGCAGGGCGGTACTCACCACTCCATGCCGCCGCAGGGCGGCGCTTACCACTCCATGTCGCCGCCAAGCGGCCAACACCAATCAATGTCACCGCCAGGCTACCCCCCTCACTCCATGCAGTCCCCGGGCGGCGGCCAGCACCCCATGCAGCCCCCCGGCACCCATCAGGCCCCCGGCCATGCCCCGCCATATGCCGGCCAGCCCGGCCCCGGCTTCCAAGGCCCCGCCCATGGCCAGCCGCCGGGCCACGGCCCCTGGGCCAAGGGCGAGCATTTCCATGCCCACCGCCAGGTGGTAAGAGACTGGCATCGCCACCATCTCCATGCACCTCCGGCGGGCTATGAGTGGGTTTATACGGGCAACCAGTATCTGCTCATCGCCATTACCAGCGGCTTGATTGCCGGCATCATCGCGGGCAGCATGGCCCAGTAACCGGACCTCACGGGCGGGTCGGGCTTCGCGCCCTGTCCACGCAAATCCCGTCCCGCCGCGCCCCGCAGGCCAATGTAGGCTTGCGGGGCGTTTTCATATCCGCCTTCATCTGGCCATCAACCATCCCAAGCGCGCCATCATCTCCCCGCAATCGCGCCGTTTTTCCTGGGCATAGAGGCTGCATCGGCACAGCGCGGCCACCGCCCCTTGCCGCCACCGTCAGGAACATCACCATGCTCAAGCATTTCCACAAACCCCTCATGCTCGGCGCGCTGCTCACGCTGTTCGCCGCCCCCGCCATGGCGCAGATCATGGTCTGGGGCGGCCCGGCCTATGCCCCGCCGCCGCCCCCGCCCGGCTGGTACGAGGCCCAGCGGCAAGCCGCCTGGCAGCGGCATGAATGGCGCGAACATCAATGGCGCGAGCACCAATGGGCGGTCGCCAACGGCTACGCGCCCCCCTACCCATATAACGGGGATGACGACGACGACGACAACTAACCCCCGCGCCGGTCTGTCATTTTCATGGCCCCCGCCTTGCGCTAATCTTTGCGCTTAGCCACCGCTTGCCCTAGATGTGGGGCCATGAACAAGATTGTGGGGCCATGAACCAAATAAGGCCGCTCCTGCACGGCACGGGGAAACTGGAAACGCTGGCCGAGATCGAGCGCAAGCTGCTCTGGCTCGCCTCCTGGATGATCCATCACGCCAATCATGGCCACCCCAACCCCGAGGGCCAAAAAGTCGGCGGCCATCAAGCCTCCTGCGCCTCGGTCACCTCGATCATGGCGGCGCTGTATTTCGATTCGCTCCGCCCGCAAGACCGTGTCGCCGTCAAACCCCACGCGGCCCCCGTGCTGCACGCCATCAACTATCTGCTCGGGCGGCAATCGCTCGAAGCCATCCAAAATCTCCGCCAGTTCGGCGGCGCCCAAGCCTATCCCTCCCGCGCCAAGGACGGCCCCGAGATCGATTTTTCCACCGGCTCGGTGGGGCTCGGCGTGGCGCTCACCTCCTTCGCCTCGCTCATCCAGGATTACGCCGAGTGCCACGGCCTCTCGCGGGACGGGCTGCCCAAGGGCCGCTCGGTCGCCATCGCGGGCGATGCCGAGCTCGACGAGGGTAATATCTACGAAGCCCTGCTCGAGGGCTGGAAACACGGCGTGCGCGATGTCTGGTGGGTGGTCGATTATAACCGCCAAAGCCTCGACTCGGTCATGCCCGACCGGCTGTTCGGCCGTTTCGAGGGTCTGTTCCGCGACATGGGCTGGAACGTGCTGGCCCTCAAATATGGCCGCCGGCTGGAAGCCGCCTTTGCCCGCCCGGGCGGCGGCGCGCTCAAAAAATGGCTCGATGACTGCCCCAACACCGATTATTCCGCCCTCACCTTCCAAGGCGGCCCGGCCTGGCGCGAGGCGCTGACCCGCGATCTGGGCCGCAACCGCTATGTCCGCGCCCTCATCGACCCCCTCCCCGATGATGAGTTGCACGGCCTGATGACCAACCTGGCCGGCCATGATCTCGGCACCCTCACCGAAACCTTCGCCAAGGCCAGCCAGTCCTCGCGCCCCACCTTGTTCCTGGCCTACACCATCAAGGGCAACACCATGCCCTTCGCCGGCCACAAGGATAACCACGCCGGCCTCATGACGCCCGAGCAGATGGAAGCCTTCAAGGCCCGCCATCACATCCGCCCCGGCCATGAATGGGACCGGCTCGAAGGTCTCACCGACCCGCGCGCCGTCGAGCGGCTGATCATGGCCGCGCCCTACGCCCAGCCTCTCTCGCCCGAGGGCCGCAAGCTCTCCGCGCCGCCCGTGCCGGTGCCGGCCCAGCTGCCCCAGCCCCGCACGGTCGGCCGGCGCATGAGCACCCAGTCCGGCTTTGGCGAACTCCTCTCCGAAATCGGCCGCGGCAACGCCGAAACCGCCGCGCTCACCCGCCACCTCGTCACCACCTCCCCCGATGTCGCGGTCTCCACCAATCTCGGCCCCTGGATCAACCGCCGCGGCGTGTTCGACCGCGAGGTGAAAGAAGATATTTTCCGCGACGGCAAACTGGCCTCCGCCCAGCGCTGGGGCACCAACCCCAAGGGCCAGCATATCGAGCTTGGCATCGCCGAACAAAACCTGTTCCTGCTGCTCGGCGCGGCCGGCATGGCGCACGAGCTGTTCGGCGCGCGCATCCTGCCCATCGGCACGGTCTACGACCCCTTCGTCAACCGCGGCCACGACGCGCTCTATTACGCCTGCTACCAAGATGCCCGCTTCCTGCTGGTCTCCACGCCGAGCGGCCTCACCCTCAGCCACGAGGGCGGCCAGCACCAGGCCACCAACACCCCCCTGCTCGGCATCGTGCAAGACAAACTCGCCACCTTCGAGCCCAGCTATTGCGATGAGCTGCGCATCCTGCTCCGCCATGCCTTCGACTATATGCAGCGCCCCAACGGCTCGGCCGTCTGGCTGCGCCTCTCCAATCTGCCGCTCCCCCAGCCCGAGCGCGAGCTGAACGCCCGCCACGTCATCGCCGGCGCCCATTGGGTGGTGCCGCCCGCGCCGGGCGCCAAACTCGCCATCGCCTATCAGGGCCCGCTGGCGGGCGAGGCCGAAAAAGCCTTCGCCACCCTGCGCCTGCGCGAACCCACCGCCGGGCTGCTGGCCATCACCTCGCCCAACCGGCTCTACGCGGGCTGGCGCGCCGTGCAGCGCACCCGCCGCCAAGGCTACCGCATCCGCGCCCATATCGAAGACATATTGGCCCCGCTCGCCCCCGATGCCGCCCTGGTCACCGTGCTCGATGGCCACCCCGCCGCCCATGCCTGGCTGGGCGCGGTGCGCGGCCAGCGTGTCATGGCGCTCGGCCCCGACCGGTTCGGCCAGTCCGGCACGGTCGAGAGCCTGTACCGCGAATATGAGATGGACGAAGCCGCCATCCTCGCCGCCTGCGAAGACGCCCTGAAACCCGCCTGAATGACCAGCGCCGCAACCTTTCTGCACCGCCTGGTCACCGGCCTCACCCGTGGCGGCCTGTTGGCGCTGGCCGCCGGTCTCGCCTACGCCCCCAGCCATTGGCTCGGGCTGCGCCAGGATTTCTGGGGCTCGATCACCGCCATCCTGGTGCTGCAAACCGAAATGCGGGCCATGAAATCCATGGCCCGCAACCAGGCGCTCGGCGGCCTCATCGGCGGCGCCATCGGCCTCGCCCTGGTGCTGGTGTTCGGTGATTCCCTGCCGGTCTATCTGCTGGGCATCATCCTGGCCGGGGTGCTCTGCCACGAGCTGGCCCTCGAAGGCGCCACCCAGGTTTCGGCGGTCACCATCACCATCCTCATGCTGGTGCCCCACACCGAATCCATGCCCGCCTTCCTCGCCACCCGCCTGGCCGAGGTGGCGCTCGGCATCGCGGTCGGCGCCGCCATCGGCTGGGCCGCCCTCATCGCCGCCCCGCCGCCCAAAACCTGACCCCCACAGAGACAGAGAGGGCGGGTTACGCCTGCAAAACCGCCGCCTCCGCGCAATCCGGGCAGCTCACCCACCCGCGCCGCTGGTGCACCACCACCCTGGTCCCGGCATCGATTTCCGCCTGGCAAAAATCGCACAGCGTGGCAACGGCCATAACCTCCTGCCCCACGCCCTCGAACATCACCTCCAGCGCCCCGATTCGCTTCGGCCATGCCGATGTTTTCACGATATCGCCCCGGAAATGCTCCTCCAGCCGCATCCAGCGCTCGGCCTGGCTGGGGGTCAGCCCGTTATCGAGCAGCGCCCTCTCCATCAGCGCCTGGCGGTGGTCCATCAGCGCCTCCGAAATCACCATCCAGTGATGGGCATTGCGCGGCCGGTCGCCAAAATAAACCTTCTCCCCCAGCAGGCAGCGCTTCATAAAGGTATATTGCTGCCCGGCGATATGCTCTTTCGAGACCCGCTCGAAAAACGGCGCCAGCGCCTCATCCGCATACACCGCGTCATAAAAATCCGCCAAAATCCGGCGCACCTTGTCGCCGCCCTCCTGCAATTCCGCCCACAGCCCCGGATCGGTTTCGGGATAGGCAATCTCCACCGCCCCCGGGGCCGTGGCCGCCACGGGTTTGGCGGACGCCTCCGCCGCCAGATCATCGGCATTTTTGGGCGCCAGCACCATATCGCCCACGGGCTTGCACCGGCAGGGCATGAAATACCCCTTGGCCCGCACCCCATCCGCAAGCCCCCGCTGCGTCCGCTCAGGTATCTCGCCCTCCAGGCATTGCAGCAGACAAGTCTGGCAACTGCCCGCCTTGCACGAAAACGCCAAATCGATCCCGGCTCTAAGCATGGCGTCGAGCACGGTCTCGCCGTCCCGCACCAAAATTCTGTTTCCCAAATAGCTGACCACCGGCGCGTGCGTTTCACTCATCACCAATCTCCAATCCCGCGGCACGCCCCCCCAAGCCACTCCGAGAACCTCGTTCCTGAAGCGGGCATTTTGCCGCCGCCCCACTCTGCGCCGCGCCTTTCATAAGTCAACCGCCCGCCCCGCCGTATCATTTTGTTACCCCCCACCCCCACCGCCCAAACGCCCCCCGCGCGTGACAGCCCGCCCCGAGGCGGCTAAATTCCCCCCATCCCGACCAAAATGGATCCCCCGTGCGCCGTCTTGCCTTGCCCCTGCTTCTGCTTCCCGCCGCCCTCACTGGCTGCCATGACAGCTACTCCCCCAACACCTACGCCGCCGCCGCCGCCCAGCAGGCCGCGCCCGTGCAGCGTGGTGTCATCATCGGCGCGCGTGCCGTGCTCATTGCCGCCAATGGCGCGGTGGGGGCAGCGGCTGGCGGCGCGGCGGGCGGAGTGGCGGGCGCGCAGCTCGCGGGTCCGCCCGAGGTCACGGCCCTTGGCGCCATTGGCGGCGCGCTGGTCGGCGGCCTTGGCGGCGCGGCGGCCCAGCAGGCAATGGCCGACACCAAAGGCTGGGAATATATCGTCCAGGAGACCAACAACAACCTGGTCTCCGTCACCCAGACGAGCAAAACCCCCCTGCCCATCGGCTTGCATGTGCTGGTCATCGCCAGCAGCCAGCAAGCCCGCATCGTGCCCGATTATACCGTGCCGGTCCCCGCGCCGGCAGCCCCCAAACCGGCAACGCCCACCCCGGCAACGCCCAAGCCGCCCGCCGCGCCCAAACCAGCCGCACCGGCTACGCCTGCCGCCAGCACCAAACCCGCCACCACCCCGGCCAGCACGGCCGCCGCCAACACCACAACCGCCAGTACGGCCGCCGCCAACACCACGCCAGCCAGCACCACACCGGCCAGCCCCAGCACAGCGGCCACCGCCAGCCCCACCAGCGCCGCGCCCGCCCCTAAAGCCGCCCCACCGGCCACGGCCTCAACCAGCGCCACGCCATAGGCGCCGCTTTCACGGCGCCAGCCCCAGCCAGGCGGGCAGCGCGGCCAGGGTGGCAATCTCGTGCGCGGGCTGGCCGGGCAAACGTTCAGGCCGCTGGCCATAGCGGTTGCACCACACCACGCGCATCCCAAAATCCGCCGCCGCATGGGCATCCCAGCCATTGGCAGACTGAAAGCTGATCTCCCCCGCCGTGAGACCCAGCATATCAAGCGCATACTGGTACGCGCGCCGGTCGGTCTTATAGGTCCGCAACGGATGCACCGAGAGCACCTCGTCAAACAGCCCCTCCAGCCCGGCGCTGCCAATGGCCGAGGCCAGCATCTCCGGCGTGCCGTTCGAGAGAATGGCGGTCTTGAGCCCCGCCGCGCGCAGGCGGCGCAACATGTCCGGCACCTCGGGAAACGCCCGCAGCGTGTCAAACAACGCCATCAGCGCGCCATGGCGCCCGGGCGTCGCCAGCCCCAGGCTTTCCAGCGCGAAATCGAGCGCCTCCGCCGTCACCTGGCGAAAATCGGCATAGCGCCCCTGCAGGGCGCGCAGCCAGGTATATTGCAGCTGCTTGTCGCGCCACAGCGCGCTCAGCGGCGCGCGCGCGGCCTCGGGCACATCCGGGCAACGCGCGGCGGCGGAGGCCAGATCAAACAAGGTTCCATAGGCGTCAAAAACGCAGGCTTTTATTTCAGACATGCCTCCCCCGCATCCGTTCACGGATGGCCCAACCATATATGAATTAAATGACCGGATTTTATGAATATTTCTTATCTTCACAAGATTTTTCTCGCATAAACCCTTATCTCACCGTCCAATCTGGTTGCAACAAACACCAGACACCCGGAACATTTTGTCATCTTGGGCAAATTGCCAAAATCATTAAAAACGTCATTTAAAAAGAAACAAAACCTCAAATTCAAATCAAAACAAATTCATAACATTCCACCATTCACACAAAATTCTTGACCTCTGCTTGGAAGCCGTTTTTACCTTCGTGAATTTGATGAATATGTATTCGCAACAGCACATCATTAACGCCACCGGACCTTAAAACACACATCACCCCGCCCTGCATTTCACCCTCCACGCGCGGCCTGAAGATTAAATTTTACCAAGCAAATAAGCGCTGATTTTTTTATTATGTTCCGGATTTCGCCCCTCCCGGACAAGCCAAAAAAATCTATTAACCCCCCTTACTTTAAGTCAACCAAACTCCCTTAAACAACCAATCAAAATAATGTGACCATCAGATGCGCGGCGCACACCGCCAATCATATTGACAAACAACAACGAAAAGCGTGACTTGGCGCCCGAAAACAATTTTTCATTAACCTTCAAGCGCGATTATGAAACAAGCCGTTTGCCGTTTTCCGCTCTTCCGCCTTTGGCGTGACTGGCGGGGCAGTCTGGTGCTGCCTACCGCGCTAATGGCGCCCATGCTAATTGCCATGATCGGTTTTGTCGCCGATATCGGATTTTGGTATCAAGAGCAGGGCTCCCTGCAAACAGCGGCCGATGCGGCGGCAATGTCCGCGGCTCAGGCCGAGATCGTCTATGGGGCCTCGAATGTCGGCACCTCAGCACAAGCCCAACCCTTCGCCCTGTCCGCGGCCAGGGCCGCCAATAGCGACCGCTCGGCGCTAAGCTCGGCATCGGTAACCATCAAGCCAAGCGCGATCACCGTCAACGGCCAGTCCGCGACCCAGTGGGTGGCAACGGTTTCGGCCCCACGCATGAGCTTCTTTTCCGGCGTGGGGGGGCTTGGCTTGTCGGGCATGCCGGCGGGCATGCAAACCGCCCGAGCCGCCGCCGATTATGTGGCGAGCAGTTCCAGCGCCTGCCTCTTGGCCACCGGAACCACCGGCACGGACATCACGGCAGAAGGCGCGGGGTTCATTCAAGGGGTCAAATGCGGCATCACCGCAAACTCCAGCAGTTCCAGCGCCATTTCCATTCCATATGGGTCAGCCGTTATCGAAGGCAGCTCCGTCAACGCGGTTGGCGGCGGCTCGATCTCCTACAGCAACGGCTATATCGGCCCCACCCAATCGCCAATTCCCCACGGGACCTATGCCGGCACAGACAATGCGAGCGTGACACCCGATCCTTTGGCCAACATGGCCCCGGGAGACACAACAACCTCCAGCAATTTGCCCTGGCAAAACTGGCAATATTCAACCGCGTCCACACCATGGACCAATCAGCTCGGCCAGGGCGGCTTTCCCACCGCCTCGAATTTCGTGAAATATGTCTGCTGCAGCGAGCCGCCGGGTGCTTACAACGGCATGTCGAAGATCAATAATCCGTCAAATGAGCTTGGCTATGGGGCTTTGGGCACAACATACATCACGGGCGGCATCGGAGGATCGGACGGCGACAGCACCATTTTCGACAATGGCGCCTATTATATCGCCGGCGGCTTTGCAACCAATTGCTGGGGACAATCCCCAGGCTTGGAGTTGCAAGGAAATTCCTACAACATGTACAACAGCAACGATTACGCCTTCGACAATCAATGCGCCATCCTGACGATCCAAACACAGCCCGGCGGCACTTATATTTTCAATGGCGGCGCCAAAATTCAAGGCACCGCAACGACAGACGCCTATTGGCCAACGGGAAATTATGTCTTCACAGCCTATTCCGGCGCGAAAAACGGCGCCTATTACGCCGACCAAGGCAACACCGTTTTTGGCGCGGTGGACAGCGCCGGAGACTGCGGCACCAGCCCCGGCACCTACTGGTTCGATGGCGGCCTCAACATCTCCAACGGCACCAAAAACGTCACGTTTTGCCCGGGCATATACTATATCCGCAACGGCAACCTGACAATTACAGCAGGCGCCGATGTAACTGGAACGGGGGTCACGTTCATCCTGGAAGGCACGGCCGGATTTGACATCGCCGGCGGTACATCGACCTCCCTCAGCGCCCCGACCAGCAACTGCGTTCAACCCGCGGCCTACCCGATCGACGCCGACGTCACCGCCCCACCTTACGACGGCACCGATGGCGAAGGCATTTGCGGGGTTTTAATCTACCAGTCCCGCGCCGACACGGCGGCCGACACCGTTAATGAAGGGGCGAGCACGGTCATGAATGGCTGGATATATGCGCCAAGCGCGTCTCTCACGGATAGCGGTGCCGGCACCATCGCGCCCAGCGGGTACAGCACGGGCGGCGCTTCTGGAATCACTGGCTCATTGGGCATTGTCGTCGGCTCAATCTCCGTTACCCAAGGCGGCACGGTCATCCTTGAAGAGACCGGCGGCACCGGCGGCGGCTCCAGCGGCGGCGGCGCGGCCCAGGCTCTATTGATGCAATGAAACCGATCTTCTTCCGCTTCCGCAAACAGCGGCGGGCAAGCGCCGCGATCGAGTTTGCCCTGGTTGGTCTTGCCTTCATGGCATTTGTCATGGCGTTCATAAATATCGGCTTTCTGGCCTTTTCCCTGGACTCCGTGACCAACGCGCTAAAGGCAACCGTACGCTGGGCCTCCATTCAGGCGACCAATGGGTTGGTCACCTCCAGCCCAAGCCTGACCGAGCCGTGCTTGACCCGCACGATTTCGACGTTCAATGGTTTCGATACCGGCGTGCCGGCGGTCTCAACGGGCACTGCGCCCAGCGGTGCATCTGGCACCATATCGGGCTCGCCCCTCTCGCTCACCGTCACATGGTCGGGATCCGGCAGCAGCACGTCCGTCCTTGCCCGCGCCACCTATAACTGGCAACCATTGGGATTCGCGGAGTTTTCCGGACTGACATTCACCATGTCCGCCATCGCCCCGATCGTGGGCAGCGCCTCTCAAACGGTGGCCGCCACATGCAAATAGCATCTCTCTTCCACCGCGACCGCCACGCGAGCATATCGGTCGAGTTCGCGCTGATCTCAACCCTGATATTCCTGCCGCTCCTTGCCGGTGGCGTGGATTTCACCAGCATCCTGTCGGCCAAATCGCAGATGAACACGGCGATGCAATCGATGCTTTATTACGCCTGGGCGAATGATTCACACCTCACCAGCAACAATGTCGTCGCGCAAAACACGGCCAATGCCAGCGCGCAATCGGCCGTCTTGGCCAGCAGCGGCAGCGGTTCGGTGTTCAATATCACCCTCGCCTCGGGCACGGTGTCGGGCAGCAACTCTAATGTCGAGTATGCTTGCGTGTCTGGCGGCAATGGCGCCTACACGGTCTCCTCGCTTCAGCCTTTCACAACCGGCACAAGCTGCTCCAGCGGCCAAACCTTGCAGCTCTATATCCAATACCAGCTAAATGTCAGCTTCGGCCTGGCCTTTCCCCTTCCCGGCTTTTCAAACCCATATAGCCTAAGCATAACCGGCACCGCCCAGATCTAGCGCCGCCCTGGCTTATCCCACGACCACCCGCCCGCCTTTGACAAAATTGCGCGACACCGAAATCCCCGCCGCCCCAAACGTCACAATCGAGGCCAGCATCAAACAGGTCTGTGTCGGCATTTGCGCCACCAGCCCCAGTGTCAGCGCCACCAGCATGCCGCCCACGGTCTGCCCCATCAGCCGCGCCACCGAGATCATCCCGCTCGCCCCGCCCGTGCGGCTCACCGGCGCGGTAATCAGCATGGCCTTGTTGTTGGGCGGCTGAAACAGCCCAAACCCCGCCCCGGCCACAAACACCCGCCAGGCGATGGCGAAATCGCTGGGGTCTGGCCCCATCGTCCAGAGCAGAAAAAACCCCATGCCGGTCATGGCCAGCCCGATGCTCGAGAGTATCGCCGCCGGAAACCGGTCTGTCAGCCGCCCGACCACGGGCGCCACCACCATAATCGCCACCGGCCAGGGCGTAATCAAAAGCCCGGTCGCCACCGGCCCCTTGTGCAGCACGTTCATGAGCGCGAAGGGCATCGGGATCATGAAGAAATTCGAGCCCACAAACGCCACGAACCCGGTTAAAAACGACACCCGAAACGCCGGCCGGCGCAGCAAATCCACCGGCAGCAGCGGGTCGGTCATTTCCATCTGGCGCACCACCAGCACGCCCAGGCACAACAGCCCGCCGCCAATCAGCGTCAGATCCAGCGCCACCGACTCCCGATGCGCGAAACCATCCCCCCCAATGATCAGCGGCCCCACGGCCAGCGCCAGCAAAACCGTGCTCACATAATCAAACGGCGCGCTGATTCGCGGTGTTTCGGGCAAAGCCTTGAGGGCGAAATAAATCCCCAAGCCCCCCATGGGCAGATTGATGAGAAACAGCCAAGGCCAGCTGGTCACCGCGAGCACGCAGGCGGCCACCGTCGGCCCCAGCGCCACCCCCAGCCCAATCACCAGCCCGTTCAGCGCAATGCCCCGCCCCAGCAGGCGCGCCGGATAAATCCGGCGCAGCAGCGCCGCGTTCACGCCCAAAATACAGGCCGCCCCCAAGCCTTGCAGCCCGCGCGCGGCCGCCAGTTCGGGCAGGGTCCGCGAGAGGGCGCACAACACCGAGGCCAGCAAAAACAGCCCAATGCCCCACAGGCACAGCTTGGCATGGCCCAGCCTGTCGCCCAGCGCGGCCACTGGCAGCAGCGCCACCAGCGTCACGAGCTGATAGGCGTTGATCACCCAGATGGCCGATGAATCGGTGCAGCCTATGCTGGCCGCAATGCGCGGCAGCGCCACGTTCACCACCGCATAATCCAGCACCGACAGCAGCACCGACATGGCCACCGCAAACATCGCCTGCTGGCGCCGCCCCTCGGGCAGCCCGTCTGAATGTACGCTCTGGTTCATGCCAAAGGCTTAAAGGCGCACATGGCCCGGGCGCAAACCACACGTCAGAAACCCTGCCATGCGCGCGCCCAAAATCGCCGTCCCTGTCTCGTGCCAGGGCAAGAAGAGCGCCACCGCTTCAAGCGGCCCGAGCCGGCGCGCCAAAAATTTTTGATGATTTTCAGTCTGTTTTCAAAGAGACTTTCAAAACACCCCTAAGAAACTGTTTTAAAAGCCTCTTAAAAAAATCTCCTGAAAAATTATCAAAAGTTTTTTGGGGCCGCCTGCTCGGGTCGCTTGAACCGGTGGCGCTCCCCTCGCAGTTTTACAAAAAAGGGGCGGAATCTTGGGGAGCTTTTTATAAAACTGAGCCGCGCGCGCCATTGGTTCGAGCGTGCGGCGAAGCCCCAAACCCCGCAAAAATTTTTAATAATTTCAAATTATTATAAAGAATAACTTTTAAAACAGTCTCTCAATATATCATCACGCCGCCACCCGCAGCGCCTCCAGCACCTTGGGCGCCAGTTCCTTCTGGCAAATCAGCAAATCCGGCAAATACGGATCGGCGTTGTTATAAACCAGCGTGCTGCCATCAACGCGCGAAACATGCAGCCCCGCCGCCAAGGCCACGGCCGCCGGCGCGCAATTATCCCACTCATATTGCCCGCCCGTGTGCAGATAAATATCCGCCTCGCCGCGGAGCACCGCCATGGCCTTGGCGCCCGCCGAGCCCATGGGCACCAGCGCGGCGCCCAAAGCCTCGGCCACCGCCAGCGCCTCCTTCGCCGGGCGGGTGCGGCTCACCAGCATGCGCAGCGGCGCGCCCAAAGCCGGCAGGGCGCGCGGCCGCGCGCCCAGCACCTCGCCAAGCCCGGGTAGCGCCACGGCGCCCAGCGCGGGCTCGCCATCCACGCTCAGCCCCACATGCACGGCCCAATCGGCCCGCCCCTCGCCATATTCGCGCGTGCCATCGAGCGGGTCCACCACCCACACGCGCCCGGCCGCCAGCCGCGCCGGATTGTCCTTCTCCTCCTCCGAGAGCACGGCGTCCTCGGGCCGGTGCGTGCGCAAGGCTTCCAGGATAAAGCCATTGGCCACCCGGTCGCCCGCCCGTCCCAGGCTCTTGCCCTCAAACAACCCGCCCGCCCGCAGCCCCAGCAGCAACTCGCCCGCCTGGCGCGCAATGGCTTCCGCCAGTTCCAGATCCGTCACGGAATCAGCCTTTCAATAATCAGCTCCGCCGCCGCCTCCGGGCTCATCATGGCGGTATCGATATGAATCTCCGGCGCCACCGGCGGCTCATAGGGGCTGTCGATGCCGGTGAAGTTCTTCAACTGCCCCGCACGGGCTTTCTTGTACAAGCCCTTCACGTCGCGCGCCTCGGCCTCCCTCAGCGAGGTATCGATAAACACCTCGAAAAACTCGCCCTCAGGCAACATCCTGCGCACCATCTCACGCTCGGAACGGAAGGGCGAGATGAACGCGGTAATCACGATCATCCCAGCATCGGCCATCAACCGCGCCACCTCGCCCACGCGGCGGATATTCTCAATCCGGTCCGCCTGGGTAAAGCCCAGATCCTTGTTCAACCCGTGGCGCACATTGTCGCCATCGAGCAGGAAGGTGTGGCGGTTCATGCGCACCAGCTTCTTCTCGACCAGATTGGCGATGGTGCTCTTGCCCGCCCCCGAGAGGCCGGTAAACCACAGCACCGCCGGCTTCTGGTTCTTGAGCCCGGCGCGCACCTCGCGCGAAACATCCAGCGCCTGCCAATGCACATTCTGCGAGCGGCGGAGCGCGAAGCGGATCATCCCCGCCCCCACCGTAGCGTTGGTCATCTTGTCGATCAAAATGAACCCGCCCAGCGTGCGGTTGGCGTCGTAAGGCTCAAAGGGAATCGCCCGGTCGGTTGAAACCTGCGCCACCCCAATGGCGTTGAGTTCCAGCGTCTTGGCCGCCACATGCTCGAGCGTGTTCACATTGACCTGATATTTGGGTGCCTGCACCGTCGCCGAAACGGTTTGCGTACCCATTTTCAGCCAATAGCCCCGCCCGACCGAAAGCGCCTCGTCGCTCATCCACACCAGCGTCGCCTCAAACTGGTCGGCCACCTGCACAGGCTCATCGGCCTTGGTGATCACATCGCCCCTGGAGCAATCAATCTCATCGGCCAGCGTCAACGTCACGGATTGCCCCGCCACCGCCCGCGCCAGATCCCCGCCTTGCGTGACAATGCGGCTCACCACCGAGGTCTTGCCCGAAGGCAGCACCCGCACCGCATCCCCAGCCTCGATCACGCCGCCGGCAATCAGCCCGGAAAATCCACGGAAATCAAGATTGGGCCGGTTCACCCACTGCACCGGCAAACGAAAGGGCCGCTCGCTCTCGGCGGTCACGTTCAGCTCAACCGTTTCCAGCACATGCATCAAGGTCGGCCCCGCATACCAGGGCGTGTTCCCGGATTTGGCGGTGATGTTATCGCCCACAAACCCCGAAATCGGAATCGCCGTGAATTCGCCGATGCCGATGCTCCCGGCAAATGCCTTGTACGCGGCTACAATCTCATCATATTTCGCCTGATCATAGCCGATCAGGTCCATCTTGTTCACCGCCAGCACCACATGGCGGATGCCAATGAGATTGACGAGGTAAGAATGCCGGCGCGTCTGCGTCAGCACCCCCTTGCGCGCATCGATCAGGATCACCGCTAGATCGGCGGTCGAGGCGCCGGTGACCATGTTGCGCGTATATTGCTCATGCCCCGGCGTATCGGCGACGATGAATTTGCGCTTTTCGGTGGCGAAAAACCGGTACGCCACGTCAATGGTAATGCCCTGCTCGCGCTCGGCGGCCAGACCATCCACCAGCAGCGCGAAATCTATATTCTGCCCCTGTGTGCCAAGCTTTTTCGAATCCGCCTCGAGCGCGGCAAGCTGATCCTCGAAGATCATCTTCGAATCATACAAAAGCCGCCCGATCAGCGTCGATTTGCCGTCATCCACCGACCCGCAGGTGATGAAGCGCAACAAGGATTTATGCTGATGTTGCGCCAGATACGCATCAATGTCTCTGGCGATCAGCTCATCAGCCTTATAGGAGCTTTCCTGCATGTCGGCCATCAGAAATACCCCTCCTGCTTTTTCTTCTCCATGCTGGCCCCGCCAGCATCCTTGTCAATCACCCGGCCCTGGCGCTCGGAGGTGGTGGTGAGCAGCATTTCCTGGATCACCTCGGGCAAGGTCGTCGCCTCGCTTTCCACCGCGCCGGTGAGCGGGTAGCAGCCGAGCGTGCGGAAGCGCACGCTCTTCTCCATCGGCACCTCGCCATCCTTCAGCCGGAACCGCTCATCATCGACCATGATCAGCAGCCCGTCGCGCTCCACCACCGGCCGCTTGGCCGCGAAATACAGCGGCACAATGGGGATGTTCTCGAGATGGATATATTGCCAGATATCAAGTTCCGTCCAATTCGAGATCGGAAACACCCTGATGCTCTCGCCCTTGGCCTTGCGGGCGTTATAGAGATTCCAAAGCTCGGGCCGCTGGTTTTTCGGGTCCCAGCGGTGGTTGGCGGAGCGGAACGAGAAAATCCGCTCCTTGGCGCGGCTCTTCTCCTCATCGCGGCGCGCGCCGCCAAAGGCCGCATCGAAGCCGTATTTATCAAGCGCCTGCTTCAACCCTTCGGTTTTCCACATATCCGTGTGCAGCGCCCCATGGTCGAACGGGTTAATGCCTTTCTCCATGGCCTCGGGGTTGTGATAGACCAGCAACTCCATGCCGCTCTCGCGCGCCATGCGGTCGCGCAGCTCATACATGGCGCGGAATTTCCAGGTGGTATCCACATGCAGCAGCGGAAAGGGCGGCGGGCTCGGGTAGAACGCCTTGCGCGCCAGATGCAGCATCACCGCGCTGTCCTTGCCCACCGAATAGAGCATCACCGGCTTCTCGGTCTCCGCCACCACCTCACGCAGAATGTGGATCGATTCCGCCTCCAAACGCTCCAAATGCGTCAGGCCCCTGCCCGCTTCAAACGCCACTCAAACCTCCATCACCCGGCCGTGGGGTCATGTTGCCACAAACAAGCCGCCCTCGGCAGGCTTTGCGGCTGGATATATAAATATTTTCCAAACATCCAGAGTTTCTGGTGATTTAAAAATATTTTTATCAAAATATCTTTTTATAAAGAATTTATTGCCAATTATCCCCCACCCTGCAAAACTTGCGCCGCGGGCCCGGCTCAGGCCCGGGGGCGGTGGTGCCGCCAGCCGGGCAGTTCGGCGTCCATGAGCGCGCTTATCTCGGTAAGCCCGGCTTTTTCAAGGGCTTACACGCATAAACGCTGCACGCGGGGTATATGGACGAGGTAGGAATGTTTGCCGTCGCGCTTGGAAAGCCGCTCGAAATTGCCCAAAATCTTGGTATGGCGATGCGCGCCCAGCAGCCAAAACGCCTGGCGGAACCCGGCTTCATCCACCTCCGGGCGGTGGGCGAGGTAGCGCCGCAGCAAATGCTCCTCCAGCCCCTCGGCCAGATCGCGCCTGGCATCCTGGGTGAGGGAGACGAGATCATAGGCCGCCGAGCCCAGCAGGGCGTCTTGGAAATCGAGCAGGCCGCAGCGGGCGGGGCCCAGGCGGGTGGGCAAAACCATAAGATTATCAACATGATAATCGCGCAGCACCAGCGTCTCCCGGCACGCCGAAACCGGCGCCAGCGCCGCGCGCCAAAGGGCCAGAAACCGCGCCTCGAACCCCTCCACCGCCACGCCGGGCGCGCAGTGGGGCACGTACCAGCGGGTGAACATGGCCAGTTCCTCAAACAGCGGCGCCTCGTCATAGGCGGGCACGGCGATGTCGGCGGCCTTGGGGGCCGTGTGCAGGGCGATCAGCGCATCGACCGCCAACTCGTACAGCCCCTGCTCATCGGCGCCATCGGCCAGCAGGCGGGTGAAGGTATTGGCGCCAAAATCCTCAATTAGCGCATAGCCCTGGGCGGTATCGGCGGCCAGCACTTCGGGGGCGGAGAGGCCGAGGGCGCGAAGATGATTTGATATCGTTACGAACGCCCGGAAATCCGGGGCATCCGGGGTGACTTCCATAAGCAGCTCGCCCGTGCCCTCCAGGCGGTAATAGCGGCGGGGCGAGGCATCGGCCGGCAGGGCGGCATGGGCCCCGCGCCGCTGGTGGCGGGCCATGAAAGCGGCACGGTCGGGGGCGCGGAGGTCGGGCGTGGTCATGGGGAGTGAGTGAACCAGCGGCGTGCCGCTGTAAACACGGGCACTCCCATAAAATTCCCGGCTTTGCCCGCCAAAACCACACAAACCCACATTTTGGGCGGACAAAGCCACAAAAAGCCAAATTCAGTGCGGGATGCCGCGGAAAAAATTAATGATGGCCGAAAAATCATCCCCGCCATGGCCCTGTTTCTCGAACAGCGCATAGAGGGCGGCGGCCTGGGCGCCCATGGGGCTGGCGGCGCCCGCCGAGAGCGCGGCCTCCTGGGAGAGTTTGAGATCCTTGAGCATCAAGGCCGTTGCGAAACCGGGTTTATAGTCGCGGTTGGCGGGGGAGTTTGGCACCGGGCCCGGCACCGGGCAGTTGGTGGTGAGCGCCCAGCATTGGCCCGATGAGGTGGAGGCGACATCGAACAAAGCCTGGTGGGAGAGGCCAAGTTTCTCACCCAGAACAAACGCCTCGGCGACACCGGCCATGGAGATGCCCAAAATCATGTTGTTGCAGATTTTAGCGGCCTGGCCCGCGCCGGCGATGCCGCAATGAACGGCGCGCTTGCCCATTTGCAGTAAAATTGGTTGTGCACGAAGGAAAGCGGCCTCGGCACCGCCCGCCATGAAGGTGAGGGTCGCGCCCTGCGCGCCCATGGTGCCGCCAGAGACCGGGGCATCGAGGGTGAGCAGATCGTGGCGGGCGCCCAGCTCATGGGCCTTGCGGGCGCTCTCCACATCGATGGTCGAGCAGTCAATGATCAAGGTGCCGGCGGGGAGTTCTGCGACGATCTCGTTCCATACGCTCAGCACATGCTTGCCCATGGGCAGCATGGTGATGACGATGGAAGCGCCCGCGACCGCGCGCACCGCGCTCACCGCGAATTTCAAACCCGCTGTCTCGGCCAGGATCTTGGCGTTGGGGGCGAGGTCGAAGCCGATGACATCGTGCCCGGCATTGCGCAAATTCGCGGCCATGGGCAGGCCCATATTGCCAAGGCCGATAAAGGCGATTTTCTCGCTCATGGTGGTTTCCTCCGGGAATGTTTAGGGGAACAGCTTCGGCAGGTCGATGGTGAAATAGGAATTGACGAGATCGTCGGTGACGGCTTCGGGTTTGTCAGGGTTCCAGCGCGGGGCGCGGTCTTTATCGACCACGGCGGCGCGGACGCCTTCGTAGAACTCATCGGACAGAACGACGCGCTGGGTGGCGATGAATTCGCGCTCCAGGCAGGCTTCGAGATTTTGAGAGCCGCGTGCGAGGCGGAGCAGCTTGAGCGTCACCTTCATGGAGGTGGGGGATTTCTGGGCCATGACGGCAAGCGTCTTTTTGGCGAAGTCGCTGTTTGAGGCTTGGAGAGCGGCGATGATGTCTTCCAGCCGGTCATGGGCGAAGGCGCGGTCGATTTCGGGCAGATAGGGTGTGTGGGGCGGTTCGTGGGATTCGGAAAATCCTTTGACCAGCGCTTGCACGGTTTGGAGCGTAGCGGTGGCGGGCATGGCTTCGAGCGCCGCGATGAGGGCGGGGAGCTGGCTGGAAGTGACGAAATGATCGGCGAAGCCGGCGAGTATGGCATCGGCTCCGCCAAATGAATCACCGGTGAGGCCGAGATAGGTGCCGAATTCGCCGGGGCTTTGGCTCAGCAGCCAGGTGCCGCCGACATCGGGGTAGAAACCAATGCCGGTTTCGGGCATGGCCATGCGGGTACGCTCGGTGACGATACGCACCGACCCGTGCGCCGAGACGCCGACGCCGCCGCCCATGGTGATGCCATCCATGATCGCCACATAGGGCTTGGGATACGCCTTGATGGCGGCGTTCATGCGGTATTCGGCGCGGAAAAACGCCTCGGCATGGGGGCCGGCATTGGCGCGCGAATCATAGAGGGCGCGAATATCGCCGCCCGCGCACAGGCCGCGCTCGCCTTCGCCGGTTATCAGCACGGCGGCGATGGCCGGATCGGCGGCGAAATTTGGCAAGGCGTGCGCAATGGCTTCGATCATCGGCAAGGTGAGCGCGTTGATCGCCTTGGGGCGGTTGAGGCGGATGCGCCCGAGCGCGTGGGTTTTTTCGATGATAACGTCCATGTCTTACTCCGCCAGCAGGCCGCGCGCGATGATGACGCGCATGATTTCGTTGGTGCCTTCGAGTATTTGGTGCACGCGCAGGTCTCGCACAAGTTTTTCGATACCATAATCGGCCAGATAGCCATAGCCGCCATGGAGCTGGAGGGCCTGGTTGGCGATTTCGAAACAATGATCGGTGACGAACAGCTTGGCCATGGCGCATAGCCGCGTGGCGTCGGGGGTTTTGGCGTCCAGCGCCGCGGCCGCGCGCCACAGGAACAGGCGGGCGGCTTCGAGGTTGGTGGCCATTTCGGCGATGCGGAATTGCAGAGCCTGGAAATTATTCAAGCTCTGGCCAAAGGCTTTGCGGCTGGCCATGTAGGAGACGGCCTTGTCGAACGCCGCCTGGGCGCCGCCGAGCGAGCAGGCGGCGATGTTGAGACGCCCGCCATCGAGACCGCTCATGGCGATGTTGAAGCCCTTGTTTTCCTCCCCCAGCATGGCGCTGGCGGGAACGCGGACCTGATCCATGAGCACGGCGCGGGTGGGCTGGGCGTTCCAGCCCATTTTTTTCTCGTTGGCGCCAAAGGACAGGCCGGGCGTGTCTTTTTCGATGAGGAAGGCGGAAATGCCGCGCGGGCCGGTATCGGCGGTGCGGGCCATGACGACGTAGAGATCGGCGGTGCCGGCGCCGGAGATGAATTGTTTCTCGCCGGTGATGACATAGTCATCGCCATCGCGCACGGCCTTGGTGCGCAGGCTGCCGGCATCAGACCCGGCGCTGGGCTCGGTGAGGCAGTAGGAGGCGAGATAGGCCATGCTGGCGAGCTTGGGGATGTAGCGGGCGCGCTGATCTTCCCGGCCGTAACGGTCGATCATCCAGGTGCACATATTATGGATGGAGATGTAGGCGGCGATGGCCGGGCAGGCTTTGGAGAGGGCTTCGAAGATCAAGGCGGCATCGAGGCGTTTGAGGCCGGTGCCGCCATGGTCTTCGGCGGCGTAGATGGCGCCAAAGCCCAGTGAGGCGGCGTGGCGCAGGGCCTCGACGGGGAAGGTTTTGGTTTCATCCCATGCGAGGGCGTGGGGGGCCAGCTCGCCCGCCGCGAAATCTTCGGCCATTTGGCGGATGGCTTGCTGGTCTTCGGTGAGGGAGAAATCCATGGCACTCTCTTATGGTTTTAAAAGTTTTTGGGGGTGTGGCCCCTTTTTTTAAAAAGGGGCCACGAAAGACGCGGGGGGCTTTTTGTAAAAAGCCCCCCGCACCCCGCAAAAACTTTTAATTCATGGTGGGGATGACGAAGCTCGCGCCATCCTTGTTGCTGGAGGGCCAGCGGGCGGTGACGGTTTTGGTTTTTGTGTAAAAACGGATCGAATCCGGGCCGTGCTGGTTGAGGTCGCCAAAGCCTGAGCGCTTCCAGCCGCCAAAGGTGTGATAGGCGATGGGCACGGGAATGGGAACATTGACGCCGACCATGCCGACCTGCACGCGGGCGCAGAAATCGCGCGCGGCATCGCCGCTTTGGGTGAAGATGGCGGTGCCGTTGCCGTATTCGTGGTCGGTGGCGAGGGCCAGGGCTTCCTCGTAGGTTTTGGCGCGCACCACGGAGAGCACGGGGCCAAAGATTTCTTCCTTGTAGATGGTCATGTCCTTGGTGACATGGTCGAACAGCGTGCCGCCGACATAGAAGCCGTTCTCGTAGCCCTGGAGCGTGAAGCCGCGGCCATCGACGAGGAGCTTGGCGCCCTCGGCGGCGCCGGTGGCGATGTAGCCCTCGACACGCTTGACGGCCTCTCGCGTGACCAGCGGGCCGTAATCGGCCACCATGTCGGTGGAGGGGCCGATTTTCAGGGCCTCGACGCGGGGGATGAGTTTTTCGATCAGGCGGTTGGCGGTGCCCTCGCCCACCGGCACGGCAACCGAAATGGCCATGCAGCGCTCGCCCGCCGAGCCGTAGCCGGCGCCGATCAGGGCATCCACCGTCTGGTCCATGTCGGCATCGGGGAGGATGATGGCGTGGTTTTTGGCGCCGCCGAAGCACTGGGCGCGTTTGCCGGTTTGGGCGGCGCGCTCATAGATATACTGCGCGATGGGGGTGGAGCCGACGAAGCCGACGGCTTTGATGTCGGGGTCATCGAGGATGGCGTCGACGGAGATTTTATCGCCATTGACGACGTTGAGCACGCCGGGCGGCAGGCCGGCCTCGAGGAACAGCTCGGCGATGCGCAGGGGCACCGAGGGGTCGCGCTCGGAGGGTTTCATGATCATGGCGTTGCCGCAGGCGAGCGCGGGGCCGGCTTTCCAGAGCGGGATCATGGCCGGGAAGTTGAAGGGGGTGATGCCCGCGACCACGCCAAGCGGCTGGCGCATGGAGAACACATCGATGCCGGTGCCGGCTGAATCGGTGAACTCGCCCTTGAGCAGGTGCGGGATGCCGAGGCAGAACTCGATGACTTCCAGGCCGCGCTGGATGTCGCCCTTGGCGTCGGGGATGGTTTTGCCGTGCTCGGAGGCCAGCAGGGCGGCCAGGCTGTTATGCTCCTTGGCGATCAATTCCAGGAATTTCATGAGCACGCGGGCGCGTTTTTGCGGGTTTTGGGCGGCCCAGCCGATTTGCGCGGCACGCGCGTTTTCGACCGCGGCGCGCAGCTCGGCGGCGGTGGCCAGCGCCACGCGGGCCTGAACCTCGCCGGTTGAGGGGTTGAACACATCGGCATAACGGCCCGATGTGCCGGGCACGTGTTTGCCGCCGATGAAATGGCCGATTTCGCGCATGGGATCCTCCGGTTTTGAGGCAAGTTTGCATGAATTTGTGCACGGGAATAGGGGTAACACCGCAAAGCGACTGTGCAGGAATTCACATGGACAAGCATTTTGACTGGGACCTGCTGAAAAGCTTTTTGGGCCTGGCGCGGGCGGGGAAGCTGACCTTGGCGGCCAAGAGGCTGGGGGTGGAGCACTCGACGCTCAGCCGGCATTTGGCGGCGCTGGAGACGGCGCTGGGGTTGAAACTGTTTGAGCGGCGGGTGTCGGGCTATGTGCTCACCCCCCATGGCGAGGCGCTGCTGCGGCGGGCCGAGGCCATGGAGGCGCTGGTGCTCTCGATTGAGGAGGATGCCGGGCAGAGCCGGGCCCGTGTCTCGGGCACGGTGCGGGTGGGCGTGCCGGACGGGTTTGGCACACGGTTTTTGGCGCCGCGCATCGGGCGGCTGGCGGCGGCGCATCCGGGCCTGCACATTGAGCTGGCCGCCGCGCCGCGGGGGTTTTCGCTCTCGAAACGCGAGGCGGATCTGGCGATTTCGCTCTCGCGGCCAAGCGTGGGGCGGATACATGCGCGCAAGCTGACCGATTACGAGCTGGGGCTTTATGGCGTGCCCGCCCTGGCCGCGCAGGTGGCACGCCGCGAGGATGTGGCGCGGCTGGCGTTTATCTCCTACATCGACGACATGCTGTTTGCCCCCGAGCTGGATTACGCCGCCAGCGTGACCAAGGGGATTGAGCCCCGGCTCCGGCTCTCGAACGTGCTGGCGCAGCATGAGGCGGCGGCCTCTGGCGCGGGGCTGTGCGTGCTGCCGTGTTTTTTGGCCGATGACGATGCGCGGCTGGTGCGGGTGCTGGGCGGCGAGATCAGGCTGGTGCGGAGTTTTTGGCTGCTGGTGCCCTCCGATATACGCGAACTGGCGCGGGTGCAGGTGACAAGCGCGTTTATCGCCGGGGAGGTGCAGCGGGAGGCGGGGCTGTTTTTGCCCTCCGGCCGGGGGTGAGGGATGGCGCCGCGCCAGGCGGAAAAACCGCTTTGTTTGAAGCGGATCAAGGTGGCCGCCAGAGAATGGTGACATGAAGGCGAGACTGATCCGGGAGCTTTGATGGCCGACTTGCCCGCCCCTGCCCTGCACCTGCCCGATGCCGGCGCGCCGCGCGCCCATTGGCAGGGGGGAAGCGTGGCGATGGTGACCGCGGGCGTGATGCTGGCGACGCTCATCCAGGGGCTGGATATGACCATCTCGAATGTCGCGCTGCCTTATATGGCGGGGACGTTCGCGGTCTCTTATGACAAGGCGACCTGGGTGCTGACCTCTTATATCATCGCCGCCGCCATCATGACCCCGCCAACCGGCTGGCTGGCCGCCAAATTTGGGCGCCACAGGCTGTTTCTGGCCGCCATTCTTGGGTTTATCGGCGCTTCGGTGCTGTGCGGCCTGTGCCAGAGCTTGCCAGAGGCCATTGGCGCGCGGGTGGTGCAGGGGATAATGGGCGCGGCGCTGACGCCGCTTTCGCAGGCGACGCTGCTCGATACCTACCCGCGCGAGCGCCACCCGCAGGCCATGGCGATTTGGGGCATGGGCATCATGCTCGGGCCGATTTTGGGCCCCACGCTCGGCGGCTGGCTGACCGACCAGTGGAGCTGGCGGTGGGTGTATTACATCAATGTGCCGGTCGGCGGGATGGCGGCGCTGCTGGTGGCGGCCTATGTGCGCGACGGCGTGAAACGGGCGGCGCCGCGCTTTGATGGGGTTGGGTTCTTGTGCCTCAGCCTCGCCATTGCCGGGTTGCAGATCGTGCTCGACCGGGGGGAGACCGATGACTGGTTTTCCTCGCCCGTGATCGTGACCGCCGCGCTGGCCTCGGGGCTGGGGTTTTATCTGTTTCTGGTGCAGAGTTTTTTGGTCAAGGCGCCGTTTGTGCGGCCGGATTTGTTTGCCGACAAGCAATTTGGCGTCGGGCTGGTGCTGAACGCGGTGGTCGCCGTGGTGCTGATGGGCAGCATGGCGCTGTTTCCGCCCTTGTTGCAGGGGCTGTTGAATTTTCCGGTCACCACGGTCGGGCTGCTGCTGGCGCCGCGCGGCATTGGCACCATGGCCGCGATGATGCTGGTGGGGCAGATTGCCGGGCGGGTGCCGGGGCGGGTTTTGATGCTGGGCGGCATGTTGCTGGCGGCGCTGGCGATGGCGGAGATGAGCGGGTTTTCGCTGCGGATCGGGCCTTGGGAGGTGTTTGTGTGCGGGCTGCTCCAGGGGTTTGGGCTGGGGTTTGTGTTTCCTGTGCTGGTGTCCGCGAGTTTCTCGACCCTGCCCGAGGCGCGGCGGGTGGAGGCGGCGGGGATTTATAATCTGGTGCGCAATATGGGCGCCTCGATCGGGATTTCGATCATGACCGCGCTGGTTGACCGCAATACCCAGATCAATCACGCCATTCTCGGCGGCATGCTGACACCCTTTACCCGCCAGCTCTCTCAGCCCGCCCTGGCGCTTTATGCGCCCAACACCGCGCGCGGGTTGGCGCTGCTGAACGAAGAGGTGACACGCCAGGCCGCGATGATCGGCTATATCGACGATTTCAGGCTGATGATGGGGCTGACATTGCTGGCGGCGCCCCTGACCCTGCTGATACAGGGAACGCCCCAGACGCGTGAACAACCGTGAGAAAGGCGCGCGCGGCCTGGGTGAAGTAGCGCCGCGGGTGGCGCACGGCGTGGAAATGGCGGGCGGGAAGGGCGAAATTGGCGCGCGCCAGGGCGCCCGCCTGCACGGCGCGGATGCAGACCAGGGGCGAGAGGCAAGCCACGCCCGCCCCGGCGATGACCGCTTCGCGCACCGCCTCGTTGGAGGGCAAGGTGAGCGCGATGGTGAGGCCGGCCTGGCTGACACCCTGGGCGGTGAGCGCGGCGAGAAAGGCTTCACGCGTGCCAGACCCCGGCTCGCGGAAGATCCAGGGGGCGCGGGTGAGCGCGGGCAGGGTGAGGGGTTGGCCATTGGCCCAGGGGTGGGAGGCGGGCACGTAGATGCCCATTTCCTCGGTGGCGATGGGCAGGACGGTGAGGTCGGCCGTTTCGAGCGGGCCCTCGACGAAGCCTAGATCGGCCGTGCCCGCGCGCACCGCCTGCTCGGCCTGGGCGGTGTTGCCGATGGCCAGATCCAGCGCGACGCCCGGATGGCGGGCGTGAAACACCGCGATGAAGGCGGGCAGGAAATAGGAGGCGATGGTCTGGCTGGCATGCAGGCGCAGCTGGCCGCGCTGGAGGCCGGATATGTCATCGAGCACCGCCTGGGCGGCCTGGGCGCGGGCCAGAACCTCGCGGGCTTCGGGCAGGAACAGACGCCCGGCCGGGGTGAGCGCGATGTTGCGCCCCACACGGTCGAACAGCACCGTGCCGCTTTGGCTCTCGAGCGCGGCGATGGAGGCCGATACCGCCGCCTGGGTGAGGTTGAGCGCCTGGGCCGCGCGGGTCATGTGCTCGCGCTCGGCGACGGCGATGAAAATGCGCAACTGCTCAAGGGTCATGGCGATTTATAACATTATTCTATTAAATCAAAAAGAATAATCAGTTTTTAATGTCGTTTGCCGGGGCGTATGAGGAGGCATGAAAGGCAGGTTTGGTATGTCTCTGGCTCCGCTCTCTCACCATGCGCGCAAGGTGGATGTGATACGGCATTTTGCCCCCAACTGGTTTACCGTGACCATGGGCACCGGCGTGCTGGCGCTGCTGCTGGCCCCTTATGCGCCGCTGCATGACCTGGCCAAGGGGATTTGGGCGGTGAATATCGGGCTGTTCGCGGCCTTCACGCTGCTTTACGCCGCGCGCTGGGTGTTGTTTCCGCGCGAGGCGGCGCTGATTTTCGGGCATCCGGTGATGCCGATGTTTCTGGGCGCGATTCCGATGGGCATGACCACGCTGGTCAACGGCACGGTGGCGTTTACCCATGATTACAGCCTGGCGGAGACGCTTTGGTATGTGAACACCGTGCTCTCGGTGGTGATTGGGCTGGGGGTGCCTTATGCCATGTTTACCCAGCAGCCCCATGCGCTGGAGACCATGACCGCCGTGTGGCTGCTGCCCGTGGTGCCGTGCGAGGTCTCGGCGGCCAGCGCCGGGCTGCTGGCGCCCAACCTGCCGGGCGCGGATGGGCTTTCGCTGGTGGTGCAGGGCTATGTGCTGTGGGCGCTCTCGGTGCCGGTGGCTTTGTCTATTTTGGCGATTTTGTTCATGCGTCTGGCCCTGCATAAGCTGCCGGGGCCGGAGATGGGCGTGTCTTCCTGGCTGGCGGTGGGGCCGCTGGGCACCGGCGCGCTGGCGCTGCTGCTGCTGGGCCATGCGGCGGCGGGGGTTTTTCCCCATACCGGGCTGGCCGCCGCCGCCACGGTGGCGCAGGGGGCAGGGATAATCGGCGGGTTGATCATTTGGGCTTATGGCGCCTGGTGGCTGCTGCTGGCCTTGGCCATGACCCTGACCCATGTGCCGCGCGGCCTGCCTTTCAATATGGGCTGGTGGGGGTTCACCTTTCCCCTCGGCGTGTTCATTTTGGCCACCCATGCGCTGGCGGCGCAGACCGGGCTTGGGGTTTTCGCCGATGCCGCCAACGGGTTGACGATATTGTTCGTGGGGCTGTGGGCGATGGTGGCGGTGCTGACCTTCAAGGGCGGGTATAGGGGGCATTTATTCGCCTCGCCCTGCCTGCTGGCGGCGCAGGCGCGGATGCGGGCCGCTGAGTGACGCGCACGATAGCTCACGAAATTTCGAGCCCTTTTTGGCAATGTCGGGGAGGTTTAGGCGGTCAGCATTCGGGGAGGTTGACCGCGATGCCGCCGGTGGAGGTTTCCTTGTATTTCTGGTTCATGTCGCGCCCGGTTTGGAGCATGACGCGGATGCAATTATCGAGCGGCATGAAGTGGCTGCCGTCTTCGAGCAAGGCGAGCGAGGCCGCCGAGACCGCCTTGATGGCGCCAAGCGCGTTGCGCTCGATGCAGGGCACCTGCACCAGGCCGCCGGCGGGGTCGCAGGTGAGGCCGAGATGATGTTCGAGCGCGATTTCGGCGGCGTTTTCGATTTGGGCGTTGGTGCCGCCGAGCGCCGCGCACAGGCCGGCGGCGGCCATGGCGGCGGCGGAGCCGACCTCGCCCTGGCAGCCGACCTCGGCGCCCGAGATGGAGGAGTTTTGCTTGATGAGCCCGCCAATGGCGGCGGCGGTGAGCAGGAAATCGCGGCGCTTGGCGTCGGTGACGTCATCGCACTGGGTTTGCCAGTAGCGCAGCACCGCCGGAATGGTGCCCGCCGCGCCGTTGGTGGGGGCGGTGACCACGCGCCCGCCCGCGGCGTTTTCCTCGTTCACCGCCAGGGCGTAGACGCTGATCCAGTCATTGACCGCGTGCGGGGGCTGGCGGTTGGTCTGGCGTTGGCGCTGGAGGGTTTCATACATGGATTTGGCGCGGCGGCGGACATGGAGGCCGCCGGGCAGGATGCCCTCTTGCGCCAGACCGCGCTCGATGCAGGCCGTCATGGCCGCCGCGATGCGGTCCAGCCCGTCATCGAGGTCGGTGATGCCGTGGGCCTGTTCGTTGGCGCGCATCATGGCGGCGATGGAGTTGCCCGACGCCTTGCCCATGGCCAGCATCTCGGCCGCCGTGCCAAACGGGTAGGGATAGGCGGGGCCGGGCGTTTCGGGCGGCGCGCCTGAAGCGGCGGCGGTGATCTCGGCCAGGGTTTGCACGAAGCCGCCGCCAGGAGAGAAGCAGGTGAGCGCGAAGCCCGGCGTGCCATCGGCGCACAACGCCTGGAACACCAGGCCGTTGGGGTGCTGGGGCAGAGGCGGTCCATAATCGAAGACGATGTCTGATTCGGGCGCAAAATGGAGCGCGGGCAGGCCCGGGGGCGTGAGGGTTTGGGTCTCGCGCAAGCGGGCCAAGGCGGCCTCGGCCTCGTCGGGGTCGAGGGTTTCGGGGGCGAAGCCGAGCAGGCCGAGGGCCACGGCGCGGTCTGTGCCATGGCCCTTGCCGGTGAAGGCCAGCGAGCCATGCAGCGTGACGGTGAGGCGGGCGGGCGGATTGCCCCCCTGCCCCGCCGCCTCGCGCAGGCGCGCCAGGAAGCGGGCGGCGGCGATCATCGGCCCCATGGTGTGCGATGACGAGGGGCCGATGCTGGGTTTGAAGATCTCGAAGCTGGAGATGAACATGCGTGTGCCGCCGGGCGCTTAGAGTTGGCGCTTGAGGTGGTAGGATTTGGGCCGGGTGAGCGCCAGATAGCCCAGCACCGAGAGGCCGGCGCCGCGGCCGGTGTCCTTGCAGCCGGTCCAGCACAAGGCGGGGTCGAGATAGTCGCAGCGGTTTTGAAAGACCGTGCCGGTTTCGAGCCGGGCGCCGATGGCCTCGGCGGCTTTGGTGTCTTCGGTCCAGAGCGAGGCGGTGAGGCCGAAATCGCTGTCATTCATTAACGCGATGGCTTCCTCGTCATCCTTGACCTTCATGATGCCGACCACGGGGCCGAAGGTTTCCTCGCGCATCACTTTCATGGCGTGGGTGACGTTGGTGAGGATTTGCGGCGTGACATAGGCGCCGCCGTCATCGGCCGGCATGGTGGGGATGTGGGCGATGGCGCCCTGGGCCACGGCCTCGGCAACATGCTCGCGCACCGTGCGGGCGAAGCGGATATTGGCCATGGGGCCGATGGTGGTTTCCGGCTCCAGCGGGTTGCCGAGCTTGAGGGCCTTGACCCAGGCGACGGCTTTTTCGACGAAGGCGTCGTAGAGGCTCTCATGGACATAGATGCGCTCGATGCCGCAGCAGCATTGGCCGGCATTGAACATGGCGCCGTCCATGGCGCCATCCACCGCCGCGTCGAGATTGGCATCGTGGCGGATATAGGCGGGGTCTTTGCCGCCGAGCTCGGTGGCGACGTTGATGAAGGTGCCAGCCGCCGCCTGCTCGATTGCGGCGCCGCCTTTCACCGAGCCGGTGAAATTGACGAAATTGACATGGCGGCCCGAGATGAGCGCGGCGGAGCCGGCATGGTCGAGGAAAATATTATCGAACACATCGGCCGGGATGCCCGCGGCTTGGAAGGCTTCGGCCATGTGCTCGCCGACCATCAGGGTTTGCTCGGAATGTTTGAGCAGCACGACATTGCCCGCGACCAGCGCCGGGGCGATGGTGTTGACGGCGGTCATGTAGGGGTAGTTCCAGGGGGCGATGACCAGCACCACGCCCAGCGGCTCACGCGCGATCTGGCGGAGCGCGGTGGGGCTGTCTTCGATGACCATGGGTTTGAGCGAGGCTTCGGCGATGTCGCACATATAGGAGACGCGCTCGTTGAAGCCGCGGAACTCGCCGCCATAGCGGATGGGGCGGCCCATTTGCAGCGCCAGTTCGCGGGCCATGCGCTCGGTCTGGCCGCCGATGATTTCGGTGGCTTTGCGCACCAGGGCGATGCGCTCGGCCAGCGGGCGGGCGGCCCAGGCTTTTTGCGCCTTGCGCATGGCGGCCACCTTGGCGATGGCGGCCTCGGGCGTGGCGGATTGGCGTTTGGCCACCACCGCGCCATCGATGGGGGAGATACAGGTCAGCTCTTTCATG
Organism: Pseudomonadota bacterium; assembly: GCA_021781835.1. Taxonomy (GTDB): domain Bacteria; phylum Pseudomonadota; class Alphaproteobacteria; order Acetobacterales; family Acetobacteraceae; genus Acidocella. The sequence goes on along the minus strand of JAJXWD010000011.1, from coordinate 9,925 downwards.
TCAGCACCTTTCAAAACCGCGCTTGATTTCCCAATCCGTGACCACGGCGTCAAACTCTTCCTGCTCGACCTCGGCGGCGCGGACGTAATGATCGATCACATCATCGCCCATGGCCTCGCGCAGCACCTCGGAGCGGCGGAGCGTTTCGGTGGCGGCGCGCAGCGTGCGGGGGATTTCGTTGATCTGTTTCTGCTCGTAGAGATCGCCTTGCGCCTCGGGCGGCAGGGCGAGCTGTTTTTCGATGCCCTTGATGCCCGCCGCCAGCAGCGCGGCCTGGGCGAGGTAGGGGTTTACGTCCGAGCCGGCGATGCGGCACTCGATGCGCACGCCCTTTGACTCGGCGCCGCACAGGCGGAAGCCCGCGGTGCGGTTATCGACCGACCAGGCGATTTTGGTGGGGGCGAAGGTGCCCTTGCGGAAACGCTTGTAGCTGTTGACGTAGGGGGCGAGGAAACAAGTATATTCGGCGGCGTAGTGCAGCAGCCCGGCCACGAAATGATCCATGAGGGCGGATTTGGCCAAGGGGCGCGCGGGATCGTGGAAGGCGTTGGCGCCGTCTTTGAACAAGGAGCAATGGATGTGGCTCGACGAGCCCACCTTGTCGGCGCGCCATTTGGGCAGGAAGGTGGCGCTCACCCCCTGCTGCCAGGCGATTTCCTTGGTGGCGTGCTTGGCGATGGTGTGCTGCTCGGCGCATAACAGCGCCGGGCCGTAGCGGAGGTTCAGCTCCTCCTGCCCCATTTCGGCTTCGCCCTTGGTGCACTCGACCTCGATGCCCGCCGCATAGAGGGCGTTGCGGAGCTTGCGCATGACCCCTTCTTCCTTGGTGGTTTGGAAGATGTGGTAATCCTGGGAAAAGCCGCCGAGGGGGGTGATGTTTTGGAAGCCGCGCTTGCGGTTTTCATCGACACTGCCTTCGAAGAGGAAAAACTCCAGCTCGGTGGCCATCATCGCCTCATAGCCGCCGAGGGCGTGCAGGCGCTCGACCTGGCGCTTGAGGATTTGGCGGGGTGAGTGGGGCACGGGGGCGTGGGTGTGGTGATCGACCAGATCGCAGAGCACCATGGCCGTGCCTTCGAGCCAGGGCATGAGGCGGAAGGAGGATAAATCGGGGTGCATGGTGTAGTCGCCATAGCCGTTTTCCCAGGAGCTGGAACGGTAGCCGCCGGGGGTGGACATTTCGAGGTCTGTGGCCAGCAGGTAGTTGCAGCAATGGGTTTCGTGCACCGCGTGCTTGATGAAATTATGCGCGTGGAAGCGCTTGCCCATCAGGCGGCCTTGCATGTCGACCAGGCAGACCAGGATGGTGTCGATCTCGCCGGATTGGACCTTGGCGGTGATGGTTTTGAGCAGTTCGTCAGACATTTCCAGCCTCTTTCAGGGTTTTTATGGCTTTGGTGAGCAGCTGCGCCAGGGCGAGCGCCATGGTGTGCTGCTGGGGGGCGGTGGCGATGAGGTCGTTGCGGATTTCGAGCATGACGTTGGGCCAGCCGCGCGCCACCGCGGTGGTTTTGAGGGTGTGGGTGACGCCATCGGAGGCGCTGTAGGGGACGTTGCGCTCCAGCTTGTGGGGGAATTCGGCCGGGGGCTGGGCGAGCAGGGCATCGGCGAGGCGGGTGTCGGTGTCGTGCAGGATGCCGATTTCGCAGCGGCGCGGCTGGCCGTGATAGAGGGGGGTGAAGCTGTGCACGGTGACCATGATGCCGGTTGGGTGCTGGTCCATCAGCTCGGCCAGGGCGGCGCGGAAGGGGGTGTAGATGGCGGCCGTGCGGGCGGCGCGCTGGGCGGCGGTGAGCGCCTTGTTGCCGGGGATTTCGTAGATTTCGGAGGTTTCGGGCATGGCGCCCGGGGATTCGGGGGGGCGGTTGCAGTCATAGAGCAGGCGCGAGACGGAGCCGGCCACCAGATCGGCGTTGAGGGCGGCGCGGAGCGCGCGGGCGACGCCCTGGGCGCCTGGGTCCCAGGCGATGTGGGTTTGGAGGGTTGACTGGGGCAGGCCAAGATTGGCGAACGCGGCCGGGATGTGGTTGCTGGCATGCTCGCACACCAGCAGCACGGGCGGCTTGGCCGGGTGGGGGGTGCGCTCGATGAGCGGGGCGTAGAGGTCGGGCATCGGGCTTGCTCCTTCAGGCCGGGGGAACGGGCATGAGGGCGGCGCGGCGGCGCTGGGCCTGGATGATGATGTGCAAATACCCCCCCATTCGTCAGTTTGCCGGCCTGTAACAGCCGGCGGACCTGACCCCCCTCTGTCTTTGGACCTGAGAGATTCGAGCATTTTCATGCTCTTGACCCCGTCGGTGCGGCGTTGCGGCCGGCTTTCCAGAGTATCCTGTAACCCGTTCGCAGCCCTTTTGCCTGAGCGGTTCCGGGGGCCGGTTGCGCCTTCGGCGGCGGGGTTTGCACCCGCTCTCTCCTGCGTCTGATGAGGACAAGGGGCAGCTTAACGCGAGGGGGAAAGGTTTGGCAATGGGGAAAGGTGGGGGGAAGCAAAGACAAGAGTGGTACGCCCCCCTATTCTCCTCTCTCTCTCTTGTGCAGCCGCGTCGTGGGCCGAAAAGCGCTTACCATCCGTGACCGCTCCACATAACACACTCTTGTCTGCCCCCCTCCGTCTGGTTACCATACGATAAGGTTTTTCGTGACATATACTGCGGAGTTAACTTGTGAGTAACGACAACAGATTCGTGTTTATATCACATTGCCAAACGATGTTGTATCTTACCCCGGATGGTAAATTTCGTCACACCAAACCAACGGTCACAGGCGCCAATTTATTTTGTAATGAAAACGGCGAACTGCTGGTCGATGGAAAAACTTTTGAGGTCGTACGGCTTGGCCCGGCGCGGTCCGTAGGATTGCGAACAGAAAAAGGGTTTCTTTGCGCCATACCAGAAGGTCGCATTGAATATCGCTCTCAATGTTTAATTTGGGAAATATTTACCCTGCTTTCATTAGATGAATTACGGAACGCTCTGCATGCCTCTCCTCAGAGTTTTTCACGTAAGCCACGAGATTTTTATATTCCCAAAACTATACATCAAACAAGCTTTTCGGAGAACGTTCCGAAAGAAGTATCTAAGAATGTTGACCTCTTAAAGGAACTAAATCCTGATTGGACTTATCGCTATTGGTGTGACAAATCCTGCCATGACTTCATTTATCAATATTACGGTTGGGATATTCTTAAACAATATTTGCGCATAAACCCTCGTTATGGCGCAGCACGAGCTGATCTGTTTAGATATTTACTTATTTATCAATTTGGTGGCGTGTATCTTGACATCAAATCTGGAAGCACCGCCCCGTTTGACAACATTATAAAACCAGAAGATCAATTTCTTCTCTCACACTGGCGCAATTCTGAAGATGACCCCTTCCCCGGTGCCGGCCTTCACTCTGAGCTCTCTTTTATACCTAGAGGTGAGTTTCAGAACTGGCATATCATTGCCGCCGCCGGACACCCACTTCTTGAACGCGCCATAAATTTCGTATTAACGAATATTTCTCGCTATCAGGCTGCTCTAAGTGGAGTAGGCACGCTCGCTGTTCTAAGGCTAACAGGTCCAATTGCCTATACACTCGCAATATACCCAGAACTATGCCTGTACTCTCACCGAATATTTGACGCACTTGACGCAGGATTGCTCTACCAAGCAGTTTCACATCGACCGCAACGGAAATCCGATCACTACTCAAAGCAAGATACACCAATCATCTTATGATTATAGGGCATCGGAGAGGCTGCGCTTTAGCATCATTTATTATACATATTCATCGCGACATGCTGAACGGGTCAGCCCAAGCCCCGCCCTCTGCCTACAGTCCAAAACAAAGCCGCAAAAACGTCAAAAGACGTCTTGCGGCAAGAGAGACCAGCAATATTAAGACAGGCTCACGCCTGTCTATTAATTTTCATCAAACGCCCTTAACTCAGCGATAACATTGTCAATTATTGGGTAAAGTTCACGAACCCATATTATGACATTTGGGACATATTTTTCCAAAAGTTTTACGCGGTTATGATGGTGAATTACAAATCCGTCTTTGACGTAGTGTTGATCATCTCGCCAATAGAAAATATTTTGATTGAATTTTTCCGGCAAGACGCTTGAATGCTGAAAACGTCGTTCTGGAGAAAGGGCTGCAATGGCCAAAGGTAACGAGATTTGATCCAGATACGGCCACCTTTCTGGCACCCAAGACAAGTTATTCACCTCTTCCGCAATGGTTCTCCAGACATTTCCAAGCTGTTCGGCGTTGGGACAAACAACAAACCCGGCATTCATCCAAGGATTAGATATTTCATTGCCGCCCAGGAGCACCTCAACAGAACTCATATTCAAGTTAAAATTCTCATGGAGTCTTTCCCACGGAAATTCATGTTTGCCATGCTCGGGAACCACAGACGGAACATCTCTAAACAAAAACGAGCTAGGCAAGGTGCGAAGAATCAATGTATCTGAGTCAGCTAAAATTGCTTTTCTATTCCCCGCGAAGCGCAACGCATTGATTTTATTTTCAATTCTATATAACTTATCCTCAACCAATAAAGTTGGTGCCGGAATAGAAATAATTTCGTGCGCAAATTTTCTTATCACCTCTTCAGCACACGCACTTCCAAATCCGCCATTTTCTGGAATCATTATTGAAAATTTAGCCCCTGGGCAAGACCTTTGGGATACAAGAATATTTAACGCAACCCCTAGCGAGATACGCGGACCATCAGCCACACAGACAATATCTATCGACATCTAGTTTAACCCAATCAAAAATATAATTTATTTAAACCTAACAGCGCCAATAGCAACTAGCAAGATAACCATAGTTACCTCACCGCCAGGAACAAAAAATTCATGTTGCCGAGATAGCCCAGCTCTTCCGACCAGTAGAGCAGGGCCTCGGCGTTTGAGAAGCCGGCGTCTTGCAGGCGGCGCAAGATATCCCAGCCGAGCTGGTGGGCGCCGGCGCGCATGGCGGGGCCGGGGGTGAGCACGGAGGCTGACTGGCCGAAGTAAAAAGGCACGGTGAAAATCAAGCGTCCGCCGGGGACCAGCACCCGCGCCAGCTCGGTCAGGGCGCTTTGCAGGGGTTCGATATCCTGCAATTCATCCTGCGAAATGGCGAAGTGGCATGAGGCGCTTGCCGCCGCCAGATGGGCGGTGCCGCCGGTGAAGTGGAAGCGGCGGAGCGGCATGATTTCAGGCGCCAGGGCGCGGCAGGCGAGTGTGAAATCAGCCGGGGCGCCGAGCAGGAGGGGTTTCATCCACCCCAGCAGGCCGCAGCTCTGGGCCAAATGCAGCACCGCCCGCTGGCGGTTATTGAGCCGGCGCGCGCAGCCGCATTGCAGCTCCTCGCGCCAGTTGGGCATGCGCTTGCCATCGCTCAAGATTTCGCCGTTCACCGCCGCCTGGAACAGGGTGGGGCACAGGCAGACGGCGCATGTGCCGGGGCGCTCAAAGGTTTTCTCGCGCGTGGCGAGGGAGAGCTGGTGGAGGTGGCGGCTGTCCAGCACGGGCTGGCGGGTTTTCAGGAACTCATCGAACTCGGACTTCGCCCGGAAGCGCCACGCGGGAAAGCGGGGCGCCAAGCCCAAGGTGCTGGGGCGGAATTGTTCGGTGTCGCGATGGGCGTTTTGCAGCGTCATCGCTCAGGCTCCGCTGATGCGGGGGGCTTGCGGCGGCATGTCATGCTCCATTGTCGCGCGCCGTGAAGCCGATGTGGCGGACCGCCACGCCGAGGCTGCGCGTATCGCCTGGGGGGATCTTGGCTTTTGCCTGGAAGACAAGCTGGCAGAAGCCGTTGCCGGCCTCGACCGCCGCGCGCGGAATGATAAAGTTGACCACATGGGCTTGATAATGACGGCTGAATGTGGGGGAGAGCGACTGGCCGTTGGCGGCGACTTGAAAGTCTTGTTCGGTGAAATGGGGCTGGGCGCTGAAGCGCATCGAGACCTCGTGGTTGCAGGCACGGGACAAGGGCAGCTCCAGGGTGAAATGATCGCCCGGGCCGGTCCAGCGCCAAACGGCGCTGCCTTCACGCTCGGGGAGATGCCAGCCCGAGCCTGGAACGATACCGCCCAGATCGATCTCGAAATCACCCGTCATTTCCTGGTAGGTGCCGTTGGCCAGAAGCGGCTTCATGGCGGCCTCAAAGCGGCGAAGCTTGATGAGTTTTTGGGCGTATTCGTATAGTTTCAGGTCAATATCGTTATAGGCGCGCAAAATTTCATGATCTTCGGGGGTAAGGTCAAGCTGGCGGTTTGGCGCCTCGTTTGTGAAGGGGAAGTAGGAGGCGGGATGGAAGTTCATGTGTGTGCAGAAGGATTGCAGGTCGAGCGGAAGCTCTTCGACCGTGGCCAGGAAGTCGATTTCATGCAGGCGGGCGCAGGCTAGATCGAGCGTTGCCGGGGCGTCCAGGTCGGTTGGGCCCATGTACGGCTTGTCACGCATGGTTTTCAGAAGCGGGCCGGGCGGGGTGGAGGCGCAGAGATAGGCCGCGTGGATGTTGCGCTGGGTGCGCATCACTTCGGGGATACGGATGATTTGGCCCATCGTGCGCCCCTTGGTGAGGGCGTGCTCGGGGGCGAAGGTGGCCTCGCGCTGCAAATGTTTCAGCGAGGACAAGGTGCGGGCCACCGGGTCTCGCAAAATGGTGAGAAGCTTGAATTCAGGGGGAAGAACCTGCCTGAGATTATACTGGAAATGCCCGCGGATGAGCGATTTGTTGGCCAACTGATCGACGCTGGGGAGCGAGTGCCAGCCTTCATCGAGGCAGACTTCATTGTCGGGGTATTGCATCTCCAGAAACAGGCGCATGCTGGTGCCCGCCGTTTTGGGGATGTGCATGAAAAACAGCGGCGCCCTGCGGGAAACAGGGAAAAAACGTGAGGTCATTGCTGCGCCTTAGACGAAAGCCGGGACATTGTTGAGGTTTAACCCCGCGCGAGTGAGAGGTGAAAGTCCCGCAATTTTGTAGAATCGGCGCTGGCCTTGGCGGGATCATCGGGGAGCGGGGCCGTATTGGCGACGTAGGAGGCGGTAAATTGCGGCTGGTATATGGTTTGCAGGCCGTAACTGGCCGCGTGGAGGCAAAAAGCCGCCACCGCCGCGGTTAGTGTCTCGAAGCGGGTATCAAAGCCATCAAGCGCCTGCCAGATCTCGCGTTTGACCACGAAACTCTGCGGGGCCGCCACGTCCACCGCCGCCGCAAGATCATCGGCCGTTTGGGCGGCACACGGGCGCAAGAGGCCATCGGTGAACGAGGCACCCGCATGCTCGACAATACCATCGGTTGCCATGACGCGCGGCGTTAAAATACCCGCTTGCGCGGTGGCGAAGGAAGAGGCCAAGCTAGGTAAGCTGGACGGTACGGGGGCAACCGGCTCGGTTATGAAATACAACAACGTACCGTGCGCCGCCTGGGCGAGGTTATTGAGCCATGTGGCCGGCGCCAAGGCGGCGGGCCGGCGCAGGTAGCGGGCATTGCCGGCGAGCAGCGGCAATAAGGGCGCGTCGGCGCTGTCATCAGGGTCCAAAATCAGCAATTCGGCCTTGGCGGCGGCAAATCCCGGCTGCAATGCCGCCAGGGTGGCATACATGGCCTCCATGCCAGCTTGGGCCAGAAAACAGATGCTGATTTCGGGCGTTTCGGCGGGTGAGAAATCAAGTGGCAGATAGGTGTTGGTGGTTTCAGTTACCGCCTCACGCAAGGTACGCAATGTGCGCGGCGAGGCGCCCGCCAGCGTAACTTCGGCCAACTGACTGAAAAAATCAGCCACTGTGCGAAACAGCGCCGCGGTGGCGTGACCATCGGCGGCTTCCTTCGTCTGCAACCGCGCCAAGCTGGCGCTCAACAAACGCACATCCTGGTTCAGCGCATCGAGCTGGGCGCTGGCCTCACGCAAGGCAGGCTGGCTGAAAACCACCGGTTTTGCGAGGGACAGGCCGCTCACCCGGTCGCGCAGGCTTATGATGGATGGGCGCGGGCTGGAGAGCACATGATGAGGCAACGCAACGGAAAACCCGTAAGCACCATCGCCAAAGCCGGCCGCGGCCACGTCTTCGCGATGCAAGCCGGCGGTCATGGTGCCGACCACCACGTCATCGGCCAGAATTTCGACATCGACACGACGCTCGGGCGCGCCGGGATACCATGCCCAGCCGATGACCCATCCTTCGTCTGAGATCAGGTCAAGCTGGCCGGCCGGGGGAGGTTGCATGTCGTTCATACGCCATATTCCTGTTGTGCCGTCTTGATCTGGCGTAGCGCGGCTTGGTCAAGATCAAGCCTGTGAGCTTGGGCGACGTTTAAGGCTTCGGCCAGAACCGCGACACCTTTGCCGACCGAGAGATTGGTCTTTACAAAATTCTGCCCCTCACGCGAGAGGTGATTCCACAGTGTTTCGTCACGGTAAAGCCGCAAGGTCGATGCCGCGAACATCTCGGCGCCGTTGGCCACCAGCACATGTGTGCCATCTTCGAGACCCGCCCCCTCAACGCCGATATCGGTGGAAACCACGGGCAACCCATAGGACATCGACGATGCCACCTTGCCTTTTACGCCCGCCCCCGCGCGCAGCGGGCACACGAACACACGCGCGCGATCGAACAGATCACGCAGATCCTCGACCATGCCCAGCACTTCGATATCCTCGCAGGCCAGCGCCTTGATTTCCTCGGGCGTGCGGGAGCCGGCTATGAGAAAGCGTATCCCGGGCTCAGCGCGACGCAAGAGCGGGAAAACTTCGTTTACAAAATAAAGCACCGCGTCAATATTGGGTGGATGCCCGTAGCCTCCCAGGAAACAGATGTCTCGGCGCTGGGCATAAGGCACGCGCGTGCCGAAATATTCAAACATCAACGGCCACGTAACGATGTTGTCCCGGCCGCTCATCTCCTGCAGCAGCTCGGCTTCGGCTTCCGAGTGGGTGATGGTGCAATCCGCGGCTTGCACCATGCCCTGCTCGCGCTGCTTCATAACCGCCGCCGCCGCACGCAGATCGTCATCATCGTTCAGTGCCGCTGTGCGCTCCATGCGCAGATAATGCAAATCGGCAACGTGAAACAACAAGGCGGCCTGAGGGGCAGCCTCGCGGATGGTGGATATGCAGCGCTCCATCACGCTCGGGCGATAGACCAAAATGGCATCGAACAACCAACCATAACGCGCCATGTAGAGAGTAAAATCAAGATCGTAGGGCGCATAGGCACACTCCACCCCGATTCGTTGCAGGTCTGTGGTGTAGCCGGGCTGGAACAGCCAATTATCCACCGGCACAAAAACCGGCTTGTAGCCCAACTCCAAGCAGCATTGCAGCGCCATGAACGTTTGCACCGAGCCGGCATCTTGGTTGGGCGTGGGGGTGGTGATATCGATGACCAATATGCGCTTGCGCACATCGCGCTCACGCTCAAAATAGGGCGCTTGCGCGTTTCGGCCTCTGTGCGAAAGCCGGTCTTGCCAGCGCAAAAACAGCTTCTTGCTGTTGACGACCTGATAGGCTTTGGTGCCCGCGCCGGTATCCGTTCCGGACGTCTTGCCCTCGTAATGAACAATGCGTGAGCGCGGCTGAAACCAAACCTCGCGCCCCGCGGCAATCACCCGCAATGCGAGGTCGGCATCTTCGCAATAGGCGGGGGTGAATAACCGGTCAAACCCATCGAGCGCGCGCCACAAATCCGCGGGCAGCGCGATTGAACAGCCGGATATATAATCCACCTGCCGGGCATATGAATAATGCGGCCTGTTGGGGTCGTCGTTGCGGCCATAATTCCACGATGAGCCATCTCGCCAGATGATGCCCCCCGCCTCCTGCAAACTGCCGTCGGCATAAAAAAGCTTCGAGCCGACCAGCCCCGCTTTTGGCCATAAAATGAAGCTGTCGAGAATCTCGTCGAGCCACCCCTCGACCACGCGCGTATCATTG
>JAJXWD010000045.1 GCA_021781835.1 Pseudomonadota bacterium | reverse complement strand
GGGTCACCGGCTTGGGCGGCTGGGGCACGGGCGGCGGCGGCACCGGCTTGGGCGGGGCGGGCTTGGGCGGCGGCGGGTTTTGTATGGTCAGCTTCACCACGCTGGGCTGCGTGGCGGCGGGCGCGTGGTGCAGCACGGGCACCAGCACCGCCAGCGCGGCGACTTCAAGCGCCAGCCCCAGGCCGATGGCGGCCAAAAAGCGGCGGCCCTCTTGTTCCGGCTCGGGGTGGAGCCACATCGTCGCGTTCTTCATCTCAAAAATTCCGATTATTTCCGGGCAGCCAGATAGCGCATCGGGGCCCGGTGGAAACCGGACCCCGACATATTTCACAGAACCGTAATGTTGGCTTAGAAGTTGATGGGAACTTCCAAGTTCACGAAAGCCCCGATACCGGCGAGGTTGGTATAGAGGATTTCGTTGTTGCCGTCGGTGCCCTGGTCAAAGATCGCCTTGCGGTTATTGGTCAGGTTATCGACGTTGAGCTTCAGCTTGACCGGGGTGCGGTACGGGTCGGCATGGTTGAAGGTATAAGCCACCGCCAGATTGACGACGTTATACGGATCGTACCAGCCGCCGGGAGACTTGCCACCCGCCGGGCTGTTGGCCCAGGGGCTGTTGATCGCGCCGCTGGTGCCCGAATATTCGCCGCCGGTCCACTGGTCCATGACCGAGGCATAAATGCCGTTCTGGTCGTAGATCATGCCAAAATTGGCCGTGCCCTGCGGCGCCTGGGTGATATAATCCCCCGAGCCGGTGCGGAAGGCCTGGTTATAGCCGGCATTGGCGAAGGCGGTGACGCCATAGCCCAGCGTGTACGCCGCCTCACCCTCGATGCCGCGATAAATCGCGCCGCCGATGTTGGTGTAGTAGGTGTTGGTGCCGCTGCCGGCCTTTTGCATGTAGTTCTGGAAGTGGATGTTATAAACATCCGCCGACAGCGCCAGGTTCTGCACCTGATACGTACCACCCACCTGGAAGTTGATGGTGGTCATCGGCTTGAAGTTGTTGTTGGACGGGGTGGGGATATAGAGGATCTTCATGTTCGGCGCCAGGAAGCCTTCGGCCGCCTGCGCGTACACCGTGAAGTTCGGGTTGAAGGCGTACTTCACCTCGGCGCTCGGCAGCAGCTTGCCCCAGGTATGGTCAAAGCCCAGCGCGGTCTGGGTGCCCTGGTTATAGGGGGCATTCATGGTGCGGCGGAACATGTTGTACTTCAGGCCGGCGGTCACGGTCAGCCCGTCGATCGGCTTCCAGTCAAGCTGCGCGTAAGGCTGGAAGGTGTAGAGCTGGTTGTGCTGCAAACGGTCGATCTGGCCGTAATTGCCCGGCGTGGGCGAGGGATAGCCGGTATAGTTGGGCAGCACGCCCTGGCCGGCCACATACACATACTCGCCCTGGAAGCGGGTATTGTACTGCCAGTCATACCAAAGCCCGGCCTTCACGTCGCCAAACGACAGGTTCTTCTGCAGACGCTGGATGGTGCCGAACGAGCGGTAAGCCATTTCCATCTTCTGCAGAGGCACGCCGCTGGCGGTGGTGCCGGTGGTGGTCACCACATTGCCCGTGGTGATGCCCTGGGTGGGGTCGAGGCCGTTCATGCCGCGATGGTCGTAGGCATAGGTGTAGAGCTTGCCGTCATACAGCCAGCCATTGCCGAAGTTCGACTGCACATCGACATATTCCATATCGGTGGTGATATGGTCGGTGTTGTACTTGTAATAGCCCTGGCTGGTGGGGTCGGTGCTGTTGCCGTAATCGGTGCCATAGGCCGCCATCTGGGCGGCGGTGGCGCCGGTGTCGAAGCTCTGGAACAGCTTGTTGTAATCGACCATCACGGTCACGACCGTGCCGGTATTCACCGGGATCATCACCTTGCCGAAGAAGTTCGAGCGTTCCTGCGGGGTGTTGGTCTTGCCGCCATTGCTCTGCAGGTGCTCGGCGTCAACCACGGCCGAGGTGCCATTGGCGCTCTGGATCGAGCCGGTGTTGAGCATCACGCCGCCAATGTTGGTATCCCAAGAGCCCCACTCGCCATAAGGCGTCACGGTGCGCTGGGCGCTCGGGTTGATGGTGCGGATGGACATGGTGCCGCCGAAAGTGGCGTCGCCCACGGTCTCGGCGGTGCCCGGACCACGGTCGATGATCATCTGGCCGATCTGCTTGGCCGTGAAGAACGAGGTCGAGTGGTGGGTGAAGTCGTTGGAGTCACCAAAGGGGATGCCGTCGAAGGTGACGTTGTACTGGCCGTCCTGGAAGCCGCGCAGCACGGGGCCGTTCGATTCCTGCAAGCCGGGACCGTTGGGGTCGATGGTCGAGACCGACGGGGTGAGGCGCGCGATATCGGCGAAGCTCTCGGTGCCGGTGGTCATGTTGGTGATGGTGTTGCGCGTCACCTGCGAGGTCGGCTGCGACGAGTTCAGCGGCGCCTTCGAGGGCGCCTCATAAGGCGCGGTGCCGGGGGTCTGCACCAGATCGGCGGCCACGCCGGTACCGGTCGAGAGCACCGAGCCGAGGTCGAGATTGACCGGCGCGTCAGACGCCGTCTGCGCCACGGCCGGCGCGGCGGCCAGGCTCAGCGCCAGCGCCAAAGGCGAGCAGGCGCGCGCAAGCGTGCGCCTGCGCGTGAAACGATTTCGCATAAGAAACTCCCAGTTATGTAAAGCAACCGCCCTGTCAGAGGTTCGCTGGGCTGGGCACTTATCCTAAAAGCCGGGTAAATACTGTTACAGATCGCGGAAACAAATTTTAAACTTAAAAGACAGCGATGAAAATTCTAGACATTTGAAAAGCCCGCAAGGATTTCAGCGGCCATGAAAATCATAATTAAATCGCAACTCTTCAAGAGTGTCGCGCCATGCGGGAAAACCCGCGCCCAAACAAAAACGCCCACCCCTCGCGGGGTGGGCGTTTTCAAGGGATCAGCCCCGTGTCAAGACCCGCTGCCCGGCTGGGCGGCGATGCCGACATCGCTCACCCCCGCCTTGCGCGCATCATCGATCACATTCATGAATTTCTGAAACGGCGTGGTCTTGTCGGTGGCAATGGTCAGCTCCACCTTGCTGGGGTCGCCGCTGGCCTGAAACAGCGCCACCAGCTGGGCATCGTTCATGGTCTGGCCCTTCACCTGAATGGTGCCGTCGGGCAGCACGTTCACGGTGATCTTGGGGTGCGGCAGATCGACGGACTGGCTAGAGGTCGGCAATTGCAGGCTCACCCCCGCGTCGGGGATCATCTGCAACGTGACGATGACGAAAAACACCAGCAGGAACAGCATCACGTCGATCATGGGAATGATCTCGATGCGGGCCTTGCGGTACTCGAAATAGCGCATCTTCATGGCGGCTCAGGCTTCCGCGAAAGCGGCGGTATGGCTGGCCGGCTGCGGCGCGGCCCCGCGCGCGGTCAGGTTGGGCGCGCCGTAGGTGCGGTTGCCGATCAGCATCTTCATGCAATCGAGCTGGTGGAGCACATGGCGCACCTGGTTCGAGAGCGCATTGAACCCGGTGAGCCCGAGCATGGCGATGAAAATACCAAACGCCGTGGCCACCAGCGCGTCGGCGACGCCGCCGGTCACCTCGGCGGGGGCATGGCCGGGCTGGGCCAGCACGTTAAAGGCATGGAACATGCCGATGATGGTGCCAAACAGCCCGAGCAGCGGGGCCAGGGTCACCACGGTGTCGAGCACCCACAGCCGGCTGTCGAGCCGGGGGGCGAGCAGCATCACCGTCTCATCGAGGCGGTTGGCCATGGCATCCGTGCTCACCGCGCCCACATGGCGGGCCGCCATGTCGAGCAGCGCGGCCTCGGGCAGGTTGCCGGCCTGGTCGCGCAGGCGCGCCAGCTCGGCGGCATTCAACGCCGGGGCGGAGGTGGTCGCGTCGATGATCGAGCGGCCATGCAAAATCGTGCTGCGCAACGACCAGAACCGGTCGATCATCACACCCAGCGCCAGCACCAGCAAGGTGGCCAGCACATACAGAACGCCGTCAGAATAATCGGCGAGATAAATGATATAATTGATTGACAAGACACACTCCTTCGGCTGCGCGCGCGTTAGATCAACAAGCGAATAATTTGCCGCCGGGCGATCAAGCCGTTCGCAAAAAAATGGGCCGCCCCCCAAACGTCCGGGAGCGCGAAAACAGCCCTGGCCGCGCGGCCAAGCCTGTCGAGGAGGCGCTCTAGCCCAACAAACTTCCAAAGAGTGTGATAAATTGATGACGCTTCAGAGACGGTCCAGCCCCACGCCCCCGGCAAACAGCGGCGCGGCGGCGCGGATCTGCGCGGCCACCACCTCCGCCACCGCCCGTATGCGCGCCACGTCGCGCGTGTCCTTGTGCTGCACCAGCCAGATTTCGCGGGCTGGCAGGGGCGCCGAGTCCAGCCGCACCAGCCCGTTGCCGCTGGCCGCATGGTGGCCCAGCACGGCAATGCCCAGCCCGGCCCGCGCGGCGGCCTGCTGGCTGGCCCGGTCATCGGTGCGCAGGGCCACGGCGGCGCGCGGCGCCATGGCGGCCAGGGCGTCGGTCTCGGGGTAAACCCCGCTATCGTCTCGCGCCAGGATGATCCGGTGCCCCGCGCCATCGCCCCGGCCCGGCGCGCCATGCGCGGCCAGATAGGCCGGGCTCGCATAAAGCCCGAACGAAATCTCCCCCACCCGCCGCCCGCGCAGAGACTGCCCGCGCGGCCGGGCCAGGCGCAGCGCCAGCTCGGCCTCGCGCGCGGCCAGCGAGAGCGTGCGGTCATCGGTGATCAGCTCCACCAATATGCCCGGATAGCGCGCCGCCAGCGCGGCCAGGGCGGGCATCAGCACGGCGGCGGCAAAATCGCTCACCGTGGTCAGCCGCACCACGCCCTCCAGCCGCACATCGCGCCCGCTCACCGCCCGCTCGGCGGCCAGCGCGGCGGTTTCCATGCGCTCCACCTCGGCGCGCGCGGCCTCGCCGGCGGCGGTCAGGCGCAGCCCGCGCGGCGTGCGCTCCAAAAGCCGCACCCCGGCCTTGTCCTCCAGCGCCGCCAGCCGCCGCCCCATGGTCGATTGCCGCACCCCCAGCCGCCGCGCCGCGCCCGAGAGCGTGCCCTCACGGGCAATGGCCAAAAAGCTGCGCAGCTCCTCCCAGTCCATCCGCGCCTCCATGCGAAAACGCATAACCATAACCATAATTTCGCTGCTTAACCAGCAATGTCCGCATGGCTATGTGAGCCGCGAAAGGACCCAAAATGACCCTGCCCAGCCTGTTCATCAGCCATGGCTCGCCCATGATCGCCCTCACCCCCACCCCCGCGCACGAGTTTCTGGCCGGCCTTGCCGCGGCCCTGCCGGTGCCGCGCGCCATCCTGGTCGTCTCCGCCCATTGGGAGACGGCGTCCCCCGCCCTCAACGCGGTGGCGCAAAACCCCACCATCCATGATTTCTTCGGCTTCCCGCGCGCGCTTTACCAGCTCCGCTACCCCGCCCCGGGCGATGCCGCGCTGGCCAGCGCCATTGCCCAGCGTCTCACCGCCGCCGGCTTTCCGGCGGGGCTCGACACCGCCCGTGGGCTTGATCACGGCGCCTGGGTGCCGTTGCTGCTGGCGTGGCCAAAAGCCGACATTCCCGTGCTCCAGCTATCCGTGCAAAGCCATCTCGGCCCGGCGCACGCCCATGAGATCGGCCGCGCCCTGGCCCCGCTGCGCGACGAGGGCGTGCTGATCATCGGCTCGGGCAGCTTCACCCATGATCTGCGCCGGTTTCGCGGCCAGCCGGTCGATGCCCCGGAAAGCCCCGATGTCACCGAGTTTTGCGCCTGGATGCACGATGCTCTGACCCGCGCCGACAGTTCCGCCCTGCTCGATTATCGCCGCCTCGCCCCTTTCGCGGCCGATGAGCACCCGACCGAGGAACATCTCCTGCCCTTGTTCACGGCGCTCGCGGCGGGCGGCGGCGCGGGCGCGCGGCGGCTGCACGCCTCCACCGAGCACGCCATTCTGCGCATGGACGCCTACGGCTTCGGCTTCCCGGCTTAACCCTCAAAACCATCAAAAGTTTTTGCGGGGTTTGGGGAGCTTTTTCCAAAAAGCTCCCCAAGACGCCGCCCTTTTTTACAAAAAGGGCAGCCCCAAAAAACCTTTCCGCCCTATTGCGCCGCCTGCCTGGCCACCCGCTCGGCCAGATGCGCCGCCGCCTCGGCCAGATGGTCGAACTCATGCACAAACGCGCCCAACCCGGCGGTCTGGGCGCGCAAATCCAAAATCATCCGGTGCAATTCAGCCTCGGGCAGCAGCGCCAGCGTTTCGTCCCAGCCCGGCCAGCCGGGCTTGGCCTCATAGCCCAAAATCTGCCCATGCTTGCCGCTCAGCAGCCGCTGCACGGCGGCGGTGTAAATGGCGGGCGCGCTCACCCGCACGCGGTGCACCGGCTCCAGCAGCACCGGCCCGGCCTTGCTCAGCGCCTCGGCGATGCCGCTGCGCGTCGCGGTCCTAAACGCCATGTCCGAGCTGTCCACGCTGTGGAAGCCGCCATCATGCAGCGTCACCGCCACATCCACCACCGGGTAGCCAAAGGGTCCCTTGGCCATCGCCTCCTCGGCCGCCGCCGCCACGGCGGGAATATATTGCCGCGGCACCGCGCCGCCGGTCACCCGGTCGATGAACAAAAACCCCTCGCCGCGCGCGCGCGGCGCCACCTCCAGCTTCACATCGGCAAACTGCCCATGCCCGCCGGTCTGGCGCTTCAGCCGCGCATGTTCGTGCACGGCGGCGCGTATGGTCTCTTTCAGCCGCAATTTCGGCCCGGCGCAGGTCACGTTCAGCCCCCAGCCCTTGCGCAGCCGCTCCACCGCCCTGGCCAGATGCGCCTCGCCCTGGCCTTCGAGCCGCGTCTCCCCCGTTTCCCCGTCGCGCGTCAGGCTCAGCGCCGGGTCTTCCTCCAGCAGCCGGCCCAGCGCGGTCGAGAGCCGCACATCGTCTTTATGGTCGGGGACGGTAATGGCCAGCGCGTAAACGGCGGGCGGCGGCGCGGGAAAGCCCAGGCTGCCTGGCGCCTCGCCAAACACCGTGCCGGCCACCGCGCCCTCCAGCCGCCCCAGCGCCACCAGCTCACCGGCCCGCGCCTCGGGCCGTTTTTGCGCGTC
This sequence comes from Pseudomonadota bacterium, assembly GCA_021781835.1. Classification (GTDB taxonomy): domain Bacteria; phylum Pseudomonadota; class Alphaproteobacteria; order Acetobacterales; family Acetobacteraceae; genus Acidocella. The sequence continues at coordinate 13,477 of JAJXWD010000045.1, read as the reverse complement.
CGGTCCGGGAAAGGCGAAAATCCCGCCCACCCGCATCTGCCCGGCGCTGGCGCCATCGCGCAGCGTGCCGCGCCAGATGCGCGCATAGCACAGCTTGCCCGCCTGCCCGGCATAAGAGACCTTGAAAACCTGCGCCAGCGCCCCGCCCTCGGGCGCCACCCCATGGCGCGCGGCGGTCACGCTGGCCTCGGGGGCATCGTGGCGCAGCGCCTTCCACAGCCGCGCCACGCCATTGCCGTGCAGCCCGGAGCCAAACATCACCTCGGCAATCGCGCCCTCGCCCACATCGTGGCGCACATGCGCGAATAAGTCCGCCGCGCTCACCGTCTCGCCGCCAATCACCTTTTCCAGCAGCGCGTCGTCGCGGTCGGCCAGCATGTCCACCAGCGCGTCATGGGCGCTTTGCTCCTCGGCCGCCACCGCCGCCGGCAGCGCCACCCGCTCCGAGGCCTGGCGTTCCCGGTAGCGGTAGGCCCGCTCCGAAACCAGATCCACATACCCCACCATCCGCCCCTGTTCCAAAATCGGCAGTTCGCGGGCCACCAGCCGGGTGGCGGTCTCGGCCTGGAGCGCCGCCATCAGCGTGGCGGCGGGCACGCTCAGCTGGTCGGCCTTGTTGATGAACAGCACAAACGGCACGCCCGCGGCCTCCAGCGCGGCCAGGGCCGGGCGCAGCGCCATGGCGCGGGCGGGGTCTGGCTCGGCCACCACCACCGCCATGTCGGCCACGCAGAGCGCCGCCGCCGCCTCGGCCTGAAACTCGATCCCGCCGGGACAATCGAGCAGCGCCCAGTCATCGCCCAGGTAGGCGCAGTTGAACAGCCGGGCCTCGGTGCCGGGCTCGGGGGTGTTCTTGTCGCCGGCATGGCGCAATTTCACGCCGGCCATGTCCATCAAGGCTTCGAGCAGGGTGGTTTTGCCGCTTCCATAAGGGCCGATCAGCGCGCAGGAGCGGGGGGCGTGCAGCCCCGTGTGGGATCCAGACATGGCATCGTCTCCCTGTTGTCCGGGATTGTTCTGCGTGGCGTCCGGCACCGTGGCCGCGCGGCAATGGCCTCTTGGGACCACCGATGCCCTCATCCACCCCCAGCCTACGCCCGCAAACCGGTCCGCGCAATCAGCCGCCCGCGCCCCGTTTCATGGCGCATCCGCGTACATAGTTTATGGCGTGTCCGCGTATATAATTTTATGGCGCGTCCGCGCCGCGGGTCTGCACGCGCCCGAGCAGCTCCTGAAACAGCGCCTCCAGATCGTCGCGGCTGATATCGACCATCTCGCCATAATCGGCCAGCACCTCGTCGAGATCCTCGGGCGCCAGCGCCAGCGGGGCCGGGGCCGGGTGGGGGTGCAGCGGCGCATGGGCGCGGTGCGGATAGGCCAGGCCGGTGACACGGTGATAAACCAGCGCCGCCAGCACCAGCAGCAGCGTGTTCAGCCCCACCGGCGCCAGCACGAACCCATAGCCCAGCGCGGCGATATGCGGCCCCCCCAGCACGGCGGTCAGCGCCATGGCGCCGCCCGGCGGGTGCACGCAGCGCAGCGCCGCCATGGCGGCCACCGCCCCTCCCACCGCCACCGCGCCCGCCAGCAGCGGCTGGCCGATCAGCAGGCCCGCGCTCACCCCCACCAGCGCCCCCACCATATTGCCGCCCAGCACCGCCCAGGGCTGGGTGAGCGGGCTGGCCGGCACGCCAAACACCAGCACCGCCGAAGCCCCGATGGGCGCGAGCAGCGCCGGCATTGCCCCGGCGCCGCCCAGCGCGGCCTGGCTCACCAGGCCGGTCGCCGCCAGCCCCACACAAACCCCCAGCCCGGCGCGCAGCGCCTCGCGCCACGCCACCGGCGGCTGGGTCGGCAAAAACCGCCGCCATCCCGTCATGCTCATCCCCTCCGCCAGCAAAAGGGGCCCCAAACGGGGCCCCATCCGCGCCAGCCTGGCATTATGTTCAGAACACCTGCTCGCCATGGAGCACGATATCGAGTCCCTCGCGCTCCTCCTCGCGGGTCACGCGCAGCCCCACGGTCATGTCGGTGAGCTTGAGCAGCACCCAGCTCACGCTCGCGCAATAGATAATCGTCACCGCCACGCCCAGCGCCTGCACGGCGAGCAAATGCGTCCCCCCCACCGCGGCGCCGTTCGAGAGCGGCCCAAACGCGAACCAGCCGGTGGCCAGCGTGCCGATGATGCCGGCAATGCCATGCACGCCAAAGGCATCCAGGCTGTCATCATAGCTGAAATAATGCTTCATCTCGGTGGCGGTCCAGAAGCACACGCCCCCCGCCGCCAGCCCGATCAGCAGCGCCGGCCCCGGCAGCACAAACCCCGCCGCCGGGGTAATGGCCACCAGCCCGGCCACCGCGCCGGAAATGGCGCCCAGCACCGAAGGCTTGCCGCGCACGAACCATTCCACGAAGGTCCAGGCCACCGTGGCGCCGCCCGCGGCGATCTGGGTCACCAGCACGGCCATGCCCGCGCGGCCATTGGCCCCCATGGCGCCGCCCGAGTTGAAGCCCATCCAGCCCACCCACAGCAGCGAGGCGCCGATCACCGCATAGCTCAAATTCCACGGCGCCATGTTCTCCTGCCCATAGCCCAGCCGCCGCCCCAGCATCAGCGCGCACACCAGCCCGGTGATGCCGCAATTGATCTCCACCACCGTGCCACCGGCGAAATCGGCGATGCCCAGCTTGGCCAGCCAGCCGGTCGGCTCCCACACCCAATGGGCGAGGGGCGCATAAACCAGCAGCGACCAGGCCGAGAAAAACACCAGCAGCGCCGAGAATTTCATGCGGTCCGCGCAGGCCCCGGTCACCACCGCGGGGGTGATGATGGCGAAGCTCATCTGAAACATCAGAAACACGCTCTCGGGAATGGTGGTCTGCACGGCAAAGGGCGTGCCGGCGGCGATGGTGAAGGGCTTGTCCCAGCCCGCGCCCAGCCCGGCCAGCATCAGCCGCGAGCCATCCCCGATCCAGCCATTGCCGGTGCCAAACGCCAGCGAATAACCGGCCACCATCCACAGCACCGTGACCACCGCGCACAGCATGAAGGATTGCATCATGATGGCGAGCACATTCTTCTTGCGCACCATGCCGGCATAAAACAGCGCGAGGCCGGGCACCGTCATCAGCAGCACGAGAATCGTGCACATCAACACCCAGGCGGTATCGCCCGGCACCACATTCTGCATTTTACTTCCTTAATATCAGCCGTGAACTGCGTTATTTTGCCCATATTGTCCGGGCTTACGCGCGGGGTAGTCGCTCCGCCACGCCGCGTCAAGGCGACAGGCCAGCCATACCCTGCCTGCATGGGCGCTGGGGGCCGTTCAGCCGGGGGGCATGGCGGCCAGCGCCTCTTGGTGGGTCCGGCGCTGGGTTTCGGTGGTGTAGCTTTGTTCCAGCAGCGCGGGGGTCAGGCCGCCATCGGCCGGTTGCCGGGCGGCAAACTCGAGGGCGCGGCGCATCATGGCCAGCGTCTGGCGGGCCATGTCGAGCTGCTGGGCCTGGAGCAGCGACAGCGCGTCCAACTCGGCATCGAGCTGGACGATCTGGGCCGCCATCCCGCTGTCGGGCGCCAGGCGCCGGGCCAGGCCGGGCAGCACCTCGGCGAAATACCACAGCCGCTCGAACAGCGCCTCGCCGGTGATCAGCCCGTCCAGCAAGTCGAGCTGCGCGGCCAGCACGGCGTAGATCTTGCGGCGCTCGCCGGGCGCGATCATGCGGCGCTCAGCGCCAGCCCGGCGGCTATGGCGGCGAGCAGGGCCGTCTGGTCGGCGGGTTTGCAAAGCCAGGCGGCGGCGCCCAGGGCGCGGGCGGTGCGCGCGGCCTCGGCGCTGGTTTCGGCGGTGAGCATGATGATGGGCGGTGCACTGACCCCGAACCGCGCCCGCACCGCCCGGATGAGGCCAAACCCATCCAGGCCGGGCATGTTGAGATCGGTGAGGATGAGGGCGGGGCGGAGCCCGGCTTCGAGCTTGGCCAGGGCTTCCTGCCCGTCATGGGCGGTGAGGGCGTGATACCCGGCCTTGCGCAACATCCGGGCCAGGGTGAGCACCATGGCGCGTGAATCATCGACCACCAAAATGGGCACCGGGTTGCTCATGGCGTGCCGCGCGGGCGGGTCATCCCGCCATCCCCCCGTTCTCCATGTTTCGGTTTCGTATGTTTTTTGCCCGTATGTTCCGTGCCTGTGTGCGTTTTGCCCTGGCCATGGCTGACCCCAGCTCCCCTCCTGATGCCTGGAAACCGCCGGGCCTTGCGGGCGCCGGCCAGCGCGCGGCGGGGCGCGCATGGGGCGAAGCTAGGGGATAATGCTTACCGCCGTATTTAAGCGCCAAAGCCACGCAAACCCACAAAACCGCGCGCCAAAGCCACAAAAAGCCACATGGGCGGGCCTGGGGCCGATTTGCCGCCCAGGCGCGGGGCTGCTATGCGCGGGGCGGAACTAAAGGGGGCTTCCGTGATGAGCGCGATCCAGATCGTACCGGTCACCGACAAGAAGATGCTGGGGCGGTTCATTCGGCTTCCCGAGCGGCTTCATGCCGACGATCCGGCCTATGTCGCGCCGCTGCACATGGAACGTGAGGAGGCGCTCAGCCCCAAGAACCCGTTTTTTGGTCATGCCGAGGTGCAGTTCTGGCTGGCGGTGCGGGGGGGGCGCGATGTCGGGCGGATTTCGGCGCAGATCGACGCCAACAACGCCCAGCTCAAGGCCCGCCATGCCGGGCAGTTTGGCATGCTCGCCGCCGAGGACGACCGCGAGGTGATTGGCGCGCTGATCGATACCGCGGCGGCCTGGCTGAAGGCGCGCGGGATGGTGGCGATGCAGGGGCCGTTCAACCTCAACATCAACGAGGAGACCGGGCTGCTGATCGATGGGTTCACCACCCCGCCAGTGCTGCTCATGCCCCATGACAAGGCGTATCTGCGCGGGCATCTGGAGGCTTTGGGCTTTGAGAAGGCCAAGGATGTGATTGCCTATTGGTATGATATGCGCGTCGAGCTGCCCAAATCGGTGCGGCGGCTGCTGGAGCGGCCCTTGCCGGCCAATATTTCGGTCCGCCAGCTCGATTTCAAACGCTATAACGAGGAAATCCGCATGGTGACGCGGATTTTCAACGATGCCTGGGTGGAGAATTGGGGCTTTGTGCCGCTCACCGAGATCGAGACGGAATATCTGGCCAAATCCTTGAAGCCGCTGATCAAGCCCGCTTTTACCTCGGTGGTGGAGCGCGATGGCGAGCCGGTGGGGTTCTTGATCGCACTGCCCAATTTGAACGAGGCGATCCGCGATTTGGGCGGCAAGCTGCTGCCGTTTGGCATTGTGAAGATGCTGTGGCGGCTGGAGGTGGCGGGGGTGAAGACGGCCCGCGTGCCGCTGATGGGGGTGAAGCGCGCGGTGGCCAAGGACATGATCGGCGGGTTGCTGCCGTTTTTGATGGTGGACATGGTGCGCAAGGCGGGGCTGAAGAAGGGGCTCACCCATATCGAGCTGTCCTGGATTTTGGAGGACAACATGCCGATGCGGCGGATGAATGAGAGCCTGGGGGCTGATCCTTACAAGACCTACCGGGTGTTCGAGCGCGCGATTTAAACTGATTGGAAGTTTTTGGGGGCGTGGACCCTTTTTTCAAAAAGGGTCCACATTCCGGCGGCCGCCTTGGGGCGCTTTTTGTAAAAAGCGCCCCAAACCCCGCAAAAACTTTTAAACCCTGAATGCCGCGTAGAGGGCGCGCTGGCGGGCCAGGTACCAGGCCAGGGCGGCGCTCAAGCCCAGCAGCTCGAGGGCGAAATAGAGCAGCGGCCAGCCAGTGACCGCGCAGAGAAAAATCAGCCCCGTGCGGGTGTTGGAGGAAAACAGCGCCCATTGGCGCACGATGGGCGCGAATTGGGCCCGGAACCGCGCGCGCAGGGCTTCGTCTTCCTCAGGCGAGGCCGCGGCGAGCGCCGCCTGGAAGCGGGGCGCGAAGCTGGCCGCGCCGCCCGCGACCAAAATCTGCGCGCGCTCGTAAAGCCGGTACAGCCCGCCGGCGAGGCCGGGTTTGGCCGGGCCTTCGAGGCTGGGCAGCGCCGCCGAGCGCCGGCCGAGGCCCAGATAATTATAGACTTGGCGCTGCATCTCGAACGCGGCCGATTGCAGGGCATGGGCGGCGCCCGAGAGGATGATCAGCCCCAGCACCCAATGGCCCGCGCGCGGCATGAGCAGCACCGCGAAACCAAGATAGACGGCGGTGAAGGTGACATAGTCGCACACCCCGTCGATGATCTTGCCAAGTTCGGAGAAGCTGTTGGTGAGGCGGGCGAGCTGGCCGTCGGCGCCATCGAGCACATGCCAGGCGAACATCAGGGCGAAGCCCAGCACGGCGAAGGCCGGATGGTCGGCGCGCGCATAGGCCGCGCCCGCCAGCACGCCGCAGGCCAGCCCCGCCAGCGACACCTGGTTGGGCGTGACGCCCCGCCCGGCGAACCACGGCACCAGCGCGCCCGAAAGCGGGTGGACCAGATGGAGATTGCTCCAGCTCTCGATATCCCCGGCCCGCCTGACCGGCTCCGGCCCGCTCACAGCTTGCCGGCGGCCAGCAGCTGCTCGGCCTTGGAGAAGGCCAGGGGGTCGTCGACATCGAGCCATACATGCCGGCCGATATCGAACACGCGGGCCTTGCCCCATTCGGCCAGCACGGTCATGCCGCCGGAAATGCTGTCATCGCCGCGCGCCTGGGATTCGGCCAAGGCCTCGAACATCACGGGGGAGCAGCGGAACACGCCGGTATCGAACCCGTTGAAGTCGCGGATGACCTTGCCGATGGCGCGCAGATGCTCGCCCTCGAACTTGACGCGCGTGACATCCTCGGGGTCGTTGAGCGGGTGCTCGATCTGGCGGTCGATGGCGAGCGTGACGGTGTCCGGCTCGACCTTGGCGGCCATGAGGCCCGAGATCAGCCCGGGCTCGACCAGATGGTCGCACATGGTGAGCAGGAACTCACCCTCGAGATATTGGCGCGCGGCCGAGACGGAGACGCCGTTGGCGCGCTGCCAGGCCGGATTATAGGCCGGGATGATCGTGACATCGTGCTTCTGGCCAATTTCGCGCAGGCGCGGTGTCAGCGCCTCGGCCCGGTAGCCGGTGACGACCACGATTTCCTCGATGCCCGACAAGGCCAGCGTGGCGATGACACGCTCGATCAGCGGCATGCCGCGAATGGGGATGAGCGGCTTCTGCTCACCCTTTTCGCGCAGCCGCGTGCCCTGGCCGGCGGCGACGATCAGACCTTTCATGGCGGCTTACTCCGCCGCCACGACCTTGGCGGCGGGCTTGGTCTTGATGAAGGCCTCGGTCATCTCATAGGCCACATCGTCGGTGAATTGCTGCGGGGGGTGCTTGCAGAAATAGGCCGCGGGGCCGGTGAGCACGCCGCCGATGCCGGCATCGAGCGCGATTTTGCAGCAGCGCACCATGTCGATCACCACGCCGGCCGAATTGGGGCTGTCCTGCACGGAGAGGCGCAGCTCGAGGTCGAGCGGAACATCGCCGAACATGTGGCCTTCCATGCGGATGAAGCAGACCTTGTTGTCATTTTGCCAGGGCACATAGTCGGACGGGCCGATATGGATGTTTTCGGCTTCCAGCCGCGCCTTGGTGACCGACTGCACGGCCTCGGTCTTCGACTTCTTCTTGGAGACCAGGCGCTCCTGATTCTTCATGTTCAAAAAGTCGGTGTTGCCGCCGGTGTTGAGCTGATAGGTGCGCAGCAGCTTGATGCCGCGCTTGGCGAACAGGTCGGTCAGCACGCGGTGGGTGATGGTGGCGCCGACCTGGGATTTGATGTCATCGCCGATGATGGGCACGTTGCGCTCGGTGAATTTTTTGGCGTAGGCCGGGTCGGAGGCGATGAACACCGGCATGTTGTTGACGAAGCCGACCCTGGCCTCGAGCGCGCAATCGGCGTAAAACCGCGCGGCCTGCTCGGAGCCGACCGGCATGTAGTTGAGCAGCACATCCACCCGGCGCTCGCGCAGGATGGCGACGATCTCGTCCTTGCTCAGCTCGGGCGCGGTCGCGCGGATGAAGGTGCGGTCATCCTCGTAATTTTCCATGTGGGGGGAAATGCCGTCGAGCACCTGACCCATCTGGACGGTGACGCCGCTCTCGGGGATGTTGGGCTCGAACACCACGCAGCAATTGGGCTTGGCGAAAATGGCGGTGGCGACATCCTGGCCGACCTTGCGGGCATCGACATCGAACGCCGCGACGACCGCGATGTCACACGGGCGGAAGCCGCCGATCTCGGTGTGCATGAGGCCGACCACGCCGGTTTCGCAGCGCTCTGGCGTGTAATAATGCAGCCCCTGGATGAGCGCGCTGGCGCAATTCCCGAGACCGGCGATCGCAATGCGGATGCCATCTTTTTTAGCCATCATCAACCTCGTTCCAATTAGCGTCTCACGGCCGCGGCGCGGGGGCGCCGCGGGCTGGGCCAACGGCGCCGCGCCCAAGGGCGCGGCAGGCTGGCCTGACGCACTATTAACCTTCAGGTGTAACTACCCGTTCGGGCCGTATGTCGCAAGTGTGACGCCCGGGGCGGCGGTCTAAAGATCGGGCAGGGCGCGCAGCACCAGGGCGCTGTAGGGCTGGGTGGCGGCATGGGCGCGCACGAAGGCGGGGGTGATTTCGGCCACGTAGGGCTTGGAGCGCACCGAGGCATACCAGTGCACGAGGCGGGTTTTTGGGGGGAGCATCGCCGCCAGCCGGACGCGGCGGGTGGGGCGGAACCAATGCTGGGAGATCTCGGGCGGCAGGGGGTAGAACAGCGCCGGCGGGTGGATCGTGATCTCGCCGGGGGCGGCTTGTTCGGTGAGGGTTTGCAGCAGGTCTGGGCCGAGGGCGTTGGGCTCGGACTGGCGGAGGGGCGGCATGTCGAGCATGGCGGTGAGGGCGCGGGCGAACAGCGCCGTGCCCGGGGCCGCGCCCATGACGGCGCCGTTGATGCCGGGAAAACAGAACCGCTCGACCAGCCGGAAGGCGCGCCAGCCTTGCGGCAGGAGGCGGCAGGCCTTGCGGGCGAGGTCGAGCGCGCCATAACGGGCAAGCAGCAGGGGGTTGCGCGAAACGCGGACGAAATGCGGCCAGATGATGGACTCGGTGCCGATGAACTGGGCGGTGTGCAGCAGGGGGGTGAGCGGGGCGAGGGTGAGGGTGTCGGTGTCGAGATAGAGGCCGCCCTCGGTGAACAGGATGGCGGTGCGCAGAATGTCGGATTTGATGGCCGGGCTGGGCATGCGCTGGTACAGGGCGGTGAGCGCGCCGGGGCGGTTGAGGGCGGACTCGGCCGGGGCGAGGGCGGCGGCCGGGGCGATGCGGCGCAGCTCCACCCCCGGCGCGGCGCGCAGCGCGGCCAGGACCGGCGTGGGCGCCAGATCGTCTGTGTGGTGGAGGATGACGCGCGCGAGACCACCCTGGCGGGCGCAGGAGAGCACCGCGAACCCATAGGCCCAGGGCAGGTCGGGGCCGATCCAGCAGAAATGGGCGGTGGCGGGGATGGTCATGGCGGTGCTCGGGTTGTTGAGGGGCGTTAAGACAGGATGGGGGGCGGGGTCAATGATGAACAGGGGATGAACGAGCCGTGACAGGCTGGTTTGCCCCCCGCTTTTGTTGTGGCGCATTGCGTTCGGGGCGCCAGTCTGTTAGCCCGGACAATCGTGACACGATACGCACCCCAGAATGACTGAGCTTCAGACCGTTTCTCCTCTAGAGCCCCCGCTGCGGCGGGCCGATTTCGGTACCATCGCCGAGGCGCTGGACTATGCCGCCCAGACCTCGCGGGGGATGAATTTCTACTCCGGCAAGGGGGGGCTGACCGAGGCGCTGCCTTATAAACGCCTGCGCGCGCAGGCCATGGAAATGGCCCGCAAGCTGCTGGGCGCCGGGCTGAGGCCAGGCGAGACCGTGGGGCTGGTGGCCGAGAGCGACGGTGATTTCGCCCGCGCCTTTTACGCCTGCCAATATGCCGGGCTGATCCCCGCCCCCTTGCCGCTGCCCGCCGCCTTTGGCGGGCGGGATGGCTATATAGCCCATTTGCGGCGGATGCTGGAGCGCGCCCACGCCAAGGCGCTGTTTGGCCCCGATGTGCTGGCGGGCTGGATGAGCGAGATCGCGGGGCTGGAGGGGCTGAAATTTTGCGGCACCTACGCGCTGGTGCAGGACGCCCCCGAGGCCAAGACCCTGCCCGCGCCCGACCCGCACGCGCTGGCTTATTTGCAGTTCTCCTCGGGCTCGACGCGCTTTCCGCATGGCGTGGCGGTGACCCAGGCGGCCTTTATGGCCAATGCCCGCCACATGGCCGCCTATGGGCTGAAAGTGACCGCGGCCGACCATGCGGTGACCTGGCTGCCTTTTTACCATGACATGGGGCTGGTTGGGTTTTTTCTCATGCCCATGAGCTGCCAGGTGGGGGTGGAGGTGCTGGCCACCCGCGATTTCGCCCGCCGGCCGCTGCTGTGGCTGGAGCTGATCGGGCGCACGGGGGCGACCATCTCGTTCAGCCCGTCTTTTGGCTATGAATTATGCGTGCGCCGGGCGGAGACGGCCTCGACCGAGGGGCTGGATTTGAGCCGCTGGCGCGCGGCGGGCATTGGCGGCGACATGGTGCGCCCCGGCGTGCTCACGCGCTTCGCCGCCCGCTTCGAGCGCAATGGCTTCGCCCAGACCGCCTTTGTGCCGAGCTATGGCATGGCCGAGGCCACGCTGGCGCTCTCCTTCACGCCGCTCGGGCTGGGGGCGGTGACCGATGTGATCGACGGCGCGGTGCTGGAGGCCGAACACCGGGCCGTGCCCGCCACCGCCCAGACCCAGCGTGTGCGCGCCTTTGTGCGCTGCGGGCGGATGCTGCCCAACCATGAGGCCGAAATCCGCGACGAGGCCGGGGGGTTGTGTCCGGAGCGGGTGATCGGGCGGATTTATGTGCGCGGCCCGAGCCTGATGGAAGGCTATTTCGACAGCCCCGCGGAGACCGAGGCCGCGCTGAGCGCGGAAGGCTGGCTCGATACCGGCGATCTCGGCTACTGGGTGGGCGATGAGCTGGTGATTACCGGGCGGGCCAAGGACCTGATTTTGGTCAATGGCCGCAATGTCTGGCCGCAGGACCTGGAATGGACGGCGGAGGCCGAGTTCGGGCCGCTGCGCAGCGGCGATGTGGCGGTGGTCTCGGTGGACCAGGGCGAGGCCGAGGAGGTGGTGGTGCTGGTGCAGTGCCGCGTGCTCGAAACCGAGGCCCGTGCCGCGCTGCGCGCCGAAATCGGCAAGTTTTTCCGCGGCCGGTTCGGGCTGGAAACCCGCGTGGTGCTGGTGCCGCCGCGCAGCCTGCCCCAGACCTCGAGCGGCAAGCTCTCGCGCTCCAAGGCCAAGGCCATGTATCTGGCCGGGGCGTTTGGCGCCGAGGCCGAGGCGCTGGAGCCGACGCCGGACGCCGCATGACAGCCCCGCGCGCCGCGCTGACCGGCGCGAGCGGGTTTTTGGGCGGGCATGTGCTGGCGGGTTTGCGTGCGCGGGGCGTTTTGGTGCGGGCGCTGGCGCGGCGCGATGTGGCGCTGGCGGCCGAAATTGTGCGGGGCGCGCTCGAGGATGAGGCGGCGCTGGCCCGGCTGATGGCCGGGGTTGATCTGGTTGTGCATGTGGCGGGCTTGGTGAAGGCGCGCGGGCGGGCGGCGTTTTTCGCCGTCAATGCCGAGGGCGCGGCCAGGGTGGCGCGGGTGGCGCGCGATGTGGCGCCAAGGGCGCGGTTTGTGCTCATTTCCTCGTTGGCGGCGCGGGTGCCGGCGCTTTCGGATTATGCCGCGAGCAAGCGCGCGGGCGAGGATGAGGTGCGCGCCCTGTATGGCGATGAGGCGCTGATTTTGCGCCCGCCCGCGGTTTATGGGCCGCCCGACCGTGAAACGCTGGCGCTGTTCAAGGCCGCCCGGCTGCCGGTGGTGCCGCTGACCGGGCGCGGGCGGGTGGCGATGATTTATGGCGCCGACGCCGGCGCGGCGGTGGCCGCGGCGGCGCTCTCTGGGGTGAGGGGCTGTTTCGCGCTCGCCGATGAGCGGCCCGAGGGCTATGAGATGGCCGAGATTTTGCGCGCGGCGGCGCGGGCGCAGGGGCGCGAGCCCTGGGCGCTGCTGCCGGTGCCGGGGCCGGTGCTGCGCGGGCTTGGGGCTGTGAGCGGCGCGCTGGGCGCGGTGCGCGGCCGGGCGGTGATGTTCACGGCCCAGAAGGCGCGCGAGCTGGCCCACCCGGATTGGGGGGTGAGCGCGGCGGAACTGCTGGCGCGCGGCGTGTATGAGCCGCGCACCAGCCTGGCCGAGGGCTTGGCGATGAGCGTGGCCTGGTACCGGGACCAAGGCTGGTTAGAGCGGGATGCGTTATGACGCACCCGCTCCAGTTATATTTTAACGATCAATTTCATTGGCTTAGCTTACGTCTGCCGGCTTAATCCAAGCCAATAGTGATCCAGGGCGACGTGAAAATTTTTGAAAGTTTTTGCGGAGGGTCCGGGAGGGGCTTTTTACAAAAAGCCTCTCCCGGTTGCCCCCGATTTTTGATCACTTATAGTCATTCAAATTAAGAATGTGATGAAATTAGCTCCTCCACGGACTTTCCGGAGAAACTTCTCTGTCGCTTAAGGATGGCGAAGGCTTGTTCGATGGGGTTGAAATCTGGCGAGTATCTTGGCAACGGCAGCAGCTGGTGCCCCTGTTCGGCGAGGATTTCGGCGATTTTTGGTTTGTTATGAAATGGCGCGTTGTCCATGACGACAAGGCTCTGCGGCCTGAGCGTGGGCAACAGCATCTGCCTGATCCATGTTGTCACCGTCAGATGTGTGCAGCTTGCTTTGAACAGCATGGGCGCAATCCAGTCTCCGTCTCGCTGCGCCATGATGAGATTGGTTCGTTCATGGTGTCTGCCGGCGATTCTGCCAAAGACCTTGTTGCCCCGAGGCGCCCAGCCATGTGGCCGGTGAGTGCTGGCCTCAAAACCGCTCTCGTCGAAATACACGACATTCTTCCAGCCGTGCTTGGCGACAAAGGCGCGCAGTTGCCGCAGAAACGTGATTCTCTCCTCGCAACGACTTTCACGATACCTGGTCGTTTTTTTTGGTGATCTTCAGCTTCTTCAGCGCCACCCAGATCGCATTGGTCGTCACCCCAAAATGCGCCGCCCGCTCCCGTAACAAGGCGTCCGGCAGATCACGAACATGCGCGGCAAGTGCCGCCTTGTCCAACTTGCGACGGCGCGTCTTCGCGAGCTTCGGGTGCAAATCAGCGGCGCCAAGCCAGCGATATAGCGTCATCCGACTGACCTGAAATAACCGAGCAGCTTCCGTCCGGCTGCCACCACCACGCACATAGCCCACAACGCGTTCACGTAAATCAATGCTATAGCTCATATCCAACTCCGCAAAGCCCGCGGATATTAGCACGTAACATTGTTATTGTGAAT
>JAJXWD010000044.1 GCA_021781835.1 Pseudomonadota bacterium | reverse complement strand
CAGCAGATAGCCGGTGAGTTCGGCGATATCCTCCACCATCCCCACCCGTCCCACGGGGTGCTGCACATGGTCCTCATGGCGCAGCGCCTCCGATTTTGAGTTGATCCAGCCCGGGGAAATGCAATTCACCCGAATGTCTGGCCCAAGTGAAATGGCCAGCGCATGGGTGAGCGCGAGCAGCCCGCCCTTCGAGGCGGCGTAAGATTCCGTATCGGGTTCGGATTGATGGGCGCGGGTGGAGGCGATGGTGACCACCACCCCGCGCGCCGCGCGCAACATGGCAAGCCCAGCCCGCACCAGCAAAAATGTCGAGGTGAGGTTGGTGCCGAGCACGCCGTTCCATTCGTCCAGCGTCAAGCCCTCGATTGGTTTGCGCACCATATAGCCGGCATTGCACACCAGCCCGTCCAGCCGGCCTTCCACCGCCTCTATGCCGGTCATCAGGCTGGCCACCTGGGCCTCGTCCGAGACATCGCACATGATCGAGCGTATGCCCGGCAGCTGCACTTTCTCCTTGTCGGCGATGATGACCGTATGGCCGGCCGCTTTCAGATGCTGGGCAATGCCGGCCCCGATCCCGCGCGCGCCGCCGGTGATGAGATAGACAGCCATTCAAGCCTCCGCTGTGCCAAACCAGCCGCACCGCGCCGCCGGTTGTGTCCTGGGTGGCGGGGGGATGTGGCAGAAATCTGGCAAATAAATGCTCCCTTTGCGAAGAAATGTAGCTTAAAATATGGAACATGAAGGTTTATTTAATCGGGCTGGGGGCATTGGGCGCGGTTCTGGCCGAGCCCTTGTCGCGTGCTGGCATCAGCATCATTGCCGACCCCGCGCGCGCTGCCAGGCTGCGGGCGGAGCCCGTGCGCATCAATGGCCGGACGCTCGATGTTACCATCAGTTCACCTGAAGATTTGGTGACGGTCCCGGCCGATCTCATCATCGTGGCGGTGAAATGGGCGCAACTGCCGGCGGCGATCGCCGCCATGCGCCCATTTGTTGGTATGCAAACCACTATCCTCTCGGCCATGAACGGCATCGAGAGCGAGGCCGTGCTGGGCGCGGCGTTTGGGCCGGAAACATTGCTTTACGGGTTTTCGGTCGAGGTCGATGCCGTCCGCCAGGGCCATGACATCAGCTATTCCCGCCCCGGCACGCTGGTGTTTGGCGAAGCCACCAACAACCCGCCCTCGGCACGCGTCGCCGCCATCAAGGCACATTTTGATTTTTGCGGCCTGGCGTCACGTGTTCCTGAAAACATGCTGCGCGAGCTGTGGTGGAAATTCATGCTCAATGTCAGTGTCAACCAGGTTACGGCGGTGCTGCGCATGCCCTATGGCGTATTCCGGGAGGGTAACGAGCAGGTCCGGGCCCTGGTGCGCTCCTCGGCGCGCGAGGTGGCGGCGCTGGCGCAGGCCGAGGGCATTGGGCTTGATGATAACGATATCGAAATGTTTTTTCCAATTCTCGCCCGGCTGGACCCAGAGAAAAAAACCTCCATGCTCCAGGATGTCGAGGCCGGGCGGGTGACCGAGAATGAGATGCTGGGCGAGGCCGTGCTGCGCAAATGCGCCGAGCACGGGCTGGCCGCGCCGGTAAATGGCTGGCTGGCCCGGCTGATCGCCGCGCTCGACAGCCGCGCCGGGTGAAATGTGGGTTTGTGTGGGTTTGTGTGGTTTTGAAAGCCACGGCTATGGGGGTGCGTGGTTTTGCGCCCCCAAGCCGTGGCTTTGCGTGATTATGCCGCCGCGCCCTTCTCCATGGCGCTTTTCAGCTGCCCGCAGGCGGCCAGAATGTCGCGCCCGCGAGGCGTGCGGATGGGCGAGGCATAGCCCGCCTGCATGACGATGGCGGCGAATTTCTTCAGCGCCTCGGGCGTGCTGGGCTGGTAGGACGAGCCGGGCCAGGGGTTGAAGGGGATGAGGTTGACCTTGGCCGGCAAACCCGCGATCAGCCGCACCAGCTCACGTGCCTCAGCCTCGCTGTCGTTTATGCCGCGCAGCATGATATACTCAAACGTGATCCGCCGGGCATTGGAGGCGCTGGGGTAGCGCCGGCAGGCCTCGATCAGTTCCCGGATCGGGTATTTACGGTTGAGCGGCACCAGCTCATCGCGCAGCTCATCGGTCACGGCGTGCAGCGAAATGGCCAGATTGACCCCAAGCTCCGCCCCGGCGCGGTCCATCATCGGCACCACCCCCGAGGTGGAGAGGGTGATGCGCCGGCGCGAGAGGGCGATGCCCTCGCCATCCATGACGATCTTCATGGCCTTGGCGACGTTTTCGTAATTATAAAGCGGCTCGCCCATGCCCATGAGCACGATGGTGGAGAGCAGGCGCGGCGTTTCGCCCTTGGGGCTGGGCCATTCGCCATAGGCATCGCGCGCGGCCATGAACTGGCCGACGATTTCGGCCGCCCCCAGATTGCGCGAGAGGCGCTGGGTGCCGGTGTGGCAAAAGCGGCAGGAGAGCGTGCAGCCTACCTGGGATGACAGGCACACCGCCCCCCGGTCTTCCTGGCGGTCTGGGATATAGACGGTCTCGACCGCCTGCTCATCGCGGAATTTGAACAGGAATTTGCGGGTTTCGTCGGTGGAGAGCTGGTCGGTCACCACCTCGGGGCGGCCGATGACGAAACGCTCGGCCAGTTTTTCCTGCAAGGGTTTGGCGATGCTCGACATGAGGCCGAAATCGCGCGCGCCCTGGTGGTAGATCCAGTGCCATAACTGCTTGGCGCGGAATGGTTTTTCGCCGATCAACGCCATTTCGGCGGCCAGCTCCTCCTTGGAGAGCCCAACCAGGTCGCGCCGGCCATCGGGCAGCACATAGACGGGCGGGGAGAACAAGGCCGCCTTGGCGAGAATCCGTTCGCGCTCGGCTTCGGTCAGGTCGCTCATGGGCAGGCCCGCTTGATGGCGCCATAGGCGGCGGAGAAGCCGGTGAGGGCGTAATGGTCGGTCACGGGGCGGCCATGGTCGGGCGAGGGGGCGGTGACATCGGCGGTGTTGCCGGCCCGGAAGGCGGCGATGGCGGCGAGGTTTTGGGTGGTATAGGCGTTTTTGCCGGAGGGGTAGAAGCCGACCTGGGTGCGGCCCACGGTGAGGGCGATTTTGGCCCTGGCGGGGTAGCGGTAGCCGGGGCTGATGGAGACTTCATCGGGCGCGCCGTGGCGCTCGGTCACGGCCAGCATGGCGGCGCCGCGGGCGTCGATGGCCATGGACGAGCCCCTGGCATGCGTGAAGGCATAGCAGATTCTGGCTGTGCCCGAGCCGAGGGAAGCGGCTGTCCAGGCGCCATATACCCCCAGGGCGGAGGGTTGGGCGGCTTGCACGGCGAACGGGGTTAGCGCCAAAAGAGCGGCAAGGGTGAGGCGTTTCATATCTGCTCAGATAGACGAAGCCTGTCCGGGTTCCAAGTTAAAGGAGGGTTCATGTCCAGCTATGTGTTTGCGCCGCCTGTGCCGGTGGCGGTGGCGGTGCGGGGGGGCGGCTTGTTCGCGGTGCGGCGGGTGTTTTGCGTGGGGCGCAATTATGCCGGTCATGCCCGCGAGATGGGCGGCGACCCCAGCCGCGAGCCGCCGTTTTTCTTCTCCAAACCGGCCGATGCGCTGGTGCTGGACGGGGCGGCCATGGCGTATCCGCCGGCCACGGGCAATTTGCACCATGAGGTGGAGCTGGTGGTGGCGATAGGCCAGGGCGGCGCGGAAATTGCCGAGGAAACGGCGCTTGCGCATGTGTTTGGCTATGCGGTGGGGCTGGATATGACCCGGCGCGACGTGCAGGACGAGGCCAAGGCCGCGCGCCGCCCGTGGGACATGGCCAAGGGGTTTGATGCCTCGGCCCCGATTGGCGAGATTGCCCCGGCCAGCGAGATTGGCCATCCGGCGGCGGGGGAAATTGGGCTCGAGGTGAACGGCGCGGCGCGCCAGCGGGGCGATCTGGCGGACCAGACCTGGCCGGTGGCGGGGATTATCGCCGCGCTCTCAAGGCTGGTGACGCTCAAGGCTGGGGATTTGATTTTCACCGGCACGCCCGAAGGGGTGGGGCCGGTGGTGCCGGGCGATGAGCTGGTGGGGCGGATTGCGGGCGTGGGCGAGGTGCGCACGCGGATTATTTAGGGCCTGATGCCGAACTTTAAGGCAACCACCTGAAATTATTAAAAGTTTTTGCGGGGTTTGGGGAGCTTTTTTCAAAAAGCGCCCCAAGACCCTGCCCTTAGAGCCGGATGACATAAGATGGAATCGCTGCGCGATTGCATCTTATGTCTGAATCCGCCTCTAAATCAAAAGTTAGAGGGCGATTCAGACGTTAGATTTACCCGCAAGGCGGATCAATCTAACGTCATCGCACTCTAAAACAATCAATTATCTTCCGGCGAGCAGCTGCGCGCCGGCGAAGGCCAGGCCCAGCACAAACCCCACCAGCGTGCCGTTGATGCGGATGAATTGCAGGTCCTTGCCCACCCGCAGCTCCAGTTTTTCGGTGATGGTGCGGGTGTCCCACGCGCCCACCACCCGGCCGATATAGGCCGCGCCCTCGGTTTGCAGGGCCGGCAAGGCGCGCAGGATGAGCGATTGAAACGCGGTATCGACCCGCGCCTTGGCGCTGGCGTCTTTTTCCAGACTGTCGGACAGCGAGGCAAGCGCGCTCTCGATGACCGCGACGCTGCGGCCATGGGGGTTGGCGGCGTCCAGCTCCAGCGCGCGGCGCAGGCGGGCCCAGATGTCCCACGCCCAGGCGCGCACGGTCTCGTGAGAGAGCACCGATTTCACCGCCCCGCCCAGCTCGGTGGCGCGGGCGGGGTCGGTTTCCAGCCGGGCAATCTCGCGCCGGACCCATTCATCGAACGCCTCGCGCATTTCGGAACTGTCGGGGCTGATGCGCTCCAGCTCCTGGTTGACCGCCGTGAGCACGCGCTTGGCCACCGTGGCGCCCAGCGCCCAGCCCACCAGCCTGCCGCCCTGCTCGGCCACGCGCTCCTTGATCGCCTCTTTCAGCACCTCTTCGCGGGCGCGCATGGTTTCTTTTAAATTCTGGATGATGAAGGAGAAAACTTCCTGGTGCTTGCCGCCCGTCACCAGCCCCTGGAGCACCCGCGCGACGATGATGCCCGAGGCTTGGCCGCCCAGCAGCTTGGGCAGCAGCCGGGCCAGCAGGCGCCGGGCGCGGCCATCCTCTATGGAGGCCAGCAGGCGGGGCAGCATGGAGCTGAGCGCCTCGGCCAGCGGGCGGGTGGTGGTGCTTTCGGACAAAAACCGCCGGATGAGGGCTGGGCTGTCGAGCGTGGCCAGGGCTTTTTTGACATCCGCCTCGGTGACCACATGAGTGGCGATGAAACGCCCGAGCGCGTTGCCCAGCCGCTCTTTTTGGGCGGGTAAAATGGCGGTGTGGGGAATGGGCAGGCCGAGCGGATGGCGAAACAGCGCGGTGACGGCGAACCAGTCGGCCACGCCGCCGATCACGCCGGCCTTGCTGGCCTCGAGCAGCAGCTCGGAAGCCGGGCCGTGGGGCAGGGCGAGCGAGGCGCCAAACGAAACCGCCATGAGACCGAGCAGCCCAGAGGCCATGAGCTGGTGGCGGCGCAAATTTTGCCGCAAGGCGGCGTCGGGGTCCGGCAGGGTCATGCGGGCAGAGTAGCCAGCCCGGCGTGGCCAGGGCAAGCCGCCCGGGCCTTGCGGGTTTTTGTTGCCAAGCGGCTGGAGACGCGCGCATAATTGCCCAATAAGACCACCAACCAGGCCGCGAAATGGCTTGAGACGCCAAGGCGGCTTTGGGGAACAAGGCCATGAACATAAAAGATTTTCCATCCGTGTCCAACCGCGTTACCCAGGATCCGCCACACAGGGCCGTCTCGCGCGAGCCGGCGCACCATAATGTGCGTCTGGCGGTGCTGGGCACGTTGTGCGCGCTGGCGGTGCTGGCCGTGTTGTGGGCGCTTTATAATTTTGGGTGAGGGTGTGGCGCAGGGCTGACGTTAACGCCATGCAGACGTTAGCGTTTGCAGAGTGTGGTGCGGCGCGCCATGATGGGGCCATGGCGTTCTTGCAAGAAGATGTGCCGCCTAGGGGCGTGGCGCAGGATGTGATGCCCGGGATCAGGCGCGTGGTCGCCGATAATCCGGGGGTGATGACTTATCATGGCACCAACAGCTTCCTGATCGAGGAAGCGGATGGGCTGACGGTCATTGATCCGGGGCCGAAAAGCCTGGGCCATACCGAGGATATTTTGCGCGCGGCCGGGGATGTGCCGGTTTTGCGGATTTTGCTCACCCACAGCCATGCCGACCATTGGGGCGGGGTGGCGGAGTTGCAGGCCCGCACGGGGGCGCCGGTGGCCGCCTATGCGGTGAGCGCGCGGGCGGGGTTCACGCCCGATCTGGCGCTGAATGACGGCACGCATATTGGCGGGTTCAAGGCCGTGCATACGCCGGGCCACGCGGCGGACCATCTGTGCTATGAGTTTTACACCGAGACGGGCCGCAAGGTGCTGTTTTCGGGCGATCATGTGATGAGCTGGTCGTCTTCCATCGTCTCGCCGCCCGAGGGGGACATGATCGATTATTACCGCTCGCTGGAGAAGCTGCTGGCGCGCGACGACGATGTGTATTTGAGCGCCCATGGCCCGATGCTCGAGCGCCCGCGTGAGCTGGTGGCGGAGATGCTGGCGCACCGCAAGGCGCGGGAGCGCTCGATTTTGGCGGCGCTGGATGGGCGGGGCTGGTCGATTGCGGCGCTGGCGCAGGAGCTTTACCACAAGGACGACCCGATGCTGAAGGCGGCGGCGCAGCGCAATGTGCTGGCGCATCTGCTGAAGCTGAAGGCCGAGGGGCGGGCGGTGGAGCATGAGCCGGAGGCCGCGCTGCATGACGACACGCGGATGATGGCCGAGGCGCTGAGCCGCCGCTTTGGGCGCGGGGGGCAGGAGGGGGAACGGTTGCTGGCCGATTCGCGCCGCTGCTTCGCGCTCAGCCCTTAAAAAAATTTCAAAAGTTTTTGGAGCCGCTTTTCTTTGGAAAAGGCGGAGGCCTCGGGGGGAGCTTCGCGGCGCACGCGAAGCGGCTAAAGATTCCGCCTTTTTTGGAAAAAAGGCGGCTCAAAAAACTTTTAATAATTTCAGGGTGTTGGGTTCAGCGCCGCAGAAAAGCCGCGAGGGCCGTGGCCGAGAGAGGCTTGGCGTAATAATATCCCTGGCCGTGCGTGGCGCCGACAGCGCGCATGGCGTGGTGCTGGGGCTGGGTTTCTATGCCCTCGGCAATCACCGCGAGGCCGCGCGCGCGGGCATGGGGGATGATGCGGGCCAAAAACGCATCGGCGCCGGAGAGCAGGGATTTGTCGAGCTTCACGGCGGAAATCGGCATGTCCATCAAGGCTTCGAGGTTGGGCATGGCCGGGGTGATGTCATCGAGCGCCAGGGCGAAGCCGGCCTGATGCAAGGCGGCGATGACCCGCCCGGTGGCCCCGAGGTCGCGCACGGGCTGCTCCTCGGTAAGCTCGAAGCGGAGCTGCGCGGCGGGCAGGGAAAACTCGGCGCACAAGGCCAGCACATGCGCGAGCAGGGCGGGGTGGAGCAGGGCATCGAGCGTGAGGTTGAAGGCCAGCGGCAGGCCCAGCGCGGCAAGGCCGGAAGCGGCATGCTCGGCCAGCCCCAGACGCATGAGCGCGACGCTCAGCCCAATGGCGCTCGGGCCATCCGACATGGCGGCCAGCAGACCGGCGGGGCCGGAGATCTCGCCATTATCGCCGGCGAAACGGGCCAGAACCTCGGCGGAGCCGGTGATGCCATCGTCTATCCGCACCACCGGCTGGTAGAGCAGGCGGAGAGACGCCAGAAGCTGGGTGCCGCGGGAAGAGGGCATGAGGCTTGTTCCGAGACTATGACGGCCTGCATAACAGACCCGCCGTGACCCCGGCGATGAAAAAAATCAAAAGCTTACCAGCGGGCTAACCGCCATGCGCCTTGGGCAGGGTGGCGGAGCGGCGGAGACGGTGCTCGCCCAGGAACAGCAAGATGGGCGCGGCGATGAAAATGGAGGACGAGGTGCCGACCACGATGCCAAACAGCATGATCATGGCAAAGCCCGAAAGCGCCGTGCCGCCAAACAGCGCCAGGGGCAGAGCGGCCAGAAACACCGTGCCAGAGGTGCCGAGCGTGCGGTTCAGGGTCTCGTTGATCGAGAGGTCGATCAGGTCGCGCAGCGGCATGGATTTGTATTTGCGCAAATTCTCGCGCACCCGGTCATAGACCACCACCTTGTCGTTGGTGGAATAGCCGATGATGGTGAGAATGGCGGCGATGGTCACGAGGTCGAACGGGATGCGGGTGAGGACCATGAAGCCGATGGCCTTGGTGGTGTCGAGCACCAGCGTGGCCACCGCGCCCACCGCGAACTGCCACTCGAAGCGGAACCAGATATAGATCAGGATCATCAGGAAGCTCAGCCCCAGCGCCTCGAGGCCCTGGGCGAACAGCTGATGCGAGACCGAGGCGCCGACCGCTTGGGTTGAGAGGATCTTGGCCCCCGGCGCCGCGGCGTTGAGGGCGGTTTCGGCCTCGGAGATGGCGGTTTGGGTCTGGGCGGCGGTGGCGCGGGATTCGAGCGAGATGAGCACGCCCTGGCCATCCGTGCCGAAGGATTGCAGGTTGGCGTCCGCCAGCCCGGCTTGGGCCAGGGCCGCGCGCAGGCCGGGGAAATTGGCCTGGGTTTGGGTGTGAACCTCGAGCACCACGCCGCCCTTGAAATCCAGCCCCATGTTGAGGCCAGGATGGAAGAACAGGATGAGCGAGGCGGTGGAGAGCACCGCCGAGGTGATGAGCCCGGCGAAACGCCCGCGCATGAAGCGGATTTTGGTGCCGTCGGGGACGAAGCGGAAAAGCGGACGGTAGAACATGTCGGGTCGCCTCAGACGGGGAGTTGGGCCGGACGGCGGGCGATGTACCAGCGCGAGGTGATGAGCCGCACCAGCACGGTGGCCGTGAAGATGGTGGTGATGATGCCAACGCAGATGGTGACGGCAAAGCCGCGCACGGGCGGTGAGCCGAAAATGAACAGCGTGACGTGGGCGAGCAGCGTGGTCACGTTACTGTCGATGATGGTGGCGTAGGCGCGCTTATAGCCCGCTTCCAGCGCGGCCAGCGGCTTTTTGCCGAGGCGCGTCTCCTCGCGCACGCGCTCGTTGATGAGCACGTTGGCGTCCACCGCCATGCCGAGCGTGAGCAGGATGCCCGCCATGCCCGGCAAGGTGAGCGTGGCGCCCATGATGGAGAGAATGGCCAGCATGAGCAGCAGATTGACCACCAGGGCAATGTTGGCGAACCAGCCGAACAGCCCGTAAAACGTGCCCATGAAGGCGAGCACGAGCACGAAGCCGAGCGAAAGCGCGGCGGCGCCGGCGCGGATGGCGTCTGCCCCAAGCTCGGGGCCGACGGATTGCTCCTCGACGATGGAGAGCGGCGCGGGCAGGGCGCCGGCGCGCAGCAGCAGGGCGAGGTCGGTGGCGCTTTGGGCCGTGAAATTGCCCGAGATCTGGCCCTGACCGCCGGTGATGGGCTCGCGGATGACCGGGGCCTCGATGATCTTGCCGTCGAGCACGATGGCGAACAGCTTGCCGACATTGGCGGTGGTGACATCGGCGAATTCGCGCGCGCCACGGGCGTTGAGGGAGAAATTGACCACCCATTGGCCCGATTGCGGGTCGGTGCTGGCCTGGGCGTTTTCGAGGTCCGCGCCATCGACCGCGACGGTCGAGAACACGGTGAGGGATTGCTGGGGATTGTCCGACATCGGCAGCGTCTCATCGCCCAAGGGGGCGAGCTGGCCGGGCGGGGCGTTGGAATCGACCATCTGGAAGGTCATGTGGGCGGTGGTGCCGATGAGGGTTTTCACCCGCTCGGGATCGGAAATGCCGGGCAGCTGGACGACGATCTCATCCTCGCCCTGGCGGGCGATGGAGGCGTTGAGGACGCCTGAGCCGTCGATGCGGCGCTCGATGATGGTGATGGCCTGGGTGATGGCCTGGGCGTTGCGCTGGGCCTGGGTGGCCTCGGGCACGGCGATGGTGATGGTGCCATCGGGCGCGAGGCTGAGCGTGACCGAGGGGCTGGCCGCGTTGGGCGCATAGGTGATGAGGGCCCGCAGCGCCTGCATGGCCGCCTGTTCCTGGCCCGGGAGGGCGTGGAACACCACCTGCTCGGCCGTGGCGTCGCCGTGCAGGCCGGTATAGCCGAGCTTGGCGTTGACCAGGAGCTGGCGGGTCTGGTCGACCAGGCTGTTGATGTCTTGTTTCTGGATGGCGCCCGTGTCGATTTGCAGGAGCAGGTAGGAGCCGCCCTTGAGGTCCAGCCCCAGATGCACCTGGTTCCAGGGCACGAAGCTCGGCACGAAGGCCGGGCGCGGGCCGAGATTGGGCAGGCACAGCACGGCGCCCAGCAGGCAGAGGAACAGGATGCCAAGGGTCTTGGCGCGGGTGAAGTAAAGCACGGCGGCTCCGGTAGATACCTGAAATCGATAGCGGTATGGACAAGAGAGGCGTTGCGCGCAACCCCGGGCCGCAATAGTGAAGGGACATGAGCGAACGTTTGCAGGTTGGGCTGATCGGGGCCGGGCATTTCGGCCGGTATCACGCGTTGAAACTGGCGGGCGCGGCACGCGCCAAGCTGGTGGGGCTTTATGACGCCAACCCCGAGCGGGCGAAGGAAGTGGCCTGGGAAGCCGGCTGCCCGGTGAGGGGGCTGGACGAGCTGCTGGGCCTGAGCCAGGCGGTGGTGATCGCCGCGCCGGCGGAGTATCATTTTGATCTGGCTTCCAAGGCCTTGACGCTTGGCAAGCATGTGCTGGTGGAAAAGCCGATTGCCGCCACGCTCGAGCAGGCGGGCGCGCTGGCGGCGCTGGCGCGCGCCCAGGGCGTGGTGTTGCAGGTGGGGCATTTGGAGCGGTTTTCGGCGGCGCATGGGGCGGTCTCGAAGCGCATGGGCAAGCCGCTCTATATCGAGGCGGTGCGGATCGCGCCGTTCAAGGTGCGCGGCACGGATGTTTCGGTGATTTTGGATTTGATGATCCATGACCTCGATCTGATTCTGGCGCTGACCGACTCGGACGTGGTGAGCGTGGATGCCGTGGGCGCGCCGGTGGCCAGCGAGCATGACGACATCGCCAATGCCCGCATAAGGTTTGCCAATGGCGCGGTGGCGACCATCACCGCCAGCCGCATTTCGCTCAAAACCGAGCGCAAGATGCGGATTTTTTCGCAGACCGGCTATTTGACCGTGGATTTTTCGGCCCGCAAGTTGACGCTGGTGGGGCGCGGCATTGGCAACAAGCTGCCGGGGTTTGAGGAGTTTGGCATGGAGCAGGCCGGCTGGCAGGACCATGACGCGCTGGCCGCCGAGCATGAGGCGTTTTTTGCCTCGGTGCTCGATGGCGCGCCGGTGATGGTGGATGCCGAGGCCGGCAGGCGCGCCCTGGCCGCGGCGCTGATGGTGAGCCAGTCTATCGCCCAAAGCCGGGCGATGGCGGAGGCCGCGGGGTTGATACCCCACCAGGGGTGAGGCTCAGCGCATGCGCGATTTGAGGGTGATCTCCTCGGACAAAATGCCAAAGCGCCCATAGCCCTTGTGGTGGAGGGTGGGCTCGTTGATGAGCGCCGTGTTTTGCCAGGCGGCCACGCATTCCAGCACGAACATGTTGTAGGAGGTGACGGCGCGCGTGTCCTTCACCCGGCATTCGAGATTGATGATGGCCTCGCCGATGAGCGGGGCGGCAACACGTTTGGCGGGCAGGGGCGTGAGGTTGTAGACGCCGAATTTGTCGGTGTCGGCGCCGGAGCAATTGCCCACCGCGACCACGGTTTGCGCGAGGCTTGCCGGAGGCACGGCGAGCACGCAGGATCCGCTTTGGCGCAGCGCCCCAAAGGAATGATTGGCCTGGCCGACCACGCAGGCGATCAAGGGCGGTTCGAAATCCAGCATCATGTGCCAGGAGACCGCCATGACATTGGGCTTGTGGCCGGGCAGGGCGGTGGAGAGCAGCAGCACGGGGCCGGACTCGATGAATTGATAGACTTGGGAAAGTGGCAGGGGATCTGGCATGGCCCGGGAGATTAAAGGCTCGGGCGGGGGTGCGGTTTGATCCTGGTCAAGGATGAGCGCGGGGGCGCGCAACCCTGCAATGTTTCGCCGGTGGGGTGTGCCGGCTTTCCCTGTAAAGGATCAAAAGTTTTTGGGGGGTGTGGGGGTGTTTTTTTAAAAACACCCCCACAAGCTTTTCCCGGAATGTTTAACCTAATTGTTTTTTGACGGCTTCGTTGACCAGGGCCGGGTTGCCCTTGCCTTGCATGGCCTTCATGACCTGACCGACGAAGAAGCCGAACAATTTATCCTTGCCGGATTTATATTCGGCCACCTTGTCCTGGTTTTCGGCCAGAACCTTGGTGACGGCTTGGTCGATGGCGCCGGTGTCGGTGACCTGGCGCAGGCCCTTTTTCTCGACGATGTCGGCGGGCATGGTGCCGTCATCGACCATTTCCTCGAACACATCCTTGGCGATGCGGCCATTGATGGTTTTATCGGCGATCAAATCGAGCAGCTGGCCGAGCGCGGCGGCCGAGACGGGGCTGGTTTCGATGGTGGTGCCGGTGCGGTTGAGGGCCGCGAAGAAATCCCCCGTGATCCAGTTGGAGGCGAGCTTGCCATCGCGCCCCTTGGCGACGGTTTCGTAGAAATCCGCCGTGGTCTGGTCGGCGACGAGCACGCCGGCATCGTAGAAGGGGATGCTGTATTGCGCGCAGAAGCGGGCGCGTTTTTCGTCGGGCAGTTCAGGGAGTTTTGATTTCAGCTCATCCACCCAGGCCTGCTCGATGATCAGGGGCAGCAGGTCGGGTTCGGGGAAATAGCGGTAATCATGCGCGTCTTCCTTGGAGCGCATGGAGCGTGTTTCGCCCTTGGAAGGATCGTAGAGGCGGGTTTCCTGCACCACCTCGCCGCCTGATTCCCAGACCTCGATCTGGCGGATGGCCTCGGCCTCGATGGCGTGCATGACGAAGCGCACGGAGTTGACGTTTTTGATTTCGCAGCGCGTGCGGAAGTCCTCGCCCGCCTTGCGCACGGAGACGTTGACATCGGCGCGCATGGAGCCTTCTTCCATGTTGCCGTCGCAGGTGCCGAGATAGCGCACGATCTGGCGGATTTTGCGCAAATAGGCGCCGGCTTCCTCGGGCGAGCGAATGTCGGGCTCGGAGACGATTTCCATCAGCGCCACGCCCGCGCGGTTGAGGTCGATGACCGATTTGGCGGGGTGCTGATCGTGCATCGATTTGCCGGCATCCTGCTCGAGATGCAGGCGGGTGATGCCGATATGTTTGATCGTGCCGTCTTGCAGCTCGATCTCGACGATGCCGGTGCCGACGATGGGCATTTGGAACTGGCTGATCTGGTAGCCGTTGGGCAGGTCGGCGTAGAAATAGTTTTTGCGGTCGAAGCGCGATTCGAGGTTGATCTGGGCTTTGAGGCCAAGACCGGTGCGCACGGCCTGGGCCACGCATTCGCGGTTGATGACCGGCAGCATGCCGGGGAAGCCGGCATCGACGAAGGAGACATGGTCGTTGGGCGCGCCGCCATAGGTGGCGCTGGCGCCGGAGAACAGTTTGGATTCAGAAATCACCTGGGCGTGGATTTCGAGGCCCACGACGATTTCCCAGGTGCCGGTGCGGCCTTCTAGGGTGTAAGTCGCCATTATTTTGCTCGCAGTTCAGGCAGGGCGCTGAAGCCCGCCGCGGTTTCGATGGCGGCCGAGACCGCGAAGACGGTTTCTTCATCGAAATGCTTGCCGATGATTTGCAGGCCCAGGGGCAGGCCCTCGGAGGACAGGCCGGCCGGGACGCTCATGGCCGGGACGCCGGCCAGGGAGGCGGGGACGGTGAACACGTCGTTCAGGTACATGGTCACGGGGTCGTCCATCTTCTCCCCTAAGCCAAAGGCCGCCGAGGGGGCGGTGGGGGTGAGGATGGCATCGACCTGCTCAAACGCCTGCTGGAAGTCGCGCAGGATGAGGGCGCGGACTTTCTGGGCCTTGAGGTAATAGGCGTCGTAATAGCCGTGGGAGAGCACGTAGGTGCCGATCATGATGCGGCGCTTGACCTCGGGGCCGAAGCCGGCCGCGCGGGTGCGCTCGTACATGTCGATCAGGTCGTGGCCATCGACACGGGCGCCGAAGCGCACGCCGTCATAGCGGGCGAGATTCGAGGAGGCCTCGGCCGGGGCGACGATGTAATAGACCGCGAGGCCGTATTTGGTGTGGGGGAGGGAAATTTCCACCACATCGGCGCCGGCCTCGCGCAGCCAGGCGATGCCCTGGTCCCACAGGGCGAGGATTTCGGGGTTGGTGCCCTCCAGGCGGTATTCCTTGGGGATGCCGATGCGCTTGCCGGCCACGCCCTGGGTGAGCGCCCGGGTGAAATCGGGCACCGCGACATTGGCCGAGGTGCTGTCTTTTTCATCGAACCCGGCCATGACGTTGAGGAGCATGGCGTTGTCCTCGACCGTGCGGGCCATGGGGCCGGCCTGGTCGAGGCTGGAGGCGAAGGCCACGATGCCATAGCGCGAGCAGCGGCCATAGGTGGGCTTGATGCCCGAAATGCCGGTGAAGGCGGCGGGCTGGCGGATGGAGCCGCCGGTGTCGGTGCCGGTGGCGGCGAGCGCCAGGCGGGCCGCCACGGCCGCCGCCGAGCCGCCCGATGAGCCGCCGGGCACGAGCTTGGCATCCGAGCCGGCGCGCTTCCAGGGGTTTTCGACCGGGCCGTAGGCGGAGGTGATGTTGGACGAGCCCATGGCGAACTCATCGAGATTGGCCTTGCCCAGCGTTACCGCGCCGGCGGCCTTGAGCTTGGCCGAGACCGTGCTTTCGTAAGGCGGCACGAAGGGGCTGAGGATTTTGGAGGCCGCCGTGGTGCGCACGCCTTCGGTGCAGAACAGGTCCTTCATGGCGATGGGAATGCCGGTGAGCGCCGTGGCGGTGCCGGCTTGCAGGCGGGCATCGGCGGCCTTGGCCTGCGCCAGCGCCAGCTCGGGCGTGGGCGTGATGAAGGCGTTCAGCCGGGGGTTCAGCTCTTCGATCGCCTTGATATAGGCGGTGGTGAGCGCGGTGGCCGAGATCTCGCCCGTGTGCAGGGCTTTGGAGGCTTGGGCCAGGGTGAGGGTGAGGAGGCTCATTCGACGACTTTCGGCACGGCAAAGAAATGGCCCACGCGGTCGGGCGCGTTGGCGAGGATTTTATCGGCGATGCCGCCATCGGAGAGCTGGTCTTCGCGGCTGCGCAGGGCCATTTGGGCGCCGCCCGAGAGCGGGGTGACGCCTTCGACATTCACTTCCGCCAGTTGCTCGACATAGCCGAGAATGGCGTTCAATTCGGATTGCAGGGTCTCGACCTCGGCGTCATCGACCCGGATGCGGGCCAGACGCGCGATGCGGCGCACGGTGGCGGCGTCAAGCGACATTGTTGCTCCAATACTTGGCTTTCAAATCGGGGCGGACCATACAGGCGGGCATGGGACTTCACAACCTCGCAGAATTCGCTGGCCTGTTGCAGCCGGGGCAACGCTTGCTGGCGCTCGACCCCGGCAGCAAACGCATTGGCGTGGCGCTCTCGGATGTCGGGCGGGCGGTGGCCAGCCCTTACCGGGTGCTGGCGCGGGCCAAGATGAAGCAGAACGCCACCGAGATTGCCGCCATTTGCGCGCGGGAGGGCGTGGGCGGGCTGGTGGTGGGGCTGGCGCTGGAGGCCGACCAGAGGCTGGGGCCGCGCGCGCAGGCGGCGCGGGACTGGGCGCATGGAATTTCGGCCGCCACCGGCTTGCCGGTGCTGATGGTGGATGAGAGCCTGACCAGCTTTGAGGCGCATGAGCAGATGATCGAGGCGGGGGTTTCGCGGGCGCGGCGGGCGGAGGTGATTGATAAAGTGGCCGCCGCGGCGATCTTGCGCCGCGCGATCGCGCTGCTCTCACCCCGGTAGGGCGAAGGCCTCGGCGAGCAGGCGGTAGGAGTTGATCCGCGCCTCGTGGCTGGTGGCGCCGGTGGTGATGACCAGCTCGTTCAGCCCCAGGGTCGTGGCCAGGCGGGTGAGGCGGGCGGCGACATCGGGGCCGGTGCCGACGAAGCTGCGCTTGCGGAACTCGGCCATGCGGTCGAGATCGGCGGGGGTGAGGCTGGTGGCGGCCACGTCCTCGGGCGTGGGCAGGGGCACGAAATGGCCCCGGGAGCGCATGAGCGAATAAAAGCCGCGCGAGCGGTACCAATATTCGGCTTCCTCGAAGCTCGGCGCGGCGAGCGCCCAGACCACGATGGCGCAATGGGGCTCGGGGCAGACCGCCGAGGGGCGGAAATGCTTGCGGTAGGAGGCGATGGCCTCGGCGCCGCCTTCGCCATCGGAGAAAAACCACGCGAAACAATAGGGCAGGCCGAACCAGGCGGCCAGCTCGGCGCCGTAATTGGAGCTGCCCAGAACCCAAAGCTCGGGCGCGGTGTCGCCGGCGGGGTTGGCTTCGAGCGCGCGGAACGGATGCTCGGCCGGCAGCGGGGCACCGGCGGTCCAGGACCAGACATCGCGCACCTGGGCTGGAAAATTATCGACCCCGCGGGCCGCGTTGGGGTTGAGGGCCTGGGCGGTGCGGCCATCGGACCCAGGCGCGCGGCCGAGCCCCAGATCGATGCGGCCAGGCGCGATGGCCTCTAATGTGCGGAACTGCTCGGCCACTTTATAGGCGGAATAATGGGGCAGCATGATGCCCGCCGAGCCGACCCGGATGCGGGTGGTGGTGGCGGCGATGGCGGCCATGAGCACCTCGGGGGCGGAGCCCGCCAGCGCCGGGGAATTGTGATGCTCGGACAGCCAATAACGGTGATAGCCCAGGACCTCGCAATGTTTGGCGAGGTCGAGGGTCTCGCGGATGCTTTGGGCGGGCAGGACGCCGGATTTGATGGGGGACTGGTCGAGGACGGAGACGCGCATGGGGGCAGTATAGCCGCTTGGGCGCCGCGCGCCATGCCTGGAAACACCGCCCCCCGCTCAAGGCAGGGGGGTGACGGTGCCATCGGGCTGCACCGCCTGGCCGCGGGCGTAGCAGGACCATCCCTGACCGGTGGCGGCGGGCAGCTCGCCGGCCATGAGGAACAAGGTCTCGCCCGGTTTGGCGGTGAAGGTGAGCGCCGCCGCGCAGCCGGGGCCGCTATAGGTGAAGTGGGCGGGGCCTTGGGGAATCGGCGACCAGGTGGGGGCGCTGCCGCCGAGCAGGGCGCGCGTGCCGTCTGGGGCGGTGTAGGTGAGCAGGAAATGCCCCCGCGCCCCTTGCCCCAGCGCGACATGAAGCTGGGGCGGGCCGGGCGGCGGCAGGGCGGTGCAGGCGCTGAGCAGGGCGAGCGGCCACAACCGGTTGAGGCGAAACATATTCATGCGAAAACAAATCATGCGAAAAATTTCGCCCAGTTGCGCTGGAGCGCCGAATCGACCTCGGCCATGCTGGCGCGCACGCCAAGCGCCGCCAGCGAGGTGACGCCGTGCTCGCGGATGCCGCAGGGCACGATGCCGGAGAAATGCCCGAGATCTGGATTTACGTTGAGCGAGAGCCCGTGCCACGTGACCCAGCGCGTGATGCGCACGCCGATGGCGGCGATTTTATTCTCGGTGCCGTCGGGCGCGGCCACCCAGATGCCGACCCGGCCTTCGCGGGTTTCGCCTTTGACGCCGAACTCCTTGAGGGTTTCGATGACCCATTTTTCCAGCCCGCAGACATAGGCCCGGACATCGCGCGCGGGGATGGCGCCGTGGGGGCGGGTGAGGTCGAGCAGCACATAGGCGATTCGCTGGCCAGGGCCGTGATAGGTCCATTGGCCGCCGCGCCCGGCATCATAGGTGGGAAAACGCCCGGGATCCTCGAGATCCTCGCGCTTGGCCGAGGTGCCCGCCGTGTAGAGGGGCGGGTGCTCGACCAGCCAGACCAGCTCGGGCGCCGTGCCCTCGCGGATGGCCTGGACGCGCGCCTGCATGGTGGCGAGCGCCTCATCGTAGGGGGTGAAATCTTTCTGTGTCACCCAGCTTGCAGGTTCGTGAAACATGGTCTAAAGGCTCCCGGCGCCGGGTAAACCGGCGGTTTCCCACGTGCGGTCGTGGCGGAATGGTAGACGCGCAAGCTTGAGGTGCTTGTGGGGGCAACCCCGTGGAAGTTCGAGTCTTCTCGACCGCACCATTTTCTCCAGTTCAATCAGATAGACGTAAAATTCATGGGTGCCCCGATTGCCCGGGGCAGCCCGTTGCGTCAATGAGGAAAGCTCAGGGTTCAAGGGGGAAAGTCACCTATGGATGAAGCGTTACGCAAAGCGGCTCTCGAATACCACCGATCGCCGCGGCCAGGGAAGCTGGCGATTGTGCCGACCAAGCGCATGGAGACATCGCGCGATCTGGCGCTGGCCTACAGCCCGGGCGTGGCCGCGCCCTGCGAGGCGATTGTTGCTGACCCGGATGCTTCGTTCGACCTGACCGCGCGCGCCAATCTGGTTGCCGTGATCACCAACGGCACGGCGGTGCTGGGGCTTGGCAATATCGGCGCGCTCGCCGGCAAGCCGGTGATGGAGGGCAAGGCGGTTCTGTTCTCGAAATTCGCCGGGATCGACTCGTTCGACATCGAAGTGAATGAGCAGGACCCGGACAAGTTCATCGAGATCGTCGCAAGCCTGGAGCCGAGCTTTGGCGGCATCAACCTTGAGGATATCAAGGCGCCGGAGTGTTTCCGGATCGAGCAGACATTGCGCGAGCGGATGAATATTCCGGTCTTCCACGACGACCAGCATGGCACGGCCATCATTGTCGGCGCGGCGGTGCTGAATGCGATGATCGTGCAGGGCAAGAAGATCGAGGAGGTGAAGATCGTCACCTCCGGGGCCGGCGCGGCGGCGCTCTCTTGCGTGCGGATCTTGAAGGCGCTGGGCGCGAGCCCTGAGAACATCACCATGACCGACAGGGATGGCGTGGTGTATAAGGGCCGCCCGAACCTGGATGAGACGCTGCTGGATGTGGCGCGCGAGACCGATGCGCGCACCCTGCCCGAGGTGCTGCCGGGCGCGGATGTGTTTCTGGGCCTCTCGGCGCCGCGCGTGATGAAGGAGGAGTGGCTCGCGCTGCTCGGCGCGAATCCGCTGATTTTGGCGCTGGCCAATCCCGAGCCGGAAATTTTGCCCGAGCTGGTGAAGCGCGCCCGGCCCGATGCCATCATGTGCACGGGGCGTTCGGATTTTCCCAACCAGGTGAACAATGTTTTGTGCTTCCCGTTCATCTTCAGGGGCGCGCTGGATGTGCGGGCGACCGCCATTACCGAGGGCATGAAGCTGGCGGCGGTGAAGGCGATTGCCGAGCTGGCGCGGGTTGAGGCCTCGGACGTGGTGGCGGCGGCCTATGGCGGCAATGCCCCGGTGTTTGGGCCCGACTATATCATTCCCAAGCCCTTTGACCCGCGGCTGATCCTGCATGTGGCGCCCGCCGTGGCGCTGGCCGCCGGAGAGGAAGGCGTGGCGCGCAAGCCGGTGGTGAGCCTGGAGGCCTACCGCCACGAGCTGGAGCGGTTTGTGGTGCGCTCGGGCCAGTTGTTGCGCCCGGTGATTGAGATGGCGCGCAAGGCCAGGCCGCGCATTGTGTATGCGGAAGGCGACGATGAGCGCACGCTGCGCGCGGTGCAGAGCGTGGTGGATGACCGCATGGCGCGGCCCATTTTGCTCGGGCGGACAGAGGCGGTCGAGGCCAAGATCCGCGCGCTCGGGCTGCGGCTGGAGCCGGGGCGCGATTGCCAGATTCTCGATCTGGACCGCGATGAGGAGCTGTATCAGCGCCTGCTGAGCGCCTACCAGGTGCGGGTGGGCCGGCGCGGCACGCCACCCGATACGGCGGTGCGCCATGTGCGCAAGCGCCCGACGGTCGCGGCCTCGATGCTGCTGGTGGAGGGGCTGGCCGATGCCGCCATTTGCGGCGGCACGGGCGATTGGTGGCGGCAATTTCAGTATGCGCTGCCGATCATTCCGCGCCGCTCGGGGTCGGGGCGGGTTTATGCCATGACCGCGCTGATTTTGAAGGCCGGCGTGCTGTTCTTCTGCGATACCCATGTGAATGCCGACCCGACCTCGGAGGAAATTGCCGAGATGACCATGATGGCCGCCGGAACCGTGCGCCATTTTGGCCTGACGCCCAAGGTGGCGCTGTTGTCACATTCCAATTTCGGTGCCTCCAACTCGCCTTCGGCCAAGAAGATGCGCCGGGCGCTGGGGCTGATCCATTCCTACGACCCCGATCTGGAGGTGGATGGCGAAATGCACGCCGATGCCGCGCTGGTCGAGCAGATACGCCACCAGGCGCTGCCCGACTCGACGTTGCAGGGGGTGGCGAATATTTTGATCTTCCCCAATATCGACGCCGCCAATATCGGCTTCAACCTGGTGAAGGCGACCGCCGAGGGCGTGACCGTGGGGCCGATTTTGCTGGGGCAGGCCAAGCCGCTGCATATTGCGGTGCCCAACACCACGGCGCGCGGGATTATCAATCTCTCGGCGGTGGCGGCGATGGAGGCGGTGCTGGCCTTGCAGCATAAGTAAACCCCGCGCCCGGCCATTATCTGGC
>JAJXWD010000043.1 GCA_021781835.1 Pseudomonadota bacterium | reverse complement strand
CTCAGCGCCGCGCTCTGCGCGCCCGTGGCCGGGTTGAACACCGGCAGCGCGCGCGAGCCAGCGCCAGGAACGGCCTGACCGTTAATAAAATGACCCAGGGTTTTCATGGTAAAATCCTTAAGCAACAGGAACAGGCAGCGGCGCGGCAATGGCGTAGCCGGCGGCGGTGAGCATGCGGGTGAGGTTGGCGTGGCCGAGCTTGGCATAGGTAAAGGGATGCGCCTTGGCGGGGTCCTGCTCGGCTTCCACCACCACCCAGCCATCATCATAGCCGCCCGCGCGGAGCGCCGCGAAAATGCCGGGAAAATCCACCCCGCCATCGCCGGGCACGGTGAACACGCCGGCGATCACGGCATCTAAAAAGCTCCAATCCTCCGCCTTCGCCTGGGCCAGCCGGTTCAGGCGGATATCCTTGGCATGCACGTGATGGATGCGCGCGGCATAGCGAACAGCCAGCGCCACGGGGTCGGCGCCGGCAAAGGTCGCGTGGCCGGCATCGAGCAGCAGGCTGACATCCGCGCCCGTCCCCGCCATCAGCCGGTCGATCTCGGCCTCGGTCTCGATGACCGTGCCCATGTGGTGATGCACGACCAGCCGCAGCCCCTGGGCGCGGACATAGGCGGCCAGCGCGGTGAGGCGCGCGCAAAAACCGGGCCAGGCGGCCTCGTCCATCACCGGGCGGCGGCTGAGCGGCACGTGCTGCTGCCCATGGATGCAGCCCGTGACCTCGGCATAAATCAGCACCTTGGCGCCATTGGCCTTGAGCAGCGCGAGATGCGGCGCCATGGCGGCAATTTCGGCCTCCACGTCGCGGTTCAGCAATTCGCCGCTATACCAGCCCGAGACATGGCGCAGCCCGTGCGCGGCCAGCACGGCCGCCAGCGCCTTCGGCTCACGGGGGAATTTATTGCCAAGCTCAACGCCCTCGAATCCAGCCGCGCGGGCCTCGGTGAGGCACTGGGCCAGCGGCGTCTCGCCGCCGAGCGCGGGCAGATCGTCGTTGCTCCAGGCAATGGGATTGGTCCCGAGATGAATCATGGCGGAAAATCCTTTGTGTTTAGACCAGCTGCTGACGCGCGCGGACGGTTTCATAGGTGGCGCGCGCGGCGTTCACCTCGCCGCGCGGCGAGATTTCGGGCACCGCCACATCCCACCACGCCCCACCGCCCGAGGTGATGCCGGCGTCGGTATCGATGACGATGACAAAAGTCCGGGGCGCGCTCTTGGCCTCAACCAGCGCCGCCTCCAGCTCGGCGATGCCGGCGACTTTACGCGAGATCGCACCGAGGCTCGCCGCATGGGCGGCGAAATCGACCGGCACGTCGCAGACCTGGCGGGAATCTTCGAGCATATTATTGAACGGCGCGCCGCCCGTGGCCTGCTGCAAGCGGTTGATGCAGCCATAACCACGATTATCGAGCACCACGAGGGTGAGCTTGAGCCCCAGCATCACCGAGACGGCGATCTCGGAATTCATCATCAGATAAGAGCCGTCGCCGACCATGACGTACACATCGCGCTCCGGCTGGGCGAGCTTCACGCCCAAACCGCCGGCAATCTCATAGCCCATGCAGGAGAAGCCATATTCGAGATGGTAGGAGAGCGCGTTCTCGGCCCGCCACAGCTTGTGCAGCTCGCCCGGCAGACCGCCGGCCGCGCAAACCACCGTGGCCTCCGGCCCGGCCTGGCGGTTCACCGCCCCCACCACCTGGGCGTCGGAGGGCAGCGCGGCATTGGTGGCTTTGGTGGCGTCATCCTCCTCCTGGCGCCAGGCGGCAATCAGCGCGCCCGCCCGCGCCGTCCAGGCTGGCGCGGCCTGCCACCCCGCCAGCCTGTCCGCGAGATCGGCGAGCCCGCGGGCGGCATCGGCCACCAGCGGCACGCCGCCCTGCTTGGCGGCATCGAACGCGCCGACATTCAAATGCACGATCCTGCGGCGCGGATTGGCAAACAACGTGCGCGACGCGGTGGTGAAATCCTGCAGGCGCGTGCCCACGGCCAAAATCACATCGGCATCGGCGGCCAGGGCATTGGCGGCGGCGGTGCCGGTCACGCCCAGCGCGCCCATATTGCAGGGATGGGCCCAATTCAGGCTGCCCTTGCCCGCCTGGGTCTCGCCCACCGGCATGCCAAAGCGCGCGGCGAACGCGGCCAGCGCCGCCTCGGCCCCGGCATAGCGCACGCCGCCCCCCGCCACGATGAACGGCGCCTTGGCACCGCGCAAAATCTCCACCGCGCGGGCCAGCTCGCCCTCATCGGCGCCCGGCCGGCGGCGGCGATGCACGCGCCGGGCAAAGAACGAGGCCGGAAACGCCGCCGCCTCGGCCTGCACATCCTGCGCCAGGGCCAGCGTCACCGGGCCGCACAGCACCGGGTCGGTCAGCACCTCCATGGCGCGGGGCAGCGCGGCCAGCAGCTGCTCGGCGCGGGTGATGCGGTCGAAATAGCGCGAGACGGGGCGGAAACAATCATTGGCGCTCACCGTCGCGTCGGCGAAATCCTCCACCTGCTGCAACACCGGGTCGGGGCGGCGGGAGGCGAACACATCGCCCGGCAGCAGCAGCAGCGGCAGGCGGTTGACATGCGCCAAGGCCGCCGCCGTCACCATGTTGAGCGCGCCCGGCCCGATCGAGCTGGTGCAGGCCATCACGCGCCGGCGGGCATGGGCCTTGGCGAAGGCGATGGCGGCATGGGCCATCGCCTGTTCATTATGCGCGCGGTAGGTGGGCAGCGCCTCACCCGCCCCTTGCAGCGCCTCGCCGAGGCCCGCGACATTGCCATGCCCGAAAATGGCCCAGACACCGCCAAACAACGGCAACTCGACACCATCGATCTCGGTGAATTGCGCGGCCAAAAAGCGCACCACCGCCTGGGCGGCGGTCAGGCGCAGCATTTCATCCGCCCCCTGGGCGGCATGGGCATCTTGGGTCATCGGTTCCTCTCCGTCACCGTGATCTTTTCCGTCCGGCGACCAGAATATGAAACACCAATTCCATTTATAGCGCAATACTGGAATTGAAATTCCGCTTAACAAAAATTTCGTGCCGTTTTTTGGTCGCTCTGGAAATATCATTCTGGATTTACCGCCATTCCTGCGCTAGCCTGCGGCCATGACGTCCACTGAGACCGACCAGGAAACTCTGGCCCCACACCCGCCCCGCAGCTTCGAGGCTTTGCGCAGCCATGTGATCGAACGCCATGCCGCGCTGCCCAAGCGCCTCGCCCAGGTGGCCAAATTCGCCCTCGACCACCCCGATGAGATGGCGCTGAACACCGTGGCCGAGCTGGCGGCGGCGGCGGGCGTGCAGCCCTCGGCCATGGTCCGTTTCGCCCAGACCTTGGGCTATTCCGGTTTTTCAGAATTGCAGGGCGTGTTCCGCTCGCGCCTGCGCGACCGCTGGCCCGATTACCAGGAGCGCCTGACCAAGGTGCAGGACGAAACCGGCGGCAGCGCCGATTCCAGCTCGGTGCTGGCCCGCTTCGTCGAAACCTCCATGCGCTCGCTGGTGCATCTGCCCGAGACCATCAGCGGCGAGGCGTTCGAGGCGGCGGTGACATTGCTCGCCCGGGCGCGGACCATTTATGTGCTGGGCCAGCGCCGCGTGTTTCCCGTGGCGGCCTATCTCTCCTATATGCTCGGCAAGCTGGAGATGCGCCACATGCTGCTCGACAATGCCGGCAGCATGATCGACATCCAGGCCGGCGGCATGGGGCCGGGAGACGTGCTCCTGGCCGTCACCTTCACCCCCTATACGCCAGTGACGGTGGACATCGCCAACCAGGCCACGGCGCGCGGGGCAAAGCTGGTGGCCATCACCGATTCGGTGTTTTCCCCCATCGCCGGCCTCGCCCATGCGCGGCTGGAGGTGGTGGAGAGCGATTTCGGCGCCTTTCGCTGCCTCTCGGCCACCATCACCCTGGCCATGGGCCTGGCCATCGCCAGCGCCGAGCGCCGCCGCGCGCTCCCGCCCTCGGCTTAATCGATATCGGTTTAGAGGTGGATTCAGACGTTGGATTTACCCGCAAGGCGGGTCAATCTAACGTCATCGCACTTTAGAGCGGGATGCGTTATGACACACCCGCTCCAGTCATATTTTGACGATCAATTTCATTGGTTTAACTTGCGTCTGTCGACTCAATTCAAACCAATATTGATCTAGCCCACGAAATCCGGATCGGTGGCGATGCCCCAGCGCCGCTCCGGCCCGGCCATGATGTTGAGATAATAAAGATCGCAGCCTGGCGCCGCCGCCACCGGATGGTAGCCGCGCGGCACCAGCACGGCGGCGCCATCGGTCAGGGTCACGGCGTCATCGGGGCCGCCGGTCTCATAGATGCGCTGAAACCCGAACCCGCCGGGGCGCGCGAAGCGGTGGTAATAAATCTCCTCCAGCGCCGTCTCGCCGGGGCCGGCCATGTCGTGCTTGTGCGGCGGAAACGACGACCAATGCCCGCCGGGCGTAACCACCTCCACCAGCAGCAGCCCTAGCGCCGGGGCGGTTTCGGGCAGCACATCGCGGATGGTGCGCGCCGTCTGGCCGCTGCCGCGCGTGCTCAGCCGCACCTCGCCGGGCGTGATGATGCGGGGCGGCGGCGCCACGCCCGCCGGCACGGCGGCATGGCCAAGGGCCAGCGCGCAGGACGATGCCGCCGTGAACCGCCAAGCCAGGCCAGGGGGCAGATAAACAGCATGGCCCGGCGCCTCGAGCGGGCTGGCGCGGCCGCCAATATCGGCGGCCAGCCCCCCCGCCTCGATCCGCCCGATGCCGCCCAGCAGCACCAGCCCGGTCTCCAGCGCCCCCGCCGCGCGGCCAAGCGTCTGGCCCGGCGCCAGCTCAAAGGCTTCCAGCCCGATATAAGCCAGCCCATCGCCACGCCTGGGCAACCCGGCCGCCAGCGTCCGCCCCTCGGCATCCGGCGCGCCCGGCAAGCGCAGTTTCGTCCTCACGCGGCTTCTCCCCTGATCTCGTTCCACACCCCCACAAACCGCGCGAAGGCAGCCCCCAGGGCCCGCCTGGTCTCCGCCGCATCGGCCTCCCCGGCAAAAAACGCCCGGGCCGGCGCCGCCCAGATCGCCCGGCCGATGGCAAACCCCGCCACCGCCGGATGCCGCGCCGCCTCGGCAACACCGCGCTCCAGCAGCGCGGCCGGATGATCGCTGCCCAGCACCAAAATGCCCCGGCACGCCGGATCGGCGCCCCGCACCACCTCGCCCAGCGCCGCCCATTGCCCGGCGGGCTGCACGGGCAGCTTCCACCAGTCCGGGGCCAGGCCCAGACGGTAGAAATGCGCCATCAGCGCCGGCAGTGCCCCCGCGGCCAACTCCCCCCCACGCGGCGGCAGCAATTCGATCAGATACGGCGCCTCCAGCGCCGCCGCCGCCTCGTGCAGGCGCAGCAGCGCCTCCTCCTGCGCCACGCGCAAACATAGCGGGTCGTCGGGGTGATACATCACCAGACATTTCAGCGTCTCGCCCGCCGGCCAGCCGCGCAGCGCGCCGCCCAGATCATGCCCCGCCACAAAGGCCAGCGGCCGGCTGCCGGGCTGCTCAACCGGCGCGGCAATCCATAAATCCCGCGCCACCGGCGCCGCCCGCGCCGGCATGCCATACACATGGTCGAGCAAAATGCCATAACCCGGGCGCCCGCGCGCCTCATCGGCCACCGCGTGCAGCGCCAGGGTCTTGAAAGCCTCCACCTGCGCCGCGTCGCGCGCCAGGGCGGCCAGTTGCGGGCGGTGATCGACCGCCAAAATCCGCAGCGTGGCCGGTTGCCGCCGGTGCAGCATCAGCCGCCGCGCCGCCGCCATGGCGGGCGTGTCCAGCCCCACGCCTTGCCTGAACAGGCGCAGCTCCTCGGGCCCCGGATAGGCGCTGGCGCATAGCAGCCGTCCGGCGGCAATGGCGCCGCAGGCAAGCGCCGCCGGCATCGCCTCGGCGGGCGCCGCGCCCCGCAGCCAGCAGGAGAGAAAGCCGGCCAGAAACGCATCGCCCGCGCCGAGCGGATTGACCACCCGCACCGGCCAGGCGGGAAACATCCGCCGCTCCTCGATGCGCCCGGTGGCCAGGGCCGCGCCCTCGGCGCCGATTTTCAAAATGAATATCCCATCGCAGACCGCGCGCAGCGCCTGCATGGCGCCGAGCGCGTCGGCCGCCGCGCCCGCCACGCACCATTCCTCCGCCGTGCCGCACACCAGATCCGCGCCCCGCATCAGGGCGGCCAAGCGCGCGGCGGCCTCGGCTTGGTCGTCCGCCCGCCACAGCGCCGGGCGGAAATCCAGGTCCAGCACCAGCCGCGCCCCCGCTGCGCGCGCCACGGCCGCCGCGCGCAGGCTGGCGGCGAACAGCTCGGGGGTGGAGGCATGGGTGCCGGTGAGCACAAGGGCGCGCGTATCGGCCAGCAGCGCCTCATCGAGCATCTCGGCCCGCAGCCCCATATCGGCGCAATTCTCCCGCCAGAAATTCAGCTCCACCGAGCCGTCTGGCCCGGTTCCGGCCACCGCCAGCGCCGTCGGGCGGCAAACATCGCGCCGCACCGCCCGCGTGCCCACGCCCTCCTGGTGCAGCTGTTCCAAAATCGCCTCGCCAAACCCGTCCGCCCCCACGGCGCTGATCAGCGCCGCACGCAGACCCAGCCGCGCGCAGCCCACCGCCACATTGGCCGGCGTGCCCCCCACCGATTTCGCGAAACTCCCCATATGGGCCAGGGATGTTCCAGCCTGCTGGCCGTACAGATCCATGCTCGCCCGCCCCAACGTCACCACATCCCACGCCGGCTGCGGCATGTGCTCCTCCCTTTCGCCCATTGTCGCGCCCGGCTCTCTCGCGGTCAAATATAGAATTAAAAATCTATAGACAGATAAAGTCAGAACATATATTCCGTAATACAAATCATCCACCGGAGGAACCGTGTCCAAACTCAATCTCGCCCTCATCGGCGCCGGCCGCATTGGCCGTGTCCATGCCGCCAATGCCGCCCTGCGCGACGATGTCCGCCTGAGCGTGATCAGCGACGCGGTCGAGGCCCCCGCCGCCGAACTGGCCGCCCGCTACAACGCCCGCGCCACCACCGACGCCCACGCCGCCATCTCCTCCCCCGATGTCGATGCCGTGCTGGTCTGCTCCTCCACCGACACGCACGCCGAGATGATCGTCGCCGCCGCGCGCGCCGGCAAGCCGGTATTTTGCGAAAAGCCCGTGGATATGAGCGCCGACGGCATCCGCGCCTGCCTGGCCGAGGTCAGCCGTCACCAGGGGCTGTTGATGGTTGGCTTCAACCGCCGCTTCGACCCCAATTTCCGCGAGGTTCGCCGTCGCATCGCGGCGGGCGCCATCGGCAATGTCGAGCTGGTCAGCATCATCTCCAAAGACCCCTCGCCCCCGCCCGCCAGCTACATCGCCCGCTCGGGCGGCCTGTTCCGCGACATGATGATCCATGATTTCGACATGGCCCGCTATCTGCTGGACGAGGAGCCGGTGGTCGTGCACGCGCTGGGCTCGTCGCTGGTCGATCCAGCGATCGGCGAAGCCGGCGATGTCGACACCGCCGCCGTGCTGCTGCGCACCGCGAGCGGCAAGATCGCCACCATCACCAACTCCCGCCGCGCGACATATGGCTACGACCAGCGCCTGGAAGTGCACGGCGCGGGCGGGCTGCTCACGGCGGGCAACCAGCATGTCACCACCGTCAATCAGGCCGGCGCGGCCGGCTTCACCGCCGATGTCGCCCAGCCCTTCTTCCTGGAGCGCTATAACGACGCCTACCGCGCCGAGCTGGCCGCCTTCATCGGCTGCATCACGTCCGGCACCGCGCCCAGCCCCACCGGCGAGGATGGGCTGCGCGCCCAGCTTCTGGCCGACGCCGCCACCTTGTCCGCCCAGACGGGCCAGCCGGTCAATTTGGAAAATTGAAATCAATTTTCCAAATAAATTATAATGAAATTTATTGACTAAAAGCCCATCCCTGAATATCGTCGTGACAAATCCGCCGGGGGCGCGTACCGCCTCCGGCGCCAAGATCCAAAAACGCCACAAAACTCCATAGCGGCCTGCCCGGCGTGGAGCACGCTTCAGGGACGAAACCATGCCACCCACATCGACCAGGCGCGCCCAGCGCCCAGGCTACAGCCGCGCCTGAAGGCGCGCTGACACCGGCTTTTTTTTCACGCGCTTTCCTGGCCCGGCCCCTGTCCGGCGCCAAACCCGCGCGCGCGCCTTCCCTCAACCAAAATCAACCGGGAGACTGACAAGACATGCCTACCCTTTCACTGCTTTCGCGCACGCTCGGCGGCATCAGCCTGCTCGCCGCCGCCTGCGCCCTCGCCGCGCCGGCCCACGCGCAATCCCTGCAAGACGCGCTGCGCCAGACCACCATTTCCGGCGAGCTTGGCGCCACCGATTTCGCCTATGCCAATGGCGGCCATTCGGGCAACACCTCCAACGGCTTTGGCGTTGGCGGCCATGTCACGCTGCACACGGGCGCGCTGGCGGGCTTTAGCGTTGGGGTTGGCGGCTATACCGGCCAGTCGCTCGGGCTTTATTCAAAAAACCCCGCCCATGACGACACCGAATTGACCGGCCGCACCCACAGCCTGCAATCGCTGCGTGAGATCTATCTGCAATATGAAAATCCGTGGCTCGAAGTGCGCGGCGGCCGGCAGATGCTCAACACGCCCTATGCCAACCAAGACCTCTACACCTTCAACCCGCGCGCCTTCATGGGCGTCGCCGGTGTCGCCAACATCATCGGCGGCAACAGCAGCGATGCCGATTCCGCTCCGCTTGGCCTGAAAACCTCGACCGCCACGCTGGCGGTGTTCGGCGCGCGCATTTTCGGCTATGACAGCCGCTACAGCAGCAGCTTCACCACCGGCAACCGCTACCTCACCCGCTCCAACGGCTTCATCGCCACCGGCGCGCGCTATCAAAATAATTTTGCCGGCACCAATGTCAGCCTGCAAGGCTGGTACTATGATTTTTACGGCCTCGGCCAGCTGGTCTATGGCCAGGCCGATTTCTCCACGCCCCTCTCCGATACCAGCACCGTGTTCGGCGCCGCGCAGCTCGCCGCCGAGGGCAATTCCGGTGGCGGCATCAGCAGCTATGGCCGCGTCGATTCTCATGTTTACGGCGGCAAGATCGGCATGAGCTACGGCGCCGACGATGTCGCGATCATCGGCGATTACAGCCCCATCGCCTATAATTCCTTCCGTCATGGCGGCGAGATTCATCCCTACAACGACAATTCCGGCACCATCTTCACCGACACGATGCAAACCGGCATCGAGGATTTCGGCCCCGGCTACGCGATCGGCATCACCGGCGACGTTGTGGCGCTGAACGGCAACCTCAAGATTTCGCCCACCTATGTCGAGTATAAGCTCGATTACGGCTATGGCGGCAATGTGTATTCGTTCAACGGCGCCTATGGTTTCCCGGCCGGCACCGCGGTGCGCAACCAATCAGTGCATGTGCTGGACG
The DNA here is from genome assembly GCA_021781835.1 of Pseudomonadota bacterium. Taxonomy (GTDB): domain Bacteria; phylum Pseudomonadota; class Alphaproteobacteria; order Acetobacterales; family Acetobacteraceae; genus Acidocella. The sequence continues at coordinate 11,385 of JAJXWD010000043.1, read as the reverse complement.
CCAATTTCAACTACAACCTCTCCAGCCTGCTCAAGGGCCTGTCGATCGACTGGGACACCGACGCCGCCTTTGCCCAGAATGGCAGCCTCGCCAGCCAGCATTTCAACAACCCGTATTACAGCAGCCGCTTCTACATCAAATACGATTTCTGATCGCTTTCCCATCTAACGCCCCGCCCGGACATCGTTCCGGGCGGGCTTTTCATGCGCACGCACCAGCCCAAAAATTTTCAACGGTTTTGGGTCCTGGCCCGTTTTTTCAAAAACGGGCCAGTATTTCGCCAGGCGCTTCGCCGCGCGAACGCTCAAACCGTAAAGGCGTCCCGAAACGCCGCCAGCGCCCTCTCGGGATCGCCGCTGGCAAACGCCTCCATCCCCACCGGCCCCTCATATCCCATGCCCTTGAGCGCCCGTGCGATACCATGCCAATTCACCTCGCCCGTGCCCGGTTCCATCCTGCCCGGCACATCGGCCACCTGAATCTCACCAATCCAAGGCAGCGCCCGGCGGCACAGCTCAATCAAATTCCCTTCCCCGATTTGCGCGTGGTAAAGGTCGAGATTGAGCCGCAAACGCGGATGATCGACCGCCGCGACCAGCGCCAGCGTGTCCTCGGCGCGGCCAAACGGCGTGCCTGGATGGTCCACGGGCAGATTGAGGTTTTCAAGCGTGAAAACCACATCCTCGGCTTCCGCCAGGTCGCAGATCCGGCACAGCGTATCGCGCGCCTTCAGCCACATGGCGCCTGTCACGATGTGCATGGGCCGCACCGGCAAACCGCCCTCGCCCAGCCCTGTGCCGTGCAAATTCAGGCGTTGCACGCCCAGGCGCTTGCCAATCCGCGCCGTTTCCCGCGCCGTCGCCAGCAACTCCGCCGCCCCTTCGTCATCGGTCAAACGTCCGCGCAAATACCCGTTCATGATGGTAAAGCGCGCGCCGCTCGCCGCCAGCTTGTCCAAATCATGGTCGGGCCAGTTCCACAGCCCCACGCCAAAGCCAAGCTCTGTCAGGCGCGCGGCGCGCCATTCAATGGGGCGGTCCCGCCAGAGCATTTCCGCGCAGGCGGCAAGTGGGAAAGTCATGCGTTTCTCCTTGGATGTTTCAAATAAAGCCGGCCCGCGCCATCAGCAGAGGGCGCCGGCGCCCTCACAAAATGAGCCGAAAATGGCGGCGGCATGGCCAGCCAACCGGCTTGCCGCCAGCTGTAAACGCCAAATCATACAGTCCAAAGCGATTTACACAAGCATAAATTCTATTTATCAATAAAATGGAATTTTATTTCCAAATCTTCACACCCCCACCCCCCGCGACCAGGGCGCCGCGCTAAACACGGCACGCAAATACTCAAGCAGCACCGTCACCCGCGCCGGGCGCGGCAGGCCGGGGGGCGTGAGCAGATTGAGCGACACCGGCGCGATCGCCCAGTCCGGCAACACATCCACCAGCCGCCCATCGGCCAGCTCCTCCCAGACCATGAATTCCGGCTGCAACGCCACCCCCTGCCCGGCCAGCAGCGCGGCGGTGAGCACATCGGCATTATTGGCCCGCAGCCGCCCCGTCACCGCAACCGCGCACTCCCCCTCGCGCGCATGGCGAAAGCGCCACAACTCGGGCGTGGCGGTGTTGGTGTAAATCAGCGCCACATGGGCGCCGAGTTCAGAGGGGTGGCGCGGCCACCCATGGCTGGTCAGATAGGCGGGCGCCGCGACCAGCGGCCGGCGCACGGCGCACAGCCGCCGCCCGCGGAGCGATGAATCCGCCAAGGCCGCAATGCGCAACGCCACATCAAACCCCTCGGCCACCAGATCGACCACCTCATCGCTAAGCGCCACCTCGACATCGACCTCCGGGTAGCGCTCGAAAAACGCCGGCAGCACCGGGGCCAGATGGCGCATGCCAAACGACATCGGCGCCGCCAGCCGCACCAGCCCGCGCGGCGTGCGCGCCTGCATCGAGGCTTCCAGCTCCGCCGCCTCGCCCTCGGCCAGCACGCGCTTGGCGTGGGCGAGCGTGGCGCGCCCCATCTCGGTGAGCGAGAGCCGCCGCGAGGTCCGGTGCAGCAGCACCGCGCCCAGCCGCTGCTCAAGCCGGGTGATGGCCTTTGAGATGGTAGGTTTCGAAAGCCCCAGCTCATCCGCCGTGGCGGCAAACGAGCCGGTCTGCGCGACCTTGGCGAAAATCGCCCAGGCCTCCAGGTCAGGCAGGCGCATCATGCAAAATCCAGAACCGATCTGTTTCCATCGTTTCTATTTTATCGGCGATCAATTCACAATATCTCTTGCCTCAGAGACGGGCCCCCTGGCCCGCATTGGAGGGTAACATGATCGAGCTTCGACCTTTTTCCTCGCTTGGCGGCGCCAATCATGGCTGGCTGGACGCCAAGCATCATTTCTCCTTCGCCGAATATCACGACCCGGCGCGCATGAGCTGGGGCAGCCTGCGCGTGTGGAATGACGACACCATCGCGCCCGGCACCGGCTTCCCGCCCCACCCGCACCGCGACATGGAAATCATCACCTATGTCCGCAAGGGCGCCATCACCCACCGCGACCATCTGGGCAATGAGGGCCGCACGGTGGCGGGCGATGTGCAGGTGATGTCGGCTGGCACCGGCATCGCGCACAGCGAATATAACCTCGAGTCCGACCCCACCCAGATTTTCCAGATCTGGGTCATCCCCTCAAGCCGCGGCCATGGCCCGAGCTGGGGCACGCGGCCCTTCCCCAAAAACGAGCGGGCCGGACGCTTCATCGCCCTGGCCTCGGGCTTCCCCGAGGACACGGAGGCGCTCAAAATCCACGCCAATGCGCGGATTCTGGGCGCCACGCTAAAAGCCGGCGAGCGTGCCGAATACCGGCTGGGGGCTGGCCGCTACGGCTATCTGGTGCCCGCCACCGGCACGGTCGAGATCGAGGGCACAACCGTCTCGGCACGCGACGGCGCGGCGATTTCGGGCCTCGAGACCCTCCACGTCACCGCCCTCACCGATGCCGAAATCGTCCTCGCCGACATCGATTGAGCCGCGCCGATCAAGTCATGCCGATGAAATCGGCGGCTTTTCCCTGAACCGGCCCTTCACAAACCACGCCGGCTCACCACTATCTTCCGGTGACGGTTCACCCCGCCACCGCCCACCACACTCACCAACAAGGATTTTTCCCATGCTTACTCTGGGCACTGACAAATACGGCGACGCCGCGCTGCTCGTCTCACGCTTTCTGCTGGTTCTGCTGTTCCTCATCTTCGGCTGGGACAAGCTCACCGGCTTCTCGGGCACAATCGGCTATATGGCCCATGAGGGTCTGCCCGTTCCCGCCCTGGCGGCGGTCATCGCGGTGGTCATGGAGTTCGGCGTCGGGCTGGCGCTGCTGGCCGGCTTTCTCACCCGCCCGCTTGCCCTTCTGCTGCTGGTCTATACCTTCGCAACCGCCCTCATCGGCCACCCCTACTGGACCATGACCGGCATGAACCAGTTCATGGCCGAGATCAATTTCTACAAAAACATCAGCATCATGGGCGGCCTGCTGGCGCTCTACGTGGCCGGCCCCGGCCGCTTCTCGCTCGACCGCGTCCTCGGCCTCGCCTAACCCCCTCCCCCGCCGCGCCCCGCATTCACGGGGCGCGGCGCCCGTTCCCGGAGCCCTGTGATGGGACTTTTGATCGACGGCCAATGGCATGACCAATGGTACGACACCGCCTCCACCAGCGGCCGCTTCGCCCGTCCCCCCAGCGCCTTTCGCGGCGCGGTAACGCGCGACGGCACGCCCGGCGGCTTCCGCGCCGAGCCGGGGCGCTATCATCTCTATGTCAGCCTCGCCTGCCCGTGGGCGCACCGCGCGCTCATCATGCGCGCGCTCAAAGGTCTCGAAGGCGCCATTGAACTTTCCGTGGTCCATTGGCTGATGGCCGAGCAGGGCTGGAGCTTCACGCCCGGCCCCGGCGTGGTGCCCGATGACATCAACGGCGCCCGCCATCTCCACCAGATCTACACATTGGCCGCCCCCACCTATACCGGGCGCGTGACCGTGCCGGTGCTGTGGGACAAGCAGACCCGCACCATCGTAAGCAACGAATCCGCCGAGATCATCCGCATGTTCAACAGCGCCTTCGACCATGTCGGCGCCCGCCCGGGAGATTATTACCCAGCCCCCCTGCGCCCCGAAATCGATGAGTTGAACGCCCGCATCTATGAGCATGTGAATAACGGCGTCTACAAGGCCGGCTTCGCCACCAGCCAGGCGGCCCACGAGGAAGCGGTGGTGCCGCTGTTCGAGACGCTGGACTGGCTCGAGCACCGCCTCTCCACGCGCCGCTATCTGCTGGGCGAGCGCCTGACGGAGGCCGACATCCGCCTGTTCACCACGCTGGTCCGCTTCGATGCCGTCTATGTCGGGCATTTCAAATGCAATCTGCGCCGGATCGCCGATTACCCCGCCCTCTCGGCCTATCTGCGCGCCCTCTACCACCTGCCGGGCTTCGCCAGCACCACCGATTTCGCCCATATCAAGGGCCATTATTACCAAAGCCACAAAACCATAAACCCCAGCGGCATCGTGCCCGTGGGGCCCATCCTGGCGTTTCAGGCCCCGGCCAGCCCCTCATGCCCGCGCGCGCCGTAACAACTTCTTCCTGGCTTCGCCTCACGGTTAATGTTAAGCCTGCCGCAATGGTTGATGTAGAAACATCCCGTCCTGGCGCGGGCATCATTCTGACAGACATGGCATGACCGGATCGGCGCCGGATTTCCCCGTGGCATTTGCCGATGCCACCGCCGGGCTGCATGTGCCGCCCTCGCTCCAGGCGGGCGTCGCGCGCCATCGTGTTCACCTCAGCCAGCTTGCCGTCGCGTTGCGCGCGGCGCGCCTGCCCGATGCGCAAATCGCGGCCAGCCTTGACGCGCTCGTGGCCTCTTACCGCGCCGAGTTGATCAATGTCCTGAACGCCTTAAGGAACTCCGACTCCGATGCTCGATAGACTGACCGACGAAGCTGGCCGTCTGGCCAGCCTGCACCGTTATGAGATCCTCGACACCGCCCCCGAAGCCCCTTACGACAAGATCACCCAGCTGGTTCGAACCGTTCTGGACGTACCGATCGCCACCGTCTCGCTGATCGACGCCGACCGCCAATGGTTCAAATCCTGCCTCGGCACGGATGTGCGCGAAACCGCCCGCGACATATCCTTCTGCACCCATACAATCCAGACCCGCGAGCCGATGGTCATCAACAATGCCCATCTCGACGAGCGATTCGCGCAAAACCCCCTGGTACTCGGCCCCCCCTTCATCGCCAGCTACGCCGGCGCGCCGCTGATCACCCCCGACGGCTACGCCCTCGGCTCGCTGTGCGCCGTGGACACCAAGCCCCGCATATTCGAGGAATGGCAGGTCGAGCTGCTGAAAAGCTTCGCGGCGCTGGTGGTCGATGAGTTCGAGCTGCGCCGCCGCGCGCACACCGATAATTTGACCGGCGCGCTGAGCCGCGGCGCCTTGCTCACCGAGGCCGAGCGCGCCATCTCCTATTTCTACCGCCACAACCTCCCCAGCGCCCTCGTCGCCTTCGATCTCGACCATTTCTCGCAAAGCAACGACACATACGGCTACACGACCAGCGACGCGATGCTGCGCGCCTGCGCCGGGCAGATCAACGATCATCTCCGCGAAGGCGATATTTTCGCCCGCCTCGGCGGCGATGAATTCGCCCTGCTGCTGATGGGCGCCGATGTCCACCAGGCGATGCTGACCGCCGAACGCTGCCGTGCGGCTCTGGCGGGGCTGAGCTTCGACCACGACCCGGCCCTGCGCGTTACGGCGAGCTTTGGCATCGCCCCGCTGACACCGGGCTACGCGACGGCGGAACGCTGGCTGGCGGGGGCCAATTTCGCGCTCGACGAAGCCAAGCAGACCGGGCGCAATAAATGCCACGTCCAGAGCGGCACGCCAATGGAGCTCGAAGACGCCGCCTATATCTCGCGCCGCGCCGCCCCGCCCGCCGAAGTCCCGCCCCCCGCGGCGCTCGATGATGCGGCGGAAGACGAAGTACTCGCGCGCCACCGCCAAACGATCGAGCCGCTCTCTCACCAAGGCTGGCTGGAGCTGCAAAAATTGCGGCGCGTGCAGGCCATGAAATCCGGGCGCCTGGGCTATGGCGGCACGGTGCCGGGCATCACCGAATGCCGGATCCTGAACGTCGTCGAAACCGGCATTTCCGTTGAAACCAACATCAGGCTGACACCGGTACCGGCGTATTTTTCCGTCGAATTCTGCGGCATCTATTGCCGCGCCCGCACCAGCCGGGCGGCGGAATTCGCCATCGACCTGGAGTTCGTGTTCGACGGGTCGTAACCTCCCGGCTCCATCCCGCTCTAGCGTTTCATCGGGTTGGCTTGCGTCCACCGCCTCACCATCGCCCTCGCAGCCGCGCGGCGCTTCAGCGCCCCTCCTCCGCCAGCGCTTCCATGGCACGCCGGACGACATCCTCCCACTGCCCCTGTCTGGCGCCGCGCAGCAGCCGGGCGGTGGGGTACCACGGGGTGGTTTCGCCCTCTTTCAACCAGCGCCAGTCGGCGCGCGCGGGCAACAGCACCCGGACCGGCTTGGCCATGGCGCCCGCGAGATGGGCGAGCGACGTATCGACCGAGATGATCTGGTCGCACATCTCCACCACCGCCGCGGTATCGGCGAAATCCCCGAGCAGATGGCCCACATGGCGCACGCCATGCTCCTCGAGCAAGGCCCGCTCGGCATCCGTGGCGTCTTTTTGCAGGCTGATGAACTCGGCATCCAGACCAAACAGGCCCCGCAAAAGCTCCAGCTTGATCGAGCGGACGCCATCGCCTTCATGCCTGGGATTGCCTTTCCAGACGAACCCCACGCGCATGCGTCTGGCTGGGCCAAGCCGCTCCCCCCACACCGCCACACGCTCGGGCTGGGCGCGCAGATAGGCGCCCGGCGCGGGCATGCGCGCCAGCGTAACCCCCAATGCCAGCGGCAGGCTCATCAGCGGGCAATAGAAATCGAAACGCGGCAGCTTCCCTCCCACATCGACCACCAGATCTGCGCCCGCCACGCCCCCAAACAACGTGGTGAGCGGCGTGAAGCTTTCCAGCACCACGCGGGCCCCCAGCGCCTTCACCAGCGGGATGAAGCGGACAAACTGGATCATATCCCCCAGCCCCTGTTCCGCCTGCAACAAAATGGTCTTGCCCCGCAGCGCCACACCGCCCAGCCATGGCCGTTTACCGGGAAACTCCCGGCGCGCGCCCGCCTTGCCGGCGCTCCAGCGCCATTCATAAAACCGCCAGCCTTCTTCCTCCTTGCCATTGCGCAGCAAAAGCAGCGCCTTGTTCCAATAGGGCGCAGGGTTGTTGGGATCGGCGGCTATGGCCTCGTCATAAGCGCCCAGAGCGGCCTCGGTCTCGCCCATGGCCTCCAGCGTCACCCCCAGATTGGAGCGCGCCAGGATAAATCCCGGCTGCCGAGCCAGCGCCGCGCGGTAGCGCGCCGCCGCCGCCACGAGTTCGCCCTGGTGGTAGAGGATCACGCCGCAATTATACTGCGCCTCGGCAAAGCCAGGGTCGAGCGTGGCGGCGTTGATAAAAGCCTCCAGCGCCTGGGCCGTTTGCCCGGCCTCGTTCAGCGCCAGCCCGAATTGCAGCCAATGGGGTGGGTGGCCTGGGTGCCTGCGCGCGGCGTCCTCGGCCTCGGCGAGACCGGGCGGGGGCGTGGCGCGGCTCATGCCAGGGTCAATGCCGGAAATGTCAGCCCCAGCGAAGCCCACAGGCTGGTCATCGCCGCCACCGCCTCCCCGGCCCGCCCCACCCAGTGCGGGTGCGCATTGGCCTTCTCATGGATCAAGACCTCTTCCGGCAGATCGCGTTTGAGATGCAGCGCGTTATATTCACGAACAACCCCCTCAAGCGCCTCGGCGCCATAGGGGATCAGCCGGATTTCCTCCCGCAAGCCCAGAAACAGGCCCGATGTGGCCATGCGGGCATAAAAGGCGCTCCAGCTTTTTTGCACGGCCTCGAAATAATCCATCGCCGCGATTTCCTCGGGGCTGTGCCCCAGCATGACCAGATCGGCCACGATCCAGCGCTCGATGGCGCTGCGCGCCGCCTGCGCCGGAAACAGCCCGCCCTCGGGAAAACCGCCGCTTTTCTCGTAAATGGAGATGGCCGTGGGCAGCGGGTTGCGGATCGTCACCAGATAATCCGCCCGGCCCGGCCCCAGCAGCATCTTGAAGCTGCCGGCCCAGTTGACGATCTTGTGAAATTTTTTGGGCGCCAGCCAATAGCCGTGCGGATGTCGAACCGTTTTCCGCCGGTAGTAGAGATTGGCGATGACCAGGAACTCGGCCGCCTGAAACAACGACTCCTGCAAATAAAACCCCGGCTGCCCGTTGGCGCCGGGGCCGTACCAGCCATCGCTCAGTTCTGGAAAGCCGTCATGCGCCAGCGCCTCGGAGACACGGGTATGGTCAAGTCCGGTTACGCGCAGCAATTCCTTGGTGAGATAGCTGCCGCCGCTCCTGGGGTAGCCGATGACAAACGCAAACCGCACCGCCTCGCCATAGCGGCGGACCAGCGGGTAATCGCCCCCGATCATGGCAATGGCCAGATGCAGCAGATCATTCACCGCCCGGCGGCTCAGCGGCGTTTCAAAAACACTGTCGTCGAATGCCGGCAGGGGGGGCGTCATGTGCAAGAAATCGGTGGTCTGCGCCGCCCAGTCGTAAGAACCGTCGGTCCAGTCCGAATAAAGCTCGTTCAATTCCGCCAGCACGCCGGTAAACCAGGGCGACGGCTTGAGCTTGAGATTGATCGAAAAATCCATTGAGCGGTTCTATGTCTCTCAAAAATCGTAGGACAGGCTGAACCAGCCCTGGTTACGCCGGCTGGAGATGAGCGGCGAGGAATTCGCCCCGAGTTGGGTGGCGAAAGCCGCGCTCAGCGTCCAGTTGGCCAAGCTGTAATCCAGCTCCACGCCGGCACCGTTCTCATTGACGATATTCCCCCTCCCCGCACCGGCATAAGGCGTATGGTTAACCCAGACCTCGCCTGATTGCGCGAGCAGGGCAGCGCTTAAACTACCCGGCAGATGGGGCACCAGGAGCGGGTGAACGAGCTTGGCTGTGAGCAGATAGCCTTCATCGCCGCCGCCTGCCCCCACGGCATAGCTCATCACCCCGTAGGGGCCGCCAAGGTAGAATTGTTGTGAGCTATCGAGGTTTTTAGAGGCGAGCTGCCCGCTGAACGTGGCCAGCAGGGAGAAGCCCATGGGCAGCTCCTGCTGGCGCTGGAGCTGTAATTGCGAAAGCCAAAACCCGCCCTCGGCCTTTGGCCCCGCGGCATCGGCCGCCTTGGCGGCACCGGACGAAAGCTCCAGCCGGCCATAGGCAACGGAGAGCGCAGCCGAGGTCACGCCTCCCAGCCGGTCGGCGCAGGCGCCCGAAAGGCTGAGCCGCTCCATGGGAATATCTGTTTGCGAGGTGGCCTGCACGCTGCGCGTCGAGGTCGCCAGCCAGTTGTTCAGCACGTCAAACCGCAGGGTCAGCACCTGGCTGGGGGTGAGCAGCAGCGGCGCGGTCAGATCGGCGCCGAGCTGGCTGGCGCGGCCAAACTGGTCCAGCGCCTTGAAGCCATCTCCCAGCTTGTAATTCGTGGCGGAGCCGTAAACCCCAAGCCGCACACCATCCCAAATATCGGGGGAAGTGGCCGTAAAGCCGCCGGCGCGGAAAACGCCGGTATCGGAGAGCAATCCGTCGGCGGACAGCGCGCTGCCATACCCAAACGGATCATTGGCGTTCACCACCGCACTGGTGAGGTAGCTGCCCGTGTCGTGGCTGCCATAATCGGTCTGGGTCACGCTGCCCGAGAGCAATGGCGCATCGGTCGGTGTCAGCCGCAGCGAGGTGGTGCCGGGGCTGGCACCGGGCACCAGCACCCCCGCGACATGCACGCCAGGTGTCTGGTTAAGCAACAACATGCCCCGATCGAGCGGGGCTTCGGCCACCGGCGCGCCAGGCGTCAGTCCCGCCGTATGGCGGACCATGGCCGCGCGCAGCCGCGAATGCCCCTCAACCAGGATCTGGTCATAACGCGGCTCGACCACGACGACACGCACCCCCCCACCGGCGATGCGCTGCGGCGGCAAATACGCATAGGCCAGCGGATAGCCCGCCTGATGGTAAGCATCGGTAATCCGCGCCACCGCGGCATCGAGCTGGGAAAGCGGCACGGTGCGGCCGATGATCGGCGCCAAGAGGGTCTCGAGCGTCGCCGTCGCGATCAGGCTGTTACCGGTGATCGTGACCTTGGCCACCTGCACGGTAACGTTGGCCGGCAAATTCTGTTGCGGCTGCGGCGCGATCGTGATCGCGGGCCCCGGAACGGTGGGCAAAGACGGCGGCAAGGCTTTTTGTTGCAAGATCGCGCCTTGGCTGGGAGGCGGAGACGCCAGGGCGCAAGCCGGCGTCAGAAGCGAGGCGAGGGCAAGCGCGGCCTTCAGGGAGGGCTTGATGCGGGCGGAGGTCATGATTGTCTTCTCCTCAGTCCAGACTCTGCTTCGGTGTGATGGTGGTCTGTCGCGGACCGAAGAACGCCTCTGGTATGGCGGAGCCTAGCCAAAATGACGGCGCGCCAATATCTGGCGTGGTGCCGCCAATATTTACACCGCCATCCTCCACCGTAACGTTCACGCACCCAGCCATGCCGGTTGCACAAACCCCCGCCTCCAGCGGCACCATGAACACCGGAGACGTCACCTCCGCGCTGATCGGCTCAATCTGCACCAAATAGCCAATCGCATCCGCGCCCGTCACCGTTACCACGGACGATACCGTCACCGTGCCCAAATCAGGCTGCGCCGCCAGCGTGTAGTTGCTGGCCAGCCCGTTGCTGCCATTGGCCAGGGTGATGTTGGCCGAAACGCCCTCCAGCCCCGCATTGGCGCTCGCCAGAGTGCCATAGGTGTCATTCACCAGCGCCAGACTCTCCCCGCTCACCAGATTGCCGATCGTCGCCGTGCCGCTCAAACCATCCTGCGTGCTGCCGTCATAAGTCTTGTTGGTCCCGCTCAAGCCCGAGATCGTCACCACACGCTGCGCCACATCCACCGTGCCCAGGCTCGGCTGCGCCGCCAGCGTATAGTTGCCGGCCAGCCCGTTGCTGCCATTGGCCAGGGTGATGTTGGCCGAAACGCTCTCCAGCCCCGCATTGGCGCTCGCCAGAGTGCCATAGGTGTCATTCACCAGCGCCAGACTCTCCCCGCTCACCAGATTGCCGATCGTCGCCGTGCCGCTCAAACCATCCTGCGTGCTGCCGTCATAGGTCTTGTTGGTCCCGCTCAAGCCCGAGATCGTCACCACACGCTGCGCCACATCCACCG
>JAJXWD010000042.1 GCA_021781835.1 Pseudomonadota bacterium | reverse complement strand
GTGGCCGAAGGCGGGCGTGAAACCCATGGCGCATACCGGAAAGGTTGGAGATGACCCCCGCCCCGCAACTCACCCTCGGCCCGCTGCTGTTTCATTGGCCGGCCGCGAAATGGCGCGATTTCTATTTCCGCATCGCCGACGAGGCGGATATTGACTGCGTGTATCTGGGCGAGGTGGTGTGCGCCAAGCGCGAGCCGCTTTATGCCGCGCATGTGCCGGCCGTGCTGAGCCGGCTGGCGGCGGCGGGCAAGCAGGTGGTGCGCTCGACCCTGGCGGTGGTCACCGATGACCGGGAAATGGAGGCCGTGCGCCAGCTGGCCGCCAGCGGCGCCCTGGTCGAGGTAAATGACGCCGCCAGCCTGCACGAGCTGTTTGGCCGCCCGCATGTCATTGGCCCCTATATCAACGTGTTCAACGAGGGCACGTATGATGTGCTGGTCAAGGGCGGGGCGGTGCGCGTGGTGCTGCCGGTGGAGGTTTCTGCCCGCGCCATCGGCGTGCTGGCGGCGCGCGGCGGCGAAACGGAATTGCAGATATTCGGCCGCCAGCCGCTCTCGGTGGCGATGCGCTGCTACCATGCGCGCTCCCACGGGCTGACCAAGGATTCCTGCCAGTTCGTATGCGGCCTCGACCCCGACGGCCAGCCCGCCGAGACGATCGACGGGCGGGAAGTGCTCTCGGTCAACGGCACCCAAACCTTGTCGAGCGGCTATATGGTGCAGCTGCGCAATTTGCGCGCCTTGCAGGCCCTGGGGGTCACGCATTTCCGGCTCTCGCCGCAAGATATCGACATGGTCGAGGTCGCGCGGCTGCACCGGGCCACGCTCACCGGCGCCCTGTCGGCCGAGGCGGCCGAGGACGCCCTGCGCGGGCTGACCGGCGAGCGCCCGTGGCAGAACGGGTTTTTATATGGCCGGGAAGGTCTGGCCTGGGTGGAAACGGCTTTATAGCCGCCTCCGCGCCGGGTCATTTGCCGAGGGCAAGCTCGATTTCGGCCCCGCCGCCCGGCCGGGGCGCGAGTCGCACATGGCCGCCATGGGCGGTGGCGATTTCCGAGACAATGGCCAGCCCCAGCCCGGCGCCGCCTTGTTTGGCATTGGCGCCGCGCTCGAAAGCCTGGAGCAGCCGTTGCGCCTCGGCGGGTGGGATGCCCGGGCCGCGGTCGCGGACGATGAGGCTGGCCGGGGGCTGGAGGATGACCTCAACGCTGGTGCCCGGCGGCGCGTAGCCCAGGGCGTTTTCGATCAGGTTGGTCAGCGCCAGCACCAGGGCGGCATGGTTGCCGGTAACCATGAGCGAGGCCGCGCCGGTCAGGGCCAGCTCCACCCCGTCTTGCACCGCCAGGGGCGCCAGCCCGGCAATGGCGGCTTCCGCCACGTCATGCAACTCGATGGTTTCGTTCAGCCGGAGCGGCAGGCTTTCCAGCCGCGCCATGCCCAGCAATTGCGAGAGCAGGCGGCTCATCCGGTCTATATCCTGGTGCAGGCCCTGGGTTTCGGGCGTGTCGGGCAGGGTGTCTATGCGGGCGGAGAGCACGGCCAGGGGCGTGCGCAGCCCGTGCGCGGCCTGGGCCATGAAGCCACGCTGGGCGGCGATGGTCAGCTCGAGCCGGTTCAGGGCGTCGTTCACGGCCGTCACCAGGGGGGTGATTTCCCGCGGCAGCCCGGCGAGCGGCAAGCGGCTGCCGGTATCGCCGGGCCGAATCTGGGCGGCGGCGGCGGAGGCGGTGGTGAGCGGCCGCAAGGCATTGCGCAGCGTGAAGATGCTCACCCCCAGCATGAGCAGGCCCAGCGGCAGCAGCAGCCAGATGGCGGTGCCGAGAAACTGGGTGGTCAGCCCGTCTATGATGGTGGCCACCTGGGTCCTCCCCTGCACCAGCACCACAAGCCGCCCGTGGTCGGGGGCGGCAAAGCCCAGCAGGCCACGGGGATGGCCGGGCAGGGGCGGCACCAGAAAAAACCCGCCACCCAGCGGGCGGGGCAGAAGCGGCGCCACGATGTCGGCTTCCCCCGGATTCGAGGTGGAGAGGCGCTGCCCGTCGGTGCCCAAAATGAGGAACAGCGTGTCATCGTCTGAGAAGCGGAACCGGTCGATGATGGCGGCGGGCAGGGTGAAGGGGGTTGTGGCGGCGGGCAGGTTGTGGATCAGGAATCGCACTTGCTGCTGCATGGCGGCGTCGTCGAGGTCGCGCAGCTCGGCCAGGGTGCGCCGGGCCACGGCGCCGGCGGCGAGCAAAATGGCGCACAGCGTCACCACCGCCAGCCGCCAGGCCAGCCGCGAGGTGAGGGACCATGGGCGGGGTCCGGCTTCTGGCGGCATGGTCATGCGGGCAGGGCCATGAGATAGCCGACCCCGCGAATCGTATGGATCAGTGGGCTGGCGCCGGCCTCTTGCAGCCGCCGCCGCAGCCGGTGGATCAGCACTTCCAGCGCGTTGGGGGTAAACTCCCGGTCCATGCCATAGAGCCGCTCCTCGAGCGAGGCGCGCAAGGCCACCTGGCCCTGGTGGCGCAGCAACAGCTCCAGCACCGAAACCTCGCGCGGGGAGAGGGGCAGGGTTTGCCCGCCCACCAGCACCTGGCGGCTGGCCGTGTCGAGCGCGAGATTGCCAAGGGTGAGGGTGAGTCCCAGCGCGGCGCTGGGGCGGCGGAGCAGGGCGCGGATGCGCGCGACCAGCTCGGGCAAATGAAACGGCTTGACGAGGTAATCATCGGCGCCGGCATTGAGCCCGTGCACGCGGTCCTCGGGCGAATCGCGGGCGGTCAGAATCAGCACCGGCAGCCCCGCCCCGGCGCGGCGCAGCGTGGCGAGCAGAGACAGCCCGTCGCCATCGGGCAAGGACAGGTCGAGCACGGCGGCATCATAACCGGCGACGGCGAGAAAGCCGCGCGCCTCGCGCAGGCGGGGGGCCAGGTCAACGGCAAAGCCCGCGCGCTCGAGCGCGGTGCGCAGCAGCCTGCCCAGTTCCGGCTCATCCTCGACCACCAGCAGCTTCACGCCCGCCTCCTCGCCCCTCCAGGCACCGTGCCGGCAAGATAAGGCCGCGCGGCCGGGCTGTCAGGTGCTTGTAAGCTTTCCGTGCGATAAGCACGTCGCGTCAATATATGTTTTCAGCAATGAGAGAGTGGATGAGCCTGATTACCCCCCGCCAGATTCTGGCCCGCGCCTTGTTTTCGCCAAAGGCTGTTTACCGCGCCGCCGGGCAGAGGGAGAGGCGCTCGCTGGCCACGCGGCTTTTGCATGGGGGGCTGCTGCTCAGCGTCATCGGCCAGCTGGCCAGCAGCGAATTCATGAGCGACCCGGTGCGGGGGCAGGGGGCATCGGGGCTGTTGCTGGTGCATGAATATGCCGGGCTGGGGAGCGCGGCGCTGGTGACGCTGTTTTGGCTCTGGGCCTTGTTCCGCCATGGCGAGACCAAGCTGGCGCGGCTGGTGCCCTGGTTTTCGGCGCGCGCCATCCGGGCGGTTGGGCAAGATGCCCTCTCCCAGGCGCGCGGGCTTTGGCAGGGCGAGCTGGTGAGCGCGCCGGACGGCGCCCTGGCCAGCGCGATTCACGGGCTCGGCCTGCTCACGGTGGCGGCCATGGCGATCACCGGCACGGTCTATTTTCTCTGGCCCGCGGCGGCCATTTCCGGGCTGGTGCTCGATGTCCACAGCACCGTGGCCAACCTGATGTGGGCTTATCTGCTGGGCCATGCGGCCATGGCCGCGCTGCACCATTTGCTGGGCGAGGATATTGTGCTGCGCATGTTCGGCATTGGCCGCGGGGTGGTGATGGCCGTGGCGGCGCAGGGGCCGCAAAAACCACAACATTAAAATTTTACAAACTTCGTGACACGAATGGGGGAAGGCATCCGCCCGATAGTCCGTTCACCGTAGCGAACCAAGACGCACGGCTGAAAAAGGCAATTCGGGAGGATAATAATGAGATTCGGGTTACGCCCAGGCTTGATGAGTTCGGCTGCCGTGATTGCGTTGTGTCTGCCAATGGCGGCACATGCGCAATCCGCCACCGACATGCAGGGCCAGATCAACAGCCTGTCGGCACAGTTGACGGCGATTTCCGCCAAGCTGCAGTCCGTTGAGGCGCAGCAAGCCCGCGAGCGCGCGGCGGAGCAGGCAGAGACCGCGCAGCGCAAGGCCGATGCGCAATCGCTGGAAGTGCGCCAGACCAGGGAAGAGGCGCAGATTGCCGCGGCCAACGCCGCCGCCGCCAGCCAGCCCGGGCTCGCCCCCCTGCGAGCCGAGCAGCAAAGCCTCAATACCACCTATGTCACCAAGGGCGTCCTGCCCGGCTCCTTCATCGTGCCCGGCACGGACACGTCGATCCGCATCAGCGGCTTTGTCAATTTGCAGGGTGAATATAACCCGACCGAGAATCTGGGCCCCAAATTCTCGATCGGCAATCTCGACCCGAGCGGCCCCGCCCGCAGCGCGACCAAGGGGGATTTCCAGTTCAACAGCAAGGTCTCGCGCCTTGTCGTGCAGAGCAGCACGCCATCTGATTACGGCCCCATCACGACCAATTTCGCCATCGACCTGTGGGGCTTTGTCAATGGCGGCGACTATAATCAGGCGTTGCAGAATAACTCATACTCGGCGCGTATCGTGTTCGCCTACGGCACCATCGGCCCGTTCGCGCTCGGCATGATGAACTCCAACTTCATCGACAATAACGACACGCCCGAGACCATGGATTTCGCCGGCCCCGCCGGCCTGCCCGCCGAGCGCACCGAGCAGCTGCGCTATACCTGGACGGCGAACAAGACGAGCATCGTCAGCCTGGCGGCTGAAAACCCGCAATCTGGCTATCAGGACACGCGCGATAACATCGAGGTCGCCTCGAAGACCGAGCCGATGCCCGATTTCAGCCTCCGTTATCAGTACACCACCGATCTGCTGCATCTGCAGCTTTCCGGCGTGCTGCGCGATATCGCCTATGAGGACGGGTATGGCCATCGCTCCAGCCATGTGACCGGCGCCACCATCATCGGCGCGCAGGTCAATCTCGGCGCGCTCGCCACCGCCTTTGGCCAGGACAATATCGGCGGCCAGTACTGGACCGGCTCGATCGGGCGCTACATCCCCGATGATTTCGGCGGCAACGTCGCCTCGGTTCTCGCGGTCAATAACGGCACCACCGGCACGCCGCAGACGATTCAGACCAAGCTCCAGGACGACCAGGGCTTCGCGCTTTACTACCAGCATTTCTGGATGCCGACCCTGCGCTCGACCGTCACCATTGGCTATAACCACGACAATCTGGCGGCCTTCCTGCCAGCCGATACGTCAAACGCCGTCGCCACCAAGACCGTGGCGGCCAATCTGCTCTGGCAGGTGGTTCCCACGGCCGATGTCGGCGTCGAGTTCTGGCTTGGTCAGAAGCAATATCAGAAATCAACCGGCGTGGCGCCCCAGAACGCGGCCAAGGTCTTGTTTGGTGGCGTATGGCATTTCTGAGAAAAACCCGGAACTTCAAGCTGGAGGTCGAAAGGCTGTCTATGATGAGTAAACCAACAAGCGGCGGCGATATTGTTCTGGCCGGTGTCACGAAGAGATTCGTGACACCCACCGGCCAGGCGATGACCGCGATCCGTGATGTCAACCTGAAGATCGGCGCGGGAAAATTCTGCGCCATCGTGGGCCCCACGGGCTGCGGTAAATCGACCACCTTGACGCTGACCTCGGGGCTGGACACCCCGAGCGCGGGCACCGTTCATGTCGGCGGCCGCCAGGTGGATGGCATAACCCCAGGCGTGGGCTTCGTGTTTCAACACGATGCCCTGCTGCCCTGGAAGCCGGTCATCGCCAATGTCGCGCTTGGGCCGCAGCTGCGCGGCGCTTCGAAAACCGAGGCGCGCGCGCAGGCCCGCGAATGGCTGGCGACCGTCGGGCTTTCCGGTTTCGAGGAACATTATCCGCACCAGCTTTCAGGCGGCATGCGCAAGCGCGTGCAACTGGCGGCGACGCTGATCAACAACCCGTCTCTGCTGATGATGGACGAGCCCTTCTCCGCCCTCGATGTGCAGACGCGCGCGATCATGACCAATGAGCTGATGCGCCTGTGGGAGCAGAGCCGTCCGTCCGTGATGTTTGTCACGCATGATCTCGAGGAGGCGATCGCCATCGCGGATCAGGTGGTGGTGATGACGGTTGGCCCCGCCACGGTGAAGGATGTTTTTGAAATCGATCTGCCGCGCCCGCGCGGACAGATTCAAGATATCCGCTTCGATGCAAGATTTCTGGAGTTGTACAAAATGATATGGACCTCCCTGCGTGAAGAGGTTGAGCGCTCCTATGCCATGGCGGCGGCGCGCAAGGCAGGCGACAAATGAGCGGCGCGCAGGAGATCGATGTCGCGAAGCTGGCCCGTATGCGCGCGGCGCGTTACCGCAAGCTGGTGCTGGCCGGGCGCGTGGGCACGCTGGTGTTTATCGTGGGGGCTTGGCAGTTGCTCACGGATTACAAAATCATAGACCCCTTCTTCGCCGGTTCGCCGCTCGGCATCATCGAGCGCCTGGCGGATTGGTTTACCCACGGCACCGCCTATGGTTCGTTTTGGTATCAAATATGGGTGACGATGGAGGAATCCCTGCTCGGCTTTTTCGCCGGCGTGACCGCGGGGGTGTTTTTCGGCGTGCTGCTGGGCGAAATTCCGCTGCTCTCCGATATTCTCACGCCCTACATCAAGGTGGTGAATGCGCTGCCGCGCATCGTGCTGGGGTCGATCTTCGTCATCTGGCTGGGGCTTGGCTTGCCCTCGAAAGTGATGCTGGCGGCGGTGCTGGTGTTTTTCGTGGTGTTCTTCAACGCTTATCAGGGCGTGAAGAGCGTGGACCGCAACCTCGTCAACCATGCCCGCATTCTCGGGGCCTCGCGGTTGGAGGTTGTCTGGCATGTGGTGGTGCCCTCGGCGACCTCATGGATCATCGCCAGCCTGCACGTGGCGCTGGGGTTCTCGATCATTGGCGCGATCGTCGGCGAGTTTCTGGGCGCCCAGCATGGGCTTGGCCTGGTCATCGCCACCGCGCAGAACAATTTCGATACGGATGGTGTGTTCGGTGCGATGCTGATCATCGGCATCATAGCGATCAGCGCCGAAGGGCTCATGGCGATGGCCGAGAAGCGGCTACTGGCATGGCGTCCGGCGCGGGCAAGTGAAAACGAAGCCGGCGGAATTTGAAACAACAACACTGAGGAGACGAATAAATGTTTGCCAAGACCACACGTAAACTCCTGCTGACGGCAACGGCCCTCGCCGCGCTGGCGGCCCATGTGCCGGCCGCCCATGCCCAGGATGCGACCCAGATGCCGACCGTGACCATGATGGTCGGCGGGATCGACAAGCAGATCTACCTGCCCTACCAGCTCGCCGAGGATCTTGGGTTTTTCAAGAAATACGGTGTCAACATGGTGCTCTCGACCGAGCAGGAAGGCGGCATCGGTGCCGAGGATGCGATGGTCTCCGGCCAGGTTGATTTCGCGGGCGTCTGGTATGTCCACACCATCGACTTCCAGCTTCACGGCAAGGATGTCGTCGATGTCGCCCAGCTTTCCGGTGCGCCCGGCGAGCGCATCATGTGCGCCACCAATTCGGGCGTTTCCTCGCCCGCCGATTGGAAGGGCCAGTCCGTCGGCGTGACCGATCTGGGCTCGGGCACGGACGATCTCACCCTCTACCTCGCCGCGCGTTATCATCTCTCCACCCAGGACTTCACCCGCGTCGGTGTCGGCGCCGGCCAGACATTGGTCAGCGCGCTGCAAAATAATCGTATCGTGTGCGGCATGACAACCCAGCCCACCGTGAACGCGATCGAGACCATGAAGCTCGGCTATTCGGGCATTGACCTGGCGACCACGGCGGGCGCCGAGAAATGGCTGGGCGGTGCCTGGCCCGCGGCCGCGGTGCTGGCCCGCGCAGATTGGGTGAAGGCGCATCCGCAGGAGACCCAGGCGGTGGTTGATGCCATGGTCGCCACCATGCACTGGATCGACACGCACAGCGCCCAGGACATCGCCGATCACCTGCCGCCTGATTTCGTGACCAACCCGTTGACCACCGAGGCGCAATATGTCGCCGCCTTGGCCAAGGATAAAGGCCAGTTCCTGCCTGATGGCATGATGCCGCCCGGCGGCCCCGAAAAAGTGCTCGATGTCGAGAAGCTCGCCGGCAAGATTTCCGGCCCGGTCGACCTCAGCGCGACCTGGGATCCGCAATACGTGATCGCCGCCAACAAGTTGGAGGGCTATTCACAGTAACGCTCCCTTGGGGGTGGCGGCTTGGTGTGCCGTCACCCCGCTTTTTTGCGGTTGCCGAAAGGCGCTGCGAGACACTAAGATAAAAAACAATAAACTGGAGGAACGACGCAGCCATGACGACGGCGGCTGCCGCAAAGATTGCCGCCCGGCTTGACCGGTTGCCGGCAGCATGGACGATCTGGCGCCTGGTGGTGCTGATATCCTTGGGCGGGATGTTTGAATTTTATTCGGTGTTTCAAACAGGCTATCTTGTGCCGTCGATCGGCGCGAGCGGCCTGTTTTCGCCGTCGAGCCAAGGCGTGTTCGCCGCGCTCAGCTCCATTTCAATCGCAGATAGCGCGAGCTATGTGTTTTGCCTGTTCGCGGGCTTGTGGGTTGGCGCGCTGTGCCTGTCACCATTGGCCGACCGCTTTGGCAGGCGCACGGTGTTCATCGGCTCCATCCTTTGGTATCTGGTCTGTTCCGTCATCATGGCGCTGCAGCACACCGGCGAGGGGCTGATTGTCTGGCGTTTTGCCGCGGGGTTGGGCTTTGGCCTTGAGCTTGTGGTCATGGATGCGTATCTCGCCGAGCTTGTGCCCGCGGCCTTCCGGGGGCGGGCTTTTGCCTTGAACCAGACCATCACGTTTGCAATCGTTCCTGTTGTAGCCTGGCTGTCTTGGGTTCTTGTGCCTTACCGCATCGGCACGCTCGAGGGCTGGCGCATCGTTATTCTGCTGGGCGCGGTCGGTATTCCCGTTGCCTTGTGGCTGGCCCGGGCGTTGCCCGAAAGTCCACGCTGGCTGGCGCTGCATGGGCGCGAGGATGAGGCGGAGGCCATTGTGGCCGCGCTTGAGCGGGCGGCGGTGAAACCCGGAAACACCCTGCCCACGCCTGAAATTTTGCCGCCAGAGCGCACCGCGAGAGGAAGTTTCTTCGAGCTGCTCTCGCCCCGCTACGCCGAGCGGACGCTGATGATGAGCATCTTCAACATCGGCCAGGTGGTCGGGTTCTACGGCTTCGCCGCCTGGGTGCCGACGCTGCTCATCGCCCGTGGCATCGCCTTCACCAGCAGCTTGGAGTACTCGTTCATCATCGCGCTGGCCAACCCTTTGGGGCCGCTGCTCACGCTGCTGGTGGCGGACCGCATCGAGCGCTCGGTGCAGATCGTGATCTCGCTTTGCCTCATGGGCCTGTTCATGCTGGGTTTCGCGCTCTCGGGCGGGGCGGTGGAGATCGTCAGCTTCGGGGTCTTGTTCACGGTGGCGGCGAATGTCATGTCGAGCGCCTTTCATGCCTACCAGGCCGAGCTGTTTCCAACCCATGTGCGCGCGCGCGGCGTCGGGTTCGTTTATTCCTGGAGCCGTCTGTCGGCGGCGTTTGCCGGGCTGGCGGTTGGGTATTTTCTCAATAATGGCGGTGTGCCGGCGATCGCGGTGTTCATTGGCGTGACCATGGCGATCGCAATCATCATCATTGGCGCGTTCGGCCCGCCGACCAGGGCGCGCGCGCTTGAAAATGTGAGCCACTGATGCGGATTTTGCTCATCGAGGATGATGAAGACATGAGCGGCTTTCTGGCCGGTGAGCTGGAAGCCGAAGGCTACGAGGTGGCGCTGGCGGCAAATGGCCGCGACGGGTTGATGCAAGCCGCCACCGGGGATTTTGACCTCTTCCTGATCGACCGCATGTTGCCACACCTCGATGGGCTGGGCGTGGTTCAGGCATTGCGCTCCATGCAGATCGCGACATCGGTGATCATGATCACCGCGCTCGGCCGCGTGGATGAGCGCGTGCGCGGCCTGCGCGCGGGGGCGGATGATTATATCGTCAAGCCCTTCGCGGTGCCCGAATTGCTGGCGCGTGTCGAGGCGGTGCGCCGCCGCAAGGTGTTCCGGTCCGATCAAAGCCTGCTTAAAGTCGCGGATCTGACGCTCAACCGCCTGACCCAAAGCGCGCTGAGAGGCGAGCAGCGCATTCCCCTCAAGCCGCGCGAATTCAGGTTGCTCGAGTATCTGATGCTCAATGCCGGCGTGGTGGTCACACGCACGATGCTGCTCGAGGAGGTGTGGGATTATCATTTTGATCCACAAACAAAATTGGTCGAATCTCACATTTGCCGCATCCGCCTCAAGATCGACCGGGGATTTCCGCGGGAGCTGATCCAGACCATTCGCGGCTCTGGCTACCGCATCGTTACGGATGGCCCGGTGTGAGCGCAGCGCCCGAGCGCGGCAGGCTTGTGCGCATGGCCAGCTTCAGGCTGGCCGTTCTGGGCACGTTGTTTTCCGTCGTCGGCGCGGTCATCGTGTTCGCGCTGATTTATGTGGCCACGGGCCTGGCCGCGCACCAGGAGCTTGCGCCCATCGTCGCGGGAGACCGTGAGGACATACTCTCCGACGCCGTGTCCGATCAGCTTTCGGTGGCGCGCGAAATCCAGCTCACCATCAAGCAGGGCGTGGGCCACACATTTTACGCGCTGGCCGGCAAGGGCGGCAACATCATCGTGGCCTCGATGCCCATGCCCGATCATCCCGGAACCTGGCACAGCATCACCCGTCTGCAAGACCCCTCGATGCCCGCGGGCGTTTCACGAATCGATGGCATCGGCACGCCATTGGCCGATGGCGACATGCTGTTCATCGGCGAGGATGCCTCGGTTTTCGCCGCGCTCAATCGCCACATCGCGGTCATTTTCGCCATCGTGTTCG
Source organism: Pseudomonadota bacterium (assembly GCA_021781835.1). Classification (GTDB taxonomy): domain Bacteria; phylum Pseudomonadota; class Alphaproteobacteria; order Acetobacterales; family Acetobacteraceae; genus Acidocella. The sequence continues at coordinate 9,993 of JAJXWD010000042.1, read as the reverse complement.
GCGCCATGATCGGGCTTGGCCTGCTGGCCAGCATGACAATCGCGAGCTACAGCCTCAAGCGCGTGCGGGCGATTTCGGATGCCAGCGCCGACATCATGACCGGCGACCTGTCGCGCCGGATAGAATCCTACGGCATCGACGACGAGCTCGATGTGCTCACCAAGGATCTCAACAACGTGCTCGACATGCTCGAGCGCCTCGTGGAAAACGCGCGGCAGGTGACCAACGACATCGCCCATGATTTGCGCGCGCCGCTGGCCCGGCTGCAGGAGCGTTTGCAGCGCATCGCGCGCCGTGCGGAGGCGCGCCACGACGCCCAGTTGCGGGCCGAACTGGAAGCCGCGCTCGCCCAGACGGATATTGTCATCTCCATGTTTGCCGCGCTTTTGCGGCTGGCCGAAGTTGAAGCGGGGGCCATGCAAGGCGGTTTCACGGTGCTCGATCTGGGGGCGCTGGTCCGCGCGGTTGGCGAGGAGTTCGTGGATGTCGCGGCCGATGAGGGGCAGGTGTTCACGGTCGAGGCGCCATCTCCCCTCTGGGTGCGGGGCGATCATGCCTTGCTGGTGCAGATGCTGGTCAATCTCATCGAAAACGCCATCCGTCATTGCCCGCCAGGAACGGCGATGCACCTGTCCCTGTCGCTCACGTCAGACGGTCTGGCGCGGATCGAAATGGCAGATTCTGGCAGGGGAATTCCAGAAGCGGAGCGCGAGCGCGTGTTCCAGCGCTTCGTGCGGTTGGACAGCAGCCGCCACAGCGTGGGTCATGGTCTTGGCCTGCCGCTCATTCGCGCCATCATCACCATGCATGATGGCACCGTTGCGCTGCTCGACAATCATCCCGGCCTGCGCGTCAGGGCCGAGCTGCCCGCATTGGCGCGGTTCAACCCAGGGCCGGGATGAAGCATGACACGAAGTTTGCAGTAACTTCATGAGAAAGCCAGCTCATACGCTCTGGAGTGGCGGCGTGGTTTTTCGTAAACTGAGGGTCGATCAGGAAAGGAATGGAACGGTGATACGGGGCGTGATGATGGGGCTGGTTCTGTGCGCGTCGCTGTCTTCGGTGGCCGAGGCGCAGAATGTCGAGCAGGGTAAAACACTTTTCTTGGCGCATTGCAGCGCGTGCCATCTGGCCAGCGGCGCGGGCGGCGTTCATTTCGGCAACGCTGTTTCCGCCGATCTGCGCGCCCCCGGTCTCGAGACAACCTATCACAACAGCGACAAGCTGCTGCTGCGTGCCATTCTCGATGCGCGCGACGAAACCGACGAGCCGCTCGATGCGCCCATGCCCGCCTGGCGCGGCAAGCTGACACAGTCCGAGGCGCAAGACATCATTGCCTACCTCAAGACGCTGAAGTCCTAAAAGGCAGGCTGGCAGGGAATGAAGGCGGTTCGGGTTTTGGTGCGTTACGGGCGGTTTTCATGCCTGGCGGCGTTGTTTGGTTGTACGGTTTATCATCCGTTGCCCTTGGGGGTTGGGGCGGCTTTTGATTTGGCGCCTGGGGGGGGGCGTTTGTTGACGGTGGGGGCTGTTGGGGCGCTGGCGGTGCGTGATGACCCGGCGCTGGTGGCGGCGCGGGCGGCGCGGGGTGTGGCTTCTGCGGAGCTGCTGGCGGCCGGGCGGCCGCCTGATCCGGTGTTGAGCGGCGGGTTCGCGGCGCTGCTTGGCGGCCCTGGGGCGATGCCGGCGATTTCGGCGGGGTTGACGGAGGATCTTTCGGCGCTGGTGACCTACCGGGCCGACCGCGCGGCGGCCAAGGCCGGGGTGAGGCAGGTGGATGCCGGGATTTTGTGGCAGGAATGGCAGGTGGCGGCGCAGGCCGAGCAGCTTTGCGTGAGCCTGCGCGCCGATGACGCGGTTTTGGCCTCGCTGAACGGCGACGATGCCGCCCTGCGCGCCGAGAGCGCGGCGGTGGCGGCGGCGGTGGCGGCGGGCAATCTGACGCTGGCCGACCAGTCGGCGGTGGCGGCGGCGCTGGCGGGGGTGGAGGATGCGCAAAACAGCGCCGCCGCCACCCGCGCCCAGGATCTGGACCAGCTGGACGGGCTGCTCGACCTGGCGCCGGGCACGGCGCTGTCCATCGCGCCTGGGGCGCCGCCGGCAATCAGCCCGGCCGAGGCGCGCTTGGCGCTGGGCAGCCTGCCCACGCGCCGGCCCGACCTGATCGCGCTGCGCTATGGCTATGAGCAGGCCGATGCCAAGCTCCGCTCGGCGATTTTGGCGCAGTTTCTGCCGGTGAGCCTGGGGGCGGCGGGTGGGCGCGACACGTCCGACGTGGTGAGCGCGGGGCCGCAATTCTCGCTCACCTTGCCGCTGTTTTCGCATAACCGCCCGGCCATCGCGGCGGCCGAGGCCACGCGCGCGGTGCTGCGCGCGCAATACCAGGCCAGCCTGGACGACGCGGCGGCCGGGGTGATGAGCCTGAACGCCACGCTGGCCCGGCTGGGGCCGGAGGCGGCGCGGGCCGATGCGGCGGCGGCGAGCGCCGGGCGGGCGGCGGCGGCGGCGCGGGCGGCCTTTGCCGCCGGCACCTTGGATGCGCGGGCGGAGACGGATTTCATCGTCGCGGCGGGGGAGCGGCGGCGCACGGCGGTGCTTTTGCATGAACAGATCGACACGGCCACGCTCTCGCTGGCCACGATGGCGGGCATCGGCCTGCCGCCGGTGACGGAGCCTGAGGCATGAACAAGAAGTTGATGGCCGGCGCCGTGCTGGGCGTGGTGGCGCTGGGCGGCTGGCTGAGCCTGCGGCCGCGGGCGCAAACGCCCCCCGACCCCACGCCCAGCGTGGCGGTGGCCACCACGGCGCTGCGGCTGGGCAGCTGGCCGCGCGATGTGGAGGCGGAGGGCAGCGTGGTGGCGGGCGCGGCGGCGCGCCAGATTTTGCTGCCGGCGGCCGGGATTGTCGGGCGGGTGACGGTGACCCAGGGCGCGGCGGTGGCGCGCGGGCAGGTTCTGGCCGAGATCGCGCCCGATCCGCAGGCGGCGGCCGATCTGCGCAAGGCCCAAAACGCCGTGGCCGCCGCCCAGGCCGGGCTGGCCCATACCCAGGCGCTGCTGGCCCAGCATCTGGCGACCAACGCCGATCTGGCCGCCGCCGGCCAGACGCTGGGCGATGCCCGCGCGCAGCTTTTGGCGCTCACCGAGACGGGGGCGGGCACCGGCTATGCGCTCAAGGCCCCCGTGGCCGGGGTGATCACCACGCTCAGCGCCACGCAAGGCGCCGACCTGCCGGCCGGCACGGCCCTGTTCACCCTGGCCGCCGCCGGTGGCGGGCAGGCGCAGCTGGGCGTGCCGCTGGCCGAGGCGGGGGGGATCGCGCCGGGGGCGCCGGCCAGCGTGACGCTGCTCGACGATGACCGCGCCCTGGCCGCGACGGTGAGCGCGCGCGCGGCCGCGCTGGACGCGCAGACCGGGCTGGTGGATGTGCTGCTGGCCCTGCCCGCGCCCGCGCCGATCGGCGAGGGGGTGCGGGCGCGCATCCAGGCCGGCACGCTCACCGGCTATGGCGTGCCGCGCGACGCGGTGCAGACCGACGAGGCGGGGGATTATATTTTTGAGCAGGGCCGCGACGGGCTGGCGCACCGGGTGAATGTGACGGTGCTGGGCCCGAGCGGCGGTGAGCTGGTGCTCAAGCCGGGCTTTGCGGTGACGGGGCCGCTGATCACCACCGGGGCGTACCAGCTGAGCGATGGCATGGCCGTGCGGGCCGCGCCATGATGTTGCAGGTTTGGCTGGAACGCCACCGGCGCTCGGCGCTGAGCTTGGCGTTTCTGGTGGCGGTGGCGGGGCTGTGGTCGGCGTTTTCCTTGCCGATCGGGCTCTACCCGCATGCCGATTTTCCGCGCGTGCGGGTGATGGTGGACACGGGCAGCCAGCCGGCCCAGCAGATGGTGGCGCAGGTGACCCAGCCGATCGAGCAGGCGGTGCGGGCGGTGCCGGGGGTGGTGGATGTGAACTCCACCACGTCGCGGGGGTCCGCGGAGATTTTGGTGGATTTCAGCTGGGGCACGCGCATGACCGGCGCCACCCAGGCGGTGCAGGGGGCGATTGCCCAGCTGCTGCCCAGCCTGCCGGCGGGCACCAGCTACCAGGTGCTGCACATGGACCCGACGGTGTTTCCGTTTCTGGCCTTTGCCCTGACCTCGGACAAGGTGGCGCCGGTGACGTTGCAGGATCTGGCCCGGCTGCGGCTGGTGCCGCTGCTCTCGGGGGTGCCGGGGGTGAGCCAGGTGCAGGTGCAGGGCGGGGATACCGGCGAGATCGAGGTGCAGGCGGACCCGGCGCGGCTGGCGGCCTATCATTTGACCTTGACCGACCTGAACAACGCCATCGCCAATGCGAATGTGCTGCAGGCGGTGGGGCAGGTGAGCGACCATGACCTGCTTTATCTGCTGATGGCCGACAACCCGCTGCAAAGCGCGGCCGACGTGGCGCGGGTGGTGGTGCGCGGCGGCCCGGGCGGGGTGGTGCGGGTGGGCGATGTGGCCAGCGTGCGGCTGGGCGCCATGCCGCAGCTTTACCGTGTTTCGGCCAATGGCAAGCAGGCGGTGACGGTGCTGCTGTTTTTGCAGCCGGGCGGCAACATGGTGGCGGTGGCCAAGGCCGCGCGGGCCGCGCTCAGGGCGTTCGCGCCCCAGCTGCCGCCGGGCATCGCGCTCAGCACCTGGTATGACCAGAGCACGCTGGTGACGGCCTCGGCGGCCTCGGTGCGCGATGCGATCGTGATCGGGGTGGCGCTGGCCGGGCTGGTGCTGTTCGCGTTTTTGCGTGATTTGCGGGTGACGTTTCTGGCGCTGCTGATCGTGCCGGCGGCGCTCTCGGCGGCGGTGCTGGTGCTCTCTGTGCTGGGGCTCGGCTTCAACATCATGACGCTGGGAGGGCTGGCGGCGTCGGTCGGGCTGGTGATCGACGACGTCATCGTGATGATCGAGCATCTGGCCAAATATTCGGCGGGCAAGCTCGGCCATGGCTGGGTGATGGGCGCGGGCGCGCTGTTTTGGCGCCCGCTCACCGGCTCCTCGGCGGCGACGCTGCTGGTGTTCGCGCCGCTGGGGTTTCTCTCGGGCGTCACCGGCACGTTTTTCAAGGCGCTCTCGCTCACCATGGCGGCGACGCTGCTGGCCTCCTGGGCGCTGACCGCGTTCATCGTGCCGCTGCTGGCCGAGCGGCTGGTGGATTTCAAGGGGCTGCACGAGGGCGGCGAGGACCGGCTGAGCCGCGGCCACCGGCGGGTGCTGGAGCGGCTGTTCGCCAGGCCGCTCTGGGTGGCCGGGATCGGGGTGGCGGTGGCGGCCGTGGGGGGCTTGAGCCTGGCCTATGTGCCCACCGGCTTCATGCCCGACATCGACGAGGGCGGGTTTGTGCTCGATTACCAGACCAATCCCGGCACCTCGCTTGGCGAGACGGCGCGCGAGATTGGGCAGGTGGAGGGGATTTTGCGCGCCGATCCGGCGGTGGCGAGCTTTTCCACGCGCATCGGGGCGGGGTTTGGCGGCGATCTGGCCGAGCCCAATACCGGCGACATCGTGGTGCATCTGGTGCCCCAGGGGCAGCGGCCGGGGGTGGATGAGGTGATGAACCGCATCGGCGATGAGATCGCCGCCCAGGTACCGGGCGTGAGCCCGGACCTGCACCAGCTGATCGGCGATGAGCTGGGCGACATGACCGGCGTGCCCCAGCCGATCGATGTGCGGCTGGCGGGCACCAGCTTTGCCGCGCTCGCCGCCGCCGCCCAGCGCGTGGCCGCGGCCATCACCCCGATCAAGGGGGTCAATTCGGTGGTCAATGGCGTGACGCCGGCGGGCGATGCCATCGACATCACCATAGACCCCGTGCGCGCGGCGCTGCGCGGGCTCGACCCCGCGGCCATTACCGCCCAGCTCGACACCGCCCTGGCCGGCAGCCTGGCCGGGCAGACACAGGGCACGCTGATCGCGCGCGGGATCCGGGTGCGCATGGATCCGGGGCTCGCCGATAATACCGATGCCCTGGCGCGCCTGCCGATCAGCACCCCCAGCGGGGCGCTGGTGCCGCTGGGAACGGTGGCGCGCTTCCGGGTCGAGCAGGGGCAGCCCGAGATCACGCGCGATAATCTGGCCCAGGTGGTGGATGTGACGGCGCGCCTCGATGGCCGGGGGCTGAATGCCGGGATCGCGGATGTGAAGGCGGCGCTGGCCAGGCCCGGCGTGCTGGGGCCAGGCGTGACCTACACGCTGGGCGGCATCTATGCCCAGCAGCAGGCGGCCTTCGCCGGGCTGTTGCGGGTGTTTCTGGCCGCGCTGGCCGCCGAATTCCTGCTGCTGCTGTTTCTCTATGAGCGCTTCAGCTGGGCGGCGACGGTGATGGGCCTGTCGCTGCTCTCCACCGGCGCGGTCTTCGCCGGGCTTTATGTCACCGGCATCCCCCTCAACATCACCGCCCTCATGGGGCTGGTGATGATCATCGGCATCGCCACGGAAATGGCGATCTTCTACGTCTCCGAATTCCAGAGGCTCCTCCCAGACCTCGGACTCCGCGAGGCGCTGATGCAAGCCGCCACAACCCGCCTGCGCCCCATCGCCATGACCACACTGGCCGCCATCCTCACCCTCCTCCCCCTCGCCCTCAAGCTCGGCCAGGGCGCCGGAATGCAACAGCCCCTCGCCATCGCCATCATCTCAGGACTAATCGTCCAGTTCCCCATGGTGCTCGGCGCACTCCCCGTCATGCTCGCACTAATCGAGAGGCATCGCGGGAAAGGGGAAGCCCCGGCGCCGCGCCAGGAGCCCCTGCCCGACCGCGACGCTTAGAGCGGGATGCGTTATGACGCACCCCGCTCTAGTTATATTTTAACGATCAATTTCATTGGTTTAGCTTACGTCTGTCGACTCAATCTGAACCAATATTGATCTAGTAAATCTCCCACGCGGCGGTGACGCGAAACACCGCCGCCCGGTGGCGCCAAAGAGAGAGCGGGAATTTGACCTGCATGCGCGCCTCGCCCGCGGCAAAGCGCAGGCGGCGGCGGGCATGGCCGCCGATGGCGCGGCGCCCGGCCACGGCGTAGGCATCGTGCCCCAATTTGCGCGACAGCATGGCCAGCAGACTGGCCAGATCGCCATGGGTCTCGGGGAGCGCCACGAGCACCACGCCGGCCAGCGAGGCGCGCTCATACCCGGCGAGCAGGCCCAGCACCTCCTCGATGCCGCCACCACCCGCCGCGCGGACGGAAAAGCGCGGGTCCAGCGGGGCGGCCTGGCTATCGACCAGGACCGCGCCGGAACTTGGGCCGTGGCGGTTGAGCAGGCGGGAAAAGGCGCAGACGGGGCCGGTATTTTGAGAGGGCATTGGGGTCTCCTGCCCGGATCCGGGTTTTAATTGCAAGATTTTAATGTGAAACAAACCCCCACACAAGGGGCGCGTGAGAGGTGTTTTACCATGGTTTGGGCGTACAATGCGCCATGGCCGCGGGGAGAAGCCGCGCGCACCTTGCATGGCGGGCCGGCAACGCGTTTAACATGGCTTAATGGAACAGGACCTTAACCGTCTGCTGCGCCGCCTGTTGCGCCCGCTGGTGGGCATGCTGATGCGCCATGGCGTCGGCTATATCGCGCTGCGCGACTTGTTGAAGGAGGTGTATGTCGAGGAGGCTTTGTGCCAGCAGCCCGCCGGGGGAGAGCCGACGGACAGCACCATAAGCCTGGTGACCGGCATAAACCGGCGGGAAGTGCGCCGGCTGCGCGAACGGGCGGCAACGCCCGGGGAAACGCTGCGCGAGGCCATGACCGGCGTGAACATGGCCGCGCGGGTGGTGGCGGCGTGGGTTGCCAACCCCGATTTCCGCGCCCCCGACGGCACGCCTTTGACCCTGACCCTGCACGATGGCGCCGGCGGGCCGGATTTTGACAAGCTGCTGCGCGCCGCCCGGGTGGATGTGCGGGCGCGCACGGTGATCGGCGAGCTGGAGCGCGCCGATATCGTGGCGCGCACGGCGGATGGAGGGGTGCGGCTGCTGCGCACGGCCTACACGCCTTCGACCCCGCGCGATAAAATGCTCTTCATGGGGGCCAATATCGGCGACCATCTGCGCGCGGCGCTGCATAATCTGGCCGGGACGGGGCCGGCCTTCATCGAGCGGGCGCTGTTTCACAATGGCATCGAGGCCGGGCAGATGGAGGCGCTGCGCCCGCGCCTGGCCGACATGGCGGATAAATTGCTGCGCGATGCCCATGAGGTGGTGGGCGAGGCCACCAGCGCGGGCACGGGCGGCGGCGAGCCGGCGATGCGGCGGTTGCGCCTGGGGGTTTATTATTACGAGGCCGACGCCCAGGACCAAAGCTAATACCATGTGGCCGCCCCACCACCCCCACGCGTATACCAGTCAGCCTCAAGGCTGACTGGTATAACTTGAAATTACTAAAAATTTTTGCGGGGTTTGGGGGGCTTTTTATAAAAAGCGCCCCAAGAATCCGCCCCCTTTTTTTGTAAAAAGGGGGCGGCCAAACAAATTTTTGATCCTTCGTGAGGCCTTCTGGCTCTGACGGGCGATGCCAATGCCCGATATGCTCAGGGCAGTTTTTCCCCACGCGCCGCGGCAAACACCTCATACCAGCCCCGCCGGGTCCACCGCATGGGCCGCGCCGCCAATGCCTCGGCGATGCGCGCGGGCTGCTGCGAGCCGATGATGGGGATGATGCCGGCGGGATGCGCCATCAGCCAGCCATAGGCCGCCGTGGCGCGCGAAACGCCGGCCTCGCGGGCGACCAAATCGAGCGCCCCGGCGATCTCGCGCTCCCGCCCGGTTTGCGGGGCGAGCAGCCGGCCGCCGCCCAGCGGCGACCAGGCCAGCGGCGTCAACCCCAGCATCATCGCCTGATCCAGCTCGCCATTGTCAAAACAAGCGATCCGCAGCGGGCTGATTTCTGGCTGGGTCACCGCCAGCCGGGTGCCCAGAAAATGCTGGAGCGCGGCGAGCTGGTGGGGGGTGAAATTCGAGACGCCCAGGGCGCGGATCTTGCCCGCTGCCACCGCCGCGTCGAGCGTTTTGGCCACCTCCTGCGGATGGGTCAGGAGGTCGGGGCGGTGGATGTGGAAGAGGTCGATCGTCTCCACCCGCAACCGGCGCAAGGACGCCTCAAGGGCGCGGGCCAGATAAGCGGGGCTTTGGTCATAGGGGAAAGGCGGCCGGATTCCGGCCTTGGTGGAGAGCACCATGCGGGCGCGCAAGCCAGGCGCCGCCGCCAGAACCTCGCCCAGCAGGGCCTCGGCCGCGCCAAACCCCGCCATGCCCGTGAAGCCGTAAATATCGGCCGTGTCGAACAAGGTGATCCCGGCATCGAGCACGCCCTCGACCAGCCGGGAAACCTCCGCCAACGTGTTGTTGCCCGCGGTCAGGCGCCACATGCCCCAGGCGAGCGGCGACACCATGATGCCGCTGCCGCCAAGCGCGCGCCGAAGCGGCGGCGCCGGGAGATGGTCTGCCCCCTCATCGCTCATGGCGCGTTCAGCCCTGGATGCGCTCGATGCGCAAGACATTGGTGGTGCCGGCCACGCCAAAAGGCTGGCCGGCGGTGAGCACCATGGTCTGGCCGGGCGCGCCCAGCCCTTGGGCGCGCACCAGCCGGCTGGCCACCTGCACCACATCGCTCATGCCGCCAACCCCCGCCGCCACCAGCGGCCGCAGCCCCCAGGGCAGGCACAGGCGCCGTGCCACCTCCAGCGTGGGGGCAAGGCACAAAAGCGGCGCGCGCGGGCGCTCGGCGGCGGCGCGGACGGCGGTGTTGCCCGAGCTGGTATAGGCCACGATCGCCGCCGGTTGCAGCGCCTGCGCCGCCTCGCCCAGCGCCGCGCAGATGACCGCCGAGACATCGCCCCGCGCCGCGCCGCGGCCCAGCCGCATGCCCGCCCAAAACTCCTCATCCGCCTCGACATCGCGGATGATGCCGGCCATCATCGCCACCGCCTGCACGGGGTAGCGCCCGGCGGCCGATTCGGCGGACAGCATGACCGCATC
>JAJXWD010000041.1 GCA_021781835.1 Pseudomonadota bacterium | reverse complement strand
ATCCTGGCCGATGTCGCGCCCACCCTGCTCAAGCTCATGCACATCGAAAAACCCGCCGCCATGACCGGCGATCCCCTGTTCGCTTGAGCCCCCCCCCCGCCCGGCCGCGCCGCGCAACGGCCCTGGCCGGGCTGGTGCTGGGCCTGGGGCTAAGCGGCGGGCCGGCCTTGGCCGCGCCCCCGGCCCAGCAGGCCGCCCAGTTCGCCGCCCAGCAGGCGCGCACGGCGGCGGCGCTGCGCGTGCTCGAAGACCAGACCGCCGCCCTCGGCACCCGCCTCGCCAATCTCGAAGCCGCCCAGGCCCAGGCGCAAACCCAGCTCGCCGCCGCCCAGGCCGCCCTGGCCCGCCTGCTGCCGATCATGCAGCGCCTCTCGGCGGCGCCCGCCCAAACGCTGCTCATGGCCCCGCAATCCCCCGCCGATTCGGTGCGCGGCCTGGCGCTGCTGCAAGGGGTAGCGGCCGCCATCGTCAGCCAGAGCCAGGATGTCGAGGCGCGCGAAGCCCAGCTCGCCACGCTCATCGCCGCCGCCAAATCCTCCGACACCCAGCTCACCCAGGCGGTGGCCGCCCAAAGCGCCGCCGATTCGGTGCTCAACCGCCAGATCAGCGCCGCCAAGGCGGCCCTGCTCGCCGCCGCCGATGAGCAGGCCGCCATCCGCGCCGCCACCCTCGCCGCCCAGAACAAGCTCGATAATCTGCAAGACGCGGTCGCCAACCTCGCCCCCGCCAGCGCCCCGGCCGCCCCAAGCGCGCCGCCGCCCCTGGTGCTGCCCGCCGATTCGGGCGGCCCGCCGGTCGCCGGCCGCATCATCGGGCCCTACGGCGCCCAGACCGATGCCGGCCCCGCCACCGGCATCTCCTACGCCACCGCGCCCGGCGCCAACGTCGCCGCCCCCTGCGCCGGCACGGTGCTGTTCGCCGGCCCGTTTCCCTCCTACGGCCAGGTGGTCATCGCCGATTGCGGCGACGATCTGAGCGTGGTCCTCGCCGGCATGAACCTGCTCGACGTGGTGCAGGGCGAGCATCTGGTGCATGGCCAGCCGGTCGGCGCCATGCAGGGTTTCGAGCCCGCCGCCCCCACCTACCAGCCGCGCCTTTATGTCGAGCTGCGCCAGAACGGCACGCCGGTGGACCCCACGGCCTGGCTCAGACCGGGCGCCTCTGGCTAAAGCCGTCATGATGCTGTCTAATGGTTATGTTCCGTCTTGATTGAGGAAATGAGTTCTATGCGGTTGCGTCGTGGTTTATTGTTGGGCGGTGTTTTTTTCACGGGTCTGGCCCTGGGCACGGCCGCCAGCCCGTTCATGCGGGCGGTCGGGCAGGATGCGCCCGACAACTCCACCTATCAGCAGCTTTCGCTGTTTGGCGACATTCTCGCCACAGTGAAACAAAATTATGTCATCGACCCGCCAGCCGACAAGCTCATCTACAATGCCGCCAACGGCATGATGGCCGGCCTCGACCCGCATTCCTCCTACATGAACGCCAAGCAATATGCCGACATGCAGGTGCAGACGAGCGGCCAGTTCGGCGGCCTCGGCCTCGAGGTCACCGAGGTTGACGGGCTCTTGAAAGTCATCTCCCCCATCGATGACACACCCGGCGCCAAGGCCGGCATCCGCCCGGGCGACATCATCGTCGAGATCAACGGCCACGCGACCGACGGCCTCTCCCTCGATGACGCGGTGAACAAGATGCGCGGCGCGCCCGGCACCCAGATCACCCTCACCCTCAAGCGCAACGGCATCGCCACCCCCGTCCACGTCACCATGACGCGTGAGATCATCAAGATCCAGGACGTGAAATCCAAACTGTTCCAGACCGCCGCCGGCCCCGTCGGCTATATCCGCCTCGACAGTTTCGATGAAAACGCCGATCCCCATATCCGCGCCGCCATCACCAAGCTGCGCGCCGAGGCCGGCAAGCCCCTGCACGGCTATATCCTCGATCTGCGCGACAATCCCGGCGGCCTGCTCGACCAGGCCGTGGCCGTGGCCGATGATTTCCTCACCCAGGGCGAGATCGTCTCCACCAAGGGCCGCCACGCCACCGACGATCAGGTCTGGTACGCCCAGGGCACCGATGTCACCAACAACGCCCCCCTGGTCATCCTCACCAATGCCGGCACGGCGTCCGCGGCCGAAATCGTCACCGCCGCGCTCCAGCAAAACCGCCGCGCCCTGGTGCTCGGCACCAAGACCTTCGGCAAGGGCTCGGTGCAAACCATCCTGCCGATCGACAATGAGGGCGCGCTCCGCCTGACCACGGCGCTCTATTTCACGCCCTCGGGCAAATCCATCCAGGGCTTTGGCGTCACCCCCGACATCAAGGTGAGCGACACCTCCACCCCCGACGACCAGTTCGCCGCGCTGCGCGAAAACGACCTGATCAACGCCTTCGCCAACCCCACTGGCCAGCAGGCCATCGCCCTGCCGCCCGCCAAGCCCCTGCCCGCGGTGGCCGCGCAAATCCCCGCCGTGCCGCCCGCCACTTGGCCGAAATTCGACGCCAGCAACCCCGCGACCGACTTCCAGCTGCAAATGGGCCTCAAGCTGCTCGCCGGCATGAGCGCCCCGCAATGACCTCCGCCCTGCCCTACCGGCGCAATGTCGGGGCGGTGCTGTTCAACGCCGCGGGGCAGGTTTTCGTGGCCCGCCGCAAAGACCTGCCCGATGCCTGGCAGCTCCCCCAGGGCGGCATCGATGCCGGCGAAGACCCGCGCGCGGCCGTGCTGCGCGAGCTGAAGGAAGAGATCGGCACCGACCGCGCCGAGATCATCGCCGAACATGCCGGCTGGCTGCGCTACGACCTGCCGCCCCACCTGCTGGGCGTGGCCTGGCAGGGCAAATATCGCGGCCAGGAGCAGAAATGGTTCGCGCTCCGCTTCACCGGCCAAGACTCAGACATCGATCTGGAGGCCGATTCCCACCCCGAATTCACCGAATTCAAATGGGTGGCCCTGGCCGAGCTTCCGGCCCTGGCGGTTGGGTTCAAACGTCCCATCTACGAGACACTGGCGCGCGACTTCGCGCATCTTCGCCCCTGAACCGAGAGGAACACCATGCTCAAACTCACCGCCGCAGACGGCCACAGCTTCGATGCCTTCGAGGCCGGCGACATCAACGCCCCCCGCGCCCTGGTGGTGGTGCAGGAGATTTTTGGCGTCAACGCCCATATCCGCGCCGTCTCCGAGCGTTTGGCCGGGTTTGGCTACCGCGTGCTCGCCCCGGCCTTGTTCGACCGCGTGCAGCGCGGCGTCGAGCTGGGCTATGACGCGCCGGGCATCGAACAGGGCCGCGCGATCCGCGACGGCGTGACCGAGGCCCAGGCCCTGCAAGACATCGAAGCCACGGCGGCGGCTTTTGGCGGCCGGCCGGTGGGCATCATCGGCTATTGCTGGGGCGGCACGCTGGCCTGGGCGGCCGCCTGCAAAACCGACAAATTCTGGGCGGCCTCGGCCTGGTATGGCGCCGGGATCGCGGCGCAAAAAGACCTCACCCCCACCTGCCCCGCGCAGCTGCATTTCGGTGAGATCGACCACTCGATTCCCCTCACCGACATCGAGGCCATCCGCGCCGCCCAGCCGGGGCTCGATGTGTTCGTCTATGAAGGCGCCCAGCACGGCTTTGGCTGCGAGGCCCGCGCCAGCTATTCGCGCAAGGATTGGGAGCTGGCCGAGCTGCGCTCCCTCACCCTTTTCGCCGAACATCTGCGCTAAACAATCAAAAGTTTTTTGGGGCCGCCCCTTTTTTTAAAAAAGGGGCGGATGTCTTGGGGGGCTTTTTGAAAAAAGCCCCCCAAACCCCTCAAAAACTTCCGCGCCCTTCAAAGCCCTTAAGGCCTTTGTGCCTCACACGCCCTGCACGGGCTTGGCCGGCGCCTTCAGCGGCACCGCCAGCTTCCGCAAAAACGCCACCACCGCGTCCGTGTCCCAGTCGGCACCGCCCTCCAGCGCCACCACCGCCCGGCCATCGGGGCGCAGCACCACGGTCGCCGGAATGCCATCCGCCCCCAGCAAATCCAGATCCTCGCCATCGGCATCGGTCGCCACATGCAAATTCTTGTAGCCATGCGCGGCGATAAACGGCGCCACCGCATCCATGCCGTTATCATCGACCGAAATCGCCAGCACCACCCCGCCAAACGGCTTGATCCGCGCGGCCAGCCGGTTCAGGCTCGGCAGCTCCATCTTGCAGGCCGGGCACCATGTCGCCCACAAATTCACCACCACCACCCGGCCGGCATATTGATCCAGGCTGCCGGGCTTGCCGTCGGGCTCAAAAAACTTCAACCCCTTGAGCGGCAGCGGCGGCGCCAGCACCGACCACGCCTTGTCCGCGCCGATCAGCACCTCATCCGCCCACGCCCGATTGCCGAGCGCGCTCATGATCGCTAATCCAGGGGCGGCGGTAATCAAAGACCGTCTGTTCAGATAAGGGCGTTTGCACGTGACCGACAAAAACGACACTCCGGTTAAAGGCCAGCTTCAATGGGGCGGGCGGTTCGCACAAGGCCCCGCCGCCGTCATGCAAGCCATTAACGCCTCAATCGGCTTCGATGCCAAGCTCTGGGCGCAAGATATCGCCGGCTCCAAGGCTCATGCCGCCATGCTCGCCAAGCAGGGCATCCTCACCCCCGAGGACGAATCCGCCATCCAGGCCGGGCTCGACGCCATCAGATCAGACATCGAAGCCGGCCGCTTCACCTTCTCCGAAACCCTCGAAGACATCCACACCAACATCGAGGTCCGGCTCGGCGAACGCATCGGCGAGGCCGCGCGCCGCCTGCACACCGCCCGCTCCCGCAACGACCAGGTGGCGACCGATTTCAAGCTCTTCGTCCGCCAGGCGATCGACGACACCCAAGCCCAGGTGAAGGCGCTCATGCGGGCGCTCACCCAGCGCGCGGCCGAACATGCCCACACCGTCATGCCCGGCTTCACCCACCTGCAAACCGCCCAGCCGGTCACGTTCGGCCACCATCTGCTGGCCTATGTCGAAATGCTCGCCCGCGACCAGGGCCGCCTGAGCGACGCCCGCGCCCGCCTGAACGAATGCCCGCTCGGCGCCGCCGCGCTGGCCGGCACCTCCTTCCCCATCGACCGTTTCGCGACCGCCGAGGCGCTCGGCTTCGCCCGCCCCACCGCCAACTCGCTCGATTCCGTGTCCGACCGCGATTTCGCGCTGGAATTCCTGAGCGCCCTCTCGATCATGGCCATGCATCTCTCGCGCCTGTCCGAGGAAATCATCATCTGGTGCTCGGCGCCCTACAAGCTCATCGCCCTGTCGGATGCCTTCACCACCGGCTCCTCGATCATGCCCCAAAAGCGCAACCCCGATGCCGCCGAGCTGACCAAAGCCAAAACCGGCCGCATTTACGGCGCTCTCACCGGCCTGCTCACGGTCATGAAAGGGCTGCCCATGGCCTATGCCAAGGACATGCAGGAAGACAAGGAGCCGGTGTTCGACGCGCTGTCCGCCATCTCCCTCTGCCTCGCCGCCACCACCGGCATGGTCGCCGACCTCAAGGCCGATGAAGCCCGCATGGCCGCGCTGGCGGGCTCTGGCTTCTCCACCGCCACCGATCTGGCCGACTGGCTGGTCCGCGTGCTCAAAATGCCCTTCCGCGATGCCCACCACGTCACCGGCCGCATCGTGCGACTGGCCGAGGCCCAGGGGATCGACATCGCTGCGCTGCCCCTGGCCGAGATGCAATCCGTCGAGCCCCGCATCACCGGCGAGATTTTCGGCGTGCTGACCATCGAGGCCTCGGTCGCCTCGCGCACCTCTTATGGCGGCACCGCGCCCGCCAATGTCGCCGCGCAGGCGGCCCTCTGGCTGGAGCGCCTGACATGAAATTCCTGCCCCTCACCCTGCTCGCCCTGCTCGCCCTGGCCTCGTGCGGCAAGCGCGGCAACCCGCTGCCCCCCGGCCCGGCCGGAGACATCACCTACCCCCACACCTACCCCTCGAACTGACCCATGGCAGATATTTTCACCGGCCCCGAGCCCGACCTCGCCGGCCTGCTCGCCGCCCGCCCCGCGCTTGAAATGCACGCCAGCGCCGGGCTGTGCTTCGAGGGCGTGCCCCTCAACCTGATCGCCGAGCGCTTCGGCACCCCCACCTGGGTTTACGGCGCCGCCAGCATCCGCGCGCGCTACGCCACCCTCACCGAGGCCTTCGCCGAAGCTGGCCTGCCGCTCCACATCCATTACGCGGTCAAGGCCAACGACCACCTGGCCATCCTCTCCCTGCTCCGCCACATGGGCGCGGGGGCGGACATCGTCAGCCAGGGCGAGTTCCTGCGCGCCCGCCGGGCCGGCATCGCGCCCGCGCACATCGTGTTCTCGGGCGTCGGCAAATCGGTGCCCGAGCTGGAGGCCGTGCTGGCCCAGGGCATCGGCCAGATCAATGTCGAGAGCGCGGAGGAGCTGGACATCCTCTCAGCCACCGCCACGCGCCTCGGCCTCACCGCCCGGGTCGTGCTGCGCATGAACCCCGATGTCGATGCCGGCACCCACGCCAAGATCACCACCGGCCTGGCCGAAAACAAATTCGGCATCGCGCGCGAGGACATTCCCGCCCTCTACGCCAAAGGTGCCGGCCTGCCCGGCATCGAGATGCGCGGCCTCGCGCTCCATATCGGCAGCCAGATCCTCTCCCCCGCGCCTTATGAAACCGCCTACACAATCGCCGCCGAGATGGTGCGCGGCCTGCGCGCCCAGGGGCAAAGCGTCTCGGTGCTCGATCTCGGCGGCGGGCTCGGCATCGGCTATCACGACGAGCCGGGCATGAACCCGGCGGCCTTCGCCGCCGTGGTGCGCAAAACCGTGGGTGATCTCGGCGTGCGTCTGGTGCTCGAGCCCGGCCGCTATCTGGTCGGCCCGGCTGGTCTGCTGCTGGCCTCCGTGCTGCTCGAAAAACGCACCGCCAAGCGCTTCGTGGTGCTCGATGCCGCCATGAACGAGCTGATGCGCCCGGCGCTCTATGAAGCCTGGCACGGCATCCTGCCGGTCGATGCCGCGCGCTTCCACCACCCCCAAACCCCGGCCGATGTGGTCGGCCCGGTCTGCGAAAGCGCCGATTGCTTCGCCTATGACCGCGCCTTGCCAGACCTGCCGCCAAGCGCGCTGGTGGCGCTGCTCGATGCCGGGGCCTATGGCGCGGTGATGAGCAGCCCCTATAATGCCCGCCCCCGCGCGGCCGCCGTCCTCATCGATGCCTGCACCCCCCACCTCATCACGCCCCGTCAAACCCACGAGGCCCTGTGGGCCGATGAGCATATCCCCGGCTCTGAATTGTAATACCCGTCAGCCTCAGGGCTGACGGGTATAAAACAGTCTCCAACGTCATCGCCCCCTAAACTAAACCTCCCTCAGCGCCGCTTGGCCCGCCCGCGGCGCGAAGCCCCGCCCGCCATCTGCGCGCGGGTGCGGGCCTTGGGCGGCGGCTCCAGCCCCAGCGCCAAGGCTTCCAGGCGCTTGATCTCGTCGCGCAATTCCGCCGCCTCCTCGAATTCCAGATTCTCCGAGGCCTTCTTCATCGCCTTTTGCAGCTTGGCGATCGCCCCTTCCAGATCCTCCCCCACAAACGCGCTGTCCGCATCGGAGGCCACCGGGGCCACGGTCACGTAATCCTGCTCGAACACCGAGTGCAGCACCTCCCCGATATGGCTTTTCACGCTTTGGGGGGTAATGCCGTGGGCTTCGTTATAGGCCATCTGCTTGGCCCGCCGGCGCTCGGTTTCGGCAATGGCGCGGGTGAGCGAGTTGGTCATGGTGTCGGCATATAAAATCACCCGCCCCTCGACATTGCGCGCCGCCCGGCCAATGGTCTGGATCAGCGAGGTGGTGGAGCGCAAAAACCCTTCCTTGTCGGCATCCAGCACGGCCACCATCTGGCACTCGGGAATATCCAGCCCCTCGCGCAGCAGATTGATGCCGATCAGCACATCAAACACCCCCACCCGCAAATCGCGGATGATGTCGATCCGCTCGAGCGTGTCGATGTCGGAGTGAAGATACCGGACCTTGAGCCCCAGCTCGAGCATATATTCGGCCAGCATTTCGGCCATGCGCTTGGTCAGCGTGGTCACCAGCACCCTCCCCCCCCGCGCGATCACCTCGCGGCACTCGGCCAGCAGGTCATCCACCTGGCTTTCCACCGGCCGGATGACGGTGATGGGATCGACCAGCCCGGTCGGGCGGATGACCTGCTCGGCGAACACGCCGCCCGTGCGCTCAAGCTCCCACGGGCCGGGCGTGGCCGAGACAAACAGGGTGGCGGGGCGAAACGCCTCCCATTCCTCAAATTTCAGCGGCCGGTTATCGATGCAGGAGGGCAGCCGGAAGCCATAATTGGCCAGCACCGATTTGCGTGCGTAATCCCCCCTGTACATACCGCCGATCTGCGGCACGGTAACGTGGGATTCATCGATGAACAGCAGCGCGTTCCCGGGCAGATACTCGAACAAGGTGGGCGGCGGCTCGCCCGCGTTGCGCCCCGAGAGATAGCGCGAATAATTCTCGATCCCCCGGCAAACCCCGGTGGCCTCGAGCATCTCGATATCGAACGAGGTGCGCTCCGACAGTCTCTGCGCCTCCAGCAGCTTGTTCTCACCCGAGAGCTGGGCCAGGCGCTCCTTCAGCTCGGCCTTGATCTGCCGGATCGCCTGGGTCAGCGTCGGGCGGGGCGTGACATAATGCGAGTTGGCGTAAATGGCGATGGATTTGAGCTGCGCGCTCTGCTCGCCGGTCAGCGGGTCGAATTCCGAAATCGTCTCGATCTCGTCGCCAAACAGCGAGATCCGCCACGCCCGGTCCTCATATTGCGAGGGAAACACATCGACAATCTCGCCCCGCACCCGGAAGGTGCCGCGCTGAAAGGCGACATCGTTGCGCTTATACTGCATCTCGACCAGCGCCTTGGTCAGCGCCTCGCGGTCTATCCGCCCGCCCAGCTCCAGCCGCACCACCATCTGCGAATAGGTCTCGACCGAGCCGATGCCGTAAATGCACGAGACCGAGGCGACGATGATGACATCGCCGCGCTCCAAAAGCGCCTGCGTGGCGGCATGGCGCATGCGGTCTATGGCCTCGTTGATGGCGGCGTCTTTTTCTATGTAGGTGTCGGTGCGCGGCACATAGGCTTCGGGCTGGTAATAATCGTAATAGGAGACGAAATATTCCACCGCGTTCTCGGGAAAAAACCCTTTCATCTCGGCATAAAGCTGGGCGGCCAGGGTTTTGTTGGGCGCCAAAATCAGCGCCGGGCGCTGCGTGGCCTCAATGACCTTGGCCATGGTAAAGGTCTTGCCCGAGCCGGTCACGCCCAGCAGCACCTGGTCGCGCTCATCGGCCTCCACCCCGGCCACCAAGGCCTGAATGGCGCCGGGCTGGTCTCCGGCCGGCTGATAGGGCGAGACCACCTTGAGCGGCCGGTGCATGGGCCGCATGGTCTGTTTTTGCGGAATGAAGGTAACGGGCGGCAGCCCGGCCAGTTGGTGCGCCATGCGCCAGAGTTAAGCGCGCTCCCCGGGGCGCTTCAATGGGGCGCGCGGGTTTTTCAGGGGGGGATTAAACCCTCCCCCCAAATGCTTGCCCCTTCGCGTCCGGTGGCGGGATGGTAAACTCTTTGAGTTTGCGCGTGGCCGCCCCATCCCCCCCACGCTTAGAGACTGTTTTAAAAGCCTCTTAAAAAACCTCCTGAAAAATTATCCAAAAAAAATTATCAAAAGTTTTTTGGGGCCGCCCCTTTTTTTCAAAAAAGGGGCGGAGTCTTGGGCGCTTTTTATAAAAAATGACGTTTAAAACAGTCTTAAGCCCCGTCCGCACGGCAAAAACGCCCCCCGGCAACCGGGAGGCGTTTTCCACCAAGACAGCGGCCCCAAAACGGCCCGCCGCTAAATTTCCGCTCAGGCGTTGGCGGCGGGCGCGTTGGCCAGGGCGGCGGCGCGGCGCTGCTGCCAGAGCGCCACGAAATCGATCGGCTGCAGCATCACCGGCGGCAGCCCGCCCTCGCGGGTCACATCGGCCAGGATATTGCGCGCGAAGGGGAACAGCAGGCGCGGGCACTCGACCAGCAGAATCGGCTCGTGCTGGGCCTCGGGAATGCCGGTCAGGGTGAACACGCCGGCATAGGACAGATCGGCGATGAACACGGCAACCGGCTTCTCGCCGTCCTGGGCGGGGGCGGCGTTGCCCTCGGCGCGGATGGCCAGCGTCACCTCGAACACATTGGCGCTCTCCTCGAGCTTGCGCACCTGCACATCGAGATTGATGCTCACCTGCGGCGGCTGGCGGAGCGAGGTGAAGATCACCGGCGCGCCCGGCACCTCAAAGGACAGATCCTTGGTGTACTGGACATTGAGGGTAAGGGGCGCAACCGGCGCGGCGGAGTCTGACATGGCGCAATCTTCCTGGCTATTGGGTTCGCAGCGCCCCTAGCACGAAGGGCCGGGCATGATAAGAGAGGGTCATGGGCACGAAAATTTTTATTGACGGACAGGCCGGCACCACCGGCCTTGGCATCGCCGAGCGGCTGACCGAGGCCGGCGGCTTCACCCTGGTCGAGCTGGCCGGGCATGAGCGCAAAGACCCCGAGGCCCGCCGGCGCGCCATGGGCGAGGCGGAGGTGACGATTCTCTGCCTCCCAGACGATGCCGCCCGCGAAGCCGTCGCCCTGGCCCCCGCCGGCGCGCGCCTGCTCGATGCCTCAACCGCCCACCGCACCAGCCCCGGCTGGGTGTACGGCTTCGCCGAGCTGGCGCCGGGGCAGGATGCGGCCATCGCCCAGGCCGCGCGCGTGGCCAATCCGGGCTGCTATGCCACCGGGGCCATCGCCCTCATCCGCCCGCTGCGCGCCGCTGGCCTCCTGGGCGCCACGGCCATGCTCTCCATCAACGCCGTCTCGGGCTATTCGGGCGGCGGCAAGGCCATGATCGCGGCGCACGAGCAGGCCGGCGGCCCGGCCTTCGAGCTGTACGCCCTCGGGCTTAACCACAAGCACCTGCCCGAGATCATGGCCTATGGCGGGCTTTCCCGGGCGCCGCTGTTCGTTCCCTCGGTCGGGCATTTCGCGCAGGGCATGCTGGTCTCCATCCCGCTGCACCTTGAGGCGCACGCCACCACCCCCGCCCGCCTCGCCGCCCTCTACGCCGATTATTACGGCGATAACGGCGTGGTCATCCCGCGCGGCCTGTGGGCCGAAAACCTGACCCCCGAAGCCCTCAACGGCACCAATTGTCTCGAAATCTTCATCGCCGCCAACGAGGCGGCCGGCCAGGCGGTGCTCATCGCCCGGCTGGATAATCTGGGCAAGGGCGCCTCGGGGGCGGCGGTGCAAAACCTCAACCTGATGCTGGGACGCCGCCAATGAGCCTCTCCGAATCCAGCCGCCCCGGCGGGCTGCTCTACGCGCTGCGCGACAAGCGCCCCACCATCGACCCCACCGCCTGGGTGGCGCCCACCGCCGTGCTCATCGGCGATGTCCGCATCGGGCCGGGCGCCAATATCTGGTTCAACTGCGTGCTCCGCGGCGACACCAACCCCGTCATCGTCGGCGCCCGCACCAACATCCAGGACGGCACGGTCATCCATGTCGATCACGGCGCCAACCCCGCCCTCATCGGCGACGATGTCACCGTCGGCCACAGCGCCATCGTGCATGCCTGCCGGCTCGAAAACCGCGCCTTCGTGGGCATGGGCGCCACCGTGCTCGATGGCGCGGTGATCGAGGAAGCCGGGCTGCTGGCCGCGCGCGGCCTGCTGGGGCCGGGCAAGCGCATCCAGCGCCAGGAGCTATGGATGGGCGCCCCCGCCAAATTCGCCCGGCTGATGTCCGATGCGGAGCGCGCCGGCTGGGATGAAACCGTGCCGCATTATCTCTGGCTGGCCGAGCAATACCGCGCCGGCCTCACCCCCGCCTGAAGGAGACCGCCATGAACGAGCCAGATTTCCGGGCACAGCTGGTCGCGGCGGCCTTCGCGCTGGGGGCCAAGACAGGCTGGCGGGCGGTCAGCCCCGCAGCCGCCGCCCGCGCGGCCGGGCTCGACCTCGCCCGCGCCCGCCGGGAATTTTCCTGCACCGGCGCCATTCTGGCCGCGTTCGGCCGGGCCGCCGATGAAGCCGCCCTCGCCGGGCTGGACGGCGAAGGCACCCCGCGCGAGCGCCTGTTCGAAATCCTGCTCAAACGCTTCGATCACCTGCAAGCCAACCGCGCGGGCGTGCTGGCGCTGCTGCGCGCCCTGCCCTTCACCCCGCCCCTGGCCTTCGCGCTGATGGAAATGACCATCGCCTCCATGGGCTGGCTGCTCGAGGGCGCGGGCATCCCGGCCACCGGCCTCCAGGGGGCGCTCAAAAAGCGCGGCCTGCTTGGCGTGTGGCTGTATGGCGTGCGCTCCTGGGAGCGCGATGAGAGCGAAGACCTCGCCCACACCATGGCCGCCATCGACAAGGCCTTGACCCAGGCCGAGGCCTTGGCCGGGCGTTTTCTTTCCTCCCCCCGCGAACCCGTGATAGAAGACGCTCCAGCGGCCTCGGCCACGCCGCCGGACGCTGAATAAGCAAGAAACAAATGACCCTAACGAAGTAAACGCAAAATTAAGCAGTGCGGGATTAAGCACATAAACCAAGGAGCTGGTTCGATGAGCGATAAAAACAAATTCATGCCGGAGTTCGATGTCGCCAAACTCCTGGGCGACATGAAAATGCCCTCCGTGCCCGATGTGCAGGCCGTCATGGCGGCCTATAAGCGCAACCTCGAGGCGCTCTCCGAAGCCAACCGCGTGGCGCTGGAAGGCGCCCAGGCGGTCGCGCGCCGCCACATGGAAATCATGCAATCGACCATGGCCGGCCTGACCGAGAATCTCAAAGACCTCTCGACCACCGCCTCCCCCACCGGGCGCGCCGCCAAGCAAACCGAACTGCTGAAGAAAGCCTATGAAAACGCGGTCGCCAACACCCGCGAGCTGGGCGACCTGATCCAAAAATCCAACGCCGAGGCAATCGCCAAACTCAATTCGCGCTTCTCCGAAGCCATGACCGAAATGAAGGCGCTGCTCGACAAATAACCGCCCCTCCCGGGCCATCCAGGCCGGGCGCCGCGCGCCCGGCTTTTTTTTGCAACCCAAGAGACGGCTCACCCCCTTGAAGAAACGCCCGGATCATTCTCCGAAGTTTTTGGCGGGTGCCCCCCTTGGGGCGCTTTTTGTAAAAAGCCCCCCAAACCCCGCAAAAACTTTTGATAACATCGACAATTTGGCCGCCAATACGGGTCAAACAGCCGCCCGCCGCCCCTTGCATGGGCTGGGCTTAACGGGTTTATTAACGCTCGTTCATAAATATCCGTGATGAGCGTGGCAAAAATCGCGTCCAAATTCAGAGCCCTGGCTCACAAATGGGTTCCCGAGCGCCAGTTGCTGGTGCGCGACCATGGGGCCGTGCGGGCGCTGCACCTCAAAACCTCGCATCAGCTGGCGGCGCTGGCCGCGCTCGGCCTGCTGGCCGGGTGGGGCGCCACATCGCTGGTGGCGTGTTTTCTGCTCTGGCATGGCCAGGCGCGGGCGGCGCACGCGGTCAATCATTTGCGCACCGAGCTGGCCAGCACCCAGGCCGATCTCGGCGCGGCGAGCGCGCGCGACTCGGTACTGTCGGATGCCAGCAGCGCCGCCCAGGCGCGCGTGGCGGCGCTCGATGCGCAAACCCGCGCGGCGATCGCGCAGGTGCAAAACATCATCGCCCAGTCGGGGCTGAACATGAAACGCCTGCCCGCCCATGCCAGCGCCCCCATCGCGCCGCTGCTGCCCCCCGCCAAGGCCAAGGCCGAAGCCGCCGCGCGCCCGGCCCACGGCCCCGAGGCCGCGCTCAGCCGCGATCTCGGCACGCTCGATAATCTCAACGGCCTGCTCCGCCACATCCCCCTGGCCGCGCCGGTGGCCGACATGAGCATGTCGAGCCCCTACGGCATGCGCCCCAACCCATGGAACGGCACGCCTGAATTTCACGTCGGCATCGACCTCACCGGCGCCGAGGGCGCGGCCGTCTATGCCACCGCCGCCGGCACGGTCAGCTTCGCCGGCGTCCAAACCGGCTACGGGCTGATCGTCGAGATCAACCATGGCTACGGGCTCTCGACCCGCTATTCCCACCTCGCCCATATTCTGGTGCGGCCCGGCCAGCATGTGGCCATGCACCAGGAAATCGGCCTGCTGGGCGATACGGGCTGGAGCACCGGACCGCATCTGCTCTACGAAACGCGCCTGGACGGCGCCCCCGAAAACCCCCTCGATTTTTTGAAAGTGAGCGCCCGGGATGTTCAAGCCCAAGACTGACACCAGCCTGCCAAAACAAGCCGCCGCGCGCGGCAAGGCCGTGGTGCCCACCATCATCAGCGCCGGCATGGTGGTGGAGGGCAATCTGCGCACCACCGGCGATGTGCAAGTGGAAGGCCGGGTGATCGGCGAGATTTACGCCGCCCAGCTGGTAGTGGCCGAGAGCGGCGAGGTAAGCGGCAACATCACCGCCGAGACCGCGCGCATTTGCGGCCAGATCACCGGCGCGGTCACGGGCGGCACCATCACGCTCACCGCCACCGCCCGGGTCATCGGCGATGTGCTGCACGATGTGCTGGCCATCGAGGCGGGCGGCCTGCTCGAAGGTCTCTCGCGCCGCCGCGCCGCGCCCCCCGCGCTCACCGCCCCGGCCCAAACCAGCGCGACCATCGAGGGCAAGGCCGAAAAACTTCCCGAGCCGGCATAAGGCGCGCCCGGCCAACAACCCTGGCAGCCAACATCCCTGACAGCCAAAAACCCTGGCGCCCGCGGCAACCGGCCGCGGGCGCCAGATCAATTCGCCGCCCCGCTCCCCCTCACGCCAGATCGAACATCGCGCTCAAATCCCGCGCGCCCGCCGCGCTGGTCTTAAATCCGGCCAGCTGCGCCTCCAGCGCCGCGGCATCCTGCGCCAGCGCCTCCGCCGTGCCCGCGGCCCTGGCCACCAGCGCATCGGTCTGGCCGCGCACGCGCTCCATCTGGCTCATCGCCTGGTTCACCTCGGTCAACCCCGTGCTTTGCGCATCGGCCGAGGCGGCGATCTTCCCGATCAGCCTGTTCAACCCCTCCACCTGCCCGACAATGCGCGCCAGCGCCGCCCCGGTATCGTTCACCAGCCGCACCCCCGCCGCCACCTGCGCCCCCGAGGCGGTAATCAGCGCCTTGATCTCCTTGGCGGCATCGGCCGAGCGCTGGGCGAGCGCGCGCACCTCGGTCGCCACCACGGCGAAGCCCCGCCCGGCCTCGCCCGCGCGGGCCGCCTCCACGCCGGCATTGAGCGCCAGCAAATTGGTCTGGAAGGCGATTTCATCGATCACCCCGATGATCTGGCCGATCTGCCTGGCGCTTTCATCAATCCGGCTCATGGCCCGCACGGCCTCGGCCACCACCGTTTCCGAGGTTTCGGTATCGGCCTTGGCCACGCCCACCACGCGCCGCACCTCTTCCACCCGCTTGGCCGCCTTGCCCACCATCGAGGTGATTTGCGAAACCGCCGCCGCGCTTTCCTCCAGGCTGGCGGCCTGGCGCTCGGTGCGCTCGGCCAGTTGCCCGGCCGAATCGCTCACCGACCCCGACATGTCGCGCACCGCCCGCCCGGCGCCGGCGATGGCGCGCATGGCCTCGCGCAAAATCCGCGCCGCCTCGTTGAAATCGACCCGCAGCGGATCGAGCCACGCGATGAACTGGGTGGTCAGTTCCTGGTTCAGCTCACCGCCCGCCAGCCTGCCCATCGCCGCGCTCACCAGCGCGATGTCGCGCATCCGCCCCGAGAGGTCGAAGGCGATTTTCACCACCCGCACCACCTTGCCATCGGCATTGAGCACCGGGCTGTAGCTGCCTTGCAGCCAGATCCGCCCGCCATCCTTGCGCAGGCGCTGATATTCGGCCGTCAAATATTCCCCGGCGCGCAGACATTGCCAGAATTGCGCGTATTCGGCGCTGGCGGCGTAGTCGGGGGTTACGAACATGGCGTGCTTACGGCCCTTGATCTCCTCGAGCCGGTAGCCCATCGCGGTCAGGAAATTCTCATTGGCATCCAGCACCGTGCCGTCGAGCGCGAATTCCACCACCCCCATGGCGCGGTTGACCGCCTCGATTAGGCTTTTATCGTGTTGCGCCTGGGTCTTTTCCTCGCTCACGTCAAACGCCAGGCCGATGATGCGCCGCACCCGCCCGGCACGGTCACGCTCGGGGGCGTAGGCGGCGTGCAGCCATCTCTGCCGGCCATCGCGCCCGCGGCGGCACACTTCGCGGTGCAGCACATCGCCGCGCGCCAGCCGCGCCCAAAACGCCTCATATTCGGCCGAGGCCGCATAATCGGGCGGCACCATCTGGCGATGCGGCTGGCCGATGACGGCACTGGCCTCGTAGCCCATCAGGTCCAGAAAAACCTTGTTGGCATCCAGCACGATGCGATCGGGGGAGAGTTCAACCACGGCAAAGGCCGCGCCCAGCGCGCGCAGCGCCTGCGCATCCTTGCCCAAACCCCGCAGCCCCATCCCAACCATGCCCGCCCTCCGCGCCAAACCAAACCGACTTTACGTGCCAAAGCTTAACGGCCGGCCAACAAAAACCCCCGGCAGGTTGCCCTGCCGGGGGTCTGGTCACGCAGCCCTGAAGGGCTGAGGGATTACTCTTCGGTCTGCTGGTTGCGGCGACGGATGGCCGCGCCCAGAATGTCGCCGAGCGAGGCGCCCGAGTCGGACGAGCCGTAATCGGAGATCGCCTGCTTGTCCTCGTCGATCTCCTTGCCCTTGATGGTGAGCTGGAGCTTGCGGGCGGCGCGGTCGACGGCCGTGATCTTGGCATCGACCTTGTCGCCGACGGCAAAGCGCTCGGGGCGCTGCTCGGCCTTGTCGCGGGCGAGCTCGGCGCGGCGGATGAAGCCGGTGAGCACATCGTCCACCTTCACCTCGATGCCGTTGCTCTGCACCGCGGTCACCACGCAGGTCACGACCTGGTTCTTGTGGATGCGGTCAAGCACGCCGGCGGCCGGATCGACCTCAAGCTGCTTGATGCCGAGCGAGATGCGCTCCTTCTCCACGTCCACATCGAGCACCTTGGCCTTGACAACCTCGCCCTTGGCGAACTTGGCGATGGCGGCCTCGCCGGTCTCTTCCCAGGAGATGTCGGACATGTGGACCATGCCGTCGATCTCGGCGCCAACCGCCACGAACAGGCCGAACTCGGTGATGTTGCGGATTTCGCCCTCGACGACCGACCCGATCGGGTGCTCGTCGACGAACTCTTCCCACGGGTTGCGGCTGACCTGCTTGAGGCCGAGCGAGATGCGGCGCTTGGAGGCATCCACATCGAGCACCACCACTTCGACTTCCTGCGAGGTCGAGACGATCTTGCCCGGATGGACGTTCTTCTTGGTCCAGGACATTTCGGAGACGTGCACCAGACCCTCGACACCGGCTTCCAGCTCCACGAAGGCGCCGTAATCGGTGATGTTGGTCACGCGGCCCGAAACCTTGATGCCCGGCGGGTACTTGGCTTCCACGCCTTCCCACGGATCGGCCTCGAGCTGCTTCATGCCGAGCGAGATGCGCTGAGTGTCGGCATTGAAGCGGATCACCTGCACCTTCACCGGCTGGCCGATGGTGAGCGCCTCGGCCGGGTGGTTGATGCGCTTCCAGGCAATGTCGGTGACATGCAGCAGGCCGTCAACGCCGCCCAGATCAACGAACGCACCGTAATCGGTGATGTTCTTGACCACGCCATCCAGGATCTGGCCTTCCTTGAGGCCATGGATGAGCTCGGAGCGCTGCTCGGCGCGGGTCTCTTCGAGCACCGCGCGGCGCGACACCACGATGTTGCCGCGCTGGCGGTCCATCTTGAGGATCTGGAAGGGCTGGGCCACGCCCATGAGCGGGCCAACGTCGCGCACGGGGCGGATATCGACCTGCGAGCCGGGCAGGAACGCGGTCGCGCCGCCCAGATCGACGGTGAAGCCGCCCTTGACGCGGCCGTGAATCACGCCGTTGACACGGGTCTGGGCCTCGAACGCCTTCTCGAGCTGGGTCCAGCTCTCCTCGCGGCGGGCCTTCTCACGCGAGAGCACCATCGCGCCGTCTTTGTCTTCGTAGCGCTCGATGAACAGGTCATAAACGTCGCCGGGGTTCACCTCGGGCTTGGCGCCGACGGGGGCGAACTCGCGCAGCGGCACGCGGCCTTCGGACTTGAGGCCGACATCGACGATCACGAAATCATCGTCGATGCGCAGCACGCGGCCGGAAACGACGGAACCCTCAAAGCCGCCACCGGCGCCAAGGGAGGCATCGAGCAGGGCGGCGAAATCATCGCCGCCGGTATAGACGGGGGAATCGGTGTGGCGCGAAGCGAGAGAAGAAGAAGCCATGTGGCTTTAATATCCTATCAGACGGGCAAATGGCCCGGTTTGTGTGCGCGGCGCGCGGGCCGGTCTGGCAAATCGCGCGCAACGGCTAGCCGCCCCCAACCCAAAGTGAGCGGGGCGGCCGGTTGAAGATGGCGCGTGGTTTAGACCGGCGGCCGCGGAAGTCAAGCAAATTGGCGGGCCCGGCGCCGATTTAATGCCGCGCGCGCGCAAATCCGCCTGATCGCGCGTGCGAAGGCCGGGCACAGGCTTCGCGTTCGCCGATTAGCTGCTATAAGCCCCTCGCGATGACAAATCTTGCCCCCACCCTCGCCCGCGCGGCCCTCCTTGCCATGGCCTTCGGCCTTGCCTCCTGCGCCTCCAAAGGCGGCCTGGACAGCCACAGCGATTTCGCCACCGGCACCATGCCCCCGGCCGACCAGGCCTACGCGGTCGCCATCAAGCAGTTGCAGGATGAGAAATACGACCATGCCGTGTCGGATTTCGACGCCATCGAGGAAACCTATCCCTACTCCACCTGGTCGAAACACGCCCAGCTGCTGGCCGGCTATGCCGAATACAAGGAAATGGACTACGAAGACGCGGTTACCTCGCTCAACCGCTTCATCTCGCTGCACCCGGCCGACCAGGAAGCCGCCTACGCCTATTACCTCAAGGCGCTGTGCTATTATGAGCGCATTGAGGATGTGGACCGCGACCAGACCGCGACCACCCAGGCCATCGCCGCGCTCGACGATGTCATCACCCGCTACCCCGACAGCGCCTATGCCCAGGATGCCCAGATCAAGCTGCGTCTGGCCTATAACCGCCTGGCCGGGCATGAAATGGCCATCGGCCGCTTCTACCAGGAGCAGCATCTCTACATCGCCGCCATCGGCCGCTACCAGGATGTGGTGACCAGCTACCAGACCACCACCTACGTGCCCGAGGCGCTGGAGCGCATGGTCGAGACAGATCTCGATCTCGGCCTCCCCGATGCCGCCGTGCGCTCGGCCTCGGTGCTGGGCTATAACTACCCCGGCAACCCCTATTACGCCCACGCCTACGCGCTGCTCCAGGCGCACGGGCTGGTCACCCAGGCCGCGCAATCCTCGGCCGACTCCAACGCCGTCGCGCCGCCCCCGGCGCCGGTGGCGGCCCATCATTGGTACTGGCCCTTCTAAACCGCCATGCTCACCAGCCTCTCGATCCGCGATGTGGTGCTGATCGAGCGGCTGGATTTGCACTTCGCCGCTGGTCTCACGGCACTCACGGGCGAAACCGGCGCGGGCAAATCCATCCTGCTCGACAGTCTTGGCCTGGCCCTTGGCGCCCGCGCCGATTCGGGGCTGGTGCGCGCGGGCAGCGCCCAGGCGGTGGTGGTGGCCAGCTTCTCGGTTCCGCCCAGCCATGAGGTCTGGGCCAGGCTGGCCGAGCAGGGGCTGGAACCCGGCGAGGATATATTGCTCAAGCGCATCGTCACGCGCGATGGCCGCTCGCGCGCCCTGATCAACGACCAGCCGGTGAGCGCGGGGTTTCTCAAATCCATCGCCGCCGCGCTCATTGAGGTGCAGGGCCAGCATGAGCAGGTCGGCCTGGCCGACCCCGCCAACCATATCGGCCTGCTCGATGCGTTTGGCCTGCCCGCCCCCCCGCGCGAGGCGGTGAGCGCCGCCTTCCGCGCCTGGAAAACGGCCCAGACACAGCTGGCCGCGGCCGAGGCCCGCATCAAGGATGCCGCGCGCGAAGAGGAATATCTGCGCTTCGCCGCCGATCAGCTGGCCAAGCTCACCCCCGTGGCGGGCGAGGAAGACGCCCTGGCCGCCGAGCGCACGCGCCTGCAAGCGGGCGAGCGCCGGGCCGAGGCCATTGCCAGCGCCCTGGCCGAGCTGCGCCCGCGCGACCGGCGCGCCGCCAACCCCGGCGCGGCCCTGCGCGCGGCCGCCAAGGCGCTGGCCCGGATTAGCGTGCCCGCCGGCCAGGTCAACCAGGCCGGCCCGGCCATGGCCGCCATAGAGCGCGCCGAGGTGGCGCTGGCCGAGGCGGAGGATTTTCTCGAGCGCCTCGCCGCCGCCGAGGAGGATGACCCGCGCGCGCTGGAAGCGACCGAGGAGCGGCTGTTCGCGCTGCGCGCCGCCGCCCGCAAGCACGGCATCGGCGTTGCCGAGCTGCCTGGATTTTTCGAGGATCTCAAGGCCCGGCTGCGCGCGCTCGATTCCGGGGTGGCGGGCATCGCGGCGCTGAGCGCGGAGACCGCGCGCCTGCGCGGCGCCTATGTCGAGGCCGCCGCCCTCCTCTCGGACTTGCGCGAAACCGCCGCCCGCGCGCTGGAAAGCGCCATCATGGCCGAGCTGCCGCCTCTCAAGCTGGAGCGCGCGCGCTTCGTGGTCGAGCGCGCCTTGCTGGCCGAGAGCGGCTGGAGCGCGCGGGGCGCCGATTCGGTGCGGTTTCTCATCGCCACCAACCCGGGCGAGGCGCCCGGCGCGCTCGACAAGATCGCCTCGGGCGGCGAGCTTTCGCGCCTGATACTGGCCATGAAAGTGGTGCTGAGCGCCGGCGCCAGCGTGGAGACGCTGATTTTCGACGAGGTCGATTCCGGCATTGGCGGCGCCACGGCGGCGGCGGTGGGCGAGCGCCTGGCGCGCGTGGCGCGGGCCCTGCAAGTGCTGGTGGTTACCCATTCGCCGCAAGTGGCGGCCAAGGCGCAGGCGCAGCTCAAGGTCGCCAAGCGCGTGGTGGCCGAGCGCGCGGTGACCGATGTGGCCACC
>JAJXWD010000010.1 GCA_021781835.1 Pseudomonadota bacterium | reverse complement strand
GTGCCGGTGGATGCCGGTGGTGATGACGATCTGCTCCGCCTCGCAGCGCACGCCGCGCGCGGTGCGCAAATGCTCGGCCAGCGCCACGCGCAGCGCCTTCAGCCCGCCGGCCGGGGCATAGGTGAGGCGCTCAGGGTTGGCGCGGCTCCAATGGCGGTTATGGAGGCGCGCCCAGATGCGGGTGGGAAACTCGGTGACATCGGGCACACCCGGCATGAAGGCGCCCCATTGGCGGGGAAAAACCTGCGCGTCCTCGATGAGCACCCGCCCGCGCGCGGAGAGCTTGGGCGCCACCGGGGCAATGGCGGCGGGCGGCGGCGTCAGGCGCTCTGACGCCAGATCCGCCACATAGGTGCCGCTGCCATGGCGGGTTTCCAGACAGCCTTGGGCGGAAAGCGCCTCATACACCTCGATGACGGTGTTGCGCGCCAGCCCCAGCTCGCCCGCCAGCAGCCGCGAGGAGGGCAGCTTGCGCCCGGGCGGCAACTCGCCCTCCAGCACCGCTTCCAGCAGCGCCTCTTGCAGCTGGCGGTAAAGCGGTACCGCGCTTTGGCGGTTGAGCCTGGCCTGGAGCCAGTCGGAAAGGGCTATGCTGGTCATGTGGCTCCCTAAAATAGACGAAACTGGCTCTAAAACCAGAGCCACATTTTGCTATGATGCAAATGTGATAAACGCGCCGCGATAACCGCCCGCGCTTTTGTGTTGGAGAGTGTTCCATGCCAAACGCCGATTTTCCCCCTGTACAGCAGGCTGGCAGCAACGCCGCCCTGGAAGCCCGCCGCCAGGCCATTACGCCGCGCGGCGTGGGCGTTGGCCAGAGCTTTTATGCCGCCCGCGCCAAAAATGCCGAGCTGTGGGACATTGAGGGCAACCGCTATATCGACTTCGCCGGTGGTATCGGCGTGCTCAATGTCGGCCATGCCAACCCGCGCGTGGTTGAGGCCGTGAAGGCCCAGGCCGAGAAATTCACCCATACCTGCTACCAGGTGGTGCCTTATGCCGGCTATGTCGAGCTGGCCGAGGAAATGGCCAAGCGCGCCCCCGGCGATTTCGCCAAGAAGACCCTGTTTGTGACCACCGGCGCCGAGGCCGTGGAAAACGCCGTGAAGATCGCCCGCGCCGCCACCGGCCGCGGCGGCATCATCGCGTTTGACGCCGCCTTCCACGGCCGCACCGCCATGACCATGGCGCTCACCGGCAAGGTCGCGCCCTATAAGCTCAATTTCGGCGCCGCCGTGCCCGACGTGTTCCACGCCCCCTTCCCCAACCCCGTGCATGGGGTTTCGGTCGAGGATTCGCTCAAGGGCATCGAGCGCCTGTTCAAGTGCGACATCGACCCCAAGCGCGTCGCGGCCTTCATCTTCGAGCCCGTGCAGGGCGAGGGCGGGTTCTATCAGGCGCCGGCCGAGTTTGTCGCGGGGCTGCGCAAGATCGCCGATGAGCATGGCATCCTGCTGATCGCCGACGAGGTGCAGGCCGGCGCCGCGCGCACCGGCAAGCTGTTCGCCTCCGAATATTACGACACCCAGTTCGACATCTGGACCTTCGCCAAGTCGATCGGCGGCGGCATGCCGATTGCCGGTGTGGTCGGCCGCGCCGAGGTGATGGACGCCCCGGCCCCTGGCGGCCTGGGCGGCACCTATGCCGGCAACCCGCTCTCGGTGGCGGCGGCGCTGGAAGTGCTGAAGATCATCGACGAAGAGAAGCTGTGCGCGCGCGCCAACGAGCTGGGCGAGCGGCTGAAGGCCCGCGTGAACGGGCTCAAGGCCAAGGTGCCAACCATCGCCGATGTGCGCGGCCCGGGCTCGATGGTGGCCATCGAGTTCTTCAAGGATGGCAAGCCCTCTCCCGAGACCGCCAAGGCGGTGCAGGCTTATGCGCTCAAGCACAAGCTCGTGCTGCTCACCTGCGGCGCTTATTACAACGTGATCCGCTTCCTCTATCCGCTCACCATCCAGGATGCGGTGTTCAACGAGGCGCTCGATATTCTCGAGGCCGGTCTCCTCCAGGCCTGAGTTTGGCCTGACACTCCAGGGCGCGGGTTTTTCTCTCTCCCCCGCGCCCTGGAGATTGCCGCGCTTCAGGGGCGCGGCCGACGATTTTTGTAAAACCAAACAACCAGGGATGACGACCATGCCGGATTCCGGCCAGGCAGCGCCGATGCGCACCGCGCTTTCTTATGTTTCCCCCTCGGGCACCAGCCCCTGGGGCACTTATCTCTCGCAGGTGGACCGGGTGGTGCCGTATCTCGGCCCGCTCGCCCGCTGGGCCGAGACGCTGCGCCGCCCCAAGCGCGCGCTGATCGTGGATGTGCCGATCGAGCTTGATAATGGGGAGATCACCCATTTTGAAGGCTACCGGGTGCAGCACAATCTCTCGCGCGGGCCGGGCAAGGGCGGCGTGCGCTACCATCCCGATGTCACGCTCGAGGAGGTCATGGCCCTCTCGGCCTGGATGACGGTGAAAAACGCCGCCGTGAACCTGCCTTATGGCGGCGCCAAGGGCGGCATTCGCGTGGACCCCAAGAAGCTCTCGCTCAAGGAGCTGGAGCGCGTGACGCGGCGCTATACCTCGGAGATCGGCCTCATCATCGGGCCGCACCAGGATATTCCGGCCCCCGATGTGAACACCAACAGCCAGATCATGGCCTGGATGATGGACACGTACTCGATGAACACCGGCGCCACCGCGACCGGCGTGGTCACGGGCAAGCCGGTTGAGCTTGGCGGCTCTCTGGGCCGCGTGAAGGCCACGGGCCGGGGCGTGTTCGTTACCGGGCGCGAGGCGCTGCGCCGGCTCAAGCTGCCGCTCGAGGGCGCGCGGATCGCCATTCAGGGCTTTGGCAATGTGGGGGCCAACGCGGCCTCGATGTTTGCCTATCACGATGCCAAGGTGGTGGCGGTGCAGGACCATGGTGGCGGCGTGATCAATAATGGCGGGCTCGATGTGGCCGCGCTCACCGACCATGTGGCGCGGTTCGGCACGGTGGCCGGCTTCAAGGGCGGCGACGCGCTGGGGCTGGAGGAGTTTTGGGATGTCGAGAGCGATGTGCTGATCCCGGCCGCGCTCGAAGGCCAGATCACCGAGGCGCGCGCCAAGCGTTTGCGCACCAAGATCGTGCTCGAAGCCGCCAACGGCCCGACCGTGCCGGCCGCCGACGATATTTTGGGCCAGCGCGGCATTGTGGTGCTGCCCGATGTCATCTGCAACGCGGGCGGCGTGATCGTGTCTTATTTCGAGTGGGTGCAGGATTTCTCGTCGTTCTTCTGGAGCGAGGACGAGATCAATCTGCGGCTCGACAAGATTCTCACCGGCGCGCTCAGCCATATCTGGTCCACGGCCGAGAAGCATAATATCTCGCTGCGCACGGGCGCCTTCACGGTGGCCTGCGCGCGCATCCTCCAGGCGCGCGCCGAGCGCGGGCTTTACCCTTAAAACCTCCCCCAAAACCAAGTCTCAAAAGTTTTTTGGGGCCGCCCCTTTTTTTCAAAAAAGGGGCGGAGTCTTTGGGGGGCGCTTTCAAAGCGCCCCCTTTTCATTTTGAGTACGGTAACGGGACGGTATGACTCTTTGAGTTTGCGCGCGGCCGCCCCGCCAACCCCACGCTTAGACCAGTCAGCCCTGAGGCTGACTGGTCTAACTCTTTGAGTTTGCGCGTGGCCGCCCCGCCAACCCCACGCGCATACCAGTCAGCCCTGAGGCTGACTGGTATCAGGCCGGCTTGGTGAAAGGCTGCGGAATCCGCGCCCGGCTTTGGCGGGCGAACATCCAGCCCGGATATTCGGGCGGCAGGGCGCTCACCTCGGCAAGCCTGGCCAATTCTCCCTCGCTCAGGTCAAACCCCGCCGCGGCCAGATTGTCATCGAGCTGCTCGACCGTCTTAGCGCCGATGATCACGCTCATCACCGCTTTCTGGTGCAGCAGCCAGGCCAGCGCCACGCGCGCCACCGAAACGCCGCGGGCATCGCCGATTTCGCGCATCACTGCCACGCATTGCCAGGCGCGCTCCTTGTCGACCAGCGGGAAATCGAAATTGGCGCGGCGGGAATCGGCGGGGTTGGGCGCGCCCGGCCCGAATTTGCCCGACAGCAGCCCGCCCGCCAGCGGCGACCAGACCATAAGCCCGAGGCTTTCCTCCTCGATCAGCGGCACCAGCTCGCGCTCCAGGTCGCGCCCGGCGATGGTGTAATAGGCTTGCAGCGTCTCGAACCGCGCGAAGCCCCGGCGCTCGGAGATGCCCAGCGCCTTGGCGATGCGCCAAGCCGCCCAGTTGGACACGCCCACATACCGCACCAGCCCCTGGCGGGTCAGGTCATCGAGGGCGCGCAGCGTCTCCTCGATGGGGGTGACCGTGTCGTGGCCGTGGATCTGGTAGAGGTCGATGTGATCGATCCTCATGCGCTCCAGGCTGCGCTGCACGCCATCCATGATATGGCCCCGCGAGGCGCCGCGGTCATTTGGGCCGGGGCCCACCTCGCCATAGACCTTGGTGGCGATCACCACATCGGAGCGCTTCACCCCCAGATTTTTGAGCGCCTGGCCCAGCAGCCGCTCGGCGCCGCCCATGGAATAGACATCGGCCGTGTCGATGAAATTGATCCCGGCGGCCAGCGCGCGGGCGAGAATGGCATCCACCCCCTCTTGCGCCACCTTGCCGATCACGCTCCACCAGCCGGCATCCTCGTTGCCGCCAAAGGTCATGGTGCCCAGGCAAAGCTCGGACACAAACAGCCCCGTGCGCCCCAGTTGATTATACTTCATGCGTATCCCCTTTCCGGTTCGCCGCTTAATAAAAGCAATGCCGCCCTTTGAAAAAAGGCGGCATTGCCAAATTTATCAAAAGTTTTTGGGGGCGTGGACCCTTTTTTCAAAAAGGGTCCACATCCTCCCCCCGCTAATTTTTCCTACATCGCCATCGAGCTCATGATGGCCGGGTCGGGCATGGTGCGGCCATAGAGCGAGGAAAACGCCCAGACCGTGATGCCGATGGAGATGATGAACAGCGGCAGGGTGAGCACCAGGCTGACTGACTTCCAGATCTGGGCGCGCGAGACATCGAGCCCGAAATAGAGCGCGGCCTGGGCCAGCAGGGCGACGAGCAAGGTGCCGGCCAGTTCCTCGATGAGCGAAACCAGCGGCGGCTTGCTCATGGCGACATAATAAGCCCCCACCATGGCGGCGGCCGAGATCACGGTGGCCAGCACATAGCGCAGGATTGTGCCCTGGCGCACCTCAGGGTGCTGGGTGGGGTCGTAATGATGCGTACCCATCAGTGCGCTCCTCCGAACAGATAGACATAGACATAAATAACCACCCACACGCTGGCCTGGAACTGCCAGAACATGCGCAGGCAGAGCAGGCGGGCGGTGTTCATGGCATCCAGCCCCCAGCGCGCCACATGGACGAACATGGCCACGATCCACAGCAACCCAAAGCCCATGTGCAGCGCATGGGTGATGAGCAGCGCATAGAGGCAGGCGAGATACCCGCTCTCCAGCGGGCCATTGCCGGCCGCGGCCATGACCTGCAGGTCGGAGACACCAAACCAGATGAACAGCGCGCCGAGCAGCCCGCCAGCCGCCAGCCCGCCCAGCACCAGCCCCTTATTGCCGGTTTTGAGCCCAAGCGAGCCGACCGAGACCGAAAACACCGAGCCCAGCACGATGAAGGTCTGGATAAGCCCGCGCGAGGCGGAGAGCAGCCCGTTGGCCAGCGGGTGGCCAAAGGCCGACATGGGATTGTCCATGACCGCGTAGGAGGCGAACAGCCCGGCGAAGATCAGCGCGTCGGAGAGCAGATAGAGCCAGAACCCGAACGTGCGGGTGGAGATGAAATCATGCTCCTCGCCCTCATACGCCCACAGAGCGGTTTTGGCGGTGAGCGTGGGTTTTTCGGAATGCATCAGTGAGCCTCCCCCACCAGGCCGTGGCCGCGCTTGGGCTGCTCGGCGAAAATGCTGGCGGTGTTGATATTGGCTTCGTAGGCCTCCACCTCTTCGGCGGGGATGATGAAGCCCTCATTACGGTCGAACGAGCGGATGAACACGATGGCGATCATGGCGATGGTGGTCAGAATGATCAGCCAGTCGATGCGCCAGGTGAGCGCGAAGCCCCAGGCGAACACATCCATCCCCAGGATGAAGGGCAGACCCGAACCGTGCGGCAGGTGGATCGGCACATAGCGCGTGGGGCGGAGCGCGGCCCCGGCCTCACGCCGCCAGGAGGTTTCATCCAGCGCGTTCACATGCGGGGTGACCGCGAAGTTATAGAACGGCACCGGCGTGCGGGTCAGCCATTCCAGCCCGCGCTCGGTGCCCCAGGGGCTCTCGCCCGCCGGCACGCGCTGCCAGAGCGAGACGATGAGCATGAGCACAAAGAAGCCGACCGAGGCGAGATAAACGAGCACGCCCGCCTCTTCCCACAGCATGTAAGGCGCGAGGGCGGTGTTGAACACATAGTCCAGGCGGCGCGTCTCGCCGGCGAGACCAGCCATGAACATCGGCACGAACACCAGCACCGAGCCGGCGATGAAGGTCCAGAAGAACCATTTGCCGAGCGTCTCGTTGAGCTTGAAGCCGAACACCTTGGGCCACCAGAAGATGACGGCCGCGAACGCCGCCGCGCCGATGACCAGCACCATGCAGTGGAAATGCGCGACCACGAACACGCTGTCATGCACCGAGTAATCGATGACCGAGGCCGAGAGCATCATGCCCGTGAGGCCGCCGATGAGCAGCAGCACGATCGAGATCATCGCCCACAGCATCGGGGTCTCGTAGGAGATGCGGCCGCGATACATGGTGAACAGCCAGTTGAACGCCTTCACGCCCGTGGGGATGCCCACGATCATGGTGGCGGCCGAGAAGAAGCCGATCTGGTCTGGTCCCATGCCCATGGTGAAGAAATGGTGCGCCCACACCATCCAGCCGATGCCGGCGATGGAGAAGGACGCCGCCACCATGGTCGGGTAGCCAAACAGCGCCTTGCGCGAGAAGGCGGGCACCACCTCGGAGAGCACGCCAAAGGCGGGCAGCACCAGGAAGTACACCTCGGGGTGGCCCCAGATCCAGAACAGGTTGATGTAGAGCATGAAATTGCCCCCCATCCCGGCGGTGAAGAAATGCGTGCCGAGATAGCGGTCAAGGCCCAGCAGGGTCAGCGCCACGGTGAGGATGGGGAACGCCGTGAGGCCGATGATGGCCGTGGTGAGCTGCACCCACGAGAACACCGGCAGCTTGAACCAGGTCATGCCCGGCGCGCGCATCTTGACGATGGTGGCGATGATGTTGATGGAGTTGAAGGTGGTGCCGATCGAGGAGATCTGAATGGCCCACATCCAGTAATCCACGCCAACGCCGGGGTTCGAGGCCATTTCGGAGTAGGGCATCAGGCCCACCCAGGTGGCGCTCGAGAACTCACCCACGAACAGCGAGATCATGACCAGCGCGGCGCCCGCGAAGGTCAGCCACAGCGAGGTGGCGTTGAGGTAGGGGAAGGCCATGTCGCGCGCGCCGATCTGGAGCGGCACGATGATGTTGCCAAGCCCGGTGAGCAGCGGCGTGGCGGCGAAGATCAGCATGATCGTGCCGTGCGCCGAATAGATCTGGTCGAAATGGAAGGGCGGCAGGTAGCCGTGCTTGGCGCCCAGAAAGCCGGGGCTGTCGGGGCCGATGGCGATGGCCTGCTGGGTGCGCATCATCAGCCCGTCCACATAGCCACGGAACAGCATGACCAGGCCAAGGATGATATACATCACGCCGATCTTCTTGTGATCGACCGAGCACAGCCACTCGCGCCAGATATAGCCGAGTTTTTTATAGTAAAGCACGGCCCCCACGGCGACCAGCCCGGCCAGCGCGGCGACGATGAAGGTCGGCACGATGATCGGGTTGTTGTAGGGTATGGCGTCTAGTGTCAGGCGCCCGAGCAGCGGCGACCAGGGTCCTTCAACGGCAACTTGCACGGTTGCAATCCTTCCTTATTGGGCGCCGGCGGTGGGCGCGGCATCATCATCGGCGACAGCCTTGTTGAGGGCCTGCGAGACCGGGTAGGTCTTGCCCATCTGGGCTGCGGTAATAACCTCGCCAAAGAGCTTGGGATCGGTCAGGGTGAAGTAAGACGGCTTGGCGCCGTAATTCACCTGCGGCGGGGCGATATGCGCGTCGAACGCGGCATAATCGAGCGGGGCGGCGCCCTGGTGGCTTTGCACCCAGGCGGTGAAATCGGCCGGGGTCACGGCATGCACGGCAAAACGCATCCAGGAGAAGCCCGCGCCCGAGAAATCGGTCGAGAAGCCGGTGAAGTCACCGGGCTGGCTGATCACGAACGTGTCCTTGGTCTGCATGGCGGGCATGGCGTCCACCATCGGGGCGACCTGCGGAATGTAGAAGCCGTTCATGTTCTGGGTGGAGGTGAGCTTGACATCGACGCGCGCGCCGGCCGGCACGGTCAGCTCATCGATGGTGACGAGCTTCTCGGCCGGGTAGATGAACACCCATTGCCAGTCGGTGGCGATGACATCCACCTCCTCGACCGGCGCGTTGGGCGCGGCCTTGGCCAGCAGCGGCGGGTTCCAGGGGTCGATCGCCTGGATGCCATGCACCGAAAGCCAGGCCAGCACCGCCACGATGCCGAGCGGAATGCCCCAGGCCAGCACCTCGATGACATAGGAGAAGGTCCAGTCCGGCGTGTATTTTTCCTTATGCTGCCGGCTGATATGGTACTTGATCGGGAACCACAGGCTCATCAGGAGCGTGGGCACGATGACGATCATCATGATCCCGGTGATCAGGTAGGTATAATGCAGCTCCGTCGCCGCCATGGGCCCGGCGGGAAAGAACAGCACCATGTTATGCACCGAGCAACCGGCCAACATCAGCGGCGCCAGCAGCGCCACCAGTCCAAAAACTCGCAATTTTACACCCTCCGCTCAGACTTCTTCTCTCTGAGTCACGTCACGACAGACGGTTTTCACCGCACACCCATGGCAGACGCGCGTTAAAACCGCGTCATTCGGGCGTACCGATTAGACTGATTCCGTGGCGCATTGCAACAAGGGACGACGCGCTGTGTCAGGGCGGCGCAGACGGCGGGGGGCGCGGGCGCAAAAAAACCGCCGCCTTTGGACAAAGGCGGCGGCGGAAAGCTTTTGCATGCCACGGGCGGTTTGGAGACGTTTTTGTGAAAACCCCCCGCTCCCCCGCAAAATTTTAACGTCGCGGCTGAGCGCGCCGCGCGGGGTTACATGGCCGGGTCACATGGCCATCGAGCTGAGGATGCTGGGATCGGGCATGGTGCGGGCATAGAGCGATGAGAAGGCCCATACCGTCATGCCGATGGTGACCAGAAACAGCGGCACGGTGAGGATGAGCGTCACGCTTTTCCAGATCTGGGCGCGCGAGGCATCCAACCCGAAATAGAGCGCCGCCTGCACCAGCAGCGAGACCAGCAGCGAGACCAGCAACGTCTCCACCAGCTCGGCCAGAGGCGGGCGGGTCATGGCAACGTAATAGGCCCCATAAAGCGCCAACCCCGAGATGACCGTGGCGCCCACATAACGCAGCGCCGTGCCCTGCTGCACCTCGGGGTGCTGGAGCGGTTGGTAATGATCGGTCGCCATCAGTGCGCCCCCCCGAACAGATAGACATAAAGATAAACCACCACCCACACGGCGGCCTGGAACTGGGTGTAGAGGCGCAGATTGAGCAGCCGCCCCACCACATCCTGGGTGAAGCCGAACCGGAAAATCTGCACCAGCATGACCAGGCTCCACAACACCCCGATGGCCAGATGCAGCCCATGGGTGAACAGCAGCACGAACAGGCAGGAGAGATAGGCCGAGGCCGTGGGGCCGTTGCCGGCGGCGGCCATGGCGTCTAACCCGGCCAGACCCTGGGCCACGAACACCGTGCCCAGCGCCGCGCTCACCGCCAGCCCAAGCGCCAGCCCGCCCCTGGCGCCGGTTTTGAGCCCCAGCGTGCCCAGCGAGAGGGCCAGCACCGCGCCCAGCAGCACCAGCGTCTGCACAAAACCCTGCGAGGCGCTGAGCAGCGTGTCGGCCATCGGGTGGCCAAAGGCCGACATCTTGTTGTCGAGCACGGCGTAGGCGGCGATCAGGCTGGCGAAGATCAGCCCGTCGCTCATCAGATACAGCCAGAAGCCATAGGTGCGCGCCGAAATCGGGTCGTGCTCGTCGGCTTCGGCGTTCCACAGCCGCACGGCGGCGTCGGCGGTCATTGTTTCATGGGCCATGGTCAAACCTCCAACGCGCCGGCTGGCGCCTCGTCTGCAACATCGGCAACAACGCTTGCCGTGGCGATTTTAGCCTCGTACCGGGCAATCTGGGCGGCGGGGATCACATAGCCCTCGTTCTTGTCGAACGCGCGCAGG
Source organism: Pseudomonadota bacterium (assembly GCA_021781835.1). Lineage (GTDB taxonomy): Bacteria > Pseudomonadota > Alphaproteobacteria > Acetobacterales > Acetobacteraceae > Acidocella. Next base: position 73,746 of record JAJXWD010000010.1, on the reverse strand, counting down.
ATCACGGTCACCACCATGGCCAGGGTGGTGATCTCCACCAGCCAGTCGATGCGCCAGATGAGCGCGAAGCCCCACACGAAGGAGAGCACCCCCAGCACGAACGGCACGCCGGTATTGCTGGGCATGTGAATATCCACATACTCCGTGGGGCGGGCGGTATCGAGCCCGCGGTCGCGGCGCCAGGCGGCCTCCTCGCGGCTGTGAATTTCGGGCGTGACCGCGAAATTGTAAAACGGCACCGGCGTATGGGTGAGCCACTCCAGCGAGCGCCCCGTGCCCCACGAATCCGCCGCCGCCGGCTCGCGCCGGAGCAGCGAGACCACCAGCATCTTCACGAAATAATACAGCGACACGAAATAGAGGATGATGCCCACCTCGGTTACCCACAGCAGGGGTTTGAGCGCGGCATTATAGATATAGTCCAGACGGCGGGTGACACCAGCCAGCCCCAGCTCGAACATCGGCACGAACACCAAGAGCGAGGCGATGACGAACACCCAGAAGAAGATCTGGGCGTTTTTCTCATCGAGCTTGAAGCCGAACACCTTGGGCCACCAGTAAATGGTGGCGGCGAACAGCGCCGAGCCGATGACCAGCACCATGCAGTGGAAATGCGCGACCACGAACAGGCTGTCATGCACGGTGTAATCCACCACCGAGGCCGAGAGCATCATGCCCGTGAGACCGCCGATGAGCAGCAGCACGATGCCCGTCATCGCCCACAGCATCGGCGAGGTGAAGGTGATCTTGCCGCGATACATGGTGAACAGCCAGTTGAACGCCTTCACGCCCGTGGGGATGCCCACGATCATGGTGGCGGCGGAGAAATAGCCGTTGAGGTTGGGGCCCATGCCCATGGTGAAGAAATGGTGCGCCCACACCACCCAGCCGATGCCGGCGATGGAGAAGGATGCCGCCACCATGGTCGGGTAGCCGAACAGGGTCTTGTTGGAGAAGGTCGGCACGATCTCTGAAAACAACCCGAAGGCGGGGAGCATGAGGAAATACACCTCGGGGTGACCCCAGATCCAGAACAGGTTGATATAGAGCATGAAATTGCCGCCATAGCCGGCGGTGAAGAAATGCGTGCCGAAATAGCGGTCGAAGCCCAGCAGGGTGAGCGCCACGGTGACCACCGGGAAGGCGGTGAGGCCGATGATGTTGGTGGCGAGCGACGACCAGCAATAAGGCGTGAGGCGGAACCAGGTGAGGCCGGGCGCGCGCATCTTGACGATGGTGGCGATCATGTTGATCGAGTTGAAGGTGGTGCCGAGCGAGGAGATCTGGAACGCCCACATCCAGTAATCCACGCCAACGCCGGGGTTGCTGCTCATCTCGGAGAGCGGCATCAGCCCGACCCAGGTGGCGTTTGAGAACTCACCCACGAACAGCGAGACCATGCACAGCATGGCGGCCGCGAAGGTGAGCCAGAACGACACCGCGTTGAGATAGGGAAACGCCATGTCGCGCGCGCCCAGCTGCAGGGGGATGATGATGTTGCCAAAGCCCGCCACCAGCGGCGTGGCGGCGAAGAACAGCATCAGCGTGCCGTGGGCGGTGTAGATCTGATCAAAATGATGCGGCGGCAGGTAGCCGTGCGCCGCGCCCATATAGCCGGCGCTGTCGGGGCCATCGGCCAGGAGCTGCTGGGTGCGCATCATCACGCCGTCGAAAAACCCGCGCAGCAGCATGACCAGGCCGAGGATGATGTACATCACGCCGATTTTCTTGTGATCGACGGTGGTGAGCCAGTTGCGCCACAGATAGCCGAGCTTGCCGAAATAGAACACGGCGCCGACCAGGGCGAGCGCGACCACCGAGACGACCAGGAAAGTGCCGACCAGGATGGGGTTGTCATAGGGAATGGCGGCCAGGCTCAGCCGCCCGAGCAGCGGCGACCAGGGGCCTTGAAGATCAGGTTGCACGATGAGACCTCTCTCGAAAATTATTGGCCGGCCGGCGTGGCGGCGGCGAGGTTGACGCTGTCATCGAGCGCCGGCGGCACGGGATAGACCTTGCCCATCATGGCGGCGGCCATCACCTCGTCGAACAGCTTGGGATCGGCGAGCGTGAATTCGGAGATTTTGGCCCCGTAATTCACCTGTGCCGGCGCGATCTTGGCGGTGAAGGTCGGGTAGTCGAGCGCGGGCGCGCCCGCCTGCACGCCCTGCACCCAGGCCGCGAAACCGGCATCCGTGACCGCTTTGGTCTGGAACTGCATCCATGAGAAGCCGGCGCCCGAGAAATCGGTCGAGAAGCCGGTGAACTGGCCGGGCTTGTCGATGATGAAGGCGTCCTTGCTCTGCATGGCGGGCATGGCGTCCACCATCGGCGCGACCTGCGGGATGTAGAAGCCGTTCATGTTGCTGGTCGCGGTCATGGTCAGGTTAACGCGCCGCCCGGCGGGCACCACCAGCTCGTCGATGGTGGCGATCTTCTGGTCGGGGTAGATGAACACCCATTGCCAGTCGGTGGCGACCACCTCGACATTCACCGGCGCCCCGCCGCTGCCCTGGCCAGCCAGGGCCGGGGGGTTCCACGGGTCGAGCGCGTTGACCGCCTTGATGGTCATGTAACAAAGCGGCAGCACGATGGCGAGCGGAATGCCCCAGGCCAGCACCTCGATGACGGCCGAAAAATCCCAGTTCGGGGTGTATTTGGCATTGCGCGAATGATGGTAGCGCAGCGGGAAGACGATGGTCATCACCAGCGTGGGCACGATGACGATCAGCATCGTCACCACCATCAGCCATGTATAGTGGAATTCCACATCGGCCATCGGCCCGGCGGGGAAAAACAGGCGCAGGTCATGCACCGAACACCCCGCCAGCGCCAGCGGGGCGAGCAGCCCCAGATTTCGCCAAATTCGCACGAAATTCCCTCCTACCCCGCCAACGGCCAGGGGTTCATGTTTGCATCCAACCGCGAACAGCCCCCGGAGCCAGCATGAGCGGCGGCTTCGGCACCCGTCTCGTGGGGAGAGCGGTTACGGATCGAAATCGCACCTAAAACAGCCGTGACAGGGCAACCGCCACGGCGCGACCAAACATGAACGGCAGGTAACGATTCATTGATCCAAATCAATGACACGCATAATCTTGCATGTTCCGGGCCGTTTTTTGACCAAACACGAACTATACTACGTGGCATACTATCATAGGATACCACGTGACAAGGCCTTGACCCGCGCCCGCACGCCAGACGCGCCAAAGCCGGGCGGTCCTCCAGCCGCCCGGCCGATTCGAGGGGGGATGAAACCCGGTGGCCGCGCTCAGCCGGTCATGGCGCGGTAGAGGTGCCAGGTGGAATGGCCGAGCACCGGCAGCACCACCGCCAGCCCCAGCAACAGCGGCAGCGCGCCCAGCACCAGCAGCGCCGCCACCAACCCGCCCCAGCCAAACAGCACCAGCGGGTTGCGGACCATGCCTTGCACGGCGGCGAGCAGCGCCCCGCCCACGCCGATGTCACGGTCGAGCGCGGCGGGGAAGGAAATGACGCCGATACCCAGCATCACCACCGCGAACAGCGCGCCGACCAGCGTGCCCACCACGGCCATGGCCTGGCCGTTGGGGGTGGTGAGCACGGTGATGAAAAAGCCGAGCCCCTTGACCGCCTGACCACCGAAATAAGTCTCATAGATCAGCCCCGCGGCCACGATCCAGGCGAGGTAGAGCGCCACCGCGACCATGGCGAGACCCTGGATGGTCTGGCGGCGCTCGGTATCGAACACCGCGCCCGCCGCCTCGGCCGAGGCCTCGCCCCGCTCCTCGCGGGCCTTGGAGAGCGCCGAGAACCACAGCGTGGCAAGCGGCCCGAGCAGCGCGAACCCGGCCAGAATGGGAAACAGGAAGGGCAGAAGATTAGGCGCCGCCCACATCGCCCCCGCGAGAATCCCGGCGACCGGATAGATCACGCACAAGACCAGCGTCTCGCTATGGCAGCTTTTCCAGTCATCCACCCCGCGGGCGAAGGCGTCGCGCAGATCCTGCGCGCCAAGCTGGTTGAATTTGAGCGGCCGGCCGGTCTCGGCACGGCCAGCGGCCATCGAAGATACACCCATGGTTTGTCCCCTCATTATTTATATTTTAGATTTTTATCGCAGGTTTTATGCAGGTTTTCATCATATCCGGCGCGGCTCCGGCCACGCGCCGAATGTCGGGAGGTGAGCACCATCCGGCCCGTCATCGCGTCGCCGGTTTGTGCAGGCTACGCTTGCCCATGCGCTTTGAGCCACGCAAAAAACGCACAGCGCGCGCACGGCCACGCAAAGCGGACAAAAGCGGCCGCGTGAAACGCCGGGGACACCAGATCAGCGCGGGAGGGCAATAAGGATCTGACCGCCTGAGCGGTAGAGCGTGCCCGTGCTCCAGCTTTGCAAGCGCGGCGGCAGCGGGTCACTGGGTGCTGATCGCGGGCCGCTGGGCATGTCGATTTGCGCGGCGCCGATCTCGCCATCGGCCAGGGCAACGCGCAGGGCGCGGTCTTTATGCGTTGCCAAAAAATTCTGCCCGTAGAGAAAAAAATCCAGCGGGTAGCCTTTGCCGGCCCAGTAGCAATAGGCCAGATCCTCACACGCCACGGGGGCGGGCTGGGCGCGAATATGCGCTTCCATGCCCTCGAACGCCGCCAGCCGGGCGGGGTAGCTCACCACCTCACGCCAGCCCTGCACGGCGCCCAACGGCACGAGGACGATAAAGGGAACCATGAACCATCGCCATGCGCCCCGCGCGCGGGCCAGAGCCAAGCCCGAAAGGATGCAAAGGACGCACAAGCTTTCAAAATGCGCGTTGATATCCACCCCGCTTCCGCCCCGCTCCACAATCCCCGTGACAAGCGCCGTCAGGGCACAAAGCAGCAACAAACGCAGGCGCGTATCCTCCCGCCAGAACCGGGCCAGCCAGAGAGACGCCCAGAGCATCGGCAACAGGGCCAGGAGAATGGGCAGGGATTTTAGAACCGCGCGAGACACCTGATAATTTCGATGCAGAAAAAAGACGTTGTGAAAGAAAGGCGGGCCATAGACATCCACGCAAAGCCCGAACCCCAGCGCCAGAGCGCCACCAGCCGCCGCCAGCCAAATGCCAAAGGCGCCACGGTTCTCCATGGCCAACCAGACCGTGGCCGCCAGGGGGATACCGACCAGATTTTGTTTCACAAACCCTCCGGCCACCACCAAACACGCCGCGAGGATCACGCGCCAGCCGCTGGAAGTGGCCCGCGGCGCCCGTGGCATCAAAACCGCCAGCCCGGCCAAGGCAAAAGCCTGGCCGAGCCATTGCGGATCATCCATGCCGAAATAGGAACGGCAAAGGGTTGTGTTGTAGAGCGCGAAAAGCAGCAGAGCCCCAGCGGATGCCAGACGGTTCCGGGTTAGTTTAAGGCTGAGCCGCCAGACCAGCACCGCCACACAGACGATGCCCAAAAGCGCCAGCAAGCGGCCGGCGAAGATCATATCGCCCGTCATCTTGCCAAGCAGGCCCACCAGGAAAAAGGACAGGGGCGGGTAATTCGTGCCCGTCAGTTCGCCCGCCGGCGGGTAGAGCGCGCCGCCCCCCATGGCCAACACGGCATGGACGGCATTCCAGCCCTCATCGGGGTCCGTGCTGACGGGCGCAAACAAAAAAGCCAGCCGCGTTCCCGCGAGGAGCGCCGCCAGCACGAAACCACTCAAGAACACCTTGCGGTTGTTCACGCCCGCGCGATTGTAAATGGAAATCTCCCCCCGGTCTGTTCTTTGCGAAAACAGACCGGCCTTCCCCAGACAGGCGCCCCATCCACCCCTGATCGGCGCCAGAATAGCCCGCTTCTGGCCCGGCTGGAAGACGGAACGGCGCGCGCCATGAAATCGTCATCCGGCCGCCGGCAGGCCCCCCGCCGCGAGGCGCCGATCAGGCCGCGGCAAGCCGGGCGGTTGCCGCCGAGGCTTACCCTCTCACAGCACCGTGAAGGCGTAAACGAGCGACAGCCCCATGGTCAAAACCAGCCAGAGCGCCGCGGGCAGCATGGTTTTGGAGCGCGAGAACCCCAGCGCGTAGAGGGCCTTGAGCAAATTATTGCTGGCCGACGCGATCAGCACCGCCCCGGCCACGCCATTTACCCCCACCTGAAACTTGCCGTCGAGCAGCGAGAAGATGAAGGGGTCGATGTCTGAGAACCCGACCACGAAGCTGAGCACATGCAGCCCCGTGACGCCAAAGCGCGCGGTAACCGCCTGCGTGACCCCGGCAAACACCACGAACAGCACGGCAAACAGCAGCGCCACCGGCAGATCGAGCGGGTTGGCGCTCACCTGGCCATGGGTGGTGGCCGCTCCGCGCGGGGCGCGCCACGCCAGCAGCCCGCCCACCGCGAGCGAGGCCACCAACAGCCCGCCGAACGGCAAGGCCAGCAGCCGCACCGCGTCGATATGACCGAGCAGCGCGATCACCACCAGCAGGCGGGCATACATCATGGCGGTGGCCAGCACGGCGGCGGCGGGCGCCAGCGCCCCCTGGCTGCCATCGGCCCGCACCGCGCGCGCCAGCACCACGGTGGCGGCGGTGGAGGAATAAACACCGCCCAGCACGCCGGTCAGCAGCGTGCCCGCGCGGGCAAAGGCGTAACGGTGGGCCAGATAGCCGAGATAGGAAATGCCCGAGATCACCAGCACCGCCGTCCAGATCTTGGGATAGGTGATGCCCGGCAGATAAGGCAGCTCGGCATCGGGCAGCAGCGGGTAGATGACCCCGGCCAGAACCAGGAATTTGGCCAGTGTCACGCCTTCCTCGGGCGGAAAGGCATCGGAGAAGCGGCGGATCTGCCCCTGCTCGCCCAGGGTGAGCAAAATGAGGATCACCAGCCCCGCCAGCACGGCGAGCGGCACGCTCAGCACCACCGGGCCGAGGGCGAAGCAGAGCAGCCCCACCACGCTGGGCAGCAGCGAGCTGTCGCCCGCCTGCACACGGGCGCGATATTCGAGCAGCAGCGCCGCCCCGATCACCCCCAGCCCGACACAAAACGGCGCCACCCCGCCAGCCACCCACAGCGCATAGCCCAGCGCCGCGATGAGCGTGGCGGTGCGCGTGGTGCCAAAGCCCTGCAATTCGGGCGAAAGATTGGGCAGGCCACGGCGGCGATAGGCGTGCAGCTCCAGCCCGATGATCAGCGCCAGCCCCACCGTGCCGAAAAACGACGTCAGCAGCGGAGGCAGCTGGGCGCTCATCCCAGCCGGTCCAGCGCCTGGGCGAGGTCGGCGATCAGGTCGTCCGTATGCTCGAGCCCCACCTGGAAACGCACCGCATGCCCCTCGAACCTGCCCGTGCCCTCGGTGCGCGTGATGGTGCCGGTGGTTGGCAGCACCAGGCTCTCATAGCCGCCCCACGAGGCGCCGATGCCAAAGAGACGGAGCGCATCGATGAAGGCCACCACCTGCGCGGCCGCATAGCGGGGCGCGAACACGGCGCCGAACAGCCCGCACGAGCCGGTGAAATCACGCGCCCAGATCTCATGGCCGGGGCATGAGGGCAGCGCCGGGTGCAGCACACGCGCGATCTCGGGGCGCGCGGCCAGCCAATGGGCCAGGCGCAGGCCGGCCGCCTCCTGGGCTTTCAACCGCACCGCCAGGGTGCGCAGGCCACGAAGCGCCAGCCAGCAATCATCGGGGCTGGCGTAATTGCCGAGCTCAAGCGCGCCATTGCGCAGCCATTTCCAGTCGGCCTCGTCATTCACCACCACCGCGCCCAAAATAATGTCCGAGTGGCCGCCGGGATATTTGGTCAGCGCGTGGATGGAGACATCCACCCCCCTCTCGAAGGGCGGGAAATGGCCGATGCCCCAGGTGTTATCGAGAAACACCTTGACGCCGCGCGCATGGGCGAGCGCGGCGAGGCCCGGAATATCTTGCACCTCGAACGTGTGGCTGCCGGGGGATTCGGTGAACAGCACGCGGGTCTCGGGGCGGAATTGCGGGGCCAGGGCGTCTGGCGTCAGCATCGGGTCGTAATAGCTGGTCTCGACGCCATAGCGGCGCAGCAGGCCATCGCAAAAAGAGCGCGTGGGGCCATAGACCGAATCGGGCACCAGCAGATGGTCGCCAGCCTTGAGGTAGGCCAGCAGCGGCACGGTGATGGCCGAGAGCCCCGAGCCGGTGACCTGGGCGTGGCTGCCGCCCTCCAGCTCGGCCAGCGCGGCCTCGAGGGCGAAATGCGTCTCGGTGCCGTACAGCCCGTAAATCTCCACCGGCTCCAGCCGCCGGGGGCCGGTGGCCTGTTTGGTGGCGATGTCGGGGTAGAGCACGGTCGAGCCGCGCGTGAGCGGCGGGTTGACGAACCCATAGGCGCGCGTGGGCCGGCGTCCCGCCTGCACCAGCCTGGTTTCAAATTTCTTGTCCATCACCCGGTCTCGATCGGAAGTTCGGGGTCGGCGCCCCATTCGGCCCACGAGCCATCATAAATGGCGGCATCAGGCAAGCCCGCCTCGCGCAAGGCCAGGGCGATGATGCAGGCCGTCACCCCCGAACCGCACGAGGCGATGACCGCCGTGCCCTCATCCACGCCAAGCTCGGCGAATTTGGCCCGCAAGGCCGCGGGGGCCAGCAGCCGCCCGTTGCTCACCAGCGCGGTGAAAGGCAGGTTGCGCGCGCCCGGTATGTGGCCCGCGCGCAGGCCGGGGCGGGGCTCGGCGGCCTCGCCCAGAAAGCGCGGCCGCCCGCGGGCATCGAGCACCAGCGCCGCGCCGCTCTCGAGGTTGGCGCGCAGCTCGGCCCGCCCGCGCACCAGGGCCGGGCATGGCGTGGCCGTGAAGCTGCCGGCGGCCGGCGCCGGCTCGGCGGTTTCGAGCCCGAAACCCGCAGCCCGCCAGGCTGGCAACCCGCCATCGAGCACCCGCACCTTGTCATGGCCGAAGGCGCGCAGCATCCACCATAGCCGGGCGGCCGAAAACAGCCCTTGCTGGTCATACACCACCACCTCGTCCCCCTGGCCAACGCCCAGCGCCGCCATGGCGGCGGCAAAAACAACAGGCGCGGGCAGCATGTGGGGCAGAGGCGAGCTTTGATCGCTGGTGGCGTCGAGATCGAAGAAGCGCGCGCCGGGAATGTGGCCGGCGGCGAAATTGGCGCGGGGGTTTTGGGCATCGGCTGGCATGTACCAGCTGGCATCCACCACCACCGGCCCGCCCGGCCCCAGCAACGGCTTGAGCGCAGCCGGGCTGATGAGCGCGCTCATCAGCCCCGCACCCCCTTGATCAGCGCGCGCACCCGCGCCGCCGCCACGCCGCCCTTCACCGCCTCGCGCCAGGTCTGCTCGGCCACGCGCTGGTGGGCGGCCACGGCATCCTCGGCGTTGGTGATCATCGCCACCCCCGGCTGGGCGGCGGGCAGCGAATCGGCGGCGAACGGGTTGATGGCCAGCGTCGCGCGCTCACGCGAGCGCAGCAGGGTGAAGGGGCCGTTGGGCTCGCCCTGGGCCATCAGCCCAAGCTGCAGCCCGATCGGCTCGCTTTCCATCAGATTGGCGATCAGCTCGGCTTCCTGCAACGCGGTCTCGCGCGCCTGGGCGCGGGTGGAGTCGGACAGCGGGGCGTAGGGGCAGAGCCCGTCGGTCAGGAATTTTTCCAGCGTGCCCAGCGTCAGGATGGAAATGATCGAGGGTTTGCGCAGGGCATACATGCGCTTGCGCGCGAGCATCACGGTCAACAGCTGCTCGGAAGCCGCGCGGGCCAGCGGTTTTTCGGCCCCCGCGGCTTCGGCCATCTCCTCGAACACCTGCCCGAGCATCGAATCGAACCGCTCGGAGGTGATGAGATAACAAACCGGCCCAAACACCTGCAAAATCTGGTCCGCCGCCTCCTCGACCTGGCGCAGCCGCTCGGCATAGCCGATGGGCTTGGCGTAATATTCCACCCCGATGCCCAGCAGCGTCAGCGGTGAGATTTTCAGCAGCTCGGCCAGGCGGTTGACCGTGTCGAGCTTGATCACCTCGCCTTTTTCATACCGATACAGCGCCGCGCGCGACACGCCGAGCCGCGCCGAGATCTCCTCGGCCTTGAGCCCGGACTCCATCCGGTAGGCGCGCAGCTGCTGACCGATTTCATTGAACCGCATGGTTTTCAGACCCCCACCGAATACGCCTTCGCAGCGCTGTCCCATATAATAGACGGTATCTCAGGATATGTGGCATAATACCATCCCTATCACCATGCAACCAAAAACCGGCACAACCGGAATAACATTGATCCGCCGCCGAGCGCGTGGAAAACCGCCGGGGACGGGATTGTTTAACCATTTTGTTACCAAAACCGGACCGCTTGGCAGCCTCCCAAGGGCGGCGCTTGCCCGGATGCGGCAGGTCGGGCATCAAAGCCGCATGAAACCTGACCGGATCATCCTGCTGACCTTGAGTGCCGTTCTGGGGGCCGGGTGCCTGCTCATTTTGCTGCCGTTTCTGCCCGCCATGGCCTGGGCCGGCATCATGGTTTACGTGCTTTGGCCGGTGCATCGGCGGTTTTGCCGCTATGTGCGCCCGGGCGTCTCGGCCTTTGCCATCACGCTGGTGGCGGCGGCGCTGGTGATTGTGCCGCTGGTGCATATCGGGCTGCTGGCGGCCAAGGAGCTGCGCAACAGCCGCGGCTGGGTCGAGGATGTGATCCAGAACGGCCTGCCGCCCGCACCCGGCTTTCTGGATAAAATTCCCTTTGTCGGCGGGCTGCTGAGCGATTTCTGGAACAGCTCGGCCGACGATCTGGGCGGCATGGCCACCCAGTTGCAGCCCGTGCTGGGCACGGTGGCCCATTCGGCGCTGCATGCGCTCTCACACATCGCCCATGGGCTGCTCGACGCCGTGGTGGCGCTGTGTTTCGCGTATTTCTTCTTTCTGGCCGGCGCCCCGCTGCTCGCGCGCACCCGGCTGGTGCTGCTGCGCCTGATGCCCGAAACAAGGCTGGATGCGCTGTTCACCCTGGTGGCCGGCACGGTGCGCGGGGTGGTGCTGGGCATCATCGGCACGGCGGCCTTTCAGGGCGTGCTGTATGCGCTCGGTTTCGAGCTGGCCCACGCCCCCCAGGCGCCGCTGCTGGCAACGCTGGCCGGGCTCATTTCCATCGTGCCGGCGGGGGCGGTGGTGATTTACGTGCCGCTTTGCCTGTATCTTCTGGCCGTCGGGCATCCGGTCATCTCGGTGCTGCTGGCCTCCTACTGCTTCGTGGTGGTGGGCGGCGCCGACTCCATTTTGCGCCCCTGGCTCATCGCCCGCGGCGCCGAGCTGTCTTATGCCATCACCCTCATCGGCGTGCTGGGCGGGGCACTGGCCTTTGGCGCGCTCGGCATCTTTCTGGGGCCGGTGCTGCTGGTGCTGGGCCTGGCGCTGGCCGAGGAGTTCGCTGGCCAGCCGCGCGGCTCGTGGCATTAGATCAATATTGGTTTAGATTGAGTCGACAGACGTAAGCTAAACCAATGAAATTGATCGTTAAAATATAACTAGAGCGGGATGCGTTGTAACGTACCCGTTCTGACGGTAGGAAGTTGTTAACTATTTTGCGGTAGCGTCCAGCCAATCCAGGAGAGGCAGGATGTTTCACCGTTACGCCACCACGCCCCATCTCGCCATTCGGCCCACCGCCGGCCGCCGGGTCGCCGAGCTGGCCGGGCGGAGCGCCGAAACCCTGACCGCCGAACAGCTCGAAACCCAGGGCTTTACCATCCTCGCCCGCCGCCTGCGCACACCCGCCGGGGAAATCGATCTCGTCGCCGCCACACCCCACATGCTGCTGTTCATCGAGGTCAAATCCCGCCCCAGCTTCCGTGAGGCCGCTGAATGCCTCACCCCCCGCCAGCAGGCCCGGCTTTACGGCGCCGCCACCATCGCGCTCGGGCAAAACCCCGGCTGGGCCCGCCCCGATACGCGGTTTGATGTCGCGCTCGTCGCCCATGGCGCCGTGCAGATGATCGAAGACGCCATCCGCGCCTGCTAGATCAATATTGGTTTAGATTGAGTCGACAGACGTAAGCTAAACCAATGAAATTGATCGTTAAAATATAACTAGAGCGGGTGCGTCATAACGCATCCCGCTCTAGAGCCTTCCGCGTGCGGGACAGGCCGGCGGTTGCACGCGTTTCTCTTGGCGCGGGCGCGTCAGGCTTGGCGGCCCAGCTCGGCCAGCAGCCGGGCATGGGCGCGCGTACCGCGGGCGAAGCAGACCAGGTCGAATTTCTCGTTGGGCGAGTGGATGCAATCATCATCGAGCCCGAACCCAACCAGCAGCGTATCCAGCCCCAGATGGGTGGCGAAGGCCTGCACCACCGGAATCGACGCGCCCGAGCCGATGAGCGCCGGCGCCCGGCCGAACTCGGCCGTGAGCGCCGCCTGCGCGGCCTTGAGGAAGGGCGCGTTGGCCGCCAGCCCAAAGCCCGGCGCGCCGCCGCCGCGTGTGAATTCGGCGCGCGTGTCGGGCGGCAGGCGGTCGCGCACAAAGCGCTCGAACCCGTCCAATATCCGCCCCGGCTCCTGCCCCTTCACCAGCCGGAAGGTCAGCTTGGCGGTGGCGTGGGCTGGGATCACGGTCTTGCTGCCCTCGCCCTGGTAGCCGCCATAAATGCCGTTCAGTTCGGCCGTCGGTCTGGCCCAAAGCTGGGCGAGCGCGCCGAACCCATCCTCGCCGGCGGGGCGGGTCAGCCCGACATCGTGCAAAAACCCCGCCTCATCAAACCCCAAAGCCGCCCATTGGGCCGCTTGTTCGGGGCTTACCGGCTCGACGCCATCGTAAAATCCGGGGATCCGCACCCGCCCCCCGGCATCCTTGAGCTGCCCCAGCACATCGGCCAGCGCCTGGATGGGGTTGCGCGCCACCCCGCCAAACAGCCCGGAATGCAGATCACGCGAAGGCCCATGCACCCGCACCTCTATGGCGGCCAGCCCGCGCAGCGAGGCGGTGATGGCCGGCACCTCCGGGTTCCACATATTGGTATCGGCGACATAGACAAAATCAGCCGCCAGCGCGTCTTTCTCATTGGCCAGCAGCTCGGCCAGGGATGGGCTGCCATTTTCCTCCTCGCCCTCGAGCAGCACGGTGAGCCGCACCGGCAGCCGCCCGGCCACCTCGATATGCGCCCGCACCGCCTCGAGAAACGAGATCACCTGGCCCTTATCATCCACAGCCCCCCGCGCGACGATTCTCTTGCCTCGCGGGCCATCGGCCAGCACCGGCGCGAACGGGTCGGAGTGCCAAAGCGCCAGCGGGTCGGCGGGCTGTACGTCGTAATGGCCATAAAACAGCACATGGGGCGCATCCTCGCCCGCCTCGTGGTTCTTGGCGATCACGCCGGGCAGGCCCGATGTCTCGGAGAGCCGGGCCTCGAAGCCCATGGCGCCGAGCAGGTCGCGCGCCCACAGGGCGGCTTGCCGGCAATCGCCCGCATGGGCGGGCTGGGCACTGATCGAGGGGATGCGCAAAAACGCGAACAGCCGCTCCAGCGCGGCTTCCTGGGTGGTGTCGATATGGCTGAGAATCTTTTCCATGGCCCCAATCTGGCCCCCGCCACCGCCAATGACAACTTGATTTGCCGGGAAAACCGGCCAAAAGAAGGGCGTCATGACCCAGCTCACGCTCTACAACACCCGCACCCGCTCAAAAGCGCCCTTCGTCCCGCTCGATGCCTCGAATGTGCGCGCCTATCTCTGCGGCCCCACGGTGTATGACCGCGCGCATCTGGGCAATGCGCGCAATGTGGTGATCTTCGATATCCTGATCCGCCTGCTGCGCCGGCTTTATCCGCGCGTCACCTATGTCCGCAACATCACCGACATTGACGACAAGATCAACAACCGCGCCAAGGAGCGCGGCATCTCCATCGAGCAGGTCACCGAAGGCCCGATCCAATGGTATCACGAGGACATGGGCGCGCTCTTCACCCTGCCGCCCGATATCGAGCCCCGCGCGACCGACCATCTGGCCGAGATCATCGAGATCATCGAGCGGCTGATCCAGAACGGCCATGCCTATGTGGCCGAGGGGCATGTGCTGTTCGCGGTCTCATCCGACACTGATTACGGCAAATTCTCCGGCCGCACGCCCGATGAGCTGATCGCGGGGGCGCGTGTCGATGTCGCGCCCTATAAGCGCGACGCGGGGGATTTCGTGCTCTGGAAACCTTCCTCCGACGATCTCCCCGGCTGGCCGAGCCCCTGGGGCCGCGGCCGCCCGGGCTGGCACATCGAATGCTCGGCGATGAGCTGGAAACATCTCGGCCAGGATTTCGACATCCATGGCGGCGGCGACGATCTCATCTTCCCCCATCACGAGAACGAAATCGCCCAAAGCTGCTGCGCCTTTCCCGGCTCGCATTTCGCCAATGTCTGGGTGCATAACCGCATGCTGCTGGTGAATGGCGAGAAAATGTCGAAGTCGCTCGGCAATTTTCTGGTCCTGCATGATGTGCTGAGCAAGGCGCCGGGCGAGGCCGTGCGTTTTTTGCTCATGCGCGCGCATTACCGCTCGACGCTGGATTTCTCGGATACCGCGCTCTCCGAGGCCCGCAAGGAGCTCGACCGTTTCTACCGCGCGCTCGAGACACATCCCGGCATCGGGGCGGCGGCGGAAATCCCCGCCTCGGTGCTCGCGCCCTTGTGCGATGACCTGAACACACCGGGCGCCATTGCCGGGCTGCACGCCCTGGCCGATGCGGCACTGGCCGGCGAGGCCACGGCCGCCGCGGCGTTGCGGGCGGCGGGCGCGGTCATGGGGCTGTTCAACCTCACCCCCGCGCAATGGTTCGCGGGCGATGTGCCGGCCGAGGTGCAGGCCTTGGCCGATGCCCGCATCGCCGCGCGCAAGGCGCGCGATTTTGCCGAATCCGACCGGCTGCGCGATGAAATCGCCACGCGCGGCTTCACGGTCGAGGATGGCCCGAACGGCACCTATAAGCTGCGGAAATCCTGAGATGACCGGCCGCAATGGCGGGGCGGATCTGCGCCCCATCGACCCTTCGCCCGTTGTCATTCTGGTGCGCCCGCAACTGGCCGAGAATATCGGCGCGGTGGCGCGCGCCATGGGCAATGGCGGGCTGTTTCATCTGCGCCTCGTCGCCCCGCGCGATGGCTGGCCCCAGCAGCGCGCCTATATCACCGGCTCGGGCGCGCACCGGATTCTCGACCAGGCGACGGTGCATGAGACCGTCGAGGCCGCCACGGCCGATCTGCACCGCGTGTTCGCCACCTGCCCCCGGCCCCGCCACATCATCAAGCCCGTGCACACGGCGCGCGGCGGGGCGGCCGAAATCGCCGAGGCGGAAACACGCGGCCTGCGCACCGGCGTGCTGTTCGGCCCCGAGCGCACCGGGCTCGACAATGACGACATCGCCTGCGCGGATGCGCTGATCCGCTACGACCTCAATCCGGATTTCATGTCGCTCAATCTGGCGCAGGCCGTGATGGTGTTTGGCTATGAATGGTGGCTGGCGCGCACCAACCAGCAGCCGCCGTGCGAATTGCAGGTGAATGAGACCCGCATCGCCACCAAGGGCGAGCTGGATAATTTCATGCACCATCTGGTGCGCGCGGCCGATGAGTGCGGGTTTTTGCGCAATGAGCAGAAACGCCCCGGCATGGTGCGCAATCTGCGCCATTTTTTCACCCGCGGCGAGGTGACGAAACAGGAGCTGATGACCCTGCACGGCATCATCTCCGAACTCTCCAAGCGCCGCCACGGCGCTTAGATCAATATTGGTTTAGATTGAGTCGACAGACGTAAGCTAAACCAATGAAATTGATCGTTAAAATATAACTGGAGCGGGTGCGTCATAACGCATCCCGCTCTAGCGGGGGCTGGCGCTAATCAGACAGCGCCGCCAGGGCCTCGGCTTCGGTGTGAAACAGTGGGATCAACTCATCGACACCGGCCAGGCTGATCACCTCCTCGACCAGTGGCTGGGGCGCCAGAAATACGAGTTTTCCTGCGTGTTCCTGTAATTTTCTGGCCAGGCGCACAAATAGCCGCAGGCCGTGGGGCGCCAGGACGGCAAGGTCTGCGAGATCGGCGAGGATGTGCGTATCTTCGGCGCCAAGCGTGCCCAGCACCGCTTCGAGCTCGACCACGGCCATCGGCTCGAACCGCCCGCCAAGCGTCAGGCGCGTGACGCCCGCCGCCATTTTTTGCACCGACATCGTCACCAGATTTTCGCTCACAGCCTTCCCCTCACCTTTCGGGCGGCGCGAACTTGGCAGAGCCCGCCGCCCCGCGCAAGCCACGCGAAAATGATGGATTTGCACGGGCTTATGTGGTTTCACCACGCCAATGCTTGGTGAGTTTGGGAGCGTGGCATGAAAAACATCGTCTGGCTGGCGCTGCTGGCCTTGGCCGCCACACTCGAGGCCGGGGGCGATGCGCTGGCGCGCACCGGCCTGCATGCCCATGGCGGGCTGACCCGGCTGGGGGCCTTTGCCGCCGCCGCGCTGGTGCTGTTTGCCTATGGCCTCACCGTCAACGCGCCGCCCTGGGATTTTGGCCGGCTGCTCGGTGTTTATGTGGCGCTGTTCTTTCTGGCCGCGCAGCTCATCAATTATGTCGCCTTTGGTGTCGCGCCCTCGCCGCCGGTGCTGGCTGGGGGCGCGCTCATCATTTCGGGCGGGCTGCTGATGACCTTCTGGACCGCGCGCGGCTTTTAACTCAGGTGAAGTTCCGGCGGTACTGGATGAACCCCGACCGCTCCGCCACCTTGTCGTAAAGCGATTGGGCGGTCTTGTTGGTTTCATGGGTCAGCCAATACACACGCGGCGACCCGCGCTCGCGCGCCGCCCCATAGACCGCCTCGATCAGCGCCGTGCCCACGCCCTGGCCGCGCGCGGCCTGGGCGGTGAACAGATCCTCGAGATAGCAGACATCGGCCATCATCCAGGTATTGCGGTGAAAAATATAATGCACCAGCCCCAGCAGGGCGCCACTTTCATCCTCGGCGACAAACGCATGCACCGGCTCGGCCGGATCGAGGATCCGCGCGAAGGTCATATCGGTGATC
The DNA here is from genome assembly GCA_021781835.1 of Pseudomonadota bacterium. Lineage (GTDB taxonomy): Bacteria > Pseudomonadota > Alphaproteobacteria > Acetobacterales > Acetobacteraceae > Acidocella. The sequence continues at coordinate 56,762 of JAJXWD010000010.1, read as the reverse complement.
TCGGCGGCGAGGGTGGGCACCTGGTAGAATTCGAGATAACCCTGCCACAGCACGGCCCAAGCGGGGCGGTCGGCGGCGGTGAGGGGGCGGATGGTGATGGGCATTTACCTCTCCTGATCGTGGCGGGCGCTCAAGCGCGCACTGAATATTCCTTATGGTCGGCGCCAAACGCACCACCCTGTCGGGCAATGAAGGCACAGCGCTGAGGGTGCATGCCATCTTTGGGGTCGAGGGTGTAGAATATCGTCGCCTTGCCGGTACACGCATGAGGCTGATCCTTGAGTTGCGCAAAGATCAACCGATCCTCTCCATCGCCGCCCTCGAACGGCGAGCAGGCCCAGAGATGCAGGATATGGAGAAGAGCCAGCTTGTCAAGCGCCAACCCCGAGGGGCGCACGAAGCCGCCGAACCGCTCGGCGAACACGCCACGCCCGACACCGACACTTTCCATCTCATCCACCGCCAGCCCGCGGCCGCTGGCGCCATCGGCATAGATGCTATAGGCAAACGCCCATTTATGCCCCGGCAGCACGGCGATGATGTCGGCGCAATGGCTGGAGGCCAGCCAGTCATCATCGTCGAGATACATGACATACCGGGCATCGGCCAGAAAACTGAGCACCGTGCGCAACGCCCCGCCATACCCGCAAGCATGCGGACCGCCATGACGGCGCGAGGTGGAATAGCCGGGATCGAGCCATGTCACCGTGACATTGGCTGGGGTCTCGTGGGCGATGATCTCGCGCAGCCCCGCTCCCGCGCCGAACAAATCGGCATCGACCCCGATCAGCACCTGGAGCCGCAGATCAGACGATTGAGCGAACACCGAGCGCACGGCCCGCAACAGGCTGGGGCGGCAAACGGTGGCGATGACAATGGCCAGATCGTGCCTCACGCGTCCCCCCTCCCCGGTCGATCCAGCGCGGCCCGGGGCGTGGGGGGGCGCACTCAGGCGAGCCGGCCGAGCGCGGCGGCGAGCCGCCTGGCCTCTTCGGCGAATTTCTCCGCCCGCTCGCGGTGCTCGGCGAGAATTTCCTCCGGCGCGCGCGCGGTGAAAGCCTCGTTGCCGAGCTTTTGCTCCACTTTCAGCAGCTCGGCCTCGGCCTTGGCCAGCGCCCCTTGCAGGCGCTTCTTCTCGGCCGCCAGATCGATCACCCCTTCGAGCGGCAAAATCAGCGTGGCCTCGCCCAGCACCGCCTGGGCGGCGTTTTTGGGCACCTCGCCCGCCAGCGCCCCCACTTCCGAGACACGGGCCAGGCGCGAAATCGCCTCGAAATGCGCCTCGGCGCGGGCCAGCGTCGCGGGGGCGGCGTCTTGCAGCAGCACGGGCGATTTCTGGCTGGGCGGCACGTTCATCTCGGCCCGGATCGAGCGGATTTCGGAAATGAACCCGACCACCCAGCCAATTTCGGCCCCCGCCTCGGCCTCGCCCGTAAGGGGCGCGGGCACGGGCCAGGGCGCCTTGATCAGCGAGCCTTCCGGCCCATAGCCAAAATGCCCCCACAGCGCCTCGGTGACAAAGGGCATCAGCGGGTGGAGCAGGCGCAGCAGCACGCCCAGCACGTGGCCCGCCGTGTCGCGGATCTCGGCCGCATCCTCGGAGGCAAAGCCGGGCTTGGCGAACTCGATGAACCAGTCGCACAGCTCATCCCAGGCGAAATGATAGGCGGTGGCGGCAAACCCATCGGGGCGGAACCCCTCCAGCGCCTCGGTCGCGGCCATAATGGCGGCATTGGCGCGGGCGAGGATCCAGCGGTTGAGCGGCAATTTGGCGCTGGCGGGGGCGAACGCCGCATTGGGCCGGACGCCGTTCATCTCCAAAAACCGGGCGGCGTTCCAGAGCTTGGTGACAAAAGCGCGGTTGGTCTCGACAATCTTGCGCCCGAGCTTGACATCCCTGCCCTGCCCGGCGGCGGCGGCCACCGAATAGCGCAGCGCATCGGTGCCGAATTCCTCGATCAGGGTCAGCGGGTCGAGGACATTGCCCTTCGATTTCGACATTTTCTGGCCCTTCTCGTCGCGGACCAGGCCATGGATATACACCGTCTTGAACGGCACATCGGGCATGAAGTGGAGCGACATCATCATCATGCGCGCCACCCAGAAAAAGATGATGTCAAACCCCGTGACCAGCACATCGGTCGGGTAATATTTGGCCAGCTCCGGCGTCTCGCGCGGCCAGCCGAGCGTCGAGAACGGCCAGAGCGCCGAGGAGAACCAGGTATCGAGCACGTCCTCATCCTGGGTCAGGCGCGCGCCCGCGCCGGCCTGGGCCTGGGCCTCGGCCTCCGAGCGCGCGACATAAACCTTGCCCGTCTCATCGTACCAGGCCGGTATGCGGTGCCCCCACCAGAGCTGGCGCGAGATGCACCAGGGCTGGATGTCGCGCAGCCAGGCGAAGAAGGTGTTCTCCCACTGTTTGGGCACGAATTTCACCCGCCCCTGCTCCACCGCCTCAATGGCCGGCCCCGCCAGCACATAAGCGTTGCAATACCATTGGGTGGTGAGAAACGGCTCGATCACCGAGCCCGAGCGATCGCCATAAGGCACCATGTGCTGGTGGGGCTTAACCTCGACCAGATCGCCGGTCTCCTCGAGATGGGCGACAATCTTCTTGCGCGCCGCGAAGCGGTCCTCGCCCTCGAGCGTGCGGGCGAACGCGGGCAGCTCGCCCAGCTCGGCCAGCGTCACCCGGCCCTGGCGGTCGAGCATCGAGGGCATGGGCAAACCGTGGCGCTTGCCCACCTCGAAATCGTTGAAATCATGCGCGGGCGTGATCTTGACCGCCCCAGTGCCTTTCTCGGGGTCGGCATAGTCATCGGCAATAATGGGGATGCGCCGCCCCGTGACCGGCAACACCACATGCAGCCCAATGAGATGCTTGAATTTCTCGTTCTCGGGGTGCACGGCCACCGCCGTGTCGGCCAGCATGGTCTCGGGGCGCGTGGTGGCGACGACGATTTCCTCACCGCCCTCGACCGGGTAGCGTATATGCCACATCGCGCCCTTATGATCGCGGCTTTCCACCTCGAGGTCCGAGATCGCCGTTTGCAGCACCGTGTCCCAGTTCACCAGCCGCTTGTCCTGGTAGATCAGCCCTTCCTCGAACAGCCGCACGAACACCTCGCGCACCGCCTCGGAGAGCCCCTCATCCATGGTGAAGCGCTCGCGGTCCCAGTCGGGCGAGGCGCCCAGGCGGCGGAGCTGGCCGGTGATGGCGCCGCCCGACTCGCCCTTCCATTGCCAAACGCGCGAGAGAAACGTCTCGCGTCCCAATTCGCGCCGGCTCACCCCTTCCTTGTCGAGCAGCCGCTCGACCACCATCTGCGTGGCGATGCCGGCATGGTCCGTGCCCGGCTGCCACAGCGCGTCGCGCCCCTGCATGCGGCGGAAGCGGATGAAAATATCCTGCAACGTCATGGTCAGCGCGTGGCCCACATGCAGGCTGCCCGTGACATTGGGCGGGGGGATCATGATGCAATACGGGTCGGCGGGGCTTTCGGGGTGGGCGGCAAACGCCCCCTGCTCTTCCCAACATTGATAGAGCCGCGCCTCAACCGAGGCCGGCTCGAAGGTCTTTTCCAGGGCTGTCACGGGTCAAACTCCGGCGCCATGCGGGCGCGCGCGATACAGGCAAAAACCCGGCCCGGGGCGAGACCGGGCCGGGGCAAAACAAGTGGGTTCAGGACCCCATGCGGTCGACGACGCGGCCGATCTCGGCGCGCACCACGCGCTCGACCAGGCTGGGCAGGTGCGAATCGAGCCAGGATTTGAGCACCGGCTTGATCTCCTCGCGCACCAGATCCTCGATGGTGACCCCCGGACGGCCAATGCCAACCGAGCGCTCGGCGCTGACGCTGCGCACCAGGGAACCGACCGTGTTGGCGATTTCCGAGGCCGCCTGATCGCTTACCAAGCCTAGGGGGGACTGCACTTGATCTTGCGGCATGAACTGTTCCTCTTGAGACATCGTTGCGGAATAAGGGGATTGGGCCGGCTCGACGACCGAGGCCGGCAGATAGGGATCAACCGCGTCGGGCGGAAGGGCACCAAAATCGTCGATATGGAGGTGCGGCTCGGCGCCGAACGCACCGGACCGACCGAGCGGCTCATAACCGCCCTGCTCGGGCGCCAGGGGCGCCGCCGACAGCGGCGGCTCGCCACCGCTCACCATGCCCGAGCCCAGCACCAGCACATCGTCATCGCTCTCGCCGCCGGCACCACCGCCCGCGGCCTGGCGCTCATTTTCCTCCTCGGTGAGGATGCGCCTGATGGAGGCCAGGATCTCTTCCATCGACGGCTCCGCCGAACTGGCCGGCGCAGGAGTGTTGCGGATACCTTGACCTTCGCTCATTCTCTCCGTCCTTCATCCGTCGTTTATTTGGCCGCCGCGCCGGTGGGTGCATCGGCCATGTCTGCCGGCAGTGGCGCGTTGGCCAGCGTGCCGTTGGGCAAAATGCCCACATGGTGGTCGGCCAGTTCGCCGGTGCCGAACGGCGCCAGGGCGACGACATCGTAATAACGCTCATCTTCATAGGCCGTGACGGGAAGATTGAGATCGCGCGCCGTCAAACGCCCGATCGCCGCCGCCACGGCATAGGAATACTCGACCAGATTAGCGATATTTTGAACCTGTTGCACCTGGGAATTTAACAATAATTGCTGGGCGTTAAGGACATCGAGCGTGGTGCGCGTGCCGACCAGTTCCTCGCGCTCGGTGCCGTCGAGCGCGATGGCGTTGGACTTGATCTCGGCATTGGTCGAGACGATGGCGGCGCGCGAGGAGCTCAGCCCCTCCCAGGCCTGGGTCGCCTGGGCATAGGCCTGGCGCTGGGCATCGAGCACGGCGGCAAAGCTTTGCTGGGCCTTGTCGCGCGCCTGGCGGATGGTGGCGTATTCCGACCCGCCCTGATAGAGCGGCACGGTGAGCTGGCCGGTGATGGCGCTGCCCGTGATGTGCGATTGCTGCCCGAGCGTGGGGTTGGATTCGTAATATTCCTCGGCCTGCACCGTAACGCTGGGCAGCAGGGTGGCAAAGGCGACATCCACCGCATCCTGGTCGGCGGCGTGGCTGTACTGAGCGCTCACCACGTTGGGGTTGTTGAGGGTCGCGGTCTTGCCGGCATTGTCCTTGTCGGCCACGGGCAGCAGCAGCGGCTGGGGCGGGGCCAGGTGGTCGGCCGGATAGGCGCCGACATATTGGCGGAAATTCTCGCGCGCGATGGCCAGATTGCCGCGCGCCACCTCCACCTGCTCCTGGGCCGCGGCCAGCGAGGCCTCGGCCTGGGCGACATCGGTCTGGGTGATCTCGCCCACCGAGAATTGCGCCTGCGTGTCCTTGAGCTGCTGCTCGAGCACCTGCGCGTCATTTTGCTGCAAGGCCAAAAGCTGCTGGTCGGTGATCACCGAGACATAGGCATTGACCACATCGGTGAACACGGTCTGCTCGGTGGCGAGCAGCTGCGCGCGCGCGGCATAAACCTGGTTCTTGGCCTCGCGGGTCTGGTCTATGGTCTTGCCGCCATTGAACACGTTGATGCTGGCGGTGGCCGAGTTGGTGAGCGAGTTATGGGTGAGACCATAGGTACTGCCCGCCAGGCCCGCAATATTGCTGCGCACGGCCTCGGTGCCGCCATCGCGGGTCACGCTGCTTTGCAGCGTCACGGTCGGGCGCCAGCCCGAGAGCGCGGCGGGCACGTTCTCATCGGCGGCGCGCAGGGCGGCGCGCTGCCCCTGCAGGGTGGGGTTGTCATAATAGGCCAGCACCAGCGCATCGGTCAGGGTGGCGGGCGAGGGCAGGCTGGCGGGCAGCGGGTCATCGGCCCGCGCGGCGCGCGGCTGGGCGGCCAGCACCGGCACCAGCGCGACACCGGCCAGCGCGGTAAGGCGAAACGTCTTCAGCATGTGCGGCCCTTAAAACGCGAACGCGGGCGCCGGGCGGAAAGCCGGCAGCGGACGGGCGGTGGTGTCGAATTGCCGCTCAATGGTGAAGCCGCCGCCCGCGGGCGTGGCGAGCACGGCGCGGCCGATGCCGCCCTGCTCGGCCATGTCATCAGCCAGCACGGCGATCACGCAGCCGGTTTTGGCGAGCTGCGCCGCCCAGGCGGCCGGCACGGCGCCGATCGCACCCTCGACCAGAATGACATCGAACGGCCCACCCGCGGGCCAGCCGGCTTCCAGCGGGCCGCTCACGCGCTCGGCCTTGGGGGCGTGGTGGGCCAGGGCGCCGGTCTCAAGCCGAGACTCGGCTTCGAGCGCCACCACATCAACCCCCGCCAGCGACAAAATGGCGGCCAGATAGCCGCTGCCCGCCCCCACCACCAGCACATGCGCCGGGTTGCGCGCCAGCGCCAGCTGGGCCAGCCGGGCGGTGAGCATGGGCGCGGCCAGATAGCGCCCCCCGCCCAGCGCGATATCGGCATCCCCGTAAGCCAGCGCGCCTTGCGGGGCGAAGGCCTCGCGCGGCAGGGCGCGCATCGCCCCGGTCACACGCTCATCATGCACATGATTGGGCCGGACTTGGCTATCGACCATATTCGCGCGTGCCTTGTCCGTGGTGGTCTGACCGGTCATGGAAACCCTTCCGCTAGCTTGCATATTCGCCACCTACTATAACGGTGGATCGCCCCACAACTCAACCGCACCTTAGTGAAACTCAGCCCTTGACCGGCACGCGCCTAACATGGATATAGGCCCCCACCCCTGGTCCGGTGGCAGAGTGGTGATGCAGCGGACTGCAAATCCGTGTATGTGGGTTCGATTCCCGCCCGGACCTCCAGGGGTTTTGCCCCGCCCCCCGCCCCGTGGCCCGCCCGCGCCTCACAGCAGCGCCAGCCCCGCCAGCGCCCCCGCGCCCAGCAGCACCAGCGGGTGAACCCGGCCATTATATGATCCAAAAGCGCACAGCCCGGCGATCAGCGCGGTCAGCGCCCCGGTCACCGCCTGGCAGGTAATCAGCCAGGCCGCCGCCGTGATCAGCCCGGCGGTCACGGGCAGCAGCGCCGCCTGCAGCAGCCGGCGCGCGCGCGTCTCGCGCCATGTCTCCCAGGCGCGCCCGGCCCATATCACCAGCACACCCGAGGGCAGCACCATCGCCACCGTGGCCACCAGCGCGCCGGGCCAGCCCGCCACATGTGCGCCCAGCACGGTCGAGATCATCACATTTGGCCCGGGGGCCGCGTTGCTGATGGCGAAAAGCTGCACGAACTGCCCCCGCGTGGCCCAGCCATGCGCAAGGGTGGCGCGCAAAATCTCGGGCACCACCGCATTGGTGCCCCCCACCGCCAGCAGCGAAAGGCGGCCAAACAACAGCCCCAGCGCCACCAGCACGCCGCTCATGGCCGTACCGCCCGCGCGGCCAGCACCAGCGCCAGCGGCACGCTCAGCGCCATCACCCAGATCATCGGCCACCGGACCAGCCCGGCCAGGGCAAACACCAGCGCCACCACCAGCACATCGCGCCAGCCGCGCCTGAGGTTGGGCAGCGCGATGCGCCCCGCCGCCCCCAGCAGCAGCCCCGCCGCCGCCGCGCCCAGCCCCGCCAGCGCATGGCGCACCGGCACCAGCGCGCCGTAGCGCGCATAAAGCCCGGTGAACACAACCACCAGCACCACCGGCACCCCCAGCAGCCCCGCGACCGTGGCCACCGCCCCCGACCAGCCGCGCGCGCGCGCGCCAAACAGAAACGACAGGTTGGTGATGTTGGCGCCCGGCATGGCCTGGCACAGCGCGAACAGCTCATTGAACTCATCCTGGGTCAGCCATTTACGGCCATCGACCAGCACGCGCCGGGCGGCCGGCAGCACGCCGCCAAACCCGGCCAGACTGGCCTCCAGAAACGCCAGGAACAGCGCCCCGCGCGACAGATGTGACAAGGAGATTTTGCTCATAACCCTTCAAATATGGCTGTTTTTTCATCCCCGCAACGCGGCCGGACAGGGAAAATGTCATCAAACTGAAACCCGAAACCCGTTGGGTTTGTCACACTCATCTTTTATGTGCGGGAGCGACGCGGGGAGCGCCCCGCCGTCCGACACAGGGAGCCCGACACCGGCTCACAGACAAGGAACGAGATCGAATGAAACTGCCCACGCTCCTGCGCACCGGCGCCGCCGCCCTGGCCCTGGCCACCGCCGCTGGCCTCGCCACTCCCGCTCATGCCGCCGGCATATCGCTGGTCGAGACCGGTTCGAGCCTGCTCTACCCGCTGTTCAACCTGTGGGTCGCCAGCTACTCGACCGCCCACCCCGATGTCAGCATCACCACCACCTCGACCGGTTCGGGCGCGGGCATCTCGCAGTCCATCCAGGGTCTGGTGCAGATCGGCGCCTCCGACGCCTATCTCTCCGACGCCATGGTCAAGGCGCACCCCGAAATGCTGAACATCCCGCTCGGCATCTCCTCGCAGGCCATCAACTACAACCTGCCCGGCATCACCCATCTGCACCTCACTGGCCCGATCCTGGCCGGCATCTACGAGGGCAAGATCACCAACTGGAATGATCCCGCCATCGCCGCCGCCAACCCCGGCGTGACCCTGCCCAACCACGTGATCATCCCCATCCACCGCATCGACGGCTCGGGCGACACGTTCATCTTCAGCCAGTACCTGGCCTTCTCCGATGCCGGCTGGTCCTCGACCGAGCATTACGGCACCTCGATCTCCTGGCCGGCCGTTGCCGGCGGCATCGGCGCCAACGGCAACCCCGGCATGGTCACCGCGCTGAAGAACAACCCCTACGGCATCGCCTATATCGGCATTTCCTTCGCCGACCAGGTGAAGGCCGCCAAGCTGGGCCAGGCCGAGCTGCTCAACAAGGCCGGCAACTACGTGCTGCCCACCCCTGAGACCATCAGCGCCGCCGCCGCCAGCGTCGCCAGCACCACCCCGGCCGACGAGCGCATCTCGATGGTGTTCGCCCCCGGCGCCAACGCCTACCCGATCGTCAACTACGAATATGCGATCGTGAAGACCAGCCAGCCGGATGCCGCCACCGCCAAGGCGATCCGCAAGTTCCTGAGCTGGTGCGTGCAGGGCGGCAACGTGCCGGCCTATCTCGACAAGGTGCACTTCATGGCCCTTCCCGCCGCCGTGAAGACCCTGTCGGTTACGCAGATCGACAAAATCAAGTAAAGACGACCGTAACGCCCTTCCGGCCAACTGGCCGGGAGGGCATCTCACGCTGCGACGGTGAACCATGACCTTACGGCCTTTCCGCCTCCTGGTGCTTTGCATCAGCCTGATGATCCCCGCCGCGCTTTGCGCGGTTGTTTTGTTTCTGGCGGGCTATGCGGGCCAGGCCATCTCCTTCAATGGCCTGCATTTCCTCTGGGATGTGAACTGGAACCTGGGGGACCTCTACGGCGACCCGGTCACGGTCAACGGCATCACCATTCCCCCCGGCGCCGAATATGGCGTGCTCGCCTTCATCGCCGGCACGCTCGCCTCGTCGGGGCTGGCCATTTTCATCGCCGTGCCGCTCTCGGTGGGCGCCGCCATTTTCCTGGCCGAGGCCGTGCCCGTGCTGGAAAACCACGCGCGCGACCGGCTCTCCTGGCTGCCGCCCATCCGCCCCGCCCTGGCCATGCTGGTCGAGCTGGTGGCCGTGGTGCCCTCGGTGGTGTTCGGGCTGTGGGGCATTGCCGTGCTGGTGCCGTTTCTCGGCCATTATATCAGCCCCACCGGCAACGGGTACGGGTTGCTGGCCGCCGCCATTGTGCTGGCGCTCATGATCACCCCCATCATCGCCTCCACCCTCTATGACGCCCTGCTGCAAGTGCCCAAGGAAAACCGCGAATCGGCCTTCGCGCTCGGCTCCACCCATTTCGAGGTGGTGACCAAGGCCATGATGCCGATGGTGCGCTCCACACTGGCCGGCGGCATCGTGCTGGCGCTGGGCCGGGCGCTGGGCGAAACCATGGCCGTGCTCATGGTCTCGGGCGGCGGGCTCAACATGCTGCCCACCTCGCTGTTCTCGCCCATCTCCACCATCGCGTCCTTCATCGTCAGCCAGCTCGACAGCGCCGAATCCGACCCGACCTCGATGTCGGTCAAGGCCCTGGCCGAAATCGCCTTCGTGCTGTTCATCATCACCCTGGCGGTCAATGTCGCCGCCAAACTGCTGTCCTCGGGAGCGCTCAATGTCCGCAGCCGCAAAGCTTGAAACGCGCAGCACGCAGGAGCTGAGGCGCATCGTCCTGAGCGTCGCGGGCTGGGGGCTGTGCGCCATCGCCCTGCTCGGCGTCATCTTCCCGCTGCTCGACATTGTCGGCGTGGTCGCCGGCCGCGGCATCACCGCCCTCTCCTTCTCGCTGTTCACCCAAACCACCACCGGCGCCGCCAACGGCCTGGCCAACGCCATCGAGGGCACGTTCGTCATCACCCTGTTCGCCATGCTCATCGCCGTGCCCATCGGCGTCGGCGCGGGCATCCACCTGTCCGAATACGGCAAGAACCGGCTGGGCAGCGCCATCCGCTTCATGTCCGACACCCTCACCGGCACCCCCTCCATCGTGCTCGGCTATTTCTCCTACATCGTGTTCATCACCGCGCTGGGCTGGGGCTTCTCGCTGCTCGCCGCCGCCATCACCATCGCCATCCTCATCATCCCCTACCTCGCACGCATCACCGAGCTGGCCCTCCAGCAAGTGCCCAACCCAATGCGCGAAGCCGCCTACGCGCTGGGCGCCACGGACGGCGTGGTGGTGTTCAAGATCGTGCTGCCCGCCGCCTCGGGCGCGGTCATCACCGGCGGCCTGCTCGGCCTCGCCATCTCGGTCGGCGAAACCGCGCCGCTCATCTACACGGCCGGCTGGTCGGACCAGATGTGGACCGGCCACTTCACCCAGTCTCCGGTGGCCTACCTCACCTACGTCATCTGGACCTTCATCAACCAGCCCGACGAACATTCCCACCAGCTGGCTTACGCCGCCGCCTTCCTGGTCATGCTCGTCGTGCTCGCCATCAATATCAGCGTCCGCCTGATGGTGAAACGCACCAAGTTCACCTAGAGCGGGATGCGTTATGACGCACCCGCTCTAGTTATATTTTAACGATCAATTTCATTGGTTTAGCTTACGTCTGCCGACTCAATCCAAACCAATATTGATCTAAAGGCGGCACCCCAGGGGGACGCTGTCCCCCTGCCCCCCAGCCAAAGGCCGAGAGGCCTTTGGAAACCAATCAGGTAAGCCTCAGAAAAGGGGGCCGCCCGTGCCGTTTCAAACGGCAAAGGCGGCCCCCTTTTTCTGAGGCTTAGAACATTATCGAGGTTCAGGGGGGACAGCATCCCCCCTGACGCACCCACCCCTTACTTGGCCTCGGCGCGCTCCAGGCTCTTGGTGATGGCCGCTTCGGCGGCGGCACGGTCGGCCCAGCCGGTGACCTTCACCCACTTGCCTTTTTCGAGATCCTTGTAGTGCTCGAAGAAGTGCTTGATGACATCGCGGGTGATGGCGGGCAGCTGCGCGATTTCGGTGACATCGGTGTATTGCGGGTGCACCTTGTCGTGCGGCACGGCGACGATTTTCTCATCCTGGCCGGATTCGTCCTCCATTTGCAACATGCCGATGGGACGGCAGCGTATGACGGCGCCGGGCACCACGGCGGTGGGCAGCAGCACGAGCACATCGGCGGGGTCGCCATCATCGGCGAGGGTGCCGGGGATGAAGCCGTAGGCGGCCGGGTAGGTCATGGGGGTGAACACCACGCGGTCGACAACCAGCGCGCCGCTGTCTTTGTCGATCTCGTATTTCACGCCCGAACCGGCCGGGATTTCGATGACGACATTAATGTCGCGGGGCACGTCCTTGCCGGGGGAAAGCTTGCTCACGTCCATTCTGGTGGATCTCCCTGTTGAAAGCTGCGCGCGGTATAGCTTTTGCGGGGCATCTTGCCAACGCGGGCGGGCGGGCTATGTTGGGGCCACCCGCGGCTGTGCCAGAATGGCGCGCCGGTGGCACGCGCTGGTAGCTCAACGGTTAGAGCGGACCGCTCATAACGGTTTGGTTGCAGGTTCGAATCCTGCCCGGCGCACCACGGGTTTGACCGCGCCAGAGCCTCACGGGGTCAGCGTTCGCAAAATAGCGGATCAATTCCCAATGCTGAAAAAATTTCCGCCAATCCCCGCACACTCACCGCCCCGGGCCCATCTTTCATCATGGCGGTATAGGCGCTCTCAGACCTCTGGAGATTTGTCACCAGATGCCACCCAGGCCCCCGGAACGCCGTCAGGGCGGCCTGATCGTTCACATCGACATAAGGCCGGAGCTTCTCGCGCGCGGCCTCGGCCCAGGCGGCATAGGGCTTGTGGTGAAAATGCAGATAGGCCAGCCGGGTGGGCAGACGCACCAGGGCTTGGCCGGAGACGTCCTGGTGGGACCCGTGATCGACCGCCCCCACATGTCCGCCGGTAAACAGCACCTTCTGATAAGGCAACACCCAAAACCGCCCGGGCACACCCAGAATATTGATCAGGTTCTCCTTGACCTCGGGCACCACGGCCTGGCCGCGTAAAAGCGCCAGACAAGCCTCAAGCGCGGGTTTTTCGGCAGTGAAACGGTCATCGGGACCGCGCAGGACCAGGAATTCATCGCAGTCCAGAGGCAAGAGCAGGTCGTATACGCCCCAGCCTCCAAGCGTGCGCAGCACTTGGCTGACCAGCTCCCCCTTCGTGCGGTAATCGCTGCCGGCCGGCAAACGCATGACCCGCGCGCCCTCACCCTCGAAGCGAGCGAGCGTTGCCACCACCGCCGGGTGGTCGGAGCCATGGTCGATGATGAACAGGTTGCCGAGCCCAAAAAGATGGGCATGATAGCGTATCCAGGGCTCGAGCGCGTTCACCTCGTTTCTCTGCATCATCACGCAGGCTACGCGCATCGCTTGCCCCTTGTTTGCCGCCCAATTATACCCTCGCCAACGCAGAGTGTTAAGGACGCGCGACATGGCCTCGTATCAGTATGTTTATGTGATGAAAGACCTCACCAAGGCCTATCCGGGCGGGCGTGAGGTGTTCAAGGGCATCACGCTTTCGTTCCTGCCGGGGGTGAAGATCGGCGTTTTGGGCGTCAACGGCGCCGGTAAATCGACATTGCTGAAAATCATGGCCGGGATCGAGAAGGAATATGGCGGCGAGGCCTGGGCGGCCGAGGGCGCGCGCGTTGGCTATCTGCCGCAGGAGCCGCATCTCGACCCCGATAAAAACGTGGGCGAAAACGTCGCCATGGCGTTTGCCGCGCTCAAGGCCGCCATCACCCGCTTCAACGAAATCTCCGAAGCGTTCATGGAGCCCATGGACGATGACAAGATGAACGAGCTGCTGGCCGAGCAGGCGCAGCTGCAAGAGCAGATCGACGCGGCGGATGGCTGGGACCTCGACCGCCAGATTGAAATCGCCCTCGACGCCCTGCGCTGCCCCCCGCCCGAGGCCGCCGTCGGCCCGCTTTCGGGCGGCGAGCGCCGGCGCGTGGCGCTCTGCCGCCTGCTGCTCGAAAAACCCGATTTGCTGCTGCTCGACGAGCCGACCAACCATCTCGACGCTGAATCGGTGGCCTGGCTGGAGCGCACGCTGCAAAAATATACCGGCACCGTCATCCTCGTCACCCACGACCGCTACTTCCTCGATAACGTGACCAACTGGATCCTCGAAATCGAGCGCGGCCGCGGCTACCCGTATGAGGGCAACTACTCCGCCTGGCTGGCGCAGAAGCAAAAGCGCCTGGCCCAGGAAGAAAAGGAAGAGACCGCCCGCCAGCGCGCCCTGGCCGAGGAGCAGGAATGGATCTCGGCCAGCCCCAAGGCCCGCCAGACCAAATCCCGCGCGCGCATCCAGCGTTACGAGGAGATGCTGCAAAAGTCTCAGGAGATGCAGACGGGCGTGGCCGAAATCGTCATCCCGCCGGGGCCGCGCCTGGGTGGCACGGTCATCGAGGCCATCGAGCTTTGCAAGGGCTTTGGCGACCGCGAGCTGATCGAGAAGCTGAACTTCAAGCTGCCGCCCGGCGGCATTGTCGGCGTCATCGGCCCCAACGGCGCGGGCAAATCCACCTTGTTCAAAATGATCACCGGCAGCGAGCACCCGGATGCGGGCAGCCTCAAGATCGGTGAGACGGTGAAGCTCGGCTATGTCGATCAGAGCCGCGACAGCCTCGATGACAATAAAAACGTCTGGGAGGAAATCTCGGGCGGCACCGATGTCATCTATCTGGGCAAGCGCGCCGTCGCGTCGCGCGCCTATGTGGGGGCGTTCAACTTCAAGGGCGCCGACCAGCAGAAAAAGGTCGGCGTGCTCTCGGGCGGCGAGCGCAACCGCGTGCACCTGGCCAAGATGCTGAAATCCGAAGCCAACGTCATCCTGCTCGACGAGCCGACCAACGACCTCGACGTGGACACCCTGCGCGCGCTGGAAGAGGCGCTGATGGAATTCCCCGGCTGCGCCGTCATCATCTCGCATGACCGCTGGTTCCTCGACCGTCTGGCCACCCACATCCTGGCCTTCGAGGGCGATAGCCACGTCGAATGGTTCGAGGGCAACTTCCAGGCCTACGAGGAAGACAAGCGCCGCCGCCTGGGCCACGACGCCACCGAACCCCACCGCATCAAATACCGCCCCCTGACCCGCTGACCGGCCCCCGCGTGACGGCCAAGCTGTCCGCCGCGGGGGGATGCTGTCCCCCTGCCCCCCCCGCCAGGGTCCAAGACCCTGGACCTCAATATTTGGCTTGCCCTGGCCCCCTCCCTTGCGGGGGTACCCGGGACAAGCCGGATGGGTTCCAAGGGCCTCCCGGCCCTTTGCGGGGGGCCAGCCCCGCATGACCGTCACCCCGGCCTGGATCATCGAGACAGGGCGGCTGCGCCTCACGCCGGTGGGGTATTGGGATTTGCACGATCTGGTGCGTCTGAAGGGCGACCCGCGCGCCTATGCGTTGATGTTGGGCGGCGTGCGCTCGCCCCCGCAAGTGGCCGAGGAGCTGGCCGGCGAGATCCGCGACTGGGGGCGGTATGGTTTTGGCGTCTGGGCGGTGCGTGCCCGGCGCGGCAAGTTTCTGGGCATCGTGGCATTGCAGCACCGCCCGGACGGGCTGGGCGTGGCGCTGCGCTTCGCCATGCTGCCCGATGTGCGCGGCGCCGGCTTGGCGGTGGAGGCCGCGGGCGCGGCGCGCCGGTTCGGGCATGAGGCGGCACGGCTGCCGCGCATCGTGGCGGTGGCGCGCGAGAGCAATTTCGCCTCCCGCGCCGTGCTCGGGGCCATCGGCATGAGCGCGTGCGGCCATTTCGACCGCCTGGGCGAGACGATGCTGGTTTATCAATCTGTCTGTTACACTGTGGATGAGTGAATTCGCGGTTACACTGCCAATTCGCCCTTGCCGCCGCCGGCCGCCGCCCCCAAGACACCGACCATGACCCGTGACGAGCATCTGGCGATTCTGGCGTTTCTCGACCGCCTGCTGGCGGCGGCCGAAACGGACCCCGATGTCGAGGCCGAGACCATCGTGCGCGCCTATTTCAAGCGCCACCCCGAGATTGCCTATCACCTGACCCGCTTCGCCATGGGCGGGCGCTTTGCCCTGCCCCCGGCCCCGCATCAAGGCTGGCTGCGCGGGCTGCTGGCCCGCTGCCCCTTCGGCACCCGCAAAAACACGCTCCGTCTGTAATACCCGTCAGCCCTGAGGCGGGATGATGTAAGCGCCGCCCCACCCCAACCAAAGATTGCGGATCTTGGCCGCGAATGCTACGAAATCCACAACCTTTACGGGCAATGCGGGCAGGATGGGCAAGGTGGCGGATGAAACGGCAAAGCCCGGCCGGGCGCGGGCCGAGCGGCTGGAGGTGCGCCTGAGCGTGGCGCAAAAATCGTTGATCGAACATGCCGCCGCGCTCACCGGGCGCAGCGTGACCGATTTCGTGCTCACCGCCGTGCAGGAGGGCGCCGCCCACGCGATCGAGGCGCATCAGCGCCTGACCCTTTCTGTGCAGGATGGCCGGGCGCTGGTGGAGGCGCTGGTCACGGCCCGCCGGGGCGGCTGAATGGCCATCGCCCCGCTCTCCCCCGGCGATGACCGCGCCGCCTTCCGCTCCGGCTCCCCCGCGCTCGATAAATATTTCCGCAGCCTCGGCCCGCGCGCGGCCGGCAAGGGGCTCATCGCGCTGTTCGTGCTCACCTTGCCCTCCGCGCCCGCGCCACGGGGGTTTTACGCGCTCTCGGGGCTCACCTTGCGGCTCCCGGACCTGCTGGGCGAGCGCGGCCCGCGCCCCTCGCGCTACCCCGAAATCGCCGCCGCGCGCCTCACCCGCCTGTGCGTGGACAAGCGCCACCGCCGCCAAGGTTTGGGCGCCGCCCTGCTGGCCGATGCGCTGAGCCGCCTGGCCGCCCTGCCCTCCCCCCCGCTCGCCGCCATCGCCGACGCCCCCAGCCCCCAGGCGCGGCATTTTTATGCCCGCCACGGGTTCCGCGCCTTCTCAGACCGGGAAACTCAGATGTTCCTGGCCCTTCAACCCGCCCGGTAGCGGGCCATGGCCAGTGCCTCTTGCGCCAGCGCCAGGCGCACGGCCGCCTCGCCCGCCGGGCTGGCCAGCACCACCACGCGCCGGAAAAACGGCGCCCGGCCGGTGGCACGCGCCCGAAACAGCGTGGCCAGCGCCGCCCCCGCCGGGCTTTGCCCCACGCAGCACGCGCAGCCCACCGCATGGCTCAGCGCGAAATAAGCCGCGTGCGGGCCGGGCGGCACGGCATGGCGCTCCTCGGCCAGCACGGCATCCCCCCTGCCTGGCCGTTGCCCAAACACCACCTCTATGCGGCTATCTGCGTTCATTATCTGGACATGAAGCATTTCGGGTGTATCTGAAAGCCCATGTCGCACCATCGTTCCGCCCGCCCCCACCTCCTCGAGGCCCTCAACCGCTCCGTGCTGCTTTGTGATGGCGGCATGGGCTCGCGCGTGCAGGCCCTCACCCTCGATACCGAGACCGATTTCTGGGGCCGGGAGAACTGTACCGAGGTGCTCAACCTCTCGCGCCCCGATCTGGTGCGCGAGATTCATCGCGGCTATTTCGAGGCCGGCGCCGACATGGTCGAGACCAACTCGTTCGGCGGCTCGCCGCTCACGCTGGCCGAGTTCGAGCTGGAAGACAAAACCTTCGAGATCAACAAGATCGCCGCTGAACTGGCCCGCGAGGCCGCCGAAAGCTTCGCCGATGACCGCCCGCGCTGGGTGGTTGGCTCCATCGGGCCGGGCACCAAGCTGCCAACCCTTGGCAACATCGCCTATGACCCGCTGGAAGCGGCGCTGTTCGCGCAATGCGCCGGGCTGATCGCGGGCGGGGCCGATGCGCTGCTCATCGAAACCTGCCAGGACACGCTCCAGATCAAGGCCGCCGTCAACGGCGCCAAGCGCGCCATCGCGCAGGCCGGGTCGGACATTCCCATTTTCGTGCAGGTCACGGTCGAGACCACCGGCACCCTGCTGGTCGGCCCCGACATCGGCGCCGCCACCACCATCGTGCAGGCGCTCGATGTGCCGCTGCTTGGCCTCAACTGCGCCACCGGCCCGCAGGAAATGGCCGAGCATGTGCGCTATCTGTCGCAAAACTGGCCGGGGCTGATCTCGGTGCAGCCCAATGCCGGCCTGCCCGAACTGGTGGACGGCAAAACCCACTACCCGCTGTCTGGCCCCGACATGGCCAGCTGGGTCGAGCGTTTCGTGGCCGAGGACGGGGTTAATCTGGTGGGCGGGTGCTGCGGCACCTCCATCCCCCACATCCAGGCGCTCGATGCCATGCTCAAAAAGCGCGGCGGCTTCCGCCCCGCGCCGGTCAAGCGCAGCTTCACCTGGGTGCCCGCGGTGTCGAGCCTCTATAACGCCGTGCCGCTGCGCCAGGAAAACGCCTATTTCTCCATCGGCGAGCGCTGCAACGCCAACGGCTCGAAAAAATGGCGCGAGCTGCAAGAGCAGGGCGATTGGGATGGCTGCGTGGCCATGGGCCGCGAGCAGGTGGCCGAGGCCTCAAACGCGCTCGACATCTGCACCGCCTTTGTCGGGCGCAACGAGACCGTCGAGATGAACGAGGTGGTCAAGCGCTTCACCGCCTCGGTCAACGCGCCTTTGGTGATCGACAGCACCGAGACCCCGGTGATCGAGGCCGCCCTCAAGCTCCATGGCGGCAAGCCGATCATCAACTCGATCAATTTCGAGGATGGCGAGGGCCACGCCCATGAGCGCCTCACCCTCGCCAAAAAATTCGGCGCCGCCGTCATCGCCCTCACCATCGACGAGACGGGCATGGCCAAGGAGCCCGAGCGCAAGCTCGAAATCGCCCGCCGGCTGGTTCGGTTCGCCTGCGATCAATACGGCCTCGCGCAAAGCGACCTGCTGATCGATCCGCTCACCTTCACCATCGCCACCGGCAACGAGGATGACCGCAAACTGGGTTTGTGGACCCTCGAAGGCATCCGCGCGATCCGCGAGGAATTCCCCGACATCCAGATCATCCTCGGGCTGTCCAACATTTCCTTTGGCCTCAACCCCGCCGCGCGCGCGGTGCTCAACTCGGTGTTTCTCGACCATGCGGTGAAAGCCGGCATGACCGGCGCCATCGTGCATGTCTCGAAAATCCGCCCCCTGCACCTGATCGACCCCGCCGAGGTCAAGGTCTGCGAAGACCTGATCTATGACCGCCGGGCCGAGGATTACGACCCGCTGCAAAAGCTGCTCGAGATGTTCGCGGGCCGCAAGGCCGCCGATCTCGGCGCCAAGAAAAAGGCCGAGACGATCGAGGAGCGGCTGAAGGAGCGCATCGTCGATGGCGACCGCAAGGGGCTGGACGCCGACCTCGACGAGGCGCTGCGAACCCACAAGCCGCTCGACATCATCAACACCATTCTGCTCGAGGGCATGAAGGTGGTGGGCGAATTATTCGGCGCGGGCAAGATGCAGCTCCCCTTCGTGCTGCAATCGGCCGAGACGATGAAGGCGGCGGTGGCGCATCTGGAGCCGCTGATGGAGCGCGTGGCGGGCGAGGAGCGCGGCACGCTGGTGCTCGCCACCGTCAAGGGCGACGTGCACGATATCGGCAAGAACCTGGTCGACATCATCCTCACCAATAACGGCTACAAGGTCGTCAATCTCGGCATCAAGGTGCCGCTCGGCGAGATGGTGGAGGCCGTGCGCGCCCATAACGCCCAGGCGCTCGGCATGTCTGGGCTGCTGGTCAAATCGACCGTGGTGATGCGCGAAAACCTCGAGGAAATGTCGCGGCTCGGGCTCGAGGTGCCGGTGCTGCTCGGCGGCGCCGCGCTCACGCGCAATTATGTCGAGGATGATTGCGTGGCCTCCTACGCCTCCGGCCGGGTCGCCTACGCGCGCGACGCGTTCGACGGGCTGCACCTGATGGACAAGGTCGTCACCGGCCAGTTCGACGCCTACCTCGCCGCCACCCAGGCCAAGCGCGCCGGCAAGGCCCGCAACACCCGCCGCACGCTGGGCCAGGCGCAGGAAGCCGCCTTCGCGCCCGTGGACAAGGCCGCCGCCAAGGCCCGGCGCGGCCGGCTGAACGCCGACGAGCCGGCCCTCGCCCCGCCTTTCTGGGGCGCCAAGATCCTCGAAGCCTCGCCCAAGGCCCTGGTGCCCTTCATCAATGAGCGGTCGCTGTTCCAGTTCCAATGGGGCTTTCGCAAACAGGACCGCACGCTCGATGAGTTTCTGGCCTGGGCGCGCCAGGAGCTGCGCCCGGTGATGCGGCGCATGCTCGATCTATGCGAGGCCGAGGCGATTTTGCGCCCCCAGGCGGTTTACGGCTACTGGCAGGCGGCGGGCGATGGCAATGATCTCGTGCTGTTCGAAAACGGCGCCGAGGCGGCGCGCTTCACCCTGCCCCGCCAGCCGAAAGAGGATGGCGAATGCATCGCCGACTTCCTGCCCGACATCGCCGAGGGCCGCGGCGTGGTCGGGTTGCAGGCGGTGACCATGGGCCAGCACGCCTCTGAGGTTGCGCGGCAATGGTTCGAGGCCAACCGCTACCAGGATTATCTCTATCTGCACGGGCTGTCGGTCGAGATGGCCGAGGCCCTGGCCGAATACACCCACAAGCGCATCCGCGCCGAGCTGGGCTTTGGCGCCGAGGATGCCCGCGAGATCGAGGCCATGCTGGCCCAGGGCTATCGCGGCTCGCGCTACTCGTTCGGCTACCCCGCCTGCCCCAAGCTCGAGGATCAGGCGCAGATTTTACGCCTGCTCGGCGCCGAGCGAATCGGCATCTCGCTGTCCGATGAATACCAGCTCCACCCCGAGCAATCGACCTCGGCGCTGGTGATTCTCAACCGCCACGCCCGGTATTTCTCGGTCTGAGCGCGCCCCCTCTCCCCGGCGGGGGGAGAATACCTGTCCTATATCGATACATTTAGTTAGCGAAATAGTTTCTCTTTGACCGGAACAGCAACCTTCCACCACCCAGTTTTCGCCCGCCCAGACGAGAAAAAACCATGAATCTGCCTTGAAAATATCGCAATTTGATTTCATCCCAGAATTGATTAGGCGCATACTTACTCAAGACCGAAATTATTTAATGCCCCGAGCGGGTGACGTGGAGCTTTTGATGCCCGCAGACCAATTGACTGAAGAATTATCCCGCCTGCCGGGGTTTCTGGTTCGCCGTCTTCACCAGATCAACCAGGCCCTGTTCGCCGAGCTGGTGGCCGGCACGGGGGTTACATCGGTGCAGCTTTCCGTGCTCACCGTCATCGGCGCCAAAAGCGGGCAGGACCAGTCCGAGGTGGCCGAGGCCGTGGGCGCCGACCGCGCCACCATGGCCAGCGTGGTCGCCCGGCTCGAGGCCGCGGCGCTGCTCAAGCGCAGCATCAGCCGCCAAGACCGCCGCCAGAAGCTCCTCGCCCTCACGCCCAAGGGCCGCCGCGTGGTGGAAAAAGCCTGGCCCGCCCTGCGCGCCACCCAGGAAACCCTGCTCGCCCCCTTAAGCACCGATGAACAGGCGCAATTCCTCGCCCTGCTCACCCAGCTGGTGGATGAAGGCAACAATCACGGCCGCGCCCGGCTCAAGCGCGACTGAGCGCCCCGCGCCCGCCTCAGCCCTTGCAGGGGCTGGGGGGGATGGTGAGCTTGTCGAGCTTGGCGTTCATCACGAAATCCCCAAAATCGAGCACCAGATTGGTCGCCACCCCATCCTCGAAATAGCGCATCGAGGTGCGGAATTGCGGCGTCTCGTCATCGGTCTTGCGGTCGAAAAACGCGATATCGACATTGCTCGAGGCGATTTTGGCCAAGGCCGGGTTGGGGGCATTGCCCGGCCCCTGGTGGCCGAGCAAGGCAACAAAGGTCGCCTCGGCGCCATCGGTATCGGTGCCATCGAACAAAGGCGGCGCGATGAATTTCTTCCCCGCCCGCCCGGCGGCCAGCAGCGCCTCGGTATGCTGCATGGGAAACAGCGTGCCCGGCGGCAGCTTGAGGCGGGTATTGGCCGGGGTGGTGTAATCAACCTCCCCCGCGCCATCCGGGCCCGTATGATAGGCCGTGCCGGCATCGTCGATCTGCAATTTGCCGTCATTGTCGCGCTCGGTGAGCAGAAAGCTCATGGATTTGCCATCCTTGCGCTCCCAGGTGACATAATCGCTCACCGTCTTGGTCAGCGAGCCATCGGCATTGCGCACGATCAGGGTCATGTGCTGTGTGGTGCCCCAGCCTGTGCAGCCATCGGCGATATTAAAGCTCATCTGCCCCGTGGCACCGGTGATATCCTCGGTGCGCAGCTTGGAAAGGCTGAGCGTGTAGAGCGCCTGCTGGCCGGTGAGCTGGCTGGCGAGCGAGGGCAGCGCGGAGGCCGGCGCCGGCGCCCCGGCCAGGCCGAACAAGGAGAGCAACGCAAACAAACGTGACATGGCGCCATTAAACCCCGCGCCCCCCGTGGCGGTCAAACCAAATGCGCGGTTTTGGCGCGCGGGGCCTCAACGAACGGACGCGAATGGGGTAAGGTGGCGCCATGACAAGCATCCCGGCCCGTTTCGCCCTCGCCCTCGCCCTGCTTTGCCCGGCCGCCGCGCACGCCCAGGGCTATTTCTCGGCCCCCCGGAAAGACATCGCGCTGGATGCTTTTTTCGGCCAGACCCGCGGCGATTACGTGCAAAACGGCACCCGCCTGAGCTGGCAGATGGAAAACGCCCTGTGCATGGATTACAGCGCCCAGGGCTTGGCGCTGGCGAAATTCCCGTCCCTCGGCCAAGGCTGGCGGCTGGAAGCCGGCACTGGCGGCGGGCCATGCCTGGCCCCGGCCGACACGGCCGGCGCCCTGGTGCTCTCGGCCCGTGGCTGGGTGCTGGGCGCCGCCATTTTGCAAGACGGCACGGCCGCCACGCCCAAGCTCACCTTGTTCCTCTCCGCCCGCACACCTGGCCCGGCCGTGCAAAACATCCTGCTCAACTGGGCCAGCGCCCAGCGCGGCTGGTATTTCGCCCCCACCACCGCCCGGCTGGGCTTCACCGGCACCCAAAGCTGGGCCAGCAAGCCCCCGGCACAGCCATTGGCGGCTGAGACCGTGACGGTGAAATAACCCCCGACTTTTGGGGGAACTGGATCAATATTGGTTTGGATTGAATCGATAGATGCCAGCCAAGCCGCTGAAATTGATCGTTAAAATATGACCAGAGCGGGTGCGTCATCACGCATCCCGCTCTGGAGGTTTTATTGGGGCGCTTTTTGTAAAAAGCGCCCCAAACCCCGCAAAAACTTTCGATCGTTTTTGGGGCGGCGCCCAAAATCTCCCCTCAGGCCCGCCAGCCCAAACGCGGCGCCTCACGCCGCACCTCATCTTGAATAAACGCCGCCAGGCTGTCGGTCAGCGGCTGGGGCGCGGCATCGCCCTTGAGCATGAGCACCGAAAAATCCGGCAAGGACGGCAGCGCCAGCTCGGTGGGCGGCAGCAGGCGCGCGCCTTCGGGCAGGGGGGCGGCAATCGCGCAGGTAACGGCGAGCCCGGCCAGCACGGGCACCATGGTGCCCGTGGCGCTGCTGGAGATATACGCAATCCGGTATCGCCGCCCGGCCTTCTCGAGCAGCCGAATGGTGGCGCGCCGCCAGGCGCAATCATAATCCGCCAGCGCCAGCGGCAGCGGGTCGAGCGCATGGGGCGCGAAACGCGCCGAGGTCACCCACACCAGCGGCCCCTGCACCAGCGGCACGGCCGGCCAATGCGGCGGCTCGTGCCCTTCCGAGAGCAAGCATAAATCCAGCTGCCCATCCTGCAGGCGGGTCCGCAACTCGCTCGAGGGCAGGCACACCATCTCCACCTCGGCGGCCGGATGGGTCTCGGCAAAGCGGCGCAGCGCCATGGGCAGAAAATGCAGCGCATAATCATCGGGCGTGCCCAGCCGCACCACGCCCGAGACCATGGGCGCCCGAAACACCGACCACACATGGTCATTCAGCGCCAAAATCTCCCGCGCCCGCGCCAGCAGATACAGCCCATGGGCGGTCAGCTCCACCCGCCCCCCGCGCCCGCGCGAAAACAGGCTCTGGCCGAGCTGCGCCTCCAGCTTCTGCATCTGCTGCGAAATCGCCGCCTGGGTACGCCCGGCGCGGATGCCCGCGCGCGTAAAACTCAGCTCCTCGCTGACAAACAAAAAATTGCGCAGCACATCGGGGTCAAGCGTCGGCACGAGCTTCATGAAAATAAGATAGACTTATTCAAACCATAAACAAAATTCGTTTTTCTTATTTATCTCCGCCCCCTACCTTCTGGTTTCCCCCTCACGGAGACCCGTCATGTTCACCCGGCTTCGCGCGCTCCGCACTCATCTGGCCCTGATGGCGGCCTGCGCGCGCGGCCGCCAAGCCCTGGCCGGCATGGATGCGCGCATGTTGAGCGATATCGGCCTCTCCCGCGCCGAGGCGCTGGAAGAAGCCCGCCGCCCCTTCTGGGACCTGGCCGAACGCTCCTGCGAAACCGCGCAAACCCCTCGGCGCCCGCGCGGGCTGGGGCTTTTCCCGGTCTTGTGAATTTGGAAAATTTGATGGTGGGTGCACTAGGGATCGAACCTAGGACAAGCTGATTAAGAGTCAGCTGCTCTACCAACTGAGCTATGCACCCATCCGGCCTCAGCGTCGTGCGCTGCGGTGGAGCGGCGTATAACGGCCCCGCTCAGACTTGAAAAGCCCCGGCGCAAAAAAAATTTCACGCATTGACGGGAGCGCATGGGCCGTATCACATTAACGCATGGAGATATTCGCGCGATAAGGGGGCGGCTTCATGGCCTATGCGCTGCAACAATTGATCAACGGCCTGACCTTGGGCATGATCTACGGGCTCATCGCCGTAGGCTACACCATGGTTTACGGCATCATCGGCATGATCAACTTCGCCCATGGCGATGTGTTCATGATCGGCGCCTTCGTTGGCATCATCGTCCTCACCGCCCTCACCGGCATCACCTCGGTTCCGCTCGGCCTGCTCGCCGCCTTTCTTCTGGCGGCGGTTTTTTGCGGGGTGTACGGCTTTGCCATAGAGCGCGTGGCCTACCGGCCCTTGCGCGGCTCATTCCGCCTGGCGCCCCTCATTTCGGCCATCGGCATGTCCATCCTGCTCGAAAATTATGTGCAGGTGAGCCAGGGCGCCCTTGAGCGCGCCATCCCCAACCTCATCCCCGGCGGCTTCACGCTCATGGATGAAAACGGCTTCGTCGTGCAGCTATCTTGGATGCAGATCAGCATCGTGGTGGTCACGCTCATCGTGCTGGCGGTGTTCACCTACATCGTCACCAAAACCCCGCTGGGGCGGGCCATGCGCGCGGTCGAGCAGGATGCCAAGATGGCGGCGCTGCTCGGCATCGACACCAACCGCACCATCACCCTCACCTTCATCATCGGCTCCTGCCTCGCGGCCTTCGCCGGTGTCATGTTCCTGCTCTATTACGGCGTGATCGATTTCTACATCGGCTTCAATGCCGGCATCAAAGCCTTCACGGCGGCGGTTCTGGGTGGCATCGGCAGCCTGCCGGGCGCGGTGCTGGGCGGGCTGCTGATCGGGCTGATCGAAGCCTTCTGGTCGGGCTATGCCACCGTCGCCTACAAGGATGTCGCGGTCTATTCCATCCTCGCCATCGTGCTCATGTTCATGCCAAGCGGCCTGCTCGGCCGCCACGAGGTTGAAAAAGTATGAGCCGCGCGCTGGATGTTTTTAAAGACGCCGGATCGGTGGCGTTCTTCGCCCTGGTCATCTTCGCGCCCTTCCTCGGCGTGCAGCTCGGCGATAACGACGCCGGCAACCTCACCCTCGGCGCGCGCCCCGCCTTGCTGGCCGGCGCCGTGGCGCTGGTCTTCGCGGCGCGCGTGCTCATGCGCCTGTGGCAAGACCACCGCCCCACCTCGCAGGCCGAAAAGCTGGGCGCGCGCCTCAAGCCGGCCGGCAAATACATCGCCCCCGCTCTGCTCGTTTTCGCGCTCCTCATGCCGCTGCTGCCCGGCCTGCCCGCGCAATATATCGACCTCGGCGTGCTCATCCTCACCTACATCATGCTCGGCTGGGGGCTCAACATCGTGGTCGGCCTGGCCGGGCTGCTCGACCTCGGCTATGTCGCGTTTTATGCCGTCGGCGCCTATTCCTTCGCGCTGCTCGCGCAGGATTTCAATCTGGGTTTCTGGCAATGCCTGCCGCTGGCCGGGGTTCTGGCCGCCTGCTGGGGCATGTTTCTGGGCTTTCCGGTGCTGCGCCTGCGCGGCGATTATCTCGCCATCGTCACCCTGGCCTTCGGTGAGATCATCCGCCTCGTCATCACCAACTGGGTGGCGCTCACCGGCGGCCCCAACGGCATCACCGACATCCCCAACCCCACCTTGTTCGGGCTGCGCTTCACCATGTTTCCCGCCCCCGGCACGTTCGCGGGGTTTTTCCACATCACGCCGCATCCCTGGCAGCGCATCGCCTTTCTTTACTACATCATCCTGGGCCTCGCCCTCATCACCAACTGGGTCACGCTGCGCCTGCGCAAACAGCCCCTGGGCCGTGCCTGGGAGGCGCTGCGCGAAGACGAAATCGCCTGCCGGGCGCTTGGCATCAATGTGCGCAACACCAAGCTCACGGCCTTTGCCATCGGCGCCATGTTCGGCGGCTTCGCCGGCTGTTTCTTCGCCACGCGTGACGGTTTCATCAGCCCCGACAGCTTCACCTTCATGGAATCCGCCACCGTGCTGGCCATCGTGGTGCTGGGCGGCGCGGGCAGCCAGCTCGGCATTGTGCTCGCCGCCTGCGTGATGATCGGCGTGCCGCAAATGCTGCAATCTCTGGCCATCTACCGCATGCTCATTTTCGGCATCGCGCTGGTGGTCATCATGATCGTGCGGCCCCGCGGCTTCATCTCCGAGCGCCGGCCCACCATCAGCCTCGGCAAGGCCCAGGCCATCTCGGCCGATCTCATCAGCCAGGGCAAGGGCTGAGCCATGAACATCCTGACCGTGCAAAACCTCACCATGCGCTTTGGCGGCCTCACGGCGGTCAATACTGTCAGCTTCGCGGCCAAGGCGGGCAACATCACCGCCATCATCGGCCCCAACGGCGCCGGCAAAACCACCTTGTTCAACTGCATCACCGGCTTCTACCACCCCACCGAGGGCCAGGTCACCGTCCACCAGAAAGAGCGCGACCTGCGGCTCGACAAGCTCCCCGGCCATGCCATCGCGCGCAAGGGCCGGGTGGCGCGCACCTTCCAAAACATCCGCCTGTTTTCGGGCATGACCGCGCTCGAAAACCTGCTGGTCGCGCAGCACAACAAGCTCCAGGGCGCCACGGGCCTGGGCGTTTTGGGCATTTTGGGGCTCGGCGGCTACCGGCGCGCCGAGCGGCGCGGGGTGGAGCTCGCCAAATACTGGCTGGCCCAGACCGGCCTGCTCGCGCGCGCCGACGACCCGGCCGGCGCCCTGCCCTATGGCGCCCAGCGGCGCCTCGAAATCGCGCGCGCCATGTGCACCGAGCCGGTGCTGCTCTGCCTCGATGAGCCCGCCGCCGGCCTCAACCCGCGCGAATCGGGCGAGCTGAACGAGCTGCTGCTCACCATCCGGGGCAACGGCACCTCGCTGCTGCTCATCGAGCACGACATGGGGGTGGTGATGAAAATTTCCGACCATATCGTGGTGCTCGACCACGGCACCAAGATCGCCGACGGCACCCCCGCCGACATACGTTCAGACCCCGCGGTCATCGCCGCCTATCTCGGCGAGGGCGACGATGACGACCCCGACGCCCCAGCGGAGACGCATGAATGACCACGCTGCTGGCCCTGGATCGCGTTTCCACCTTTTACGGCCCCGTGCAGGCGCTGCGCGAGGTCTCGCTCACCGTCGAGCAAGGCGAGATCGTCACCCTCATCGGCGCCAACGGCGCGGGCAAAAGCACGCTGATGATGACCATCTTCGGCACCCCGGCCGCGAAATCCGGGCGCATCACCTATCAAGGCCGAGACATCACCCGCCTCGCCCCCTTCGAGATCGCCCGCCTCGGCCTCGCCCAATCGCCCGAGGGGCGGCGGGTCTTCCCGCGCATGAGCGTCGAGGAAAACCTGCTCATGGGCGCGCAAGTGGTCAAATACGCCGATTACGAAAAGCAGCTCGCGCTGGTGTTCGAGCTGTTCCCCCGCATCGAGGAGCGCTTCAATCAGCGCGCCGGCACGCTCTCGGGCGGCGAGCAGCAAATGCTGGCGATCGCGCGCGCGCTGATGAGCAAGCCCAAGCTGCTGATGCTCGACGAGCCCTCGCTCGGCCTGGCCCCGCTGGTCATCAAGCAAATTTTCGGCGCCATCCGCCAGCTCAACCGCGAAACCGGCCTGACCGTGCTGCTGGTCGAGCAAAACGCCAACCAGGCGCTGCGCCTCGCCCACCGGGGCTATGTGCTGGTCAACGGCGTCATCACCCTGCAGGGCAGCGGCGCCGAGCTGCTGGCCAAACCAGAAATCCGCGCCGCCTATCTCGAGGGCGGCCATTGAACCGGGGCGGCAAACACGCCCATACTGCCCGGTGGCGCCCCGCGCGCCGTGCCTTTCACCCCCAGCCTCAGAAAGGACTATTCATGCGCAAACTTCTTCTCGGCACTGCCGCGCTGTTGGCGCTCTCAGGCCCGCTCGCCCATGCCCAGGTCAAGATCGGCGTGGCCGGGCCGCTCACCGGCCCCAACGCGGCGTTCGGCACGCAGCTCAAGGTCGGCGCCGACCAGGCGGTGGCCGACCTCAACAAGGCCGGCGGCGTGCTTGGCCAGCAGATCCAGGAAATCGCGGTCGATGATGCCTGCGACCCCAAACAGGCGGTCTCGGTGGCCAACACGCTGGTGACCGACGGGGTGGTGATGGTCGATGGCCATTTCTGCTCGGCCAGCTCCATTCCGGCCTCCAAGGTCTATACCGAAAACGGCATCCTCGAGATCAGCCCCGCCTCGACCAACCCGGCATACACCGATAACGGCTCGCCCTTCATCTTCCGCACCTGCGGGCGCGACGACCAGCAAGGCAAGGTGGCGGCCGAATATATCTACAAGCATTTCCCCAAGGCCCATGTCGCCGTGCTCGACGACAATTCCACCTACGGCAAGGGCATCGCCGACCAGGTGCGCGCCAACCTCGCCAAGCTCGGCTTCAAGGTCGCCTATAACGCCTCCTACACCGCCGGCGAAAAAGACTATTCCGCCCTCATCTCGCGCCTGAAGGAAGAAGGCATCACGCTGGTCTATATTGGCGGCTATTATTCCGATATCGGGCTGATCACCCGCCAGGGCGCGGCCCAGGGCTTCACGCCGCAATATTTCGCCGAGGACGCGGTGGTGACCCCGGCGCTCTGGCAGATCGCGGGCTCGACCGCCGAGGGCATGCTGATGACCTTCCCGCCCCCGGCCGAGAAAGACCCCGCGGCGGCCAAGGTGGTGGCCGAGCTGAAGGCCGCCAACCAGGATCCGAGCGGCTATGTGCTTTACTCCTACGCCACCATCCAGGTCTGGGCCGAGGCCGCGACCAAGGCCGGCACCACCGACCCAACCAAGGTCGCCGCCGAGCTGAAATCCGGCGGGCCGTGGAACACCGTGCTCGGGCCGATCAGCTTCGATGCCAAGGGCGACGTGGTGAACGCCGCCTACGCGATCTATCGCTGGCATGACGGCAATTACGCCGTCTATGCCATGAAGCCCTGACATCAGGGTCTCGTGGGGGCTGTTCGCAAAACAGCCCCCGCATCTCCCTAGAGCGGGATGCGTTATGACGCACCCGCTCTAGTTATATTTTAACGATCAATTTCATTGGTTTAGCTTACGTCTGTCGACTCAATCTAAACCAATATTGATCTAAATTTTCACGCCTCTTGCCGGTAGGGCGCGTCCGCGGCCAGCAGCTTCATCTCCTGTTCCAGCTGCGCGCGCTCGGCCTCCAGATACGCCCCAACCGCGCGCCGCAACCCTTCATGCCTGATGTAATGCGCCGAATGGGTGCGCGCGGGTAAATAGCCGCGCGAAATCTTGTGCTCGCCCTGGGCGCCGGCCTCCACGCGCGCCAGCCCATGGGCAATCGCATACTCGATGGCCTGATAATAACAAAGCTCGAAATGCAAAAAGGGCACATCCTCATCCGCGCCCCAGTTGCGGCCATGGAGCGTATCGCGCGAGCGTAAATTCAGCGCCCCCGCAATCGGCCGCCCGTCGCGCCAGGCCAGCATCAGCACCACGCGCTCGCCCAGTTTTTCGCCCAGCAGCGGAAAAAACTCCGGCGTCAGATACGCCCCGCCCCATTTGCGCTCGACGGTCGAGAGATAAAACCGGTAAAAATGCCGCCAGATCTCGGGCGTGAGCGCGGCGCCCGAGCGCGCCTCAAACCTCAACCCCGCCCGCGCCGCCTGCCGTTCCTTGCGCACCGCCTTGCGCTTGCGCGAGGACAGCGCGGCCAGAAACTCATCGAAGCTCGCATATCCCCGGTTCTCCCAATGAAACTGCACACCCAGCCGGGTCAGCCAGCCGGCCTCGCGCGCGGCCAGCGCTTCGCCCTCGGTGCAAAACGTGATGTGCACGGAAGATGTCCGCAGCTCCGCGCACACCGCCTCCAGCGCGCTCAGCACCTCGCCATACTCAACCCCCGGCCGGCACAGCAGCCGCGCGCCCGGCACCGGCGTAAAGGGCACGGCCACCTGCAGCTTGGGGTAATAATGCCCGCCCGCGCGGGTGAGGGCATTGGCCCAGGCATGGTCGAACACATATTCGCCGTAAGAGTGGGTTTTGGCATAGCAGGGCGCCACCGCCACCACCTCATCGCCGCGCAGCAGCGCCACATGGCGCGCCAGCCAGCCCGTGCCCTCGCCCACCGAGCCGCTTTCCTCAAGGCTCGACAGAAACTCATAGGAGAGGAATGGGTTGTCATGTCCCGCACAAGCCGCCCAGGGCGCTTGCCCAATGAGCGCAATGCGCGGATAAACTTTCACCATAAGGGATGGGGCAGCCGTCATGTCCGGAAAGATAGGCGCTGGCCCCCCCATTCCGCCAGAGAGAAACGAGGCTTCACACCATGACCCAGGCGCTCGCCCCTGCCCGCACCCCCGTTCTGCTCGCCGATTACGCGCGCCCTGACTTCACCGTCTCGCACGTCGATCTCACCTTCACCCTCAGCCCCGCCGAAACGCTGGTGCGCTCGACCCTCACCCTGCACCGCCAAACCGAGGCGGCGGTGCTCAAACTCGACGGCCAGGGGCTGCATCTGCTCGAAATCAGCCTCGATGGCGAGGCGCTCGACCCCACGCGCTACCTCGCCCACCCGGACGGGCTGACCGTGACCGATGTGCCAGATCGCTGCACCCTCACCACGCTGGTCAAACTCAACCCCGCCGCCAACACCGAGCTGTCCGGGCTTTACATGTCGCGCACCGGCTTCTTCACCCAGTGCGAACCCGAGGGGTTCCGGCGCATCACCTATTTCCCCGACCGCCCCGATGTCATGTCGCGCTACCGGGTCCGCCTCGAGGCCGCCCCCGAAGCCTGCCCCGTGCTGCTCTCCAACGGCAACAAGCTCGAGGAAGGCGAAACCCCCGCCGGGCTGCGCTACGCGCTGTGGGAAGACCCGCACCCCAAGCCCTGCTACCTGTTCGCGCTGGTCGCCGCCCGGCTGGTGGCGGTGAAGGATGAGTTCACCACCCGCTCCGGGCGCAAGGTGGACCTCGCCATCTGGGTCGCGTCGGGCGATGAGGGGCGCTGCCAGCACGCCATGAACAGCCTCAAGCGCGCCATGGAATGGGACGAAGACACGTTCGGCCTCGAATACGACCTCGATTTGTTCAACATCGCCGCCGTCCCCGATTTCAACGCCGGCGCCATGGAAAACAAGGGCCTCAACATCTTCAACACCGCCTATGTGCTGGCCAGCCCCGACACCGCCACCGACACCGATTTCCAGAATGTCGAGCGCGTGATCGCGCATGAATATTTCCACAATTACACCGGCAACCGCGTCACCTGCCGCGACTGGTTCCAGCTCTCGCTCAAAGAGGGCCTCACCGTGTTCCGCGACCAGGAATACATGGCCGACCGGTTCTCCCCGGCGGTCAAGCGCATCGGCGATGTGCGCCATCTGCGCGCCACCCAGTTCCGCGACGATGCCGGCCCCCTGGCCCACCCGGTGCGCCCCAGCTCCTATCTCGAAATCAATAATTTCTACACCACCACCATTTACGAAAAAGGCGCCGAGCTGGTGCGCATGGTGCGCACCCTCATCGGCCGCGAGGCCTTCCGGCGCGGGCTGCGCCTCTATCTCTCCCGCCATGACAACCAGGCCGCCACGGTCGAGGAGTTTCTCGCCGCCATGCAGGATGCCGAGCCCCTGGTCGATCTCGGCGGCATGATGGACTGGTACGCGCAGGCCGGCACGCCGGAAATCAGCTTCGAAGACGCCTACAGCCCGATGTCGAACACTTACGTGCTCTCGCTGCGCCAGCACACCGCCCCCACGCCCGGCCAGCCCGAGAAGCCGGTTTTCATCATGCCGGTCACGGTCGCGCTGCTCGATGAGGACGGCCAGGAAATGGCCACCAAAACCCTGCATTTCACCTCGCCCGAGCAAAGCTTCACCTTCGGCCACATCCCCAAGCCGCCCACGCCCTCGCTGTTTCGTGGCTTCTCCGCGCCCATCCGGCTCACCGGCTACACGCGCGAGCGCCTGGCCTTCCTCGCCGCGCGCGACACCGACCTGTTCAACCGCTGGGACGCGCTCCAGCACTACGCCACGCAGGTGCTGCACGAGGCGGTGGAAGCCCACCAGAACGGCCTGCCCTTCCACCTCGATGACGGGCTGACCCAGGCGCTCTCGGCCACGCTGCGCCAAGCCCCGCGTGACCCCGCCTTCTGCGCCGAGGCCCTGATTTTACCGTCCGAGACGCTGCTCGCCGAGCGTTTCGCCAAGGCCGATCCCACCGCCATCCACACCGTGCGCGAGGCCACGCGCCGCGCCCTCGGGCTGGCGCTGCACGAGCGCCTGAACGCCGCCTATTGGGAATATGGCAAGATCCGCCCCAATGACATCAGCGGCCCCGGCATGGCCGCGCGCGCGCTCAAAAACGCCGCCCTCACCTATCTGGTGGCGGCCGGCGAGGTCTGGCGCGCCGGCGAGCAGTTCCACCGCGAAGACACCAACATGACCGACAAGCTCGCCGCCCTCAGCCTGCTCGCCGACACCCAGGGCGAGCGGCGCGACGAGGCGCTGGCCAGCTTCCACGATGAATGGCAGGACAACGCCCTGGTCATGGATAAATGGTTCGCCGCGCAGGCCCGCGCCGCCGCGCCCGACACCCTGCCCCGCGTGCGCGCCCTCAGCGCCCATCCGGCGTTCGACTGGCGCAACCCCAACCGCGTGCGCGCCCTGTTCGCCACCTTCGCCGCCAATCCCGCGCGCTTCCACGACCCGTCCGGCGAAGGCTACCAGCTGCTCGCCGATGCCGTGCTCAAGCTCGATGCCACCAACCCCCAGCTCGCCGCGCGGCTCAGCACCGGGCTCGGCACCTGGCGGCGGTTCATTCCCCAACTTTCAGGCTTGATGCGCGCCGAGTTGGAACGCATCTTGTCACACAACACACTCAGCCAGAACGTTTTTGAAATGACCTCGAAAGCCCTGGCCTAAAACCATTCCGGGAGACCGCCGCATGATCGAACTTTACTACTGGACCACGCCCAACGGCCACAAGATCACCATCTTCCTCGAAGAAGCCGGCCTGCCTTACCAGATCAAGCCGGTCAATATCGGCAAGGGCGAGCAGTTCGATCCGCATTTCCTGAGCTTCGCGCCCAATAACCGCATCCCCGCCCTCCGCGACCTCGCCCCCGCCGATGGCGGCGCGCCGCTCGGCCTGTTCGAATCCGGCGCCATCTTGGAATATCTCGCCGACAAAACCGGCCAGTTTCTGCCCCTCCAGGGCCGCGCGCGCTACACCACCTTGCAATGGCTCTACTGGCAGGTGGGCGGGCTCGGCCCCATGGCCGGACAAAACCACCATTTCAATCTCTACGCGCCCGAGCCGCTCCCCTACGCCCAGCAGCGCTACGTCAAGGAAACCAACCGCCTCTACGGCGTGCTCAACCGCCAGCTCGAGGGGCGCGACTATATCGCCGGCGATTATTCCATCGCCGACATGGCCTGCTATCCCTGGATCGTGCCCCATGAGCGCCAGCAGCAAAAGCTCGAGGATTTTCCAGCCCTCCAGGCTTGGTTCGCGCGCATGCGGGCCCGCCCGGCGGTGCAGCGCGCCTATGCCCGCGCCGATGAGATCAACCCTCCCCAAGCCGCGCCCAGCCTCCAGGGCAATGCCATTTTGTTTGGCCAAACGGCGGAAACCCTGAAGAGACACTCATGAGCCGTATCCTCTACGACCTCGCCGGCGAAGACGAATCCCTGCGTTTCAGCCCCTATTGCTGGCGCGCCAAAATGGCGCTGGCCCACAAAAACCTCGCCTACGACACCCAGCCCTGGCGCTTCTCCGACAAGGACCAGATCGCCTTCTCCGGCCAGGGCAAGGTGCCGGTGCTGGTCGATGGCAGCACCATCGTCGCCGACAGCCAGCTGATCGCCGATTATCTCGAGGAAGCCTACCCTCACGAGCCCTCGCTCTATGGCGACGCGCCCGGCCGCTCCCTGACCTTCTTTGTCAAAAGCTGGACCGAGCGCGTGCTGCACCGCGCGATCGCGCTGATCGTGCTGCCCGACATCCACGCCAAACTCGCCCCCCGGGACCGCGCCTATTTCCGCGCCACGCGTGAGGCGGCCTTCAAGCGCACGCTCGAAGACATCGCCACCCATCGCCACGAGGCGCAGATCGCGCTGGCAACCATCTTGCAGCCCCTGCACGCGACGCTGGAGCAACAACCCTTCATCGCGGGCGATTCGCCAAATTATGCCGACCACATCATCTTCGGCGCGCTCGCCTGGGGGCGGCTGATATCGTCCACGCCGCTGTTTGAGGCCAACGACCCGCTGGCGCGCTGGATGGACGCGGTGCTGGAAACCTACGGCCTGCCCGCCGGACTTACGGCATAACACGCCGCTCCGCGCCCCCGTTTTCAACAGCGCTCACCTGAAGCACCATTGGCATAATACCCGTCAGCCCCGAGCTTGACTGGTATTATGCCTCAATCCGTCTCTAAATTATAAGAGATTATTTTAAGCGTTGTTTTTTATAATAATTTGAAATTATTAAAAATTTTTGCGGGGGTTGGGGCTTCGCCGCACGCTTGAACCAATGGCGCGCGCGGCTCAGATTTATAAAAAGCGCCCCAGGATTCCGCTCCTTTTCTGTAAAACTGCGAGGGGAGCGCCATCGGTTCAAGCGACCCGAGCAGGAGGCCCAAAAAACTCTTGATAATTTTTCAAGAGATTTTTTAAGCGGCTTTTAAAACAGTTTCCAAGCTAAACCCTCAAGCCAGATCGCCAAACATCTCCGCCAGGGCCGCCTCATTGGCCGCCGCCACGCCGCGCTCGGTAATCAGCCCACTCACCAGCCTGGCCGGGGTCACGTCAAACGCCGGATTGGCAACCGCGCTTGAGGTCGGCACAATCCGCACCGTCGCGATCGAGCCATCGAGCGCGCGCCCGGTAATGGTGGCCACCTCCGCCCCCGCACGCTCCTCGATGGGAATTTCCCCGACCCCATCCCGGATCGTCCAGTCAATGGTGGAAGAGGGCAGCGCCACATAAAACGGCACGCCATTGTCGCGCGCCGCCAGCGCCTTCAAATATGTGCCGATCTTGTTGCACACATCGCCCGTGCGGGTCACGCGGTCCGTGCCCACAATCACCATGTCCACCATGCCGTGCTGCATGTAATGCCCGCCGGCATTATCGGCGATCACCGTGTGATTCACGCCATGCTTGCCCAGCTCCCAGGCGGTGAGCGAGGCGCCCTGGTTGCGCGGGCGGGTTTCCTCCACCCACACATGCACATCGATGCCCTCGTCATGCGCCATGTAAATGGGCGCCAGCGCCGTGCCCCAATCCACCGTGGCAATCCAGCCGGCATTGCAATGCGTCAGCACATTCACGCGCCGCCCGCCCGCCGCGCGCGCCCTGATCAGCTCCAGCCCGTGGCGGCCGATGGCCTCGTTCACCGCCACATCCTCATCGCAAATGGCCGCGGCCTCGGCATAGGCGGCGGCCACGCGCTCGGCGGCCGGCAGCGCCGCCAGCTTGGCGCGCATGCGCCCCAGCGCCCAGCGCAGATTGATGGCGGTGGGGCGCGTGGCGCCCAGCACCTCCATGGCATTGGCCAGCGCGCCATCCGAAGGGTCGGCGCGCAGGGCCAGCGCCACGCCATAAGCCGCCGAGGCGCCAATCAGCGGCGCGCCGCGCACCAGCATCGCCTTGATGGCATGGGCCATGCCCTCCATGCTGGTCAACCGCACCAGATCGACCGCCCAAGGCAGCTTGGTCTGGTCAATGATCCGCACCGACCATTTATCTGCCTCATCGACCCAGATCGAACGATAAGGCGTGCCGTCAATCTTCATCCTCAATCCCTACATCAAACAGCGTGGGCGCGCTCAAAGCTTTTGGTAGAGCGCGCAGACAAGCGTGAATAACCGCCGCGCGGTCGGAAAATCAATCACCACCTTGTCTTTCAGCCGCTCGCTCAGCAATTCCGCGCCTTCATTGTGCAAGCCGCGCCGGCCCATATCAATCGCCTGTATGCGTGCCTCGCGCCCCTCGGCCACGGCCTGGGCGTAAGAATCCAGCAGCATCTGATAATCTTTTATCAACATTTTGAACGGCCCGAGCGCCAGCGCCACAATCTGCACCGGCTGGTCCGCCTCGTCGCGTATATCAAACACCAGCCGCCCCTCATGCACCGAGAGGCGCAAAATGGATTGCAGCCCCGGCTGCGTGGCGGGAAAAAACTCATTCTCCGCGCGCAAATCATGCACGGCCTGCTCGCGGTCAGCTTCCTGAAGGGGCGAAATCCGGTGCAGGGATTCGCCTTCGAGAATGATCCGCGTCAGCCGGCCTGTCGGCTCGATCATGATAAACCTGCCTCACATGCGCCCGGGCATAGCGCGGGCCAAACCGCCAGCCGCCCTGGCGGGTCTTGCGTCCAGCATAGCCAGTTTGGGCAGGCACCACAAACGCCGCGTTGAAGTGCAACACTGCCATGTGCGCGCCCCCACACATGCGCGCACATGCGCAACCGCGTCCGCCATGCGCCGCGCCAATCATTCCACCTCGCGCAGATCGCGCCACACGCGCGAAAAAAAAACGTCACGGCTTCGCATTTTTGACGCTTTTTGTTGACAGGGGAACAAGGGAAGCGGAATAGCGATTCTTGCGAGAATCGTGCGATTCGCGCCGTTGCCGTGTCACTGTCAAGCCGCCGGAAAACGCGCATGTAAAATTAGGCGGAAAGGATGGCGTCAGCCGCATGAACCAAGACGGCCCCAGCCATGTGACCCGAAGCGGCGCCACCCGCACGATCAGATCAGCGTGCGTGCAATTTATGAAGAACCGGATTTTCCCCAACGTGATCCAAGGAGTTTTCCCGTGACCATCGAAGATACCACCCCCACCGGACGCGCGCAGGCGCTGGCCATGAAAGCGCCGGCCAAGAAAACCGCCGCGAAAAAACCGGCCGCCAAAAAGCCCGCCGCCAAGGCCGCAACCGTAAAGGCCGCCACCAAGAGCACGGCCGCCAAGAGCGCCACTACCAAGAGCGCCGCCGCCAAGAAGCCCGCCGCCAAAAAAACCACCACCACCAAAACCACCGCGGCCAAAACCACCGCCGCGAAAAAAACCGTGAAGGCCCCGGCTAAAAAAGCCGCCGCCGCCACCACCAAGAAAACCGTGAAGGCCGCCGCCCCCAAGAAGGCCGCCGCCAGCAAAACCGCCACGGCCAAGAAAACCGTGAAGGCCCCGGCCAAGAAAACCACCACGGCCAAGAAGCCCGTGAAGGCCGCCGCCAAAAAAGCCGCGCCCGCCAAGAAGGCCGTGAAGGCGCCCGCCAAAAAGACCACCGCCGCCGCCAAGAAGGCCCCGGTGAAAAAAGCCGTCGCCGCCAAGAAACCCGTGAAGGCACCGGCCAAAAAAGCCGCGCCCGCCAAAAAAGCGGTCAAGGCGCCCGCCAAGAAGACCACCGCCGCGAAAGCCGCTCCCGCCAAAAAAACCGTGAAGGCGAGCGCCAAGAAGCCCGCCGCCAAGACGGTGGTGAAGGCCGCGGCCAAGAAACCCGCCGCCGCCAAAAAGGCGCCCGCCAAAAAGCCGGTGGCCCGCAAGCCCGCCACGCGCCGCGCCAAACCCGCCGCGCCGGTCATCGAGTTCGATGACATCCTGATCACCGCGCCCGAACCCGAGGCGGTGCTGGTGAAGGAAAAAAAGCCGCGCCGTCCGCGCAAGCCCGCGGCGCCAACCTCGCCCGACATGGCGCCCCCCGCGGCCACCATGCCGGACGAAGACGCCACCGTCACCGAAACAATGGCGGAAGAGCCGTCCGATTTCTAAGGCCCCGCCCCTGAGCCAAAGCGGGCGCTGACCGCGCCCGCTTTACTCTTGCCTTGGCGATCGGTTTCTTTGGGGTGATTTGCCTCGCCAACGCAATCCACCCCACTATCGATCTAAAAACGGCCCGCTCATCGCGGGCCGTTTGCGTTCATCCCCTCACCCACGCTCCAGCCATTCATCGATCAGCCGCCGGGCGATCGAATCTTTCGGCGGCAGCGAAAACCCCAACGCCGCATGGTCTTCGAGTTCAGCGCGCGTAAACCATTTCGCATCGCGCATCTCGCTTTCCTCGAGCGTGATCTCCTCGCTCTCCGCCTGCGCGACAAAGCCCAGCATCAACGAGGCCGGAAACGGCCAAGGCTGGCTGGAGCGGTAACGCACCGCGCCCACGCGCACGCCCACCTCCTCGGCCACCTCGCGGCGCACCGCATCCTCAAGCGATTCGCCCGGCTCCACAAACCCCGCCAGCGTCGAATACATATTGCGCTCGAGCGGAAATTTATGGGCCTGGCCGAGCAGCACGCGCCCCTCCTTCACCACCAGCATGATCACGGCCGAATCCGTGCGCGGAAAATTCTCACGCCCGCAGCCCGCGCATTCCAGCACCCAGCCCGCGCGCGCGCGCGCCAGCCCCCCGCCGCAGGCCGGGCAGAATTTATGGCTGGCCCACCAGTTGAACAGGCCGCGCGCGGTGGCGCACCAGCCGGCATCGTCGGCGGACAGCCGCGCGCCAATGATGCGCAACTCCTGATACATGCCCGCGCCATAATCGGGCGCGTCTTCGCGCCCCGACAAATCCGCCGCGAACAAGGGCGCGCCGTCTTCCTGGCCCAAAAACACCAGCGCCTCCGCCCATTCCGGGCGCAGCGCCAGGCGCGCGGCCCGTGGCGCCTCATCGCCCGCCACCAGCACCTGCCCGCGCCAGAGCAAAATAGCCCGCGCCTCGGGCCGCGCGCGCGCGCGCGCCTGCCAAACCTCATCCTCGCGCAGATGCGCCGCGCGCTCCTGCCCGCCCGCATAATGATTAGCTGTTTCCGTCATGTCCCCAAGCTAGGCAGCCCACCCCCAAAAGCCAAGCTTGCATCCGCGCGCCGTTCGAGAGATAAGCCCCTCGGGAGATCGGCAGCGGACAGCGCGTGCCGCCAACCTGGTCAGGGCCGGAAGGCAGCAGCCACAACGGATTTCGCATGGGTCGCGGTTCGGTCTCCCACCTCATGAAGGTGAGCTGCAAATTTAAGGTAAGCTAAACATGGGCCTGTTCGAGGACGACGATCCGCCGCCGCCCGGCCCCTCGCTGTTTGGCGATGAGCCGGCCGCCGAAGCGCCCAAGGCCGCCGCCTACCGG
The DNA here is from genome assembly GCA_021781835.1 of Pseudomonadota bacterium. Lineage (GTDB taxonomy): Bacteria > Pseudomonadota > Alphaproteobacteria > Acetobacterales > Acetobacteraceae > Acidocella. The sequence continues at coordinate 17,447 of JAJXWD010000010.1, read as the reverse complement.
GTGCTGGCCCGCAAATACCGCCCCACCACCTTCAACGACCTCATCGGCCAGGACGCCCTGGTGCGCACGCTGCGCAACGCCTTCGCCATGAACCGCATCGCGCACGCCTTCATGCTCACCGGCGTGCGGGGCGTTGGCAAAACCACCACCGCGCGCATCCTGGCCCGCGCGCTCAACTGCACGGGGCCAGAGGGCACCGGCGGCCCCACCCCCGACCCGTGCGGCGTGTGCGATAATTGCAAGGCCATCCTGGCCGACCGCCACCCCGACGTGGTGGAGATGGACGCCGCCTCCAACACCGGCGTCGATGATGTCCGCGAGATCATCGAAGCCACGCGCTTCAAGCCGCTCTCGGCGCGCACCAAGGTGTTCATCATCGACGAGGTGCACATGCTCTCGAAGGCGGCGTTCAACGCGCTGCTGAAAACCCTCGAGGAGCCGCCCCCCCACATCAAATTCGTGCTCGCCACCACCGAGATCCGCAAAGTCCCGGTCACCGTGCTTTCGCGCTGCCAGCGCTTCGATCTGCGGCGCGTGGCCATCGAGGTGCTGAGCGCGCATTTCACCCGCATTGCCGAAGCCGAGGGCATCAACATCGCGCCCGGCGCCATCACCCACATCGCCCGCGCGGCCGATGGCTCGGTGCGCGACGGTCTGTCCCTTCTCGATCAAGCCATCGCGCGCGGCGCCGAGGAGGACGGCGAGATCACCGCCGCCATGGCCGCCGACATGCTGGGCCTCGCGGATCGCGGCTTCGTGTTCGACCTGATGGACGCGGTGGTGAAAGGCGACGCGCCCGAAGCCCTGCGCATCTCCGACGATTCCTATTCGCGCGGCGCCGATCCCGGCCTCCTGCTCTCAGACCTGCTGGGCCTCGCCCACCTGCTCACCCGCTTCAAATCCGTGCCCCGGCTGGCCGAGAGCACCACCCTGCCCGAGCTTGAGCGCACGCGCGGCGCCGCGCTGGCCCAGGCCTTGAGCATCCCCTATCTCGGCCGGCTCTGGCAAATGCTGCTCAAGGGGCTGCAAGAGCTCGACACCGCCCCCGACAAGCGCGCCGGCGCCGAGATGATCCTCATCCGCCTCTGCCATGTCGCGGATTTGCCGCCCCCCGGCGAATTGATCCGCCGCCTCACCGAAGGCGGCGAGGGCGCAACCAGCCCCACCCAGCCCGGTGGCCCTGGCGGTGGCGGCGGCCACGCCCCCAGGGCGCTGCTCGCGGCCAATGGCGGGGTCGTGCCCGCCGCCGCGCCCCGCGCGCTCACCTTCCAGGATGTCGTGGCCCTGGCCGGCGCCCGGCGCGAGGTGATGCTCTACGCCCATCTCCGCCAATCCGCGCATCTGGTCCGCTTCGCCCCTCCGGTCATCGAGCTGCGCCTCACCCCCACCGCCCCGCGCGACCTGGTGCAAAATCTCGGCCGCCTGCTCGAAGCCGAAACCGGCCGCCGCTGGACCATCGCGCTCTCCCACCAGCCAGGCGAACCCACCATCGATGAAGCCGAGGGCGTGGCCGTGGCCGCCCAGCGCGATGCCGCCCTTGCCCACCCGCTGGTGCAGGCGATCCTCGACATTTTCCCCGGCGCCCGGGTCGAATCCCAGACCCCGCACCAAACCCCGGATGAGCCCGAAATCCCCGCCGACTGGGCGGCGCTGATCCCGCCCGATGAGCTTTACGAACAGGAGATGAGTGAATGAAAAACCTTGCCGGCATGATGAAGCAGGCCCAGCAGATGCAGCAAAAAATGGCCGAGATGCAGGCGAGGCTGGAAACCGCCGAGATCGAGGGCGCCTCGGGCGCCGGTCTGGTGCGCGTGGTCATCACCGGCAAGGGCGCCCTGAAATCGGTGAAAATGGACCCCAAGCTGATCGACCCCAACGAGGCCGAAATGCTCGAGGACCTGATCCTCGCCGCCCATGCCGACGCCAAAACCAAGCTCGACGCGCTGATGGACTCCGAAACCCGCAACGCCATGGGCGGCATCAGCCTGCCGCCGGGCATGAAGCTGCCTTTCTAACCCCATGGGCGGCCCCGAGCTCGACCACCTGATCGGGCTGTTCTCCCATTTGCCCGGCCTCGGGCCACGCAGCGCCCGGCGCATCGTGCTCAAGCTGCTCACCGAGCGCACAACGCGCATGGCCCCGCTCATCGAGGCCCTGCAAAGCGTGTCGGCCTTGGTGCGCAGCTGCGCCGTGTGCGGCAATCTCGACAGCACCAGCCCCTGCGCCATCTGCGCCGACCCCACGCGCGAGCGGCGGATCTGCGTGGTCGAGCAGGTGTCGGATTTATGGGCGCTCGAGCGCACCCATTCCTATCGCGGCGCCTATCACGTGCTGGGCGGCGTGCTCTCGGCCATTGGCGGGCGGGGCCCCGATGATCTGCGCATCGCCCCCCTGCGCGCGCGCCTCGCGGAGGGTCAGGTCGAGGAGGTGATCCTCGCCCTCCCCGCCACCGTCGATGGCGCGACCACCGCCCATTTCCTGGCCGAGACGCTGCATGGCCTGGGCGTCAAGCTCTCGCGCCTCGCCCAGGGCGTGCCCATGGGCGGCGCCATCGATGTGCTCGACGAAGGCACGCTGGCCACCGCGCTCCGCGCCCGCAGCCCGGCCTGATCAATCATCATCGCCGTGGCCATGCCAGCCGCAGCCCCAGCAGCCGCCAAACAACACTGGCGGCGGCACCACCGCCACGGGCGGCGCCCCGTAATAGCCGCCATCGCCATACCCGCTGGGGTAATAAACACAGCCCGTAAGCGCGGCTCCCGCCAGCGCCAGGGCCAATGTGGCGCCAAACCGTTTTTTGGTTACCGTCATATCAGAATTCCCTTGCCGACAATCGGCGCGATGCGCGTCCGTAAACAACAGATAGGCATCGCTTGTGACCGCATTGCGGCAGCACCCAAGCGGCAATGTATCATCTTGCTACCCAAGGCGTTAATTCTCGTCCATGCGCCTGAGCGTGCGGAGCGTGAACCAGCCCAGCATCGGCGCGGTCCATAACACCCACACAACCGGCGCCACGGCGAGCACACCCACCACCCCAAAACGCGGCGCCAGCAGATATTTCGCCCCGAAGCCCAGCAGCGCGGCAACGCCATAAACCCAAATCTGCGGCCAAATCCGGTGCGCGGCGCTGAGCAGCACGCCCGGCACATTGGTCAGGGTCAGCGCCACGATCCACCCGGCCATGGCCCACATCATCGCCATGCCCAGATGCAGGTCGCTGTGCAGCCAAAAAATCAGCACCGGGCGGCCAAACAGCACGATGAGCAGCGCCCCGCCGACACTCAGCCCCAGCGTCGCCGCCAAGCCACGCCACAGCATCTTGCGTACCCAGCCATGGTCGCCAACCGCCAGCGCATCGGCAAAGCCCGGCCAGAAGGGCTGGGTGAACACCCATAACAGTCCCGTGGCGGTGGTGCACACGCGCAGCGCCACCGCCATTTGCGCCGAAGCGGCCGGCCCCAGCCAGGACAGGGCCATGATATTGTCAAACACCCAAATGCCCATGGCCGCCGCCGTGGCGAGCGAGAACAACCCGCTTTTGCCAAACACCGCGCCGAGCACCGCACGTGGCGGCAGGCCGGAGGGGCGTAGGTGCCGGTGCGCCAGCAACACATGCGCCAGACAGCCGGCATTGGCGAGCAGCAGCGCGCCATAAAACACCGCCACCAGCGCCACCACCCCCGCCCCAAGCCCCACGCCGGCCACCAGCCCCGCCAAGCCCAGCACCGTCTGCACCAGCGCCCAAAGCGCCGCGACATGGCCTTTTTGCAGCCCGAACCAGATATCAGGTCCGATCGAGAGCGGGATATTGACGATCAGCGCCACGGCGGCGATCAGAAAAGGCGGCGACAAGCGCGCCCAGCCGCCCAGCAAAACCACTCCCCCGCCAACCAGCACCCCCGCCGCCAGCGCCGCGCCGCCAAACAGCGCGGCGGCGATCTGGGCGCGGCCATCCTCATGCGCGCCAACCGCCAGCGCGCGCGGCAACAGCGCCACCAGCGCCGCCCCCAACCCGAATGAGAGCATGCCCGCCAAGCTCAACAGCGACGTCGCCGCCCCCCAAACCCCAAACCCCGCCACCCCCAGCCCATGCAAGGCAAGCGGCAAAATAACCAGCGAGGCAAGCACCTGCGCCAAACGCTGCGCCACCCCGGCGACAGACGCAAACAGCAAACGATGAGCACGGGGCTTGGCCATGCGCCTGTTTTGCCTGCGGCCAAGCGGCTGGCAAGGGGGGATGCTCAAATGCACAGGCGAAGCATGATACGCTTGATTACTCGCTATTTTAGGGCCGCCGTAAACATGCCAAAATAACGCGCCCCAACGAGCCATACATGCCCCATATCAGCGACCATCTCAGCCTTCGCTCCGCCCTCACGGCTTCCCGTTTGTCTCGCGGCGCCCTGGCGCTGCTCCGGCCTCCCCGCCAAACCGCCTCACTCATATCGTTCGATATTTTCGGCACTCTGCTTGAGCGTAAAGCCGATGAGCATTACGCCGCCCGGCAATCGGCAAATGAAACGCTGCGCAGCGCGCGGCTACACGGGCTTGAAACCCCGCCCGACGGCTTTGCTTTCCGCCGTCACATCGAGCGCCAACTCCTTCTTCCTCATCTGTCAGCGGGCACCAGCGAGGAAATGCACAATAAGACCATCATCCAAGCCATGCTTCGCGCCCTCGGCGCGGGCGACTGGGCCGAACCGGAAGCCGAACGGCTGGCCGCCTTCGAGCTTGATCAGGAGATCACCTGCACGCGCGCCAATACGCCGCTCGCGGCCGAGTTGCAGCGTTATCTGGCAAAAGGACAGCGGGTAATCGCCATCTCCGACACGCGCTATTCAGCCGGCGAATTGCAACGTCTTCTGGCCGCCGCCGGCATAACGGGCCTGGCCCGGATTTACGCCTCGGCTGATTGGCAGAGCAGCAAATTTCGCGGTACGCTGTTCGATATCGTTGCGCGTGAGGAACACACACCCCCCGGCCAAATTCTGCACATAGGCGATAATTTCGCTGCCGACAGCCTCGCCGCCGCCGAACGCGGGTTTCAAACGCGCTTTGTCCGCCGCTCGCCGCCCCTCCCTCCCTTACCAAAAGCCCCACCAACATCCGACACAGATCCCGCCTATCGTCTGGGGTACGAGGTTTTCGGTCCCACTTTGGTCGGCTTCACATATATTTTATTCGAAACCGCTCGCGCCCGTGGGCTGAAGCGCTTGGTGTTTTTATCGCGGGACGGATTTCTGCTCCATGAAGTCGCCAAACGCCTCCAGCCCACATCCCCGCTCTGGCGGGCGTACATGCTCGATTACTTCAAAATCTCGCGCCGGCTGATGATGTCGGCAACCATGCGCTTCTCCAGCCTCGATGACGCGACGCGCGCGCAACTGACCACGGATCTCCGGCTTCTGCGCGGTCCGGCCGATTTGATCGCGCGGCTGGGCGCGATGTTCAACCTGCCTCCCGGCCCTCTGGCGGCGGCGCGCGCGCGCCTGGGGCAAAAGGAGGGAAACATCGCGGAACTGCACCGTCTGCTGAACGACAAGGAGGCCTGCGAGTCATTTGACGAATGCTTGGCGGCAAATCATGATCGTCTGATCCGCTATTTGCATGACAACGGCATATTCTCAGCCCGCACGGGGCTGGTCGATATCGGCTGGCGCGGCACCACGCACGCCCTCATCGGCGCGCTTGCCAAGCGTTTGGGCACGGAGACGCCCGAGGCGTTCTATCTCGGCTTCACCGACGATGGTCAAAACCCGTATCGGGATATTTCCTTTGGCCTCATCACTGACACGCGGCGCGCCAATACAGCTTATGAAATGGCGGCCGTTCAAATTCTCTCCCTGCTCGAAGCCAGCCTGCAGGCCAACCACGGCATGGTCTCCGGGCTGAGCGAGGATGACGAGCAGCTCGAAGCTGTCTGCGTGACCTGCGGCGCGGCGCGTGAAGCCGAACTCGCCGCCACAGACCAGCGCGCAAACATCCAGCGCGGCGCCTGCGATTACGCCACATGGTATGCAACGCAGCACGGTGCCACCACCGCATCGCCTACCCAGCTCCGCGTCGCCGTTCAAAAAAAACTGGCCAGACTCGCATATGCCCCGCCACCAAATGCCCGCGCCGCCGGCCGCCTTCTCGTTCACGTCGAACCGACCGACGATCAAGCCGCAACACCTCTCATCCTGCCACGCGGACAAGGCTTGAAAGGCTGGTTTGCCGGACTGCGCTCACCGTGGAAAGGGGCATATGTCTTTGAAACCCTGAGCTGGCCAGGAGGTATTCTTTATTTAGCGGTGACACGCGCGTTGAATGCACTTTCTACCGACCGCAAGGCTTGGTTACGCTCTTTTCTATTTAAAGAAATCTGAATAAACTCATTATTTAGAGTCAAATATGTCCCGTAAGGCTCTAATGGCACTTGGCACAAGATCCAGAATGTGGTCACGAACCGGTAGCTGCCGCAGAAAACGTCTTGGCATCACTTGAAGTGAAGGCCATTTTTCGTCGTGATGCGACAAGGTACGGTACTCTGCCAAAACACTCAACAGCGCCTCCGCTCGCCCACGAGGCAATAAGGTTTCAAGAAAATTTTCAACAATCCCAGAGTTCCGCAAACAGTTTTGGTCCACCTCAGGCTCTAATCTCTGTAATATTGTTTGCAGGGATCGCGGCGATCAAACATAAATTTTTGTAGACCAAAACGCCGCATAATCTCGCTATACGACGGTGTCGCGGAAACGATCGGTACAACCCCTGCAATAACCGCTGACACCAACTTATTCGGTGACTTGATAAAAGAGTTAATCATAAGATCCAGCGGGAAATGACTTAACAAGCAGTATGTATATTCTTCCACATCGCTTCTGAACGTAAGATGGTTGTATTCTTTGACATTACTTTTTTCCTCCGGCCAAAAGGCCGTTTTGTTTCGTAAAAATATCAAATGATTGAATAGCTTTTTCTTCTTTCGCCCTCCACAAAACCGGCTCAAGGGAAGCCATGCTTTTGTGAAAACTCTCCGGATAGCCAAACCAAAATATATTTTTTTTACTTTTATTTGAAATATACCCAAAACGCTGGCCTTTTATAAGACTTATATCAATTCCTTCATCAAACACATAAATAGGTTTGGAAATTTGGGCCGACAAAACGCTTTTATGTAGATAGGTAGGCACCAAAAAGACATCAACAATGTCAAGTATTCGTATATAAGGTTCAAAACTATAAATATCAGCAGCTAAACAAACAGATATGACATCATTTTTAAGCGGCCTCAAAGCACGCACCCTCGAGATCGCTACATCATCATGGTAGTGAAATATAACGCAATTACTGCCCTCAAAGCCAAAATCGATTGCGTTGCTTATCAAATGAGCCTTCATCCCCAACTCATTCAAACCGGCAATAATCGGCATCGCTTGCAGCCTCACAAGCGCATCACTCTCACGCCTGCTAACGAGCGCAACAAAATTGCTTTGCACCACTTTTATCCTCACAAAATCATCTTTTATCCACCGAACTCCGATAGATAAGCAGCAACACAATCGTTTTCAAAAGAGAGCCAAACCAAACGCGGCTCACAAGCATTTTTATTCGTACGGAAATACGGCCCGTTTTGGCGAAATCAACCAGGAGATTAGTAGCGTCAATATTAGCCTGCTCCGCAACACCGCCAAACCGACGCTTGAATCCAGCTGCCTGCCCAGATGATCTAGCGATCAACCTCACAAATCGTTTCCTGAGAACACCAATTCGCAACGCAACGCCGATTATTGATGAGGCCACGGGCTCCTCTGAATCGTTATCGTCATGCCGCCTATACAAAATTGTTTTCTCAGAAAGCGCGACAATTTTACCAAACGCACAAGCAACCAACGCGATCCACCAATCCGGACATATGCCTCCATCCGACAACGGCACAGCGCGCACCAACAGAGCCCTGTTCACAAGCATCGTCGAAGTCAAGACAGGATTATCCATCATGACCCTGGAGAAATCAGAAACAGTCGCCGGCTTCAGCCTCATCCGCTTCCAAAATGACGTATGCAACGTATTTTGCCTCTCGTCGACAACTTTCGCGTCTGAGCAGATTACAAGAGGGCAGGTCGTTCCAAAAACACGTTCCATGGAATTTAAGGTGTGGAGGGTCATGCTCATTTTACCTGGCAACCACACATCATCTGGATCCCCCAGCATAATTCTCTCCGCACTGCATGCGCCGAGAACAGCGTCATAATTGCCAATCATCCCCAGATTTTTATTCTCGGCATTTTCAATAATCAAAACTCTCTGACCAAGCCGCTCTCGCCATATGGCCATCATCACGGCTGTATCATCGACAGATCCATCGTCACGCGTAACGATCCGCCAATCCGTAAAGTCCTGCGCAATAACAGACTCCATGAACGCGTCCAGCCAACGCGCGCAATTATAGGTTGGCACAGCAATATCAACAGCAGCCATATCCCCCCCAACAAAAAAGCCGGGAAGCTCTCGCTTCCCGGCTTTTCTAACAACCCCTGATCAGGCGCTCTTGGCCATGATCTCGTCCGCGATGTTGCGCGGCACCGGATCATAGTGGTGGAACTGCATGGTGAAGCTCGCGCGGCCCTTGGTCATCGAGCGCAGGTGCGAGATATAGCCAAACATTTCCTTCAGCGGCACGTGGGCGCGCACAATCACGGTCGAGCCCGAGGCTTCCTGGTTCTGGATCATGCCGCGGCGGCGGTTGAGGTCGCCCACCACGTCGCCCACATGGTCGTTCGGGGTGGTGATTTCCACGTCCATGATCGGCTCGAGGATGATCGGGCCGGCCTTCTTCATGCCTTCGCGGAAGCAGGCCTTGGCGGCGATTTCGAACGCCAGCGCGCTCGAGTCGACGTCATGGTACTTGCCGTCCACCAGCGTGTACTTGAAGTCGACGGTGGGGAAGCCCGCGAGCACGCCGGTATCGGCCTGGTTCTTGATGCCCTTTTCCACCGCCGGGATATACTCTTTCGGCACCGTGCCACCGACGATCTTGTTCTCGAACAGCACGCCCTCGTTACGCTCACGCGGCTCGAAGACGATCTTGACCTCGGCGTACTGGCCCGACCCGCCGGACTGCTTCTTGTGGGTATAGGTCTCGGTGTGCTCGCGCGAGATGGTCTCGCGATAGGCCACCTGCGGCGCGCCGATATTGGCGTCCACGCCATATTCACGGCGCAGACGGTCGATGATGATCTCGAGATGCAGCTCGCCCATCCCCGAGAGAATGGTCTGGCCGGTCTCCTGGTCGGTCTTCAGGCGCAGGCTCGGATCTTCCGAGGCCAGCTTCTGCAGACCCAGCGTCATCTTCTCAACGCCTTCCTTGGTCTTGGGCTCAACCGAGATGTCGATCACGGGCACGGGGAAGGCCATGCGCTCGAGCACCACCGGGTCCTCGGCGGCGGCCAGCGTGTCACCGGTGCCGGTGTCCTTCAGGCCCACGAAGGCCGCGATGTCACCCGCCGACACTTCCGAGATTTCCTGGCGCTTATCGGCATGCATCTTGTACATGCGGCCGATGCGCTCCTTGTGGCCCTTGGTGGTGTTGAGCACCGAATCGCCCGATTTCAGCGTGCCCGCGTAAACGCGCACAAAGGTCAGCGAGCCGTATTTGTCGTTGATGATCTTGAACGCGAGACCCGCGAACGGCGCCGTCGGGTTGGACTTGATGCGGCGGGCATTGGGGTCTTCCTCCTGGCCTTCCTCGGGCGCGACCTTGATGCCGGGCACATCGACGGGCGAGGGCAGGTAATCGATCACGGCGTCGAGCAGCGGCTGCACGCCCTTGTTCTTAAAGGCGGTGCCGCACAGCACGGGGCGGAAAGCGCCGGTGATGGCGCCGGTCTTGATGGCGCGCTTGAGCGTCTCGACCGCGACATCGCCCTTCTCGAAATATTCCTCCATGCCGGCATCGTCCACCGAGAGGGCGGTGTCGAGCAGCACCTGGCGGGCTTCCTTGGCCTTTTCGAGCATGTCGGCGGGAATGGCCTCGTCATGGAACTTGGCGCCCAGCTCGCCGCCTTCCCAGATGATCGCCTTCATCTCGACCAGATCGACCACGCCCAGGAACTGGTCCTCGATGCCGATGGGCAGCTGCAGCGGCAGCGCCACGATGTCGAGCTTCTCCTTCAGCGTGTCGAAGGCGCGGTAGAAATCGGCGCCGGTACGGTCGAGCTTGTTGATGAAGATGATGCGCGGCACGTTGTAGCGGTCGGCCAGGCGCCAGTTGGTCTCGGACTGCGGCTGCACGCCGGCCACGCCCTCGATGATGAAGATGGCGCCGTCGAGCACGCGGAGCGAACGGTTGACCTCGATGTTGAAGTCGATATGGCCGGGCGTGTCGATGATGTTGATGTTGTGGCCGTTCCACTCGCAGGTCACGGCCGCCGAGGTGATGGTGATGCCGCGCTCACGCTCCTGGGCCATGTAATCGGTGGTGGTGTTGCCGTCATGCACTTCACCAATCTTGTGAGACACGCCGGTGTAGTAGAGGATGCGCTCCGTGGTGGTGGTCTTGCCCGCGTCGATATGCGCGGTGATCCCGATATTGCGGATCAGTTTCAGGTCGGTCTCAGCCATCAATGCCTCCACGGGCGGGGTGAAAAAGGGTCAAACGGACATGGCGCGCCTTTTCACGGGCGCGCGATTGCGGGCGCTTTTGCGTCAGCGCGCGCGGATTTGCAACCCCGAAAAAAGCGGAGCGGCTAGGCGGAGCGCGCCGGCGGGCCGTTCACCCGCAGCAGCGCCCGCCGCCGCCCGTCCGCCCCTCACGCTGCACGGGCGGGCACGGCACCGTGCCGTAGGAGCAAAACACGCAGCAATCGCCGGGTTTGGGGCGCAAAAGCACGCCGCAGCCCGTGCATTCGTAAAAAAACTGGCAGGCATCAACCGGCATCAGCTCCCGCTTGCGGTGCCCGCACTGGGGGCAGGTGATCTCAGAGCTTGTTTCTGGCTCACCCATCTCCCTGCTCCCCGCCGGCCGCCGGCTCGCCCGCCACCGGCACCACGCCATGCGCGGCGATCAGCGCCGCGGCCTCGGCCACCGCCAGCTCCAGCGCGCCCACATCGGTTCCCTTGGCAACCAAAGCCACCCCCCATTGCTCGCCCCGCTTGTAAGGGTAGCTGCCGAGGTCGATCTGCGGGAAGCGGTTTTGTATCTCGGTCAGCCCGGCGGCGATGCTGCCCTCAAAAACCCCCACCCCGTGCACGGCGCGCATCTCAATCGCCGCGCCGCGCGGCAAGCCGGGCTCGAGCGTCTCGAACATGGATTGCATGATGCGCGGCACCCCGGCCATCACATGCACATTGCCGATGGAAAACCCCGGCGCCACCGAGGCCCGGTTCTTGATCGGCCGCGCCCCTTTCGGCATGGTGGCCATGCGCAGCCTGGCCGCGTTCACCCGCTCGCCCCAGGCCGCGCGCATGGCGTCGGCGGTTTCCTGGTGCAGCTCCAGCGCCACGCCAAAGGCGGCGGCCACGCATTCGCTGGTAATGTCGTCATGGGTCGGCCCGATGCCGCCGGTGGTGAACAAAACCTCATAAGCCGCGCGCAGCTCGTTCACCGCCCCGATGATGCGCGCCGGCACATCGGGCACCACCCGCACCTCCTCGAGCCGTATGCCCAGCCGCGCCAGCCGCTGGGCGATGAATTGCACATTCACATCCTGCGTGCGCCCCGAGAGGATTTCATTGCCGATGATGAGAATGGCGGCGGTCGGGTTGCTCATAAAAAATCCCTCAGCATCGGAATCAAGGGCCGGTCGGCGGGCGGCATAGGGTACTCCACCAGCGCGTCGGGCGCCACCCAGGCCAGTTTCTGCCCCTCGGCGGGCCGGGGCTCACCCTGCCAGCGCTTGCACACATAAAGCGGCATGAGCAGATGAAACCCCTCATAAGCGTGCGAGGCGAACACGAACGGGGCGAAATCGCGCGGGTCGGCGGCAATGCCCAGCTCCTCGGCCAACTCGCGCGCCAGCGCCGCCTCGGGCGTCTCGCCGGGCTCCAGCTTGCCGCCCGGAAACTCCCACAGCCCGGCCATTTTCTTGCCCTCGGGCCGGCGCGCCAGCAAAATCCGCCCGGCGGCGTCAATCAGCGCCACCGCCACCACCAGCAGCGTGCGCGCGGGCGCGGTCTCGGGGGCGGCGGCTTCCAGCTCCTCGCGCGGGCGCCGGAAATGGCGCACCGGCAGCTTGTGGCCGGGGCGGCACATAAACACCTTGCTGCCCTTGCCATCCGCCACAAACCCCAGCCGCGCCAGCACCGCCTGCGAGGCCTCGTTATCGGCCGCCGTGGTGGCGGTCAGCTGCGCGATGGGCAGGGCGGCAAAGGCCCACTCCACCACCCGCCGCACGGCTTCAAGCGCATAGCCCTGGCCCCAAAAGGCCCGGCCCAGCCAGTAGCCCAGCTCGGCGGCTTTCTGTCCCTTGGCCAGCTTCAGCCCCACGGCGCCCACCAGCGTGCCGGTCTGGCTTTCCACCACCGCGAACTGCTCGGCCCGGTGGGCGTCGCGGTCGGCCAGGCTGGCGGCGATCCACCCCTCCGCCAGCTCGGCCGGATAGGGAAACGGCGCATCGGGCAGCCGGCGGCATATTTCCCAGTCATTGATCAGCCGGTGGAAATGCGGGGCATCCTCTGCCATAAAGGCGCGCAATGTCAGGCGCGATGTGCGCAGGCTGGGTCCGGGCGGCATGCCGTCGGGCGCAGTGGCGAGCGGGCTGTGCGAATCGTACAAATCTGGCATCGAGTTAATTATGTAGCGTGGTGTTGAGCATCCCGCCAGAACTGGGCACACATGACAAACATGACCGCCGAAGCCGATCTGAACGCACAAATCATCGCCGCCATGGGCAAAAAGGCCCGCCAGGCCGCCGCCTTGCTCGCCCACATGCCGGCGGGCTCGCGTGATGCCGGGCTGCGCGCCGCCGCCGCCGCGCTGCGCGAGGCCGCCGCCGACATCCTCGCCGCCAACGCGCGCGACATGGAGAGCTTCCAGGGCACCTCCGCCTTTGGCGACCGCCTGCTGCTCAACCCCGCCCGCATCGAGGCGATGGCCAGCGGCATCGAGGAGGTGGCCAACCTGCCCGATCCCCTGGCCGCCGCCCCCGAGACCTGGAGCCGCCCCAACGGCCTGAAAATCTCGCGCGTGCGCCAGCCCCTCGGCGTGCTCGGCATGATCTATGAGAGCCGCCCCAATGTCGGGGCGGATGCCGCGTCCATCGCCATCAAATCGGGCAACGCCATCATCCTGCGCGGCGGCTCCGAGAGTTACCATTCCGGCAAGGCCATCAGCGCCGCCGTCACCAAGGGCCTGTCCCAGGCCGGCCTGCCCGAGCATGCCGTGCAGGTCGCCCCCAGCACAGACCGCCGCTTCGTCGCCGCCATGCTGGGCGCGGCGGGGCTGATCGACCTCATCATCCCCCGTGGCGGCAAATCTCTGGTCGAGCGCGTGCAGGCCGAGGCGCGTGTCCCCGTGCTCGCCCATGCCGAGGGGCTCAACCACACCTACATCCACAAGGCGGCTGACTTCGCCATGGCGCGCGCGGTGCTGGCGAATGCCAAAATGCGCCGCACCGGCGTGTGCGGCGCCACCGAGTCGCTGCTCATCGATGCCGCCATCGCCCCGGCGCTGCTGCCCCTGCTCGAATCAGACCTGCGCGCCCTCGGCTGCGCCTTCCGCGCCGACGAGGCCGCCCGCGCCCTCTGCCCCACGATGGACGAAGCCCGCCCCGAGGATTTCGACACGGAATGGCTCGATGCGGTGCTCAACGTAAAGCTGGTTTCAGGGGTCGATGACGCGCTCGCCCACATCGCCGCCCACGGCTCCGAGCACACGGACGCCATCATCACCGACGATCCGCGCGCGGCCGAATATTTTCTGGCCCAGGTCTCCTCGGCGGTGAGCATGTGGAACGCCTCGACCCAGTTCTGCGATGGCGGCGAGTTCGGCTTTGGCGCCGAAATCGGCATCGCCACTGGCCGCATCCACGCGCGCGGCCCCATCGGGCCCGCGCAGCTCACCACCTTCCGCTATATCGTCCGCGGCACCGGCCAAACCCGCCCCTGAATAAATTTTAAAGGTTTTTGGGGGGCCGCCCCCTTTTTTTCAAAAAAGGGGGCGGAGTTTCGTGGGAGCTTTTTGAAAAAAGCTCCCACACCCGCAAAAACTTTTAATCATCAAAGGCGCCTCCCCTGATCATCCCGCGCTACGGCCACCGCTACCGGCTCTCCATCGGCATACTCGGCGGCTCCTTCAACCCCGCCCACCCCGGCCACGCCCATGTCGCCCGCCAGGCGCAAGCCCGCGCGCGCCTCTCCCAGGTCTGGCTCATGGTCTCGCCCGGCAACCCGCTCAAACCCGCCCACGGCATGGCGCCCTTCGCCCAGCGCCTCGCCAGCGCCGCCCGCCTGGCCGATGGCAAACACATCGCCGCCACCGCCATTGAGGCCCAGCTCGGCACGCGCTACACCATCCACACCCTCGCCGCCCTGCAAACCCGCTTCCCCCGCACCCGCTTCGTCTGGCTCATGGGCGCCGACAACCTCGCCCAGCTGCCCAAATGGCGCCGCTGGCGCCAGCTCGCCGCGCGCGTGCCCATGCTGGTGCTGCCCCGCCCGGGCGAGACCCGCAAGGCCCTGGCCAGCCAGGCCGCCCACATGCTCGCCAAATATCGCCAATCCGCGCGCGCTACGCTAAAGCTCGCCCAGATGACATCACCAGCCTGGAGTCTGCTGCCCGTGCGCGAACATCCCGCCTCGGCCACCGCCATTCGCCAGGCGAACCAAAGGAGCTGAGCCATAACCCGTCCACCCTCACGCCAGACCCCCGCCCGCGGCACCGCCGCCGCCAAACCGGCCGCGCCGCGCAAGCGCACCCCCAAGGCCGCCCCCCCGGCCGAAGCCCTGCCCGCCATGCCGGGCACGCCGCGCAAAAAAGCCGCCATCGCCGGCCCGCGGGGCAAAAAAGCCGCGCCCAAACTGCCGGTCGAAAAGCTCGACCAGCTCCAGACCCTGATCGTCGCCACGCTGGAAGACGACAAGGCCGAGGCGCTGGTGGTGCTCGACCTGGGCGGCCGCGCCAGCTTTGCCGACCGCATGATCATCGCCACCGGCCTGGCCGACCGCCAGATCTCCGCCATGGCCACCCACCTGCACGAAAAACTCACCGAGGCCGGCTTCCGCAAACCCCTCATCGAGGGCGCGGGCGGCACCGACTGGGTGCTGCTCGATGCCGGCGACATCATCGTGCATCTCTTCAAGCCCGAGGCCCGCGCCATGTACGGCCTCGAGAAAATGTGGTCCGCCGAGCTCGACGAGGGCGCGGACGAGGCGTGAGACTGCTCGCCATCGGCAAATCGGGCGGCAAATCCCCGGAAATGGAGATTTTCGCCCGCTACGCCAAACGCATAAGGCCCGAGCTGACCCTCGCGGAATTCACCGACGGGGTCGGCTCTCCCGCCGAAATCAAGCGCCGCGAGGCCGATGCCCTGCTCGGCGCCCTCAAGCCCGATGAATTCGTCATTGCCCTCGACCTCGGCGGCCAAACCCCCACCTCCGAAGCCCTGGCCGCGCAGCTCGCCGGCTGGCAGGGGCGGGCCAAAAAACTCGCCTTCGTCATCGGCGGCGCCGAAGGGCTCGATGCCGCGCTGCTCACCCGCGCCGGCGCCACGCTCTCGCTCGGCGCGCTCACCTGGCCGCACATGCTGGTGCGCGCCATGCTGGCCGAGCAGCTCTACCGCGCCCAAACCATCCTCACCGGCCACCCCTACCACCGCGCCGGGCGGCCGTAACGCCGCGCGGCGCCCTTGGGTTTCGCCATGTTTTTCCCTAAATAGCTTCAAACCCACGCAGCCAGGATTGCCCATGTCCAAACACCCCGTGATGCTCGCCATTCTCGACGGCTTCGGCTGGAACGAAAACCGCGAGGACAACGCCATCGCCCAGGCCAGCACGCCGAATTTCGACGCGCTCTGGGCCAACTCCCCCCACGCCTTCCTGGCCACCTCGGGGCGCGTGGTCGGTCTGCCCGCCGGGCAGATGGGCAATTCCGAGGTCGGGCACCTCAATCTCGGCGCCGGCCGCGTGGTCACCCAAGACCTGCCCCGCATCGACATCGCCATCGAAGACGGCGCCCTGGCCGCCAACCCCGTGCTGGCCGCGTTCATCGCCGCCACCAAGGCGGGCTCGGGCACCGCCCACCTCATGGGCCTGGTCTCGCCCGGCGGCGTGCACTCCCACCAGGAGCACATGGTGGCGCTGGCCGGCATCCTGCACGCGGCCGGCCTCAAGGTCATCGTCCACGCCTTCACCGATGGCCGCGACACCCCGCCCCAATCCGCCATCGATTATGTCACCGCCTTCGATGCCGCGCTCGGCCAGACCGCCACCATCGGCACGCTGGTCGGCCGCTATTACGCCATGGACCGCGACAAACGCTGGGAGCGCGTGCAGCTCGCCTACGAGCTGCTGGTCAACGCCCAGGGAGAAAATTTCCCCTCGGCGCGCAAGGCCATCCAGGCCAGCTACGCCGCCAATGTGCACGATGAGTTCATCAAGCCCGCCGTCATCGGCGCCTATCCCGGCATGCAAAACGGCGACGGCATACTCTGCGCCAATTTCCGCGCCGACCGCGTGCGCGAAATCCTCACCGCCCTGGTCGATCCCGCCTTCACCGGCTTCCCCGCCACCCCACCCAAATTCGCCAGCGTCACCGGCATGACCGCCTATTCCGACGCGCTGAAACCCTTCATGGCCACGCTCTTCCCCGCCGAGCCGCTCGAAGACCTGCTGGGCGGCGTGGTGTCCGCGCGCGGCCTGAAGCAGCTGCGCATCGCCGAGACCGAAAAATACCCCCACGTCACCTATTTCTTCAACGGCGGCATCGAAACCCCGTTCCCCGGCGAAGACCGCATCCTGGTGCCCTCGCCCAAGGTCGCCACCTACGACCTCCAGCCCGAGATGTCGGCCGCCGAGGTGACCGAAAAGGCCGTGGCCGCCATCAAATCGGGCGATTATGACCTGATCGTGCTCAATTTCGCCAACCCCGACATGGTCGGCCATACTGGCATGCTGGGCGCCGCCATCCAGGCGGTCGAGGCGGTCGATCGGGGGCTGGGCGCCATCTGGGCGGCCATCCAGGCGGCGGGCGGCACGCTGCTCATCACCGCCGACCACGGCAATTGCGAGCAGATGCGCGACCCCGAAACCGGCGGCCCGCACACCGCCCACACCACCGGCGTGGTGCCGGTCATCGTCGCGGGCGGCCCAACGGGCATCCACCTGCATGACGGCATCCTGGCCGATGTCGCGCCCACCCTGCTCAAGCTCATGCACAT
The DNA here is from genome assembly GCA_021781835.1 of Pseudomonadota bacterium. Lineage (GTDB taxonomy): Bacteria > Pseudomonadota > Alphaproteobacteria > Acetobacterales > Acetobacteraceae > Acidocella. The sequence continues at coordinate 87 of JAJXWD010000010.1, read as the reverse complement.
CGAAAAACCCGCCGCCATGACCGGCGATCCCCTGTTCGCTTGAGCCCCCCCCCCGCCCGGCCGCGCCGCGCAACGGCCCTGGACGGG
>JAJXWD010000040.1 GCA_021781835.1 Pseudomonadota bacterium | reverse complement strand
GGGGGGGCAGCTGCATCGATTCGACGAGCTGGGGCGTGGCCTCGAGGCGCATGGAGTACATCTGCTTGAGCAGCAGCGACATCAGCTCGGTCGGGTGGACGCCGGTTTCCTCGAGGGTGCGCGGCTAGGGCGGCAGGCGCGCGGCGAAATCCTGCAAGACCAGGGCGCGCTGGGGCAGCATGGCGCACAGATGCTCGATGATGCGCCCGCCACGCACGGCCTGGGTGGTCAGCGCCTGCTCAAGCTCTTCTGGCGTCACCAAGCGCGTCGCGACGAGAAGATCACTGAGCTGCATACCGAACTCCGGGTAACGGGATTACAGGGCAGTCATCTCAAAATTCCCGCCTGCAAGCAACAAGTACTTGAGGTTGGGCAGGCGTGCATAATGACGAGGTCATGAAAACCGCAGGGTGGTGCTTACCCCGGGCGGCGCGACCAGCCGGCGAGCTGGTAGCGGCTGCCCAGCGCATAGCGGCTGCCCGGATGGGTGAGCACCGAGCGCGTGGCCTGGGCGCCGCTCCACCAGGTGCGGCGGGACAGGCGCAGGCAGGGCTCGTGCGGGCCGATGGCGAGTAATTGCTGGGTGCGCTCATCGGGGGCGACGGCGTGGAGGATATGCTCGACCTCATCGGGCGGGGCGATGGATTGCAAATAGCGGTTGGGGGTGATCTGGGTGAAATCCTGGCCGAGATAGCCGGGCGCGAAGCCCGGCGAGATGAAACGCTGCTCGAACTGCACGGGGGTGCCGCTCTCGAAATGCACGATCTCGGAATAAAACAGGGGCGCGCGGGGCGGCAGGGAGAACTCGGCGCTTTGCGCGGCCGAGGATGACAGGGCGGTGAGCGCCAGCACCTGAGCCTGGTGGCTATGGCCGCGGGCGGTGATGTCCTCGGCGATGTCGTGGATTTCGAGCAGCGCCGAGCGCGGCTCGCGCGGCTGCACGAAGCTGCCCACACCCTGGACACGGTGCAGCACGCCCTCGGCCGAAAGCTCGCGCAGCGCGCGGTGCACGGTCATGCGCGAGGCGCCGAGGCGCTCCATCAGCTCGAACTCCGATGGGATGCGCCCGCCAGCCGGCCAGGTGCCGGCGGCGATGCCCTCGCGCAGGTGCCGTTTCACGCGTTCATAGAGCTTGGGAGGCTTGTTCATTCCGTCACATCAGCTTGTCCACTACCGCTTCAAAGCGCGCCCTGGCCTTGGACGCAAGCCTGTGCGCGCCGCCCGCCACCTGCTGCACACCGCCCGACCATACCTGCTCGATCATTCCAGTTCGCGGGGCGAACACCGCCTGGCTGAGGGCGATGTCTGGGGGTTGGGCGGAGGGCAGCACCACGAAGCTGGCGGGCGCGCCAGGGGTGAGGCCGGGGCCTATGCCCAGCGCCTGGGCGCCGCCCGCGCTCGCCCGCGCCCAGAGCGCCGTGGCGGTGGCGGGAAAGCTGGGGCTGGCCATGACATTGCGGGCGCGAACGCCGAGGCGCTGGCTGTATTCGAGCAGTTGCAATTCGGCGAAGGGATCGATGAGGACGTTGGAATCGGACCCGATGCCGAAGCCGCCCGTGAAATTCGCGGCGGGGAAGATGCCATCGCCCAGATTGGCCTCGGTGATCGGGCAGAGCCCCGCCACCACCCCGCGCTCCGCCATGGCCGTGAGTTCGGCCGGGGTAACGTGGGTGGCATGCACGAGGCACCAGTTTGGCCCGGCCGGGGCGGTGGCGAGCAGATGCTCGACCGGGCGCTGACCGCACCAGGCGAGGCAGGCCTCGACCTCGGCCGTTTGCTCGGCGATGTGGATATGCACCGGGCGCGCCCCGGCGAGGGCGGCCAGATGGGCAAGCTCATCGGGCGTGACGGCGCGCAGCGAATGGGGCGCCAGGCCCGTGGGGGCCAGGGCTTCGCACGCCGCGACAATTTCGGCGTAACGGTCGAGCGAGGTGAGGAAGCGGCGCTGGGCGGGGCCCGGCGGCTGGCCGCCAAACCCGCCATGGGCATAAAACACCGGCAGCAGCAACAGCCCTATGCCAGCCTGGGCGGCGGCGGCGGCGAGGCGCGCGCTCATCTCGGCGGGGTTGGCGTAGGGTGTACCGTCGGGCGCGTTGTGGAGGTAATGGAACTCGGCCACATGGGTGAAGCCGCGCTCGAGCATCTCGATATAGCCATGCAGGGCGACGGCCTCGAGATCATCCGGGGTGAGGGCGTTGGCGAAGCGATACATCAGCTCGCGCCAGGTCCAGAAACTGTCCGCCCCCGGGCCGCGGCGCTCGGTGAGGCCGGCGAAGGCCCGCTGGAACACATGTGAATGCAGATTGGGCATGCCCGGCAGCGCAATGCCCTGGCCGCCGCTCTGGCCGGGAATGACGCCGGTGATGACTCCGTTTTCAAACACCAGCCGGACATGCTCGGCCCAGCCCGTGGGCAGCAACGCGTGACGGAAAATCAAGCTCGATGACACTGGACTTCTCCCGCTGATCCGGTTAGTTGTATATACAATTGAAATCGGAAACCGCCAAGGCCAGACCATGCAAGCTGACCGGATTTTCACCAATGCCCGCCTCGCCACCATGGACCCCGCCCTGCCTGGGTTGGGCGTGGTGGCGCGCGGCATGGTGGCGGAGCGGGCCGGGCGGATCGTTTATGCCGGGCCAATGGTGGAAATGGCCGCGCGCGAAGTCAGGGATTGCGCCGGGCGCTGGGTGACGCCGGGGCTGATCGATTGCCATACGCATCTGGTGTACGCGGGCAACCGGGCCGGGGAGTTCGAGGCCAGGCTGGAGGGTGCGCGTTACGCCGAGATCGCCGCCAAGGGCGGGGGCATTGCCGCGACCGTGGCGGCAACGCGCGCGGCCGGCGAGGCGGAGCTTGCCACGCTCGCCCGCGCCAGGCTGGACACGCTGATGGCGGAGGGCGTGACCACGGTGGAGGTGAAATCCGGCTACGGGCTGGAGCCGGCGGCGGAGTATAAATGCCTGCGCGTGGCGCGCCGGCTGGGCGATGCATGCGACGTGGCGGTGACGTTTCTGGGCGCGCACGCCCTGCCCCCGGGCGTGGAACGGCACGCTTATGTGCGGGCCTTGTGCGAGGAGATGATCCCGTTTGTGGCCGCGCAACGCTTGGCCGACGCGGTCGATGGGTTTTGCGAAACCGTGGCGTTTTCGCCCGCCGAGATCCGGCAGGTTTTCGAGGCCGCGCAACGCCACGGGCTGCGCGTGAAGCTGCATGCCGACCAGCTCTCGGATTTGGGCGGCGCGGCGCTGGCGGCGGCGTTTGGCGCGCTCTCGGCCGACCATATAGAGTACACCAGCGAAGATGGCGTGGCGGCGCTGGCGGCCAGCGGCACGGTGGCCGTTTTGCTGCCCGGGGCGTTTTACGCGCTCAAGGAGACCAGGCTGCCCCCCATTGCCGCGCTGCGCGCGCGGGGCGTGCCGATGGCGGTTTCGACCGACCATAACCCCGGCACCTCGCCGCTTTACTCGCTGCCCCTGGCGATGAACATGGCCGCCGTGCAGTTTGGGCTGACCGTGCCCGAATGCTGGCTGGGCGTGACGCGCAACGCCGCCCGGGCGCTTGGGCGCGGCGATGTGGGCGTGCTGCGGGCGGGGGCGAAATGCCATCTCGCCATCTGGAACATCGAGAATCTGGCCGAGCCCATCTACCAGATGGGCGGGCGGCTGCTGCATGAACGTGTGTGGAGTGGACCATGATTTTGACCCCCGGCGCCGTGGCGCTTTGCGATTGGCGTGCGATTTATCGCGGTGAGGATGTGGCGTTTGACGAGCGCGCGCTGGCCGATGTGGCCAAGGGCGCGGCCGCGGTGGCGGCGATTGTCGAGCGCGGAGCGCCGGTTTACGGCATCAATACCGGCTTTGGAAAACTGGCCAGCGTGCGCATAGCGCCCGAAGACCTGGCGCTGCTGCAAAAAAACCTGGTGCTGTCGCACGCCGCCGGGGTGGGCGAGCCGATGCCCGTGCCGGTGGTGCGGCTGATGATGGCGCTCAAGCTCGCCTCGCTTGGCCAGGGGGCCTCCGGCGTGCGGGTGGAGACGGTGCGGATGCTGGCCGCCATGCTCGCGCAAGGGCTGGTGCCGGTGGTGCCGGCGCAGGGCTCGGTGGGGGCGAGCGGGGATCTGGCACCGCTTGCCCACATGACCGCCGCCATGCTGGGGGTGGGCGAGATTTTTGCCGGGAGTGCACGCAAACCGGCTGACCAGGCCTTGCGGGAGGCCGGGCTGGCGCCGCTGGAGCTGGGGCCGAAGGAAGGGCTGGCGCTGCTCAACGGCACGCAATTCTCGACGGCCTTCGCCCTTGCCGGACTGTTTGAGGCCGAAACCAATTTTCGCGCCGGGCTGCTCACGGGTGCCCTCTCGACGGATGCCGCGCGCGGCACGGATGCGCCGTTTGACGCGCGGATTCATGAGCTGCGCCGCCAGCAGGGCCAAAAAGAGGTGGCTGCCGCGCTGCGCGGGCTGATGGCGGGCAGCGCGATCCGCGCCTCGCACCGGCAAAATGACGAGCGGGTGCAAGACCCTTACTGCCTGCGCTGCCAGCCCCAGGTGATGGGCGCGGCGCTCGATGTGCTGCGCCAGGCGGCCGAGACGCTGCATCGCGAGGCCAATGGCGTCTCCGATAATCCGCTGATTTTCCCGGAGACCGGCGAGGCGCTCTCGGGCGGGAATTTTCACGCCGAGCCGGTGGCGTTCGCGGCCGACATGATCGCCATGGCGGTGTGCGAGATCGGCTCGATCGCGGAGCGGCGGATCTCGCTGCTGGTGGACCCCGTGCTCTCGGGCCTGCCGGCGTTTTTAACCCCCAAGCCCGGGCTCAATTCGGGCTTCATGATTCCGCAAGTGACCGCGGCGGCGCTGGTTTCGGAGAATAAGGGGCGGGCGTTTCCGGCCAGTGTCGATTCGATTCCGACCTCGGCCAACCAGGAGGATCATGTGTCGATGGCCGCGCATGGCGCGCGGCGGCTGATGGCGATGAATGACAATCTGCGCGCCGTGCTGGCCATTGAGTGGCTGGCGGCGGCGCAAGGGTGCGACCTGCTGCCCCTGCCGTCCTCGGCCCCGCTGGAAGCGGCCAAGGCCAAGCTGCGGGCCCGCGTGGCCAAGCTCGACGATGACCGGCATTTTGCCCCCGACATCGCCGCCGCCATCGCCCTGCTGGGCGCGGGCGCGCTCGATGACAGCGCGCTGCCGGGCGTGGCATGAGCTTCACCCTCCACCAGGGCAGCGCGCCGCTGATTGTCTCCATTCCCCATGCGGGGGTGGAGATTCCGGCCGAATTCGCCGGGCGGTTCCGCTCGGATTGGCTGGCGCGGCGGGATGCGGACTGGCACATGCCCGCGCTTTACGGCTTTGCCAAAACACTGGGCGCGAGCATGATCTGCGCGCGGGTGAGCCGCAGCGTGATCGACCTCAACCGCGACCCGGCGGGGGGTTCGCTTTATCCCGGCCAGGCGACCACCGGGCTCTGCCCCACCGAAACCTTTGACGGCGCGCCGCTTTATGTGGGGGACGGACCCGATGAGGCCGAGACGGCGCGGCGGGTGGCGCGGTATTTCTGGCCTTATCACCAGGCGCTTGGCGCCGAGATCGCGCGGGTGAAGGCACGCCATGGCTTCGCGGTGCTTTATGACGCCCATTCGATCCGCAGCCGGATTCCGCGTTTGTTTGCGGGCGAATTGCCGCAATTCAACATCGGCACCCATGACGGGCGCGCCTGCCCGCCGGGCATGGCCGCGCGGGTGGCCGGCATTTGCGCGGCCAGCGGGTTTTCGTTCGTGCTCAACGGGCGCTTCAAGGGCGGGTGGATCACGCGCCATTACGGGCAGCCCGAGGCGCGGGTATATGCGCTGCAAATGGAGCTGGCCATGCGCGGCTACATGGATGAGCCCGAAGAGCCAACACCCGGGAACTGGCCGAGCGCCCTGAAAAACCCCGCGCCGGTTGGCGCCATATTGCAACAAATTTTGGGAGATCTGGTTCATGAGCCGCATTGACAATGCCCGCCACATCACCGCGCCACGGGGGCGCGTGCTGAGCGCGAAATCCTGGCTGACCGAGGCGCCGCTGCGCATGTTGATGAATAATCTCGACCCGATTGTGGCCGAACGCCCCGAGGAGCTGGTGGTGTATGGCGGCATTGGCCGGGCCGCGCGCGACTGGGCGGCTTATGACCGCATTGTAAACGTGCTGCGCCGGCTGGAAGAGGATGAGACGCTGCTGGTGCAGTCGGGCAAGCCGGTCGGGGTGTTTCGTACACATAAAGATGCGCCGCGCGTGCTGATCGCCAACTCGAACCTGGTGCCGCATTGGGCCAACTGGGCGCATTTCAACGAGTTGGACCGCAAGGGGCTGATGATGTACGGGCAGATGACCGCCGGCTCGTGGATCTATATCGGCTCGCAGGGAATTGTGCAGGGCACGTATGAGACCTTTGTGGAGGCCGGGCGCCAGCATTATGGCGGGGATCTGGCGGGAAAATGGATTTTGACCGCCGGGCTTGGCGGCATGGGCGGCGCGCAGCCGCTGGCCGCCACCATGGCCGGAGCGTCTTGTTTGGCCATCGAGTGCCAGGCCAGCCGGATCGAGATGCGCCTGAAAACGCGCTATGTCGATGTGCGGGCCGATACGCTCGACGAGGCGCTGGCGATCATCACGCGCGCATGCGCCGAAAAGAAGCCGGTTTCGGTTGGGCTTTTGGGAAATGTCGCTGAGATTTTGCCCGAAATCTTAAAGCGCGGCGTGCGGCCGGACATGGTGACCGACCAGACCTCGGCCCACGACCCGGTGAACGGCTATTTGCCCATTGGCTGGAGCGTGGCGCAATGGGAAGACAAGCGCCAGAGCGCGCCGGGCGAGGTGGAAAAAGCGGCGCGGGCCTCGATGGCGGTGCATGTGCGGGCGATGCTGGAGTTCGCGCGCCAGGGCGTGCCGACATTTGATTACGGCAACAACATCCGCCAGATGGCGAAAGAGCAAGGCGTGGCCAATGCCTTTGACTTTCCCGGCTTTGTGCCGGCCTATATCCGGCCGCTATTTTGCCGGGGCATCGGGCCGTTTCGCTGGGCAGCGCTCTCGGGGAATCCCGAGGATATTTACAAGACCGACGCCAAGGTGAAGGAGTTGCTGCCCAACGACACGCATTTGCACCATTGGCTGGATATGGCGCGCGAGCGGATCAGTTTTCAGGGTTTGCCCGCGCGCATTTGCTGGGTGGGGCTGGGGGACCGGCACCGGCTGGGGCTGGCGTTTAACGAGATGGTGGCCAGGGGCGAGCTGGAGGCGCCGATCGTGATCGGGCGCGATCATCTCGATTCCGGTTCGGTGGCCTCGCCCAACCGCGAGACGGAGGCGATGAAGGACGGCTCGGATGCGGTTTCGGATTGGCCGTTGCTGAATGCGCTGCTCAATTGCGCCTCGGGGGCGACCTGGGTTTCCCTCCATCATGGCGGGGGCGTGGGCATGGGGTTTTCGCAGCATTCCGGCATGGTGATTTGTGCCGACGGCACGGAAGAGGCCGCCAAGCGGCTGGAGCGGGTGCTGTGGAATGACCCGGCGACAGGCGTGATGCGCCACGCCGATGCGGGCTATGACATCGCCATTCAGTGCGCGCGCGAAAAGGGACTCGACCTGCCGAGCTTGTGATGGGGAAAACTTGTGCGAATTATCCTAGGGTTTTTCCAAGGAATGTTTCAAACTCTCGTGAGAGTGAGCGGTAGTGTCCGCACCCGCTCTCGCTTTGTTTGGTGATCAATCTTATTGGGTCGGCTTGAGTCGATGACCCCCGCCGACCCAATGTGGATATACTACCAGTCAGCCTCGGGGCTGACTGGTAGTATAGTCAGGCTCTAAGATTTTTTCTTCGCGTCCGCTTGGGCGTGGTCGGGGCGGGGGGTTCGGGCGGCACCAGTGTTTGGCCGGTAATCTCCTCGATATAAGCCCGGTAGCGGTTCAGATACGCCCTCATGCCCAAACGCCGCACCGCATAGTCGCGCGCGCCCTTGCGCACCCGTGCCGCCAGCGTCTTGTCGCTCAAGGCGCGCAGCACATTGTCCGTCAGCGCCTCGTGGTCGAGGGTGGGCGTTACAATCCCGGTCACGCCATCTTGCACAAACTCGGTCACGGTCTCGGTGTCCGAGCCCACCACCACGCAGCCGCAGGCCAGCGCCTCGCGCAGCGACCACGACGCCACGAACGGGAACGACAGATAAACATGCGCGTCCGAGCGCTTGAGCAGCGTGAGATGGTCCCGGTAGGGAAGCTTGCCCATGAAATGCACGCGCTTGAGGTCGATCCGCTCGCCCACTTCCGCCATCATCGCCTGACGCCAGGTGCCGCCTTGGGGCGGTGGCGCGCCGTAGCTCACCTCGTCGCCGCCCACCACGCTCACCACCGCATCGGGGCGCTCGGCCAAAAGCCGAGGCAGCGCGCGCATGAAGGTATGAAACCCCCGGTACGGCTCCAGATTGCGCGCCACATAGGTAATCAGCTTTTGCTTGGGGCCAACGCTCAGCGGTCCCACGGTCAGGTTTTGCCGGGCCAATGTCGGGTCCGGCTGGCATAACTCCAGATCAACCCCTTCCTCGAGCACCTTGATGCGGCTCTGCGCCCAGCTTGGGTAGGTCTTGAGCTGCCATTGTGTTGGCGTCTGGCCATATTGTTCCAGATCCAGCGCCAGAAGATTGATGGTGTTTTTGGCGCGCACCGTGCCGTAGCGTTCGAGCGGCATGGGGAATTCCGGATCGAAATTCACATCCGTGCCCAAAATCCGGTAATAAAACTCGAAATAACCCAAAATAGGCACGCCGGGAAACACGTCGCACAAATTGAGCATCTCACCCCAGCCATGATGGCCGATGATGATATCGGGCCGGTAGCCCAGCGCCTTGATTTGCAAAGCCCCCTGATAGGCGGCATTGGCCCGGCGCGCGGCCATCTCGAACTCGCGCGCGTCGAGCGACACGTTGGGCGAAATGGCGGGCGGGCGGGCATAGGTCACCTTGCGCACGCCGCGCATCATGTTCTGGTTTGGCTCGGACATGAACACGATCTCATGCGTGCCCGGCCGCGTCTCATTATCGGCCAGCAGATCGCGGATGATGTGCAGATACTGCCCGGGGAAATTCTGGTGCACGAACAGGAAATTCACGTCATGCCCTCATTGCGTGTCGCGCGGACCCGGCCACGGCGCGGCCGGGCTTGTGTGGTTCAGCGTTTCTTGGCCTTGCGCGGCGCGCGCGGGGTCAGTGTCACGCAGAGCGCCTCCAGGGGCGCCAGTGTCTCGGCCTCACAGGTTTCGTCATTCCCCGCCGGCCCGGCCTTGGCGCCGCCGACAAAGCTCGCCTCCACGCGCACCTCATAAAGCTCGGCCGCCTCGCCGGTCAGGCGCACGCGCAGCCCGAGCAGCGGCAGCGCCATCCCGCGTGAGCCGCAATATTGCCCGGCCTCCACCCAGGGCGAGAGCCAGCCGCGCCCGAGCACGGCCTGGTAGGTCAGGTCGCCGGCGGCCATTCCCTCGGGTGCGGTGAGGGCAAACCCCTCCACCCAATTATTCGAGCCCGGCTCGCCCAGCCAGTCGCCAAAGCCGGTGGTCACATCGCCGCGTGTCTGGATATGGGCCATCACGTTCTGCCGGGCGGGGGCGGGCGGCGGCGCCTGGGGCGCGGGCGCGTTGGCTGGCACCGGGGCGCCACCCAAAATCTGGTGCACCTGCAGGCGTGGCGCGGCTTCGGGCTGGTTGGCGGCCTGGTAGATGGTCACCATCAGTTGCGCAGGGTGGTGCTTCACCCGCACCAGCGCGGCATCACCCTCGCCGCCCAGCCAGCCATCGGCCCGGAAGGTGGAAATCTCGATATTGCTGGCCTCGCCCGGCGGCGGCGAGAGCCGCACCCCCGGCAGCCCGCCCATGCGCGTGGCCCCCGGTACGGGTTCGTTGATCACGCAAAATAAACCGGGCGGCAGCGCCATCATGTGGCCGCTCACCTTCAGCTCCTGCACCATCTTGGCGCTGTCGCCCGCCTGCGCCCCGGCGGCGCCCAGATGAGGGGCCGGCGTGGTGGCCTGGGGGGGCTGAGGGGTGGGGGCGGGTTTCGCGGCGGCCATGTCAGATCCTTGCGTTTTAACCTGTTGGGTCCAGGTTGGTCTGTGTCAGTCGGGGCGGTCAAATCATTCCGGCGGAAACCATCATTGGTCTCCGACGTCATCGCAGGGGTAGTTTAAAGTTGGGCAATTATCCAGCCCCGCGGGTGAAAAAACCGTTGCTCTCATAGCTCAATATCGGCACGTCTCACGGCGTGGCGCGCAGCAGCACATCGTTCACGCGCGCGGGCGGCAGGCCGAGCGGCAGCGCCAGCCCGCGCCCGGTGGCGCGCACCCGCTCGCCCTGCGCGCCCAAATCAAACACCACCGGCAGCAGTCCGGCCCGCCAGGCTTCGGTGAGCGCGAAGCACCAGGTCTCGGGCCAGATCGAGGGCAGAAACGCCAGATCGGGCTGAAGCGCGGCAATCAAATCCTGTGCTTCGCCTTCCTTGTAAGGTCCGGTCACGAACACCCCGGCCTCGATCAGCTTGTCATCGTCCGAACTGCCGCCCACCACCACAAATTCCAGCTCCAACCCGCGCGCCCGCGCATCCAGCGCGCAGGCGCGCAGCACCTCGAACCCCTTGGCCGGGCCGATGCCGCCAATCACGGCCACGCGCCGCTTGCCCGTGGCCGGCGGAGGGCGCGGCGTGTAGGCTTGGCGGTCATCCTCCCAGGGGGTCGCGGCCACCGTAATGCCGGGAAATTGCCGCATCAGCCGCCGCGCGGCATCGGCCGAGGGCGCGCTCACCCGGCTGGCGGCGGCAAACTCGGCCCGCGTGCGCGCGCGCAGCCGGGGCACGCTCAGCTGTTCATGCACGCCCGCCTTGTCGCGCGCGCAGCAGGCGGTGCAGGCCGCCTCCAGGGGTTCGCCGCAATAGCGCGGCGGCGCGCCCCGCGCCGGGCGGTTGAGCAGGTTAACCCGCGGGCAGAAACAGGCATAATCATGCACCACGATCTCCTGCGCCACGCCCAAGGCCGCGGCGGTCTCGCGCACGCGCGGATGGTGTCCGAGCGTGTGGTGCAGCACCACACGCCCAACGCCCAGCGCGCGCAACAGCGCCACCAGCGCGGCAAACGCCGTCTCGAGGTCAAAGCCCAGATTTGGCGTGTCAGCCGCCTCGCCGGCCGAAAGCTGGGCCCGCCAGGGATAGGGCCGCGTCTCGGGATTGGCTGGAAATTCGGTCGCCAGCAGCAGCGCCGCGCCGCCATCGGCCCGCACCCGCGCCATCTCGGCCCGCACTTGGCGCGCCACCCCCCCGCCATGGCTGTGCGAGATCATCAGCACCACCTCGCGCGCGCCGCTCACCTCGTCCCGCAGCCGGGCTTCATCCAGCCGCGCCCGCGCGGGCGCTGCCGGGTCGGCGGCGAAATGCGCCGCCACCAGCGCCTGGTAGCCCGGAAACAGCCGCTCCAATATCGCCAGATTGCGCGCCATCAGCCCGCGCGCCTGGGCCCGGAACGATACCCCCCCCCGATGCGCCACATAAGCCCCGGTGGCCAGCAGGCTCACAAACCCGGCATGGCGCGCGCGCAGGCAGAAATCATTTTCCTCCCCATAGCCCTGGGCATAGAGATCCCCGCGCAAGGCCCCCACCGCCGCCAGGCAATCATGGCGGATGAACAGGCAAAACCCCACGCCGGTCGGCACCTCCACCGCGTTCAGCCCGTTGGCCGCGCGCGCCAGCCGGTTCAGCGCCGTTGTCCCGTCGAGATCGGGCATCGGGTTGGCGCCTTTGGGCCGGGGGTAGGAGGCCAGGCTGCCCTCATTGGCAAGCGGTGTTACCGTGCCGGTGGCGGGATCGGCATAGGCGACGGCCCGCAGCGTCTCCAGGGCGCCGGGGGGCAGCAAGATATCGCTGTTGAGCAGCACCACGTCATGGCCCGGCACCTCGGCCAGCGCCGTGTTCACCGCCGCGCAAAAGCCCCGGTTGCGCTCATGGCGGAGGAGCTCGATCCGCCCAAGCCGCGCCATCTCGTCCAGATAGGCCGGCAAGCCCGGCTCGGGCGAGGCATCGTCCACCACCAGCACCCGGGCTGTTGGGGGGGCGGCGGCCAGCACGCTTTCCAGCGCTGCCCGCGTCTCCTCGAGCCCCCGGTAAACCGGCATCACCAGCGCCAGCTCCGCGCCGGCCTTTGGCCGAGGGGGCATGGGCCCGCGCGTTTGGGCCGGGCAGGGTGGTTCGGCCAGCATGGCCGGGTCCACGGGGCTGCCGAAAATCTCCACCCCCGCCGCCCCGCCCAGGCGAAAAGGCGGCGTCAGCCCGGCCAGGGCGCGCGCGCTCAGCCGGAAACGGTAGCGCGACAAAAGCGGGGCCTGGTTGTCGGCGGGCAGCGGCTTGCCCAGCCGCACGCGCCGGCGGCGGCCCGTGGCATCGGTGAGAAACAGGGCAGGGGGGGCATCTGGCCAGGCGGGGCGCGCGGCCCAGCCTTCCAGCCCGCCATCGGGGCGCGGCGTCACCAGCCCCTCCACGCGGGTCAGCGCCGGTTCGTCGGCCGCTTCGCCCAGGCAGCGCCCGGTGCCCAGCCGCACGCGCGTGCCATCGGGGCGGGTCAGGGCGATCGCGCCAAACCCCGCCAGCGCCGCCGCCTGGCGCAAAAACGCCACGCTGCCCAGCTCATCGGCCACCACATGGCGGGTCAGCAGCGCCTCCAGCGCCGCCGTCACGCTGGGCATGTCGCCGTGCTGCACGGCGGCCAGCGCCATGCCCATCCAGCCCGCGGCAATATCATGGCGCCGGGCCAGGGCTTCATAGGCCGCGCGGGCGGCGGCAAAATCGCGGGCTTCCAGCCGCGCGCGGGCCAGGTCCAGGCCGATGCGCGGATCATCCGGGGCGAAGCGCGCCGCCCGCTCCAGCCAGGCGCGGGCCAGCGCCCCGCCCCGGCGGCCTTTTTCCCAGGCCGCCGCCGCCGCCTTTTCCAGCCGGGCGTGGTTGGCCGGCCTCACATCACCCCTGCACGCCGCAATCTTGCGCGGCGGGTGCCACGAGCGGGGGCAGGCTGTCCAGTTCGGCCTGGGCCTCGGCCATGCCGCCATCGCGCGCCTGGGTAAACCATTTGCGCGCCGCTTCGCTGTCTGGCGCGGTGGCGATGCCCAGCTTGTAATATTTGCCCAGCATCAGCGCGGCCTGGTTATGCCCGGCCTGGGCGGCATGGCGATACCAGGCGAGCGAGGCCACGCGGTCCGCCTCCAGCCCATTGCCCCCGCCCAGCAGCGCGCCCAGCGCGAACATCGCCTGCAAATTTCCCTTGGCGGCGGCGCGCTCAAACATGCCCAGCGCCTTTTGCGGCTCCTTGGGCCCGCCCAGCCCGTGCAGATACAGCGTCGCCAGCGCGTTCAGGGCCAGCGGCGCGTCTATGGTGCAGGCTTTTTCCAGCCAGAACCGCGCCTGCTCGTAATCGCGCTCCACCCCGCGCCCCTCGGCCAGCATCAGCCCGTAGCGATATTGCGCGTCGATGATCGTCTCCGCCGCCTGGAGGAACAATTCGGCGGCCTTGGCCTCGTCCTTGTCTATGCCAAACCCCTCCGCCAGGCATACGGCGTAATTATAAAGCCCAAACCGGTCGCCCTGGCGCGCGGCCTGCTCGAACCATTCGGCCACCGGCGCCGGCTCGGTGATGCGGGGGTTGAAGCGGCCCTTGGCCAGCGCCTGCGCATAAGTCGCCTGCGCGCCCGAGGAGCCAAGCTCGGCCGCCTTGCGCAGCCATTTGGCGGCCTCGTCGGGGTCGCGCGGCACGCCCTGGCCCAGCAAATAGAGCAGCCCCAGCGCCTGCGCGGCCTGCACCATGTCCTTCTCGGCGGCGATATGAAACCAGATCGCCGCCTCGGCGTAATTGGGGGGCAGCCCGTCATCGGAGGTTACGTAAATGGTGGCGACCATCATGGCCGCCGGGCCATTGCCGCCAAGGGCGGCGCGGCGCAGCCAGGTCTCGCCCTCCTGGGCATTGCGGGTGATACCCACCCCCCGCAGCAGCATGGCGCCGTATTTATATTGCGCCTCGTTCAGCCCGGCCTTGGCGGCGCGGCCATACAGCTCGGCGGCTTTTTCCAGGTCGCGCTCGAGCCCCACGGCATGTTCATACGCCACGGCGAGGTGAAAATGTCCGCCGGCGAGGTCGCCTTCCGAGGCCTTGCGCAAATGCGCCAGCGCCCGGAAGGTCGCCTCATCGGTCTCGGCGGTGGGCATGAGCAGCATGGCGCAGCCAAAATGCGCCGCCGCCGCCCCGGCCTCGGCGCCGCGCTCATACCAATGCAGGGCCTTTTCCTGGTCGCGCAGCGCCTCTGGCCCGTTGAGGTGGATATACCCCGCCAGCGCCATGGCCTCGCCCTCGCCGGCCTCGGCCGCCTTGAGGGCCCAGCTCAGCGCGGCCTCGAAATCAGGCTCGCCCAGCATGGTGTCGCCAAACAGCCCGCCCGTGGCGGCGGCGCTGTTCATGCCGGTGGCGAAGAGATTGGCCAGGATCAGCTGCGCCTTGGTGTCGCCGGCCTCGGCGGCGGGGGTCAGCCAGCGCGCCGCCTCGGTGGCCGAGCGCATATGCCCACCCTCGCCCGAGAGGTAGTAAAGTGCCAGCTCGCGGGCGGCGTCCAGCTCGCCCTTTTCGGCGGCCAGGCCCAACAGCAGCGCGGCGCGGCCATGGCGCCCGGCCGCGCGCAGGTCGCGGGCGCGGGCCAGGGCCTTGGCCGGCGTGCGCGCGGCCAGCTTGTCGGCCATCGTCAGTTTAGCGCTCATGGTGGTGGGCTCCGGTGTTTCCCGCTCAGGGTTCGTGCATGGCGTTATACGCCACGGGCATCACGCGCTGGATCAGATATTCGAGAATGGTGCGCTTGCCGACCAGCAGATCGGCCTCCACCGGCATGCCGGGCATCAGCCGGAAACCGGGGGGCACGTTGTGCAGGTTCAACTCATCCACCGAAATCTGGGCGATGTAGTAAAGCGAGTTTTGCGGCGTTCCGGGCACGGGTGGGCCGTTCAGGGCCACATCCTGCTGGCTCGCGGGGTTCACGCTTTCGGGCGAGATGCTGATGACCGTGCCCTTGGCCGAGCCATATTGCAGTTCGGGCAGGGTGGCGAATTTGATGACCACCGGATTGCCGACATGCGCATAGCCCGATTGGGTGGCGTCGATATTGGCCGTGACCACGAACGGCGCGTTGATGGGGGCGAGGTCGAACACCTGCTGCCCGGCATTGAGCACCGCCCCCACCGCGATGGGCGCCACCGATTGCACCACCGCGTCCTGGGGCGCGGTCAGGTCCACCAGCTGGTCGTTCAGCCGGGCCTTGGCCAGCTCCTGCCGGGCCTGGGCCAGATTATTGAGCGCGGTGGCCAGCTGGGTCGAGACCTGGGCGCGGAATTGCTGTCCGGCGGCATCGCGCTGCGCCTGCACCGAGGCAAGCTGCTTCTCATCGGCATCGGCGGAGCTGCGCGCCGAGGAGAGCTGCTGCTGCATGTTCACGCGGTCATCGGTGGCGGCTTCGGTGTCGAGTTCGCTGCCCACCTGCAATTGCTGCAACTTCTTGCGCATGGTCTCGACATTGCTGGCAATGGCGAGGCGCTGGCTGTAATAGGCCTCCTGCTGCTTGTAGCCCTGGATTTCCTGTTGCAGCTGGCTGATCTGCTGGGTGTAATTATCCAGCGAGGCGCTATAGGCGCCCTGCATCTGGTTGTAGGTCTGCTGGGCCAGGCCCGAATAGGGGTTGGCGGCGTCGGGCACGTAGGGCTGCTTGTTTTCCAGCGCCTGCAGCTCGGCCACCTGGGCGGAGTCATTCTGCTCCTGCTGGGTCATCGAGGTCAGGTCGGCCGCCGTGTATGTGGGGTCGAGCGTGGCGAGCACCTGCCCGGCCTGCACGATGTCGCCCTGATGCACCTTGATGTCGCGCACGATCGACTGGGCGTTGAAGGCCTGCACGCTGATGTCGGGATTGACCGAGACCAGCTCGCCCGGCGCCACCACGATCCGGTCGGTCTTGACCACCATGGCCAGCAGCAGCAGCAGCAGCACCATGGCGCTGATGGTGTAATTGGTCGAGCGCGCGAGCGCCGGCAGCGGCGTGGCGATGACCGCCGCGGTCGGTGACTGAAACTCCAGCACCGCCAGCGGCAGCGGCTCATCGCCGGCCGCTGACTGGCTTTTCTCAGCGCTCCTGGGCAAGAATCGGCGCAGTGCCTGCATCGTTAAATCCTTCGGGGGAAAGGTGGCGGTTCTGCTGGAACCACAAATGGCGGTAAATGGCGCAGCGTTCCACCAGCTCATGGTGGGTGCCCAGATCGACCATGCGGCCGCGGTCGAGCACCATGATCAGGTCGCAATCGAGCAGCGAGGAGAGGCGGTGCGAGACGATGACCATCGTCCGCCCCTTGGCGATGCGCGTGATGTTGGCATTCACCAGCGCCTCGGATTCGGGGTCGAGCGCCGAGGTCGCCTCGTCGAGAATGAGAATGCGCGGATCGGTGATCAGCGCGCGCGCGATGGCGAGGCGCTGCTTCTGCCCGCCCGAGAGGTTGGGCGAGCCTTCCTGGATGAAGGTGTCGTAGCCGTTGGGCAGACGCTCGATGAATTCCTCCGCCCCCGCCAGGCGCGCGGCGCGCACCGCGTCCTCGAACGAAAGCCCCGGCCGGCCGGCGATGATGTTTTCCTTCACCGTGCCGCGGAAAAGGAAATTATCCTGCAGCACCATGCCAAAATGCTTGCGGATATGGCGCAGATTGATCTCGCGCATGTCATAGCCGTCAATGCGGATGGCACCGTTATATTCGCGGTTGATGCCCTGGAGCAGGCGCGTCACGGTTGATTTGCCAGAGCCCGAACGCCCGACCAGCCCGAGCATGGTACCCGCCGGCACCTTGAAGCTCATCTTGTCGAGCGCCGGCGCCTTCGAGCCTTCGTACGTGAAGGTGACGGTGTCAAACTCCACCTCGCCCTGAAAGCTGGGGCGCAAGCCGTGGGTCAGGGCGTGTTTCTCATTGGGGCGGTTGAGCACATTGCCCACCTGCGCGATCGCGGTTTGCGCATCCTGGATGCTCTCCATCAGCCCGGCGAGGCTCACCAGCGGCCCGGCCACGCGCCCGCCCAGCATCATGAAGCCCCACAGGCTGCCGACATCGGTGGGGTTCTGGGTTTTGAGCGCGATATAGGCGCCCAGCAGCAGCGCGCCAAACGAGCAGTAACGCTGCAATGGCAGCGAGAGCGCCATCGGCCAGATGCCGAGCTTGCCCTGGTCCACCTGCAGCTGCGCCACCTCGGCCACGCGCCGGTCCCAATCGGCGGCGCGCGCGGGCTCGAGCGCCAGCGCCTTCACGGTGCGCACGCCGTAAATCGATTCGACCAGCACCGAACTCTTGGCGCTCTCCGCGTTGATGATCTTGCCGACATAAACCCCCATCGGGCGCAAGAAGGCGGCGATGATGGCGGCCAGAAGCGCCGCGGCGATCAGCACGGTCCAGGCCAGCGTGCCGCTGATATAGAAAATCAGCGGCAGCAGCAGCGTGAGCATGAACAGATCGATGAAGGTGTTCATGAGCTTGCCGGTCATGAACTCGCGCACCTTGTTCATCTGCCCGACTTTATAGGCGATCTCACCCGATTGCTGGCGCTCGAAGAAGGTGATGGGCAGCGCCAGCAGCCGGTCGAAAACCATGAGGTTGAGGCGCGAGTCGAGCTTGGCCGCCAGCACCACCTCGAGCAGCTTGCGTGCCCCCGAGAGCAGCGCCTCCGCGATCACGACGACGATGAGCATCAAGGTCATCATCGCCAGCGAATCCATGCTGTGATACTCGATCACCGTGCCCAGCACCCGCATGACCACCAAAATCGGCAGCAGAGAGAGCACGGTGATGGTGATGGAAGCCACCGCGATGTCGCGCAGTATGGCCTTGTCCTCCCACACCAGGCCGGCGATCAGCCCGAGATTGAACACCGGCTCCTCGGCGCGCCCGTGGCGGCTGGCGCGGATCAGCAGCACCGCCCCGCTCCACACCTGCTTCAGCCGCAGCTCATCCACCCCCACCATCGGGTCCGAGGGGCCAGATAGCGGGTCGCGCAGCAGCACCACGCCGCGCTCGCGGTCGCGTCCCACCATCAGCGCCGCGCCGCCATCGTCGAGCAGCAGCACGATCGGCGCCGGGTCGTCCACCTTCATCAGCTGGCGGAAATTCATCGGCACGCCGCGCGCCCACAGCCCGGCCTCGCGCAGCCATTCCACCAGCACCGGCGGGCTGGGGGCGGGCTCGGCGGGGCGCAGGCGCAGCGCCTCCAGGTCCATCTCCACGCCATGGTAGCGCGCCGTGTAGATCACGGCCGCCAGCCTGGACTTGGTCTGGGGGTTTACGCCAACATCGGCCGCGTTATGGGCGGCGCTTTCCGGGGGCGGCTCGCTCTGGTTTACGGCTACTCCCGGTCCGGGGCTGCCAGACGTGTGATTCATCCAGTCTCGACTTTCATCATCCGAAGCGGCCAGTCGCGTGCGTGCGCCGTTGGCTACAACTCCAGGCTTATGCCTGAAAACCATTCCCCTAGACAATAAGCCCGATTACGCAGGTGCACCATTTTTGGTCCGGGAGGGAATAAGAACAGGAGATTGATCGCTTTCTGGGGCTGGCGTAGTGAATCGGGCACATCAGGGGAGGGGGGGAGCATGGAGATCAGGCAGGCGGTGGCGGCGGATCTGGCGCAAATTCAGTCCATCTACGCGCATCACGTTTTAAACGGCACTGGCAGTTTCGAGGAAATTCCTCCCTCGCTCGAGGAAATGACCCGCCGCTACCAGGCCACCCTGGCGCGCGGCCAAGGCTGGTTCGTGGCCGAGGATGCCTCCGGCCTGCTCGGTTTTGGCTATTACGGCCCGCACCATCCGCGCTCGGCATTTCGTTTCACGGTCGAGGATAGTGTCTATGTGCGCGAGGGCGTGCGCGGCCAGGGCGTGGGCAAGGCGTTGGTGGCGGCGCTCATCGCGCATGCCCAGGCGGCGGGCTATAAACAAATGATCGCCCAGGTGGGAGATTCCGAAAACGTTGCCTCCATTGGCATGCATGCCAGCCTGGGCTTCACGCAGATCGGCATATTGCGTGGCGTCGGCTGCAAATTTGGCCGCTGGCTCGACCTTGTCATCATGCAGCGCGCGCTCTGAAAGCCTGTAAGGCTTGAAGGTGGCGCGCGCCGCCTTGTTTCATGAAAACGTCTTATACCATCCCGCCAAATGTTTGATTTTTTGCGTACGGTGGCGGGGTTGTATACCTCTTTTATTTTGCGCGTGGCCGCCCCACCAATCCCACGCTAATGCCAGCCAGCCTCAGGGCTGACGGGCATAAAAAAGGGCCGCCCCTTTGTGGAAAAAGGCGCGGCCTCGGAAAAATTTCAATAAAATTTCGTGGGATTTTTAAAAATACCCGCTCACGCCTCGAGCCCGGTGAACACACCGCTCATCGCGGCCTGCAAAATGCGCAGATAATCCGCCTTGTCGGCAATGCGCGGATTGTCGGGGGTGTTGGGGTCGAGCACGGCCTCCTCGGCCAGGGCCTCGAGCGCGTCCGGGGTCACTTTCAGCGCCGCGAGCGTGTGCGGGATATTGAGCTGCTCGCGCAGCCCGATCACCCAGGCCAAAAACCCGTCAAACCCGTTCTCTATCCCCAAGGCCTGCGCCGCCTGGGCAATCTTGGCCTCGCATACGGGGCGGTTGAAGACCAGCACATACGGCATCAGCACGGCATTGGTCAGGCCGTGATGGGCATGAAACCGCGCCCCGATCGGGTGGGCGAGCGCATGAATGGCACCGAGCGCCTTTTGAAAGGCGGTGGCGCCCATCGAGGCCGCGGCCAGCATGTTCATGCGGGCGGTTTCGTTGCGGGGTTCGGTCACGGCTGTCAGCAGGTTTTCCTTCACCAGCCGCATGCCCTCGAGCGCAATGCCATCGGCCACCGGGTGAAAGAAGGTGGCGTAATAAGCCTCGAGCGAATGGGCCAGCGCATCCATGCCGGTCCAGGCGGTGATCGAGGCGGGCAGCCCGTAGGTCAGTTCGGGGTCGAGAATGACCAGACGCGGCAGCATCTGCGCGTGCAGCAAAATATATTTGCGCTGCTTCGCGGGGTCGATGACCACGCTCGCCCGCCCCACTTCCGAGCCAGTGCCCGCCGTGGTCGGCACCGCGAAAATGGGCGGCATCGGCCGGTCCAGCTCCGGCCCGGCCAGCGTGATCTCAAAATCCCACAACGGCTTGGAGGTCGAAACCGCCAGCGCGATCGACTTGCCGCAATCCAGCCCCGAGCCGCCGCCCACCGCAATCACGGCCTCCGCGCCATGGGCCTTGTAGGCGGCGGCGCCCGCCATCACGTCCGCATGCAGCGGGTCGGGGTGTAAATCCTTGAACAAGGCCGGCTCGATCCCGGCGGCCTTCAGGCTCTCGATGATCCCGGCAATGAAGGGCAGCCCGGCCACGCCAGGGTCGGTCACCAGCAGCACCCGCGCGATCCCCGCCGCCTTCACCCGCCCCGGCAGCTCGGCAACGCGCCCGGCCCCCGCCAAAATTTCCGTAGGAATACGCCAATTTCCACGCAGGCTCATGTTCTACATCCTCTCAAAAGACCGGAACCGTTCCCAGTCGGTAACAGATTTGTTGAATTGCTCAAGCTCGACCCTGGCCATGTTGGTGTAATGTTTCACCACATCGCCCCCAAAGGCGCGGGCCGTGAACGGGCTGTGCGCAAACAGCGCCGCCGCCTCGGCCAGGGTTGCCGGCACGCGCGGCAGATCGGCCGCATAGGCATTGCCGTGAAACAGCGGCACCGGCGGATAATTTCGCTCAATCCCCTCAAGCCCCGCCGCGATCATCGCCGCGAGGGCCAGATAGGGGTTCACATCGCCGCCCGGCAGCCGGTTTTCCACCCGCAGCGAGCGCCCATGCCCCAGCACCCGGAAGGCGCAGGTGCGGTTGTCATGCCCCCAGGCCAGGGCGGTCGGGGCAAAGGAGCCCGGCGCGTAACGTTTATAGGAGTTGATGTTGGGCGCGAACAGCAGCGTGATCTCGGGGGCGTGGCGCAGCAGCCCGGCCATGAAGGCTTCGAACAAAGGCGAGGGCGAATGTCCGTCGGCGCCTAAAAACACCGGCTCGCCCGCCTCGTCGCGCAGCGAGAGATGGGTGTGGCAGCTATTGCCTTCGCGTTCATTGAACTTGGCCATGAAGGTGAGCGCCATGCCCGCCTCGGCGGCCAGCTCCTTGGCGGCTTCCTTGTAAATCACATGCTTGTCGCAGGTGCTCACCGCCGGGCCGTATTTGAAATTGATCTCATGCTGGCCGAGATTGCACTCGCCCTTGGAGTTCTCGACCTGAATGCCCGCCGCCTCCATGCAGTTGCGGATCTTGCGCAACAGCGGCTCCACCCGCGCGGTGCCGAGAATGGAATAATCGTTATTATATTGGTTGGCTGGGGTCAGGCCCCGATAGGCCTTGTCCCATGCCTCTTCATATGAGTTCCTGAACAAAATGAACTCCAGCTCCGTGGCGGCGAAGGCGCTGAGCCCATGGGCGCGCAGCCGCTCAAGCTGGTGTTTGAGCATGGTGCGCGGCGAAACCTCGGCGGGCTGGTGGTCTTTCAGCTCTATATCGCACAGCACAATGGCGGCGCCCGGCTGCCAGGGGGCGAGCCGCAGGGTCGAGAAGTCGGGGGCGAACATGAAATCGCCATAGCCCTTGTCCCAGTTGGTCAGCTCATAGCCGGCCACGGGCGCGCACTCTATGTCGGTGGCGAGCAGATAGGCGCACCCTTCGGCGGCCTCGGACATCACTGATTCGAAAAAAAAATCGGGCATCACCCGCTTGCCCTGCAAGCGCCCCTGCATATCCGTCGCGGCCATGATGACCGTATCGATCTCTCCGCGTTCGGCCATGCCCTTGAGTTCGGGCAATGTCAGGTGGGGTTTGGTGGGCATGGCGAAACTCCCAAGGTTGATTTGTCGATTATACTCAAAACCGCCATTTTCCGGAATGCGGGGCGGCTAAGTTTGTGTTGGCGGATCAACCGCATTGCGTATAGGCTGCGTCTATAAAATCAATCACGAACAATATCAGGAGAAGGGGCTGTCTATGACTGAACGATCCGAACAGGACATTCTGGCGGCAGATGCCGCGGTACTCCACAAAATGGGCTATGCGCAGGAGCTGTCGCGGCGCATGCATGGCTTCTCCAATTTCGCCGTGTCTTTCTCCATCATCTGCATTCTGGCGGGCGGCATAACGGCCTTCCAGGTGGGCTATTCCACGGGCGGCGCCTTTACCACCATCATCGGCTGGATTCTGGGCGGCGTGTTCGCGCTCATGGTTGGCGCCTCCATGGCCCAGATCGCCTCGGCCTACCCCACGGCGGGCGGGCTTTATCA
>JAJXWD010000074.1 GCA_021781835.1 Pseudomonadota bacterium | reverse complement strand
ACCCCCAAAACGCCCAATCCTACCTAACCCTCCCCAACGTCCTCTGCGTCGGCGGTTCCTGGATGCTCAAACCAGAACTCATCGCCACCAAAAACTGGCCCGCCATCGAAAACCTGGCCCGCCAGGCTTGTTTGCTGAAAGGGGCGTAATTCTCATGGTTTTTCAAATGGATGAACTTCCCCCGGCGGTGCGGCTGGGGGCGCCTGTGCATCAGCGGGAGACGCTGATCGGCGGGGCTTATGTGCGGTTTCCCGGCTCTCCCGTGCCGGTGCGCTCGGCGGTTTACGTGGCCGATGGCGCGGGCGTGGCGCCGCTGGAGCTGGGCAGCTACCCAGCCGGCGGGGCGGATGAGGCGCAGGCGGCGCTGGATGCCGCCGCCGCGGCCTATGATGAGGGCGCGGGCGCATGGCCGACCATGAGCGTGGCGGCACGCATTGGCTGCATGGAGCGTTTCACCAGCGCCATGGTGGCGGCGCGCGAGGAGATCGTGCGGCTGCTGATGTGGGAAATCGGCAAGACGCTGGGGGATTCGCAAAAGGAGTTCGACCGCACGGTGGCCTATATCCGCGCCACCATCGCCGCGCTCAAGGAGCTCGACAATAATCATTCGCGCTTTCAAATCGTCGAAGGCGTCATCGGCCAGGTTCGCCGCACGCCGCTCGGCGTGGTGCTGGTGATGGGGCCTTACAACTACCCGCTGAACGAGACGTTCGCGCTGCTGATTCCGGCCCTCATCATGGGCAATACCGTGGTGTTCAAGCCGCCGCGTTTTGGCGTGCTGCTGTTCACGCCGCTCCTGGAGGCCTTCCGCACCGCCTTTCCACCCGGCGTGGTGAATTTTGTTTATGGCAAGGGCGAAGTGGTGGTGCCGCTGCTGCTCGAATCGGGGCGGGTGAACACGCTGGCGCTGATCGGCTCGAGCAAGGTGGCGGGGCATTTGAAAAAACTGCACCCCAAGACCAACCGGCTGCGCGCCATTTTGGGGCTGGACGCCAAAAACGCCGCCATTGTGCTCGAGGATGCCGATCTCGATCTGGCGGTGAGCGAGTGTGTCTCGGGCGCGCTCTCCTTCAACGGCCAGCGCTGCACGGCGCTGAAAATGCTGCTGGTGCACCGCTCCATTTCCGAAATCTTTCTGGAAAAGCTCACATCGGCCATCGAGCATTTAAAATCCGGCATGCCCTGGGAGCCGGGCGTTGCCATCACGCCGCTGCCCAACCTCGCCAAGGTTGAGCAGATGCGTGCCTATCTCGAGGATGCGCTCGCCCAGGGCGCGCGGGTGCTGAATGCGGGCGGCGGGGCGGCGAGCGGCACGTTGTTCACGCCCGCTCTGGTCTATCCGGTAACGCCCGGGATGCGCCTCTACCGCGAGGAGCAGTTCGGCCCCATCGTGCCGGTGGCGGTGTTCGATGACATCGCCGAGGCGCTCGCCTATGTGCGCACCTCCGAGCATGGCCAGCAGGTCAGCCTGTTTGGTAAAAACCCTGAAATAATAGGCAGACTTGTCGATCCTCTGGTCAACCAGGTATGCCGCGTCAACATCAACAGCCAGTGCCAGCGCGGGCCCGATGTGTTTCCCTTCACCGGCCGCAAGGACAGCGCCGAGGGCACGCTCTCGGTCACCGATGCGCTGCGCTCCTTCTCCATCCGCTCGATGATCGCCACCAAGGACAGCGCGGCCGGCAAGGCGCTGCTCGGCGAGATCTTGCATGAGCGCAGCTCGAATTTCATCCACACCGGATTTATTTTCTAGGATCATTCCATGTCTGATTACCGCTACGCCAAGATCATCGCGACGCTCGGCCCCGCCAGCGCCGATCACGCCACCATCCGGGCGCTGGCCGAGGCCGGGGCCAATGTGTTTCGGCTCAATTTCAGCCATGGCGCGCATGAGGAACACCGCGCCCGGCTCGACATTATCCGCGCCGTCGAGGCCGAGCTTGGCCGCCCGCTGGCGGCGCTGGCGGATTTGCAGGGGCCCAAGCTGCGCATCGGCCAGCTCGCGGGCGGGTTCATCGACCTGGCCGAGGGCGATGAGATCACGCTCACCCCGCAGGGGGAAGAGGGCACGGTGGCACTGCCCCATCCGGAGATTTTCGCCGCCGCCGCGCCGGGTGTCGTGCTGCTGGTCGATGACGGCAAGCTGCGCTTCGACATCGTCTCGGCGGCGCCCGAGCGGATCGCCGCGCGGGTGGTGGTGGCGGGGCGGCTGCTGCCGCGCAAGGGGGTGAGCGTCATCGGCGCCACCCTGCCGGTCTCGGCCTTGACCCCAAAAGACCGCGCGGACCTTGCCTTCGCCCTCGCCATCGGGGTTGACTGGATCGCGCTCTCCTTCGTGCAGCGCCCCGAGGATATTGACGAGTTGAGAGCCTTGGTGGGCACGCGGGCGCGGATCATGGCCAAGATCGAGAAGCCCTCGGCGCTCGAGTGCCTGGAGGCGATCGTCGAGAAATCCGACGCGCTGATGGTCGCGCGCGGGGATCTGGGGGTCGAGATGCCGCCCGAAGTGGTGCCGCGCATGCAGCGCCGGATCCTGAGCGTGTGCCGCCGCTTTGGGAAGCCGGTCGTGGTGGCCACGCAGATGCTCGAAAGCATGATCACCACCCCCACCCCCACCCGGGCCGAGGTCTCGGATGTCGCCACGGCGATTTATGCCGGGGCGGATGCGGTCATGCTGTCCGCCGAATCGGCCGCCGGGCGCTACCCCGTGCAGGCGGTGGCGATGATGGCCGGCATCATCCGCGATGTCGAGGCGGATGAGGAGTTTTGGGCGGGCCTTGCCACCAGCCGTGGCGAGGCGCGGGCTGATGTGTCCTCGGTTATATGCTCCGCCTTGCGCGAGGCCACGCGGGTGCTGCGGCCCGCCGCCATCGTTGCGTACACGACATCAGGCAACACCGGCTTTCGCGCCGCCGCCGAGCGCCCACATGCGCCACTGCTTTGTCTGACGCCGAGCCTCGAGGTGGCGCGGCCTCTGTGCCTGCCTTGGGGGCTGAGCCCGCGTGTGGCGGTCGAGGTGGAGGGGATGAAGGATGTCGTGCAGGTAGCCAGCCATTTGGTGCGCGCGGAAGGGCTTGGTGTGCCTGGTCAAACCATGGCGCTGACCGCCGGCCAGCCATTTGGCGTGGCGGGAACAACCAATGTGTTGCGCATTGAGCGCATAGCGGGGTGAGGCGCCGGGGGCGCTGGCGCAAAGTCCTCTATTTTCCGGTAAGTTTCACAAATAAATCGAAACGGCCAGGATCCGTTGCATAGGCATAAAGCTCGGCGCGGCTTTTGAATTTTTGCCCTATCGTCATGAAAAACAACACCAGCGGAGACAGTTTCCGGCGGCCTAAAACCTGGTGAAAAGCCTTGATGTCATCCGCGCCCAATTCCGGAGACAAGAGGCTGGCGCCACAAACCCTGAAACTGTGCGCCATTATGGCCGCGACCTCGATGTTTACTTTCTGGTTGTTCTCCCGAATGGTGTTGCGCTTATGCTGGCGATAGAGGATGTGCTCATGGTGGCGGTCGAGAAACACCTTGCTGGTGGCATAGGCAAACATCAAAAAATCCAGGTCGTGGCAATAACGCAGATTTTGAAAACCGCCCGCCGCCGCCCATAAAGTGCGGCTGAACACCATGTTCGAGGTGGTGAAGGCAAAATGCCTGTTGAGTTGCGCGAGCTGGGATAAGCCTGTTTCATCGAGAAACCGGTGGGCGTTGTTCATCCAGCCTTGCATTTTATCGTGGCGTTTGCCGTGTCTGTCCATGAACCCGACATCGCCCGTGATCAGGCCGGTATCTGGCATGTCGGCCAGCACGCGGCGGCAGCGCTCGATTTTTTCGGGTGTGAACATATCATCGGAGTTAAGAACGGCGAGATATTCGCCGTGGCTCAGGCTGATCGCGCGGTTGAGGGTGTTATGCGCGCCTTCATTATCTTGCCGCAGCAAAATTTTATGGGGCGTTTGCGCCAGTACGCGCTGGGCGATGGCAAACCCGTCATCCGACGAGCCATCATCGATCAGGACGATCTCATCGGCCGGGGAGGTTTGTGAAAGCACGCTCTCGAGCGCGGCGCCGATATAAGGCGCGTGATTGTAGAGGGGAATGATGACGGAGATGGTGGCGCTGGAGAGCGGGCCCGTGGCCGGCACGCGCGGCCCGGTTTTAGTGTGGCCAGGCCCGGCTGCACGGCGGAAGGATGGAAACAAAGACATGTCTAGCCCCCCTTACGGGTAAATCATCAGCGGAAAACCGGCGCGGCGACATCCGGTTTGAAAGCAATTACGGGCGCCTGGTTTCGGGCATCGTCAAAAAAGGCACCAGGCGCGTCATGAAGATGGCGGTGCTGCGGATGAAAACGACAATCGCGGCACCCTCGACGCCATACCGGCGTGTCAGCACATAAAATAACGGCAAACACGGCAAAAGAAACCACAAGCGCCCATGCAGCACGGTTTTGGCGCGCCCCAGCGAGATGAGCAGCGGCTCCAGGGGCACACTCCAGAGCCCGATGATGGAGGCGGTGGTCATCCACAAAAGCAGCTCTCGCGTATGGGAGATGTGCTTGCCCAGCATCAGGGCCAAAATGGCGGGGCCGGCGAAATACATGATGAGGAGAATGGGCACCGAGAAAGCCGAGAGCAACCGGCAGATGCGCCAGGTCATCTTGCGCAGATTGGCCCAGTCTTGCTGCTCACGCAGGCGCACGAATTCGGGGTACAAGGCGGGGGATAAAAAGACCGCCGGTTGCATCAGAGCATCGCTAACCTGCGTGGCGACCCGGTAGAGCGAAGCGCCCGCACGCCCGAACACT
>JAJXWD010000009.1 GCA_021781835.1 Pseudomonadota bacterium | reverse complement strand
GGTTGGCGCCTCCATGGCCCAGATCGCCTCGGCTTTCCCCACGGCGGGCGGGCTTTATCACTGGTCGTCCATTTTGGGCGGGCGGGGCTGGGGCTGGGCCACGGCCTGGTTCAACCTGCTCGGTCTCATTTTCGTGGTCAGCTCGGTCAATGTCGGCGTGTATTCGCTGTTTAACGGCCTCATTCTGGGCAATATTTTCCACATCGACACCTCCTCCTGGGGCTTTTGGCAGCAGACCGTGGCGGTCATCCTGATCACCGGGGTCCAGGGCCTGCTCAACCATTTCGGCATCAAGACCACCACCAGGCTCATCGATTTCTCGGGCTACCTCATTTTCGTGGTCGCCATCCTGCTCACCATCACCATGCTCTACGCCACCCCGCACTGGGATTTCTCGCGCCTCGTGCAGTTCCATAATTTCTCGGGCGATCCCGGCGGCGATGTCGTGCCCCACAGCAACAACATCTTCTATATCTTCCTGCTGGCGCTGCTCTACCCCCTCTACACCATGACCGGGTTCGACGGCTCGGCCCATACCTCCGAAGAAACCGTGAATGCCCGCATCAACGTCCCCAAGGGCATCCTCAACTCCATCTTCTGGTCGCTGGTCTTTGGCCTGGTCATGGCGGCGTCCTTCGTCGTCGCCTTGCCCGACCCCATCAAAAACGCCGCCGACGGCGCCAACATCATCTTCAACATGATGGCCGGCATGGCCGTGCCCGTGGCGCTCAAGAACGTGCTCTATATCGGCATCGTGCTGTCCAACTTCCTGTGCGCCCTGGCGGGTGTCACCTCCACCTCGCGCATGGTCTATGCCTTCTCGCGTGATGGCGGGCTGCCTGGCCATCAATGGCTGAAGCAGGTTGACCACAAGCACCGCTCGCCGGTCTATGCCATCTGGTTCACGGTCATTCTGGCCATTGCCTCCACGCTCTATTCGCCGGCTTTCGGCGCGCTGGCGGCGGGGTGCGCCATGTTCCTCTATATTTCCTATGCCATGCCCATCCTGGCGGGGCTGTTCGCCGAGGGGCGCAGCTGGACGGAGTTTGGTCCCTTCCGTCTGGGTATCTTCTCCAAGCCGTTGGCGGCCATTTCGGTTCTGGGCGCCATTTTGCTGGTCTATATCGGCACGCGCCCGCCCAATGACATTCTGGTCAGCTACCTCATCGGCCTGCTGGCGTTGATCACGGTTATCTGGTTTGGCGTGGCGCGTACGCGCTTCCCTGGCCCGCCCATCACCAAGGGCGACATCGCGGCCCGCGCGGCCGAGATCGTGGCCGAGGAACAGGCCCTCAAGGGCGCGGAGAATTAAGTCTTAAAAGTTTTTGGGGGCGGGGGCTTTTTTTAAAAAGCCCCCGCGTCACTCCATTAAAAAAGCCGCCCCAAACGGGGCGGCTTTTTTAGTGGAAATAAAGAGGTGGGGACCTTTTTGAAAAAAGGTCCCCACGCCCCTCAAAAACGTCTGAAACCTTAGTCCTCGGCGTCGTCCTTGCGCGGGGCCTTCTTGGCGCCAACCTTGTCGGTGATGTCCTCGCCCGTCTCCTGGTCAACCACGCGCATGGAAAGCTTCACCTTGCCGCGCTCATCGAACCCGATGACCTTCACCTTCACCGCGTCGCCCTGCTTCACCACGTCGGTGGTCTTGGCAACCCGGCCCTGGGCCAGTTCGGAGATGTGCACCAGCCCATCCTTGGCGCCCAGGAAGTTCACGAACGCGCCGAAATCAGCGGTCTTCACCACCTTGCCGGTGTAGATCACGCCAATTTCCGGCTCGGCCACAATGCCCTTGATCTTGTCGATCGCCGCCTGGATCTTCTTGTCATCCGAAGCCGCCACCTTCACGGTGCCGTCGTCGTTAATGTCGATCTTGGCGCCCGTCTGCTCAACAATCTCGCGGATCACCTTGCCCCCGGTCCCGATCACATCGCGGATCTTGTCCTTGGGCACGGTAATGGTCACGATCTTGGGCGCATTGGCCGAAACCCCCTCGCGCGAGCCGGTCAGGGCCTTGGCCATCTCGCCCAGAATGTGCAACCGCCCATCCTTGGCCTGACCCAGCGCGATCTTCATGATCTCAGGGGTGATCGAGGTGATCTTGATGTCCATCTGGAGCGAGGTCACGCCCTTCTCGGTGCCGGCCACCTTGAAGTCCATGTCGCCGAGATGATCCTCATCGCCCAGAATGTCGGAGAGCACGGCAAAGCCCTTGTCCTCCTTGATCAGCCCCATGGCGATGCCCGCCACCGGCGCGCCCAGCGGCACACCGGCATCCATCAGCGCCAGCGAGGTGCCGCACACGGTCGCCATCGAGGACGAGCCGTTCGACTCGGTAATCTCCGAGACCACGCGCAGCGTGTAGGGGAAGGCTTCCTTGGTGGGCAGCAGCGGGTGAATGGCGCGCCAGGCCAGCTTGCCATGGCCAATCTCGCGGCGGCCGGGCGAGCCCATGCGGCCCGTCTCACCCACCGAGAACGGAGGGAAGTTGTAGTGGAGCATGAAATGCTCCTTGAACTCACCCTCGATGGCATCCACCACCTGCTCATCCTGCGCGGTGCCCAGCGTGGCGACAACCAGCGCCTGCGTCTCGCCGCGGGTGAACAAAGCCGAGCCATGGGTGCGGGGCAGCACGCCCACTTCGGCCAAAATCGGGCGCACGGTCTTGGTGTCGCGGCCATCGATGCGCAGGCCGGTGTCCAAAATCGCGTTACGCACGATGTCGGCTTCGAGCTCCTTGAACAGCCCCTTGGCGGCGTCGGCGTTCAGCCCCTCTTCGGTCAGCTTGGCGCTCGCGGCCTTCTTGGCGGCGCCGATCTTTTCGTAGCGCACCTGCTTCTGGGTTTCCTGGTAGGCGTCCGTCAGGCCGCCGCGGGCCAGCTCGTCCACCCGGCGCTTGAGGGTCTTGGTCTCCTCGGACTCCTCGGTCAGCTCCCAAGGCTCCTTGGCCGCCACTTCCGCCAGCTCGATGATCGCCTGGATGACCGGCTGGAACCCGGCATGACCAAAGGTCACGGCGCCCAGCATGATCTCTTCCGAAAGCTCGGAAGCTTCCGATTCCACCATCAGCACGCCCTCGGTGGTGCCGGCCACCATCAGGTCGAGCTGGCTTTCCTCGCACTCGGAGACGGTGGGGTTCAGCACATACTGGCCATTGATATAGCCAACGCGCGCGCCGCCCACGGGGCCGAAGAACGGAATGCCCGAGAGGGTGAGCGCCGCCGAGGCCGCAACCATCGCCACCACATCCGGGTCGTTTTCCAGATCGTGGCTCAGCACGGTCACAATCACCTGCACCTCGTTCCGGAACCCTTCGGGGAACAGCGGACGGATCGGGCGGTCGATCAGGCGGCTCACCAGCGTCTCGCGCTCGGTCGGCCGGCCTTCACGCTTGAAGAAGCCGCCCGGAATACGCCCGGCGGCATAGAACTTCTCCTGGTAATTCACGGTCAGCGGAAAGAAATCCTGCCCCGGCTTGGCGGCCTTGGCGCCGACCACGGTGGCCAGCACCACGCTGTCACCATAAGAGGCGACAACCGCGCCATCCGCCTGGCGGGCGACCTTGCCGGTCTCCAGGATCAGCGTCTTGCCGCCCCATTCCATCTCTTTGCGGAAATATTTGTCGAACATGTAAAAACTCCAGAAACGGCCCTGGAGCGCGGATTTCCACCGTCGGGCGCTTCTCCGGTCGTGCGGGCGGCGCCTCGGGCGGCAGGGTCTGGCGTGGGGTGTGCCCCACAACCACGGACCATGTGGCCGGAAACGCCGCTTTGAGCCCAAGCCCCGGCGAAACTGCCTGACAGAGGGTAATCTCGCCCCAGCCGGCCGTGTTTTGCACCCGCCACCATGGCGGGCTGGCCGCTCTCTAGCCCATCCCGCCTGGCTTGGCCAGAAGTTTGCTCGCAAGGCCGGGGTGGCGGCCCTCAGCGCGCCCCCCTTGCCCCTGGGCGCGGCCTTGCTAACATTGCCCTCATGCGCGCCTTCACCGCCCCGTTTTTCCGTCTCCCGCTTCTGGCGCTCGCCCTGTCGGTGCTCACCGCCTGCCATCACCGGCTGGTCTCACCGCAAGATGTCAGCGTCCAAGGCATCATGCCCGACCTCAGCTTCCAAATGACCGACGCCGCCACCGGCAAGCCGCTCACCGCCGACGCTCTGCGCGGGCGCACCGTGCTGCTTTATTTCGGCTACACGCAATGCACCGATCTCTGCCCCGCCACGATGTTCGACATCACCCGCATCGAGAAGCAGATGGGCCCGGCGGCCGCCAACCTCGCGGTGCTGTTCGTCACCGTCGATCCCGACCGCGACAACCTCACCCAGCTGGCCAAATATGCCGCCATTTTCGGCCCCAATGTCATCGGTCTGCGCGGCACGCCAGACCAGCTCGCCCGCCTCGCGCGGCGCTACCGTGTCGCCTACAGCGTCACCACAACCCCCACCTACACGGTGTCCCACACCTCGAGCATTTATGTGTTCAACGCCCAGGGCCAGGCCGCGTTCATCGTCGCTGGGCTCGATGCCGGCAAGCCCGACATCACCGGCATCGCCCAGGATCTCACGGCCGTCGCCGGTCAGTAGAGTGCGATGGCATTAGATCAATATTGGTTTGGCTTGAGTCGACAGACGCAAGTTAAACCAATGAAATTGATCGTCAAAATATGACTGGAGCGGGTGCGTCATAACGCATCCCGCTCTAGCAGGCCGCCGCCTCACACATGCTGCCCGCCATTGATGTGAATTTCCGAGCCGTTCACATAAGACGATTGGTCCGTGCACAAATAATAAATCGTCTCCGCGACTTCCCTGGGCGTGCCCAGCCGCTTCATCGGCACCTCGGCGGCCACCAGCTCATCCGTGCCCTCCGAGAGGATGGAGGTCGCGATCTCTCCGGGTGCGATGGCATTCGCCCGCACGCCCCGGCCGCCAAACTCATGCGCCATCTCGCGCGTCAGCGCCGCCAAGGCGGCCTTTGAGCAGGCATAAGCCACCCCCGCGAACGGATGCACCCGCGACCCCGCGATCGAGGTGACATTGACAATCGAGCCCCGCGCGGCCTCCAGCTCGGGCATCAAGGCGCGCGCCAGCAGCGCGGTCGAAACCAGATTGACATTGAGCACCTTGGTCCAGAGCCCGGCATCCGTGCCCATCACGCCCAGCCGCCCGCCATTTGGGCCCTTGGGCGAGATGCCGGCATTGTTCACCAGCGCCTGCAGCTTGCCGTTCGCCAGCCGCCCGCGCACAATCTCGGCCAGCGCCGGAATCGCCGAGAGATCCTCGAGATCGGCCTGGATATGGCTCTCCCTGGCCTCCTGCCAGCGGCATTCGGGCGAAAAGGGCTGGCGCGAAACGGTCAGCAGCCGCCAGCCGCGCTCCTGAAACAGCTTGACGGTGGCATGTCCAATGCCCCGGCTGGCGCCGGTCAGCAGCATTACGGGTCTGGTGTCAGTCATGGGTCTGCGCCTCCGCGCCTGTTAAAAAATCAAGCAATCCCTTGCCGCCCTCGACAATGTCGCGGGCAATGGCCATGGCCGCCGCGTCGCCGTCGCGCGCGCGCAGGGCGTCGAGCACCGGGTAATGGTGCTCGATCATGCCGCGCTCCCGGGCGCCAAAATTCTGGGCGATCAGCGGCCCCATGCGCAGCCACAGCCGCTCGAGCGTGGCGGCCAAAATCGGCATGCCCGCGCACACCGCCAGGGCCAGATGAAATTCCTGGTTGGCGCTGAGCGCGTCCAGATGCTCGCCCTCGGCCAAAGCCGCCTCGTGGCGCGTGAGCAGCAAGGCCAGACCGTCCAGGTCCGCCGCGCTGGCCTGGGTGGCGGCCTGGCGCGCGGCCAGCCCTTCCAGCGCCACGCGCATGGCGCGGATTTCCAGATAATCGGCGCGCGAGAGCGCCGGCACCCGGATATCGCGCGCCGAGCGGAATTCCAGCCCGTCATCCTGCACCAGCCGCCAGAGCGCATCGCGCACCGGCGTCACGCTGGTGCAGAACTCGGCGGCCAGATCGCGGATTTTCAGCCGTTCGCCGGGCCGGAACCGCCCGCGCATCAGCGCCGCCTTGAGCACCTGATACGTGCCCTCGCTCAAATTCTCCCGCGGCGGGGCGGGCATGTCATCCATCGGCCACCGCCTTGTCAAAGGCCGCCACCAGCAGCGCGGCCTGGTCCTCGCTCAACACCAAGGGCGGACGGATTTTGAGCACATCGCCGGCCGGCCCGGAGGTCGAGATCAGCACGCCCAGCGCGCGCATGCGGTTCACCACCCGGCTCGCCAAGGCGCCGCTCTCCAGCGCCACCCCCAAAAACAGCCCAGCGCCCCGCACCGCGCGCACAGCCGTCCGCGCGCTGAGCTCGGCGCGCAACGCCGCGCCCATTTTCAGGGCGTTGTCCTGCAAGCCTTCCGCCTCGATCACCTCAAGCGTCGCCCGCGCCGCCGCCATGGCCACCGGGTTGCCGCCAAACGTGTTGAAATAGCGGATTTTTTCGCCAAATTCGGCCATCAGCTCGGGCCGCGCCACCAGCCCGGCCACGGGGTAGCCATTGCCCATCGGCTTGCCCATGCTCACCAGGTCGGGCACCACGCCATGGCGGGCAAAGCCCCAAAACGCCTCGCCCAGCCGGCCGAAACCGGGCTGCACCTCATCGGCCAGAAACAACCCGCCCGCCGCGCGGATGGCCGCGGCGGCGGGAGCCAAAACCCCCGCAGGATCGGTAAACACCCCGTCCGAGGCAAACACCGTATCCACGATCAGCAGCGCGGGCTTGATGCCGTGGCGCGAGAGATCCGCGCAGGCGCGCGCCACCTCGGCGCCAAACGCCACCCCCGGCGCGGGGGCGGGCACGGTGCGCACATGCGCCCCCAAGGCCACCGTCTCGCCCAGCGAGGGCGAAATCTCCGCCGTCAGCCCGGTCACGCCATGATAGGCGTTGCCGGTCACGATAATTCCCGTCCCCCCCGTGACAAACCGCGCCACGCGGATCGCCAGATCATTTGCCTCCGAGCCGGTGCAGGTAAAGGTTGCCCGGGCCAGCGCGGCCGGAAACTTCGCCAGCAGCGCCGCCGAATAGTCCAAAATCCCCTGGTGCAGATAGCGCGTATGGGTGTTGAGCAGGGCGCTTTGGGCGGCCATGGCGGCCACCACGCGCGGGTGGCAATGCCCCACCGGCACCACATTATTATAGGCATCGAGCAGCCTGGTGCCGTCGGCCTCGTAAAGCCACGCGCCTTCGCCCCGCACCGGCTGCACGGGCCGGTCGTAAAACAGCCGGTAAGAGGGGCTAAGCAGTGCCCGCCGCCGCTCGATCAGATCACTCATCGCCGAAAACTCCCGCGAAAATCCCGTCCCCCGCTTCCAGGCAGGCCATGGCCCCGGCCCGGTAGCGCAGCAGATACGCCGCATTTTCCGGCGCCCGCGCCGCCCGCCACGAGGAAATGGCCACCGTCATCGCCATGCGGGTCCGGATCAGCCCCGCCAGCACGGCGCGCTCCCCGGGGTGCAGCGGCGCCACCGCCTCATAGGCGGCGAGCCAGGCCGGAATGGTGGCGCGCAGTTCCGCCGTCTGCATCTGATAAGACAGCCCGACCGCCAGATCGCACATGCGCGGCGCCACCGTCAGGTCGCCAAAATCGATGATCCCGGTAATGCGCGCAGGCGCCGCCGGATCGACAAACACATTATGCGGGTTGCAATCATTGTGAATGACCTGACGGGGCAGGGCGTCGAGCACGGGCTTGATGCGCGCCTCGAACTCATCGAGCACGGCGCCGGCCAGCCGCGCGGGGCCGGGCTCGATCTCGGCCAGCAGCGGGCGGATTTGCAGCGCCTGGGCCACATCCCAGAGCTGCGCGGGCGGGGCGGGGGCGGGGGCAGGTCTTCCAGCGCACGGCACATGCGCGCCATCACCGTTCCCAGCGCGGCCGCCTGCGCCCGCCCGCCCCGGTGGCGGCTCAGCAGCGCGCCGTCCAGCCAGCTCAGCACATAGGTCTCGCGCTCAAGCCCGTCCTCATAGCCCAGCCTTGCATGGGCCAGCACCCGCGGCACCGGCACCCCGGGCGCCCGCTGGGCCAAATGCCGCAACGCGCCCAGCTGAAACGCCACCACCCAGGGCGCTTCCTCGGCATGGCAGATTTTTAGCACATAGCCATGCCCGCCGCTCAGCAGCCGGTAGGTCAAATCCCGCTCCGAGGCCAGCAGCTCCACCGGCCCGGCAAGTCCCAGCCGGGCCGCGGCCTGTTCGGCCATTTGGGGGGTGAGGGTGGTTTCCCGGGTCATGTAAATTATGATGCATCATAATTGCCCGCTTGCCAAGCTCAATCCGCACAAATTGTAAAAATCTCGAAAAGTTTCCGGCCGGCCGAATCGGGCGGGCGGTTTCAAACCAGGGGGGGATTGCTCTATAATCGTCCGACCGATTCCGCCGTCGTCGATTTCAGGGGGTATAGCTTGGCACAATCATCACGGGCTTTGCTTGGTCTGGCGCTGGGGGCGGGCGTGTTGTGCGCGGCTGGCGCCCATGCGCAAAGCTTCAACAGCCAGGCTGGCATCTGGACCCTCCAGGATGAAAACGCCTCGATCGGCTTCACCGGCCGCACCGACCGCTATTATGTCAACGGCCTGCATGTGGGCTGGACCTCGCCGGCCGGCGAGGTGCCCGGCTGGCTGTCGGGCTTTGGCCAAACGGTGCTTGGCCCGGGCGATGAGCGGGTTAGCCTCGGGCTGCTCCAGCAACTCTACACCCCGGCCGACACCCAGGCCATCGACCCCAGCCCCCATGGCGAGCCCTATGCCGGCTATCTGGTTGCCCAGCTCGGGCTGGTCGCCGACACCGCCAGCACCCGCACCATGGCCACCCTCGATGCCGGGGTGATCGGCAAGGATGCCGGCGGCGAGATCGTGCAGAATAATTTCCACAGCCTCATTGGTCAGGGCGCCACCCATGGCTGGGCCTACCAGCTGCCCACCGAGCCCGCGGTCGATCTCTATGCCGCGCGCATCTGGCGGGCGCCGCTCGGGCATGTGGGCGGCCTGGAAGCCGATGCCCTGCCCAGTATTTCCGGCATGGCTGGGTTGACACAGGATTATCTCCAGCCGGGCCTGTCGGTGCGCATCGGCCAGGGGCTGGACGAGGATTTCGGCGCCCCGCTGCTCCAGCCCGCCAGCGGCGGGGGCGATGCCTTCATCACCACCGGCCCCACCGCCTGGTATCTCTATGCCGGCGCCTATGGCCGCGTGGTCGGGCATGATGAAACCCTGCAAGGCTCGGATTTCCACACCAGCCGCCATGTCGATGCCACCCCCGTGGTCGGCAGTTTCGCGGTTGGCGCGGCCTTCATCTGGCACGGTTTCCGCTTTTCCTACACCGAGCTGTTCCAGACCCGCCGCTATCACGGCCAGCCCGGCGCCTTTCACGAGTTCGGTTCCTTCGCCATGTCGGGGCAGTTTTAACCATGCCGGCCTGTTTCGTTCAGGCGTGGGGTGAAACCGGATCGTAGCCAAAATATATCCCGCGTTATTGTCCCGAATCTGAACAAACCATGGGCGTTTTCCAGAATAACCGAGAATAAATCCGCGCTCATGTTGCGGCGGCGCGGCGGAGCGGATATTTAGCGCTCCAGGCATGGCGCGCCACGCCGCTGCCATAAACTTGAATTTTAAACGCTATCGAGTAACCAGATTTCGCCCCGGGGGGGGCGACAAAAACAAGGAATCCGCCGTGGCTAACGAAAAATCCCAAAATGTACAGGATGTGTTCCTGAATCACGTTCGCAAGAGCAAGACACCGGTGACGGTGTTCCTGGTCAACGGCGTGAAGCTTCAGGGCGTCATCACCTGGTTCGACAATTTCTCGGTGCTGCTGCGCCGGGACGGTCATACGCAGCTTGTCTATAAGCATGCCATCAGCACCGTCATGCCCGGCGCGCCCATCATGCTGTTCGATGCCGCGCGCACCGAAGGCGGCGCCCCGGTCCCGGCCGAAACGGCTGGCGCGTCGGTTTCCGGCTCCACGCTCAAGCTCAGCCGCCCCGCCGCCGAGCCGCAATACGACCCCGAACAGGACTGACCCGACCGCCCGATGAAAGACACCGCGCCGCCGCCAAAGCGGGCGGCGATTCTGCTCCCCTGGGACAAGCAGGCGGCCCATGAGGCCGGACGGATCCGCACGCCCGAGGCCCGTCTGGCCGAGGCGGTGGGTCTGGCCGCCTCCATTGGGCTGGTCATCGTCCATGAGCAGGTATTTTTCCTGCGCGGCCTCACCCCGGCCACCTTGCTCGGCAAGGGCCAGGTCGAGATCGCGGCGGCGTCCCTGCGCGCCTTCGCGGTCGATGTGGTGGTGGTCGATGCCGCCCTCACCCCCGTGCAGCAGCGCAACCTCGAAAAAGCCTGGGGTGCCAAGGTCATCGACCGCACGGGGTTGATCCTGGATATTTTCGGCGCCCGCGCCCGCACGCGCGAAGGCGCGTTGCAGGTCGAACTCGCTCATCTCGACTATCAGCGTTCCCGCCTGGTCCGGTCCTGGACCCATCTCGAGCGCCAGCGCGGCGGTTTCGGCTTTCTGGGCGGCCCCGGCGAAACCCAGATCGAGGCCGACCGCCGTCTGATCGGCGAGCGCATCGTCAAGCTCAAATCCGAGCTTGACGAGGTCCGCCGCACGCGCGGCCTGCATCGCGGCGCGCGCAAAAAAGTGCCCTATCCCATCGTCGCGCTGGTCGGCTACACCAATGCCGGCAAATCCACCCTGTTCAACGCCTTAACGGGCGCCACGGTCTATGCCCAAGACCAGCTCTTCGCCACGCTCGACCCCACCATGCGCGGCCTCACCTTGCCGTCGGGCCGCCAGATCATCCTCTCCGACACGGTCGGCTTCATCTCCGATCTGCCGACCGAACTGGTCGCCGCCTTCCGCGCCACGCTCGAGGAGGTGGCCGAGGCCGACCTGCTTTTGCATGTCCGCGACATTTCCCACCCCGACACCGAAGCCCAGGCGCGCGATGTGCGCGCCGTGCTGGCCCGCCTGGC
The DNA here is from genome assembly GCA_021781835.1 of Pseudomonadota bacterium. Lineage (GTDB taxonomy): Bacteria > Pseudomonadota > Alphaproteobacteria > Acetobacterales > Acetobacteraceae > Acidocella. Next base: position 76,330 of record JAJXWD010000009.1, on the reverse strand, counting down.
GCGCGATGGCGCGCTCGATGAAGCCTGGCCGGACCGCACGCTCGAGGTGCTGAACAAAGCCGATCTGCTGGGCGGCGTGGCCGAGGTGGTGCAGGCCGAGGGCGTGGCGGTTTCCGCCCTTTCGGGCGAGGGCCTGCCCCGCCTGCAAGCCATCATCGACCAGCGCCTTTCCGCCCATATGGAGCTGGTCGAGACCGACATTCCGGTAACCGACGGCGCCAGGCTCGCCTGGGCCTACCGCCATGGCGAGGTGGTCTCGCGTGAGGATCACGAAGACCGCGTCCGCCTCACCGTGCGTTTTTCCGCGGCCGATAAAGCGAGGTTCGAAGCGCTATGACGCCCATCGAGGTCACCACCGTCATCGCCCTGCTGCGCCATGTCGCGCGGGCCGAAATCATGCCCCGCTTCAAGCATTTGGCGCGTGAAGACGTGCGCGACAAATCCGGCCCGCTCGACCCCGTCACGGTGGCCGACGAAGCCGCCGAGCGTGTCCTCACCCAGGGGCTCAAGCGGTTGTTTCCGGACGATGAGGTGATCGGCGAGGAAGCCGTCTCGCGCGGCGAGGCGAGCCTTGAGTGCCTGCGCGGCCCCGGCCGCGTCTGGGTGCTCGACCCCATCGACGGCACCGCCAATTTCGCCGCCGAATTGCCGCTGTTTGGCGTCATCGCCGCCCTGGTCGAGGATGACGAGGTCCAGGCCGGCTTCATCTTCGACCCCGTGAGCGATGATTGCGCCTATGCGCTCAAAGGGCAGGGGGCATATCTGCGCGCCCAGGACGGCAGCGAGCGCCGGCTGCGGGTTTGCGGCCCCGTCCCGGTCGGGCAGATGGTGGGGTCGATGTCCTGGCGCTACATGCAAGAGCCCATGCGCTCCCATGTGCTCCACCGGCTGAACCGCCTGGCCGCCGTCACCGATTACCGCTGCGCCGCCCACCAATACCGCATGCTGGCGGCGGGCCACGTGCATGTGCAGATGTTTCGCAAGCTGTTGCCCTGGGATCATGCGGCGGGCGTGCTGCTCCACGCCGAGGCCGGCGGCTATGGCGCGCGGTTCGATGGCGCGCCTTACCGCCCGTCCGACACCCAAGGCGGCCTGCTCCTGGCGCCCGACAAGCTGAGCTGGCAAGCCCTCTACAACGCCCTGTTCAATTAGATCGCTGCCCCAAGGCGGGCGCCCCGTGCGCAAAAACCGCGCGCCGCGCGCCAGGGGCGCAACTTCTCTATAAAAACAATAAAGCCAATTGCTTGATTTCGTTTTTTAACAAGCAACCTCATCCCTCGGCCGCCTCTTCCATAATCAGCGCCATCAGCGCACCGCTCCGGCGCATCGCCCGGAACTCCCCATGCACATGGTCGAGCACCGCCAGGCTCATGCCATCGCCCGGCGCGCGCGCCAAAAACAGCAGCGCCGCCCAGGCCTGCCCCAGCAGCCGCGCCACCGTTTCGGCGCCCGGCATCTCGGCACCGGGCCGGGCATGGTGGTGGCGGGCCGCGTGGTTCAAAAACCCGTCAATTTCGGCGGCGGCCGCCGCCATGTCGCGCGGCAGGCTCAGCCCGGTCTCGCCCGCCGCCCGTCGCACCAGGGCGCGCCAATCGCCCAGCAGCTCGTCATAACTCAGCAGCGCGCGTGGCCCGGCCCTGGTCGCGCGCTCGGCCTCGAGCATATGGTGCAGCGTCAGCGCCGCCACGGCGGTTGCTGGCAGGCCGTTGCGCTTGACCAGCGACCCCGCCACCTCCGCCGGGTGGCGCAGCATCAGCAGCGTCCGCGCCGTCACGCCCATGTGTGCCAGCACCCGCGCCCACACCGGCAGCAGCACGCACATGCGCGGGTCTTTCAGCACAAAGGGCCGTCCGGGGGGAAAGGCCGCCGCGAGCATGGCGGCCAGTTCGGTGGTTTTCGCCCCGGTCACGCTGCCGGCCAGCCGCGCGGGGTCAAAATTGAAGCAATTATTCCAATGCGCCCCCACCATCTGCAACAGCTCATGGTTGGCCAGCACCACGGGGGCGGATTCGTAGAAGCCGCTGGGATTGTCATCCGAGGCATCCAATACCTGCCGGGGGGGGGCAAACCCCAGCCGCGCGAAACACCCGGCCAGCGCCGAGGTGCCGCTGCGGTGCATGCCCAAAATCACCAACGCATTGCGCGAAGCATCCATCATGGCCCAATCATGCCGGGCCGGGCGCGCCGGGGCAATCCGGGCGGGGTTATGGGGGCGCCAGCCGGGCCAGGCGCACGGCGGTGTGCCCGTGCGCCACTTTCAGGCTGGGCAGCACCAGCATCAGCCGGTCCTCGATGGTTGTCACCGGGCTGTCGCCGTCATGGGCGATCACCGTGCCCGCGGCCTCGATCACCGTGCCGCTGGCAAAGGGCCGCGCGAATCGAAACCGGCTGGTGCGCGCGGTCACGGTTTGCACCACCTCGGCAAAGCGGGGCGGCGGCGGGGTGGGGCGGGCCAGCATGCCCGCGGCGGCGAGCGTGGCGGCAATGGTGGCGCGCGCCTGGGTCACGGCATCTGGCCGCCAATGCAGCCCGGTTTCGGCCAGCAGCGCCGCCGCGCTTTGCCCGCCGCCCTCGGTAAAGCGGCCATAATCGATCAGCCTTTTCCCCCCCACATGGCCGGCATCGGCCACCAGCATGGCGGGCGTGCCCACCCGCCGCCCCAGCGCCGCGCCGCGCGGCCCCGCGCCGCACAGCAGCAGCGGCGCGCCGGGCCAGAGCATGGTGTGCAGATCAAGCAAAATATCCGCGCCATCGATCAGCGGGCGCATTTCGCGGGCGCGGTCCAGCTCCACCGAGCGGCGCACGCCAAACAGCGCGAAATCATCCCACACCCGGTTCAGATCCTCCTCCACATGGCGGCTGGCGAGCGGGTTTTCGGGGTCAAACCGGTCAAACGCGGCCAGGTTGGCAAAGCCCAGCGTCAGCCGCCCCACCGGCGGGGTAAAACCGGCCTCCAGCAGCTCGCACAGCGCGATCGCCCCAGCGAATTCATTGCCGTGAATCAGCGAGGTGATGACCACATGCGGCCCCGCGCGGTGGGCGGCGTGGCTGGTAAAGCCCGCGATGCCGGTATTGCCCGCGCGCCAGCGGCCAAGCGCGGGCGGGCACAGATGCACGCCAAGATCGGGCAGGCTGGCGTGGTCATCGTCGGGCGGCGGGCTCGGCGTCATGCCCGCACTCTACCCTTGTTGCGTCATCGCGCAATGTTCCCCCCGCCATGCAATGTGGGTTGACGCGCGCGCCCGCTCCGGTCAAAGCCAGCACATGGTGGATGTGAGAATTTTTTGCACAGACCTGGCCGGCCTGCGCAGCCAAGCCCTCGGTCTGGCCGAGGCCGCGGGCCTTCATCACGAGCTGAGCACGCTGCGCTTTCGCAAACCCTGGGCCAGCATCCCGACAAATTTCTGGCTCCTGCCCAAATTCGCCGTCGGCGCCGAGGCTTTCCGTGCTCCCCTGCCGCCGGTGGTCATGGGCGTGGGCGGGGCGGGGGCGCGCGTGGCGGCGGCGCTGCGCGGCATCAACACCGCGGCCGTGGCCGTGCAGCACCCGCGCATGCGTCTCTCGCGGTTCGACGCCATCCTCGCCGCCCGCCATGACGGCATAGACGGCGCCAATGTCATCGTCACCCGCACGGCGCTCCACCGCGTCACCGCGGCGCGTCTGGCCGCCGAGCACGCCGTCTGGGCGCCGCGCTTCGCCCATCTCCGGCGTCCTCTGGTGGCCGTGCTGCTGGGCGGCTCCAATGGCCGCTACCGGTTCGAGGCCGCCGAGGCCACCGCCCTGGCGCGCGACCTCGCCCGCATCGCGCCCGGCTGCGGGCTGGTCATCACGCCGTCGCGCCGCACCGCGCCCGCGGTCGTCGCCCATCTGCGCGCGGTGCTCGAGCCGCTGGGCGCCTGGATCTGGAATTTCGAGGGCGAAAATCCCTATTTCGGCATGCTGGCCTGCGCCGACGCCATCATCGCCACCGCCGACTCGGTCTCCATGGTCTCCGAGGCCGTGGCCACCCATGCGCCGGTCTATCTGGTACGCCTGCCCGGCAAATCCACCCGCATCGGCGCCTTCATGGATGATCTGGCGCGCGACGGCCGGGTGCGTAATTTCCAAGGCCGGCTCGATCTCTGGCCCGTCCAGCCGCTCGATGACACCGCCGAGGCCGGCGCCGAGCTGCGCCGCCGGCTGGGGCTGTAAACAAAGTTTTTGGGGGGCTGCATGCTCGACATCGAAACCTTCGACAACGCCAAGGGCGGCAATGTCGTCTACAAGGCCCTGGCCCACCCGCTGGCGGCGCGCGCGCTCGCCGCTCTGGCCGCCCGGGCGGGGCGCATCGCGCTGGTCGATCTCGACGGGCTCTCGCCCGCCCTGCTGGCGCTCGCCCCCGCGCTCACCATCACCGGCCTTTATGTGCAAGACAGCCTGAGCATCGGCAAACAGATCGCCGGTCACACCGCCCGCCCGCTCACCGATCTGCCCGCGGCGCAAGCCGATTGCGTGCTCATCGCCGCTTTCGAGGCCGGGCGCATCGCCGCCCGTCTGGCGCGCTTCGCCCCCCCCAACATCCCTGTCTTAACGCTCGATGAGGCGCGCATCCCCGCCCATCTGCTCTCCAGCCAGGCGCGCTATCTGGCGCCGCAAAACTTCGCCACCAATTTCGCCTTCTTCCGCGACGATGACAGCCTCTCCACCCGCCTGACCACGGCCAATTACTGGGCCGGCTACGGCGCCACGGCGCTGCGTTTCTTTCACATATTGTTCGATTCCCAGGGCGCCGTGCTGGCCGAGTGGGAAGACGAAGCCCCAACCGGCCCCGGCGGCCATGTGGTCGATAGCCGCGAGGTCCGCGCCCGCTTCAACCTGCCCGCTTTCACCGGCCAGCTTTTCATCCAGGCCGTCGGCGTCCAGGGGCATGACGTGGTCAAATACGCGCTCGACACCTTCGCCACCCACAACGCCCCCTCGCTCTCCGTCACCCACGACGCCAATGCCTGGCCCTCGCTGCGCTTTGCCGGCCTGCCCGCCCCGGCGCCCGGCGAACGCGTGACGCTCTGGCTGCAAAACAGCCACGCCGTGGCCATTCCGGCGGGCGCCATCACCCTCAACCCCATGGGCGAGGACACCCACGCCCCGCTCACCGAGCCGCTCGCCCCCTTCGCCACCCGCGCGCTCGATGTCGCCACCCTGCTGCCCAACCTCGCCTGGCCCGCGCAAATCGAGCTGCGCGCCGGCCGCCACGTCGTGCGCCCGCGTTACGAGGTTTCCCAAGGCGCCCGCACGCGCATCGCCCATGTCAATGTCGAGCGCGCCGACCTCAGGCCCGATCCCGGCATCAAAACCCTCGCGCCCGCGCTGGGCCGGGGCTATCTGCTGCCTTTTCCCATCCTGCCGCGCGGCCGCTTCAAGAGCTTGGTGCTGCCCACCCCCATGGCGCACGAGGAAACCGACACCCCGCTGCGTCTCGATATATTTTCCCCCAAAGGCGAGAAACTCACCGCGCATTTCCTGGGCGTGCTGCCCCGCACCCACCGGGCGCTCACAGACCTCGACGATCTGCTGCCCCCAGAAGCCCTGCCCGAAGGCGGCCATGCCGAGCTGGTCTATGATTTCCGCGCGGGCGGCGAGGCCAATGGCTGGCTGCACGCGCTGTTTCGCTACCAGGAGCGCGCGTCCGGCCATGCCGCCGAGAGCAGCTTCGGCGGCCACATCTTCAACACCCTCCTGACCTATAAAAACGAGCCGCAAAGCTACACCGGCAAGCCGCCGGGCCTGTCCACGCGGCTGTTCCTCAAGCTCGGCTTCGAGGGGTTCGAGAGCTTCTGCGCCCTCATCTACCCGTCCTCCGCCCCCTGGCTCGCCCACTCCAGCACCGACCTCGAACTCCACGGCCCCGACGGCGCCCTGCTCGCCACCCGGCGCGTGGCCATTCCCTGTTCCGGCTCGCTGCTCTTCCGCCCCTCGGGCCAGTTCAGCTCCGCCGAACTGACGGCGGCCGGCGAGCGCGGCTATGTGCTCATCCGCGACCTCACCTGCCGCCTGTTCGGCTATCACGGGCTCGAAACCCGGGATGGCCGCTTCTCCCTCGACCATATGTTCGGCTTCTAGATCGACCGCGCCGCGCGGGTAAATCTAACGTCTGAATCCGGCTCTAAGGCGGGCAGCCTTGCCCGTGGGACACTTGACGCACATCAAGGCGGGGTGGTCATGCTTGCCCCACAAAACCCCAGGCCGCAGGCAGCCCAGCCGCCCGGCCCCGATGAGGAGCGCGCGGATATGGCCACCAAGGTATTGATCGTCGGCGCCGGCCCGGTGGGGCTGACCCTGGCTGCCGAGCTGCACCGTTTCGGGCTCGAGGTGCGCATCATCGACAAGCAGTCCACCCCCAGCCCCCAGTCGCGCGCGCTGTTTCTCTGGAGCCGCACGCTCGAGCAGCTCGACCGCCTGTATCTGAGCGGCGAGATGGTGGCGCTGGGCCGCAAGATCCGGGCGGTCAACGTCATGGCCGGGCATAGCCGCATCGGCCATATCGGTTTTGGCGGCACCGACACGCCCTATCCCTTCGCCCTGCTGCTGCCCCAAGCCCAGACCGAGCGCCTGCTCATTGAGCATCTGGCCGCGCGCGGCGTGTTCGTCGAGCGCGGCACCGAGCTGACCGGGTTCGAGGACAGCCCCCTCGGCGTCACGGTCCAGCTCCGGCGCGAAACCGGCGAGAGCGGGCAGATCACCACCGACTGGCTGGTCGGCGCCGATGGCGCGGGCAGTTTCGTGCGCCGCGCGCTGGGTCTCTCCTCCACCGGCGCCGCCCTGCAATCAGATTGGCTGATCGCCGACGGCACCCTCGAAGGCGCCGATCTCCCGGCCGACGAGCTGCTGTCCTTCTGGCACGAGGATGGGTTTTTGGGCCTGTTTCCGCTGGACGGCGGCCAATATCGCGTCATCGCCGAAATCCCCCATGGCGAGGGCGCGCAAGCCATCACCCCCGACCTCGCGGGCATGCAGTCCCGGCTCGAGACACGCGGCCCCGGCGGGCTGCGGCTGGTGGCGCCGAGCTGGTTTTCGAGCTTCCGCATCCATGAGCGCAACATGGCCGAATACCGGCTGGGCCATGTGTTTCTGGCGGGCGATGCCGCGCATGTCTTCAACCCCGTGGGCGCGCAGGGGCTCAATATGGGCATCCAGGATGCCGTCAATCTGGCCTGGAAGCTGGCCCTGGTGGCGGCGGGCACGGCCAATGCCGAAGCCCTGCTCGAGAGCTACACCGCCGAGCGCCATGTGGCCGCCGCCCAGGTGGTGGCCGATACCGGCCGCGCCGAGGCCGTGGCCTTGCTGCGCAGCCCCACCCTGCGCCTGGCGCGCAACCTGCTGGGCGGGCTGTTTTTCGGCCTCTCGCCCTTGCGCAAATCTGTGGCCGAGAGCCTGGCCCAGCTTTCCACCGGCTATGGCCAAAGTCCGCTCAACGGCCCCGCCGCCGCCCCCGTGCCCGGCCCGCAGCCGGGCGAGCGCATGCCCCCCCGCGCCAACGAGCCGCCCATCGGCGCGCGCGGCCCGCGCTTTGCCCTGTTCGCCGATCCCTCGCGCCCGGTCCTGGCCCTGCACCAGGAGTTCGCCGCCATGCTCGAGCCCACGCTGCGCCCGCCCCCCAAATCGGGCGGCGTCTGGCTGGTCCGCCCAGATGGCTACGTCGCCGCCTGCGGCGCCGATGACGAGCTGACCCGCTTGGCCGATTATCTGCGTCGCTTCCAGACGCTCGGTGAGCTGGTGGGCTAACCCAAAGCCATTGATCGCCAAAGCAAGAGTGAAGCGGGGCGCTTCAAAAACCAGGCTCTACCCCGCCTCCGCCTTCAGCCGCTCGATAAACCACCGCCCCGCCGGCCCCGGCGGCGTCTCGCGCAGATAGCTGGCCGACATGGTCATGTAATCCCGGGCCGGGTGGTCCTCGGGGGCCAGCACCACCAGCCGCCCGGCGGCCAAATCATCGGCCACCATCTCCATAGGCATGCCGCCCCAGCCCAGCCCGGCCAGCAAAAACGCATGCTTGGCGCCCATATCCGCCAGCCGCCATGTGCGCGAGGAAAACACATTGAACTCCCGCCCGCGTGAAAGCTCGGTGCGGTCGGTCAGCACCAGCTGCAACTGCCCGGCCAGGTCGCGGGCGCTCAGGCGCCCGGCCTGCTGGGCCAGCCTGTGGTTTGGCGCCGCCACCAGCACCAGCTCCACCCCCAGCAGACGCTCGGAGACCATCTGCGGCACCATCAGCGGCAAAGACCCGACAATGCCCAGCTGGCACAGCCCGTTCAGCACCGCCTGCGCCACGCCCCCCAGCGCCTCCACGTAAATGCGGAGCGGGGTGAACGGAAACACCTCGCCAAAGGCCGCGGCCGTGCGGGTGAGCACGCTCATGGGAAACATCACATCCACCGCCACCGCCAGTTCCGGCTCCACCCCCGCGCTCATGCCGCGCGCGCGGGCCTTCAGCGCGCCCAGCCGGTTGAGCACGGCCCGCGCATCGGCCAGCAGCAGCTCGCCCTCGGGGGTGAGGGCAGGGGTGCGGCTCTCGCGTGAAAACAGCTTCACCCCCAGCTGGTCCTCCAGCCCCGCCACCGCCTGGCTCACCACGGACTGCGCCCGCCCCAGCACCCGCCCCGCGCCCGAGAAGGATTTCTGCTCGGCCGCGGCCACGAACATACGCAGCTGGTCGAGCGTCACGGCTTCGAGCATTTTCGCCTCCTATCTGTAAAACAGATGATATCCATATTTATTTATAGGCTTTTGCGGAGATAAAGCCAGGTCTATCTCCCTCCCCACAAAGCCGCTCCGGCGGCCAACCCCCAAAGGAGTTATGACATGGCCAAGCTCTGGCACATTGATTCGAGCGTGCTCGGTGATAATTCGGTCTCGCGCAAGCTTTCGGCCGGCATCGTCGCCCAGTTCACCGCCGCCGACCCGTCTCTCGAAGTCTCCTATCTCGACCTCGCCGCCCAGCCGCTCGGCCATATGAGCCCGGCCCATATCGGCGCCATGTTCGGCCACCCCCCGGCCGATGAGGCAACCCAGGCCGACATCGCCCGCGGCCAGGCCGCGCTCGATGAGCTGTTCGCCGCCGATGTCATCGTCATCGGCGCGCCGATGTATAATTTCGGCCTGCCCAGCCAGCTCAAATCCCTCATCGACCGCCTGCTCGCCGCCGGCAAGACCTTCAAATATGGCGAAAACGGCCAGCCCCAGGGCCTGGTCGATCCCGCCAAGCGCGTGTTCATCGCCTCGTCACGCGGCGGCGTTTATTCGGGTGAGAGCGCCTTCGCGCCGTTCGACCACCAGGAAACCCACCTGGTCGGGGCGCTCAACTTCATTGGCCTCACCGATATTTCAGTCATCCGCGCCGAGGGCGTCAATGTTCCCGCCCTGAAAGAGGGCGCCATCGCCTCGGCCCAGGCCGAGATCGCCAAGCTCTGATTTCACCCACAAGGACCACAGACCACATGAACTTCACCACCCTGGCCCTGACTTCGGCCCTTGCCCTGGCGCCCATCGCGGCTTTGGCCCAAAATGTCGATACCAACCCCGCCGACGTGAAAGCCGGCACCTACCAGGTCGAGCCCACCCACACCCGCGTGCTGTTCGCGGTCTCGCACATGGGCTTCACCACCTGGTACGGCAATTTCACCGGCGTCTCGGGCAGCCTCACGCTCGACCCCAAGGCCCTGGCCAAGACCAGCTTCGACATCACCATCCCGGCCAACAGCGTCACCACCACCAACACCACGCTCGATGGCGAGTTGAACTCCCCCGAATGGTTCGACACCGCCAAATACCCCACCATCACGTTCAAATCCGAGAAAGTGGTGCGCACCGGCCACGATACCGCCCTGGTGACCGGCGAGCTGACCTTCCATGGCGTCACCCGGCCCGAGACCCTCAAGGTCAAGTTCAACGCCTCGGGCGTCAACCCGATTTCCAAGCAATACACCATCGGCTTCGATGCCACGGGTGAGCTGAAGCGCTCGGATTTCAACCAGAAGACCTACGTGCCCCTGATCGGCGATGACGTGACGCTGATCATCTCGGCGGCCTTCGTCCAGCCCTGATGCGCGCCAAACCGCGTTACGATGCCGTGGCGATCACCCTGCACTGGGTGATCGCGCTGGGCATTTTCTTCGAGCTGGCGCTGGGCTGGGTCATGGCCAGCTTCACCCTGCCCCTCGCCACCAAATTCGCCATGTTCCAGCTCCATAAATCGGTCGGCATCACGGTGCTGCTGGCGGTGGTGCTGCGCCTGTTATGGCGCGCCACCCACAAGCCCCCGGCCTACGACGCCGACTTCACCGGGCTGGAGCGCCAGGCCGCGGCCGGCGCGCATCATCTGCTTTATCTGGCCATGCTGCTCATTCCGCTGGCGGGCTGGGCGGTGGTGTCGGTGTCGCCCTACAACATCCCCACCGTGCTCTACGGCCTCATCCCCTGGCCGGATCTGCCCTGGCTGCCCGGTCTGCCCAACAAGGCCGCCATAGAGCCCTGGGTCGAGGATGTGCACGCCTATCTGGCCTATGGCACGCTGGGCGTGGTCGCGCTGCATGTGCTCGCCGCGCTGCGCCACCATTTCTTCAAGCAAGACAACATCCTGCGCCGCATGGCGCCCTGGTTTTAGGTCATCATGAAATCCCTGCTTCTGCCCGTTTTTCTGCTCGCCGCCGGCCCCGCCTGCGCCGCCGGCTGGACCATGCAGCCCGCCCAGAGCGCGCTCACCTTCACCGGCACCGAGACGGGGGCGGCCTTCACCGGCAGCTTCTCCTCCTGGCAGGCGGCCATCTCCTATGATCCCGCCCATCCCGCGGCGGCGACGGTGACAATCACCGTTGACCTCGCCTCGGCCAAAACCGGCGACCAGCAGCGCGACACAGCCCTGCCAGGGGCAGACTGGTTCAACATCGCGGCCACGCCCAAGGCGGTGTTCACCGCCACCGGCTTCACGCCGCTGGGCGGCGATAAATTCACCACCACCGGCACGCTCACGCTGCGCGGCCACAGCCAGCAGCTCACGCTGCCCTTCACGCTCGACCTCAAAGGCAACCAGGCCACCGCCAAGGGCACGCTCACCCTCCACCGCACCGCTTTCGGGGTCGGCCAGGGCGCCTGGGCCACGGGGGATTATGTCGGGCTCAATGTCGGGGTCAGCTTCACGCTGGTCGCGCGGGGGGGCTGAAACAGCGCGCCAAACGCCCCGGCGTGCCGAATCCATCTTGCCTCCCCGGCGGTTCGGCGCCACATCAGCGCCAAGTTTCAATGGGGAGTATCATGAGCGAGCAGCAGCCCGATTACGCGCATAATTTTCTCGGCACCGGGCACGAAGCCGCCGAGCGCCGCACCTGGTGGGTGATCGGGCTTTGCACCTTCATGATGCTGGCCGAGATCATTGGCGGCTGGGCGTTCGGCTCGCTCGCCCTGGTGGCCGACGGGCTGCACATGAGCACCCATGCCGGCGCCCTGCTGCTGGCCGCCATGGCCTACACGCTGGCGCGCAAACATAAAACCGACCCGCGCTTCTCCTTCGGCACCGGCAAGTTCGGTGATCTGGCGGGCTATACCAGCGCCATCATCCTGGCCGCCATCGCCCTGCTGATCTTCTACGAGGCGCTCAACCGCCTGTTCCACCCGGTCAACATCGCCTTCAACCAGGCCATTCCCATCGCGGCGCTGGGGCTCGCGGTCAATCTCGCCTCCGCCTGGCTGCTCTCCGGCGGGCACCACCATCATCATCATGGCCATGGCCACGATCATGACGACCACGATCATGACGACCACGACCACGATCATGACGACCACGACCACGATCATCACGACGATCATGATCACGGTCACCACGGCCACCATGTGGCCATCGGGCGCGACAACAACCTCCGCGCCGCCCTCATCCACGTCGCGGCCGATGCCGCCGTCTCCGTGCTGGTCATTGTCGGCCTCGTTCTGGCCCGCGCCTATCACTGGCTGTTCATGGACCCGCTGGTCGGCATCGTCGGCGCGCTGGTCATCGCCAGCTGGGCGCTTGGCCTGGTACGCGACACCGGGCGCATCCTGCTCGACATGACCCCCGACCAAACCCTCGCCGCCCGCCTCCGCGCCGTGGTCGATGCCGATGACGAGCTGCTCGATCTGCATCTCTGGCGGGTCGGTCCCGGCCATCTGGCGGCCATTCTCACGGTCAAGAGCGCATCGCCCACGCGTGACTGTGCCTATTACCGCGCCCGCGCCAGCCAGATCGGCCCCCTTTCGCACCTCAATATCGAAGTGCTGATGAGCGCCTGAGCGCCGTCAGCCCCTCGCCCGGGAGCAATCATGACCGAAATCCTCAGCGCCTCGCCAACCGTGCGTGCCCTCGCGCCCATCCTGCTGCTGGCATGTTCCAACGTGTTCATGACCTTCGCCTGGTACGGGCAGCTCAAATTCCCCGGCACCCCGCTCTGGCTGGTCATTCCCATCAGCTGGGGGCTGGCGTTTTTCGAATATTGCCTGGCCGTGCCCGCCAACCGCATCGGCTACACGGTCTATTCGGCCGCGCAGCTCAAAACCATGCAAGAGGTCATCACCCTCGCCGTGTTCGCGGTATTTTCCACCTATTATCTGGGCGAGGCGATCAAATGGAATCAGATCGTCGCCTTCGGCTTCCTGGGCCTGGCGGCGTTCTTCGCCTTCCATGAATTCTAGAGCGGGATGCGTTATGACGCACCCGCTCTAGTTATATTTTAACGATCAATTTCATGGGCTGGCTTGCGGCCGCTGGCTTCAATCCACCCCAATCATCATCCAAGCCCCGCGCGGGGGCGCGTTATTGCGCCGGAATCTTGGCCTTTTTGAGCACGGCGTTGCTCACCACATCCTGCACGCCGCTCGCCGCCTCCTGCGCCGCCGCCGCCGCCACATCCCCCCAATAAGGCGTGATGTCGGCGAGGTTCAGGTCATGGAGTTGCGTCACCTGCCCGGTCACCCGGCCATTGCGGTCCTTCACCACCCAGTCCAGCTCCACCATCGTCTGCCCGCCGGCATCGGGCTTGGTCTTCACGGTGGCATTCACCGTAAAATCCGCCAGTGCCGGGGTTTGGGTCACTTCCAGGTCGGGCGAGGGCAGATAGCGGCCTAGATCGTAAGCCAGGGATTGGTCGCCATCGCCCGGCGCACCGGTCACCCGCCCCACCAGCACGCGCGGCGTGCGGTTTTCCAGAGATTCGGGGTTGCTTTGCTGAATGGCGGCGTTGATCTGGGTCAGCCTCTGCTCCAGCGTCGCGGCATCGAGGGTGGCGCTGGCGTTCAGCAAAGCCGGGCTCGCGGTCACCCATTGCGCCTCCGGCTGTGGCGCGCCGGTGACATCGCCATAATCCTTGCCGTCCGGCCCCTCGATGGCAAAATGCGGCGTCATCTCGCCGCTCAGGTCGCTGGCCGAAACCTCGAGATGCCAGTTCTGCCCCTGCACCGGCCCGGGCACGGCGGGCACGTCCTGGGCGCTCAGGGCGCTGGCCAGGGCTTGCGCATAGGCTTGCGCGCCGGCTTGGCTCAGCCCGGCATGCTGGGGGGCGGGAATGAACAGCACGGGCGCCGGCGGCTGGGCCAGCTTGGCGCCCACCGCGCCGGGCTTGCCCAAAAATGGCTGCGGCGCCGTGCCGCACGCGGCCAGCAGCAAAAAGGGCAGGGCGGCGGCAAGTTTCTTCATGAGCATATCACCGAAATCTGATGCCCGGTCACGGGCTCGCCACGCAGGGATTTGCGCCGGTAGGAGAAGAACCGGTCCTCATCGGCGCAGGTATCCACGCCAAGAGACCGCGCGGCCACGCCCGCGCGGGTTAGCCTGGCCAGGCAATAGCCGGGCAAATCAAACCACCAATGTCCGGGCCGCCCGGCAGCGAAAAACCGCTCATCCGCCGCGCCCTCCGCCAGCACTTCATCGCGCAAATCCGCGCCCACCTCATAGCTCGGCTGATGAATGCACGGGCCGATGGCGGCGCAAATCTCCTCGGCGCCCAGCGCCCGCATGGCACTCACCGTCGCCTCCAGCACGCCGCCCACCGCGCCCCGCCAGCCCGCATGCGCCGCCCCCACCACGCCATTGGCGCTGGCAAACAGCACCGGCGCGCAATCGGCGGTGATAATCCCCAGCATCAGCCCGGGCAGGCGTGTCACCATGGCATCCGCCCGCGGCCCGTCGCCTTCGGCCCAGGGCGCGGTCACGCGGGCCACCTCTGGCCCATGCACCTGCTTTACGCCCAGCAGCTTGCCCGCGTCACCGCCCAGGGCGGCGGCCACGCGGGCGCGGTTCTCGCGCACCAGCGCCGGATCGTCCGATGAAAACGAGCCATTCAGGCTGGCGTAAAACCCCCGCGAAACCCCGCCCCGGCGGGTAAAAAACCCATGGCGGGCGGGCAGGGGAGCGGTCAGGAATTCGGTCATTCAAACCCCGGCAGGGTGGGAAATTCAGGCGGGCACACGCACAGCACCTTGAACAGGCTGCCCATGGCCTCGGGCTCGGTCAGGCGGTGGGCGCTTTGGCGCAAAGGCTGGGCCTTGGCGGGGTTGGCCTGGGCCAGCCGGTCGGTGCGCTCAAACAGCCCCAGCGCGCTCAAAAACCGGTTCTGCTTCACCGGCCCCTGGGCGTGCGCGGCGCGCTTGAGGGCGCCAAAATCGACATGGGCGGTAATATCGGCCTCGCCCGGCGCGGCCAGCGGGTCGGCATAGTGCCCGGCGCGGATCGCCTGCACCGAGTCGCCCGCCCCCGACTCCATCGGTCCGTAATCAATAAACAGCCCCACCGCCCCGCGCGCGGCCAGCGCCCGCACAAACGCCAGCGCGCCCTCATTCACCTCCCGCACGCTGCCCACCGGATCGTCGGGCAGGTCATAATCGCTCGGCAAATCCACCAGCGCGCCCGCGCGCACAAACCGCTCACACCAGCCGCTCTCGCGCCGCACAAACTGGCGCACCGGCAGCGCGTCCAAAAACTCATTGGCCAGCATTATCATCGGCCCCGGGGGCAGGGTTTCCAGCCGCTCATGCCAGGTGGCAAACGGCACGCGCGCCCGCTGCTCGGCCCGCAGCCTGGGCGAGCTTTCAATAAAATGCACATTGCGCATGGGCCAAGCGCGCAGCGCGTCGGCCATCAGCACGCCGCGCCCGGGCCCAGCCTCGGCCAGGATCACATCCTCGGGCGCGCCCATCACCTGCCAGACATATTTGGCCCAGGCTCCCAGCAGCTCGCCAAACACCTGGGTCAGTTCCGGCCCGGTGACAAAATCGGCAAACGGGTCATGGGTGGCGTAATAGGCCGCATTGGCCCGCGCCATGAAGGCATCGAACCGTTCAGGCCGTGCGTTCACGCCCGCTCCGCCAGATCAGATACGCGCCGCCGATCATCACCGGCACCGAGAGAATCTGCCCCATGGTGGTGTGAAAGGGCAAAAATCCCAGAAAACTGTCCGGCTCGCGGAAACATTCCGAAAAAATCCGCGCCACCCCGTAAAGGACAAGAAACAGCCCGGCCAGGAAGCCGGGTTTTTCCCGCAGCCTGGCGCTTTGCACGGCGCTGATCATCACGATGAACAGGATCAGCCCCTCGGTCGCCGCCTCGATCAATTCCGAGGGGTAGCGCGGGGCCAATGTTCCCGATTGCGGAAAAATCACCAGCAAGGGGAATTTCGAGCCGGCATCGGCCACCCGCCCCCACAGCTCGCCATTGATGAAATTGGCGATTCGCCCCAAAAACAGCCCGATCGGCACGCACACCGCCACCCGGTCGCCAAACTTGAACATATCGAGCTTGTTCTTGAGCGAAAACCAGATGATGGCGACGGTGACGCCGATAAACCCGCCATGCGAGGCCATGCCGCCCCGCCACACCGCGATGATGTCGATCGGGTGGGTGAGCATATGCCCCCAGCTCTCAAAATGGCTCTGGTAAAAAATCACATAGCCCAGCCGCCCGCCGACCAGCACGCCCAGCACCGCCCAGGTGAGAAAATCATCCACCTGCGCGGGTGTTGCGGCCATGGGGGCCATGCCCACCAGCTTGCGCGCCAGCCACCAGCCCAGCAGCAAGCCGGTGATATAGGCCAATGCATAATAATGCACGGCAAAAGGACCGATGCTGAACAGCACCGGCGAGAAATCGGGCCAGTTGATAACCTTCACAGATAAGGATCCGCTTTGAGCAAATGGTTTCGGATATAGGCCTCCACCCCTTCTTCAAGGGTATGGAAGCGGTGGTTGAAGCCAAGCCCCGTCAACCGGTCCATGCGCGCGGCCGTATAGCTTTGGTACTGCCCGCGCAAATTCGCGGGCATGTCTATGAACTCGATCCGGGGTTCCGCCCCGTTGGCCCGGCACACGGCGGCGGCGAGGTCGGCATAAGAGCGGGGCACGCCGGTGCCGAGGTTGTAAATCCCCCGCAAATCCGGCGCGGTGAGCAAAAATTTCAGCGCCGCCACCACATCGTCGATATAAATAAAGTCGCGCGCCTGCTGGCCGTCGGCAATCTCGGGGTGGTCCGAGCGGAACAGCCGGGGCGCCAAGCCCTGGCGCACCTCGTCATGCTTCACCTTCACCACCGAGATCATCTTGCCCTTATGGTACTCGTTCGGGCCATAGACGTTGAAAAACTTAACCCCCGCCCAGTTGGGCGGCATCTTGGCGTGCTCGGCCGCCTGGGTGGCCACCCACAGATCAAAAGCGTGCTTGCTCCAGCCGTATAAATTGAGCGGCTTCAGTGTTTTGAGCGCGGGCAGGGAAAAATCATCGTCAAACCCGCGGGCGCCGTTGCCGTAGGTGGCGGCCGAGGAGGCATAAATAAACCGCACCCGCCGCTCGGCGCACCAATGCCAGAGCTTTTGCGAGAGGGTGACATTGGTGTGCCACACCAGATCGCCATCCGTCGCGGTGGTTTCCGAGATCGCGCCCAGATGCACAATGGCGGTCACGCGCATGTCATGCTCAAGAAACGCCTCGATCTGCTCGGGCGCGATCAGCTGCGCGGGCGGGTGATTGGCAAGATTGCGCCATTTTTGCCCGTCATGGCCAAGCCAGTCGGCCACCACCACCTCCTGCCCGTCGGCGGTCAGCGCCGCGTGCAGATTGGACCCAATAAACCCAGCGCCACCCGTGACCAGTATCATGACCGGGGTTATATGAAGGTTGAGACCAACAGAGAAGGCCCCCCCGTGATGAATGATCGCCCGAAATTCTTCGATGACCTGGCCGGTGTCGCCGGTGGGGCCATTTCGGCCTTGGCCGGCCTGCGCGAGGAGCTGGGCTCCCTGGCCCGCGCCCGCGCCGAGGAGGTGGTGCGCCGGCTCGACCTCGTGAAGCGCGAGGAGTTCGACGCCATGGCCGAGCTGGCCTCCAAGGCCCGCGCCCAGGCCGAGGCGCTGGAAGCCCGCGTGGCGGCGCTGGAGTCGGAGCTGGCCGCCGCGCGGTCCTGAGCGTGTCAATTTGGTACAGGTCTGGCCGGTTTTTGCCGGCCCGGCCGGTATTTTTCCGGCATCAAGGCTTCCGAGACCACCTCGTCCAGCCGTATGTTGGCAGGGCATAGCTGAAGTGCAAATGCATGTTTTAGCCGCGCGGTCTCGCCAAATGCACCGGGAATCGGCCTAAAGCCTTGGTTTTTGCACATGCATAAGGGTGCTTGTTAAATCTTGGGTGGTGCATGGGATTGCCGTAATCTCCGCAAGATTTAGTTCAGGGCTTTGATCTACATCGAGAAAATTATCCTACATCGAAATAATAACTTTATGTTTATAAAGCCCCCGGCCGGCGTGCCGTCGGGTTTCACAATAAATTTATTGTTGACTGAGGGTTAAAATGACAGTTTGCTCACATTTCAGGGGCGGGCGTGGCTTTGCCGTCCCAATGGTCTATAGAAAATTTATCGGAACGGGTTGAAGCTTGATCATTATTTAGAAGTTTATCGTTGATTTAGGGAAAGGTTTGTGTCGACCTGCTTCAAAAAAACTCTGTAACCCATTGATTTTTTGACTGCATCTCTGCCGTAGGCCACGCCTTTCCAACTCTCGACGATAAGTCTATGAAAAGCTGGGATTCCATCTGGTAATTATCTTGACTTGAGATGAGTTGTTGCGACAAACTTGCATTGCCGCCTTGAGGGATTTGCCGAAATGCCGTCGTTCAAAATGGACAAAATTTTTCCCTGCGCGAAATTTTTCGCCGATGGCCGGACCGGTGCCGGCCTAGTGGCCCTGCTCATGCAGGCAACCATCGTGCTGTGGCCGTTGGCCGCGCGCTGGGCCGCCCAGGCTCATGAGCGCCTGCGCATCGAGCGTCTGCTCGATGAATTGTCCGAGTCGAATCTGCCGGCGGTTGATCCCTACGCCAGCGCCCCGCGCAAGAAATTCCGCCAGCTCGCCCTCTAAGCCTCACGCCCGCGCCGCCCGCGCGGCGCGGCCCGCCCATGGTTCCGTCGAGCCTGCCAGCTTTCATCCGCGGCCATCTGGCGCCCGGGCACTCCGCCCTGGTGCCCGAGTTGCGTTTGTACCTGGCCTCCGAAATCACCCCGCTGTGGCAGGCGACCGAAGGCTTCCTCGCCGCGCATAATCTGGCGCCGCCTTTCTGGGCCTTTTCCTGGCCCGGCTCCGAGGCTCTGGCCCGCCACATCACCACCCATCCCGCGCTGGTGCGCGGCCTGCGCGTGCTGGATTTCGCGGCCGGCGGCGGTCTGGCCGCGCTCGCCGCCGCCCGCGCCGGCGCCGCTTATGTCGAGGCCGCCGACATCGACCCGCTCGCCGGCGCCGCCATCTCGCTCAATGCCGAGCTGAACAATCTTGCCGTTACCCCCCGCATCGCGGATCTGGTCGGCCACCCGCCCGAATGGGACATCATCCTCGTCGGCGATGTCTGTTACGAGGCGCCGATGACCGCCCACATCATGCCCTGGCTACGCGCCTGCTCTGCGAAAATTCCGGTCATCATGGGCGATCCGGGCCGCAAATACCGCCCCCAGTCGCCGGGTGAGCGGCTCGCCACCTATAAAGTGCCGACCTCGCGGGAATTGGAGGACGGGGATTTCCGCGAGGTCACCCTGTTCCGTCTCACCCCCTGAGCGGGGGCGAAATTTTTTGCCTGTCCCATCCTGGCACCGGCGTTGACCTCGGCCAAACCGGGGACTAAGCACCTGCACAAAATTGCGTGTAACGGCCACACTGAAAGGTTTTCCATGAAGGATGTCCGCGAAGCCCTGATGGTAGGGCGCAACTCGGAAGGGAAGCTGGTCCGCCGGCCGCTTTCGCCGCATCTGCAAGCCTATAACATGGTCCGCATCTCGTCGGGCACCTCAATCATGCACCGCATCACGGGCGTGGCCTTGAGCGCGGGGGCATTGTTCCTCACCATCTGGCTGGCCGCCGCCGCCGCGGGCGACTCGGTGCTCTCCGTGGTTCAGGCGGTTTATGGCTCCCTCATCGGGCTGCTGGTGCTGGCCGGCTTCAGCTGGGCGCTGTGGTACCATTTCCTCAACGGCCTGCGCCATCTGGCGTGGGACGCGGGCAAGGGCTTCGAACTGCCCGACATGCACCGTTCGGGCAAGCTGGTCATCGCCGGCTCCGTCATCCTGGCCGCGGTCACCGTGGTCGCCGCTTATCTGGTGTGGTGAGATCATGAGCAGCAACCCCAACCCCTCCGTTCATATCCGCCGCTCGCCGCTGGGCCGTGCCAAGGGCCTGGGCGCCGCCAAAACCGGTTCGGCGCACTGGTGGGCCGAGCGTGTCTCCGCGGTCGCGCTCATTCCGCTCACGCTTTATGTGGTGTTTTCGGTGGTGGCGCTTGGCCATGCCGACGCCGCGGGCATTGCCGCCTACATGGCGCTGCCCTGGAACGCGGTGCTGTTCATCGCCTTCGCGGTCACGCTTTATCACCATATCGGCCTGGGCCTGACGGTGGTCATCGAAGACTATGTCCGCCCCGACGCGCAGCGCCTCGCGCTCACCTTCATCGTCAAGGCCGGCGTGATCCTGCTGGGTCTGCTTTCGGTCGTCTCCATCCTCAAGCTCGCTCTCTGAAGGGGATAACGCTCTCATGAACGCGATTTCGAAGCCCGCCTTCGGGGCTTACAATGTCATCGACCACACCTACGATGTCGTGGTCGTCGGCGCCGGCGGCTCGGGCCTGCGCACCACGCTCGGCATGGGCGCGGCTGGCCTCAAAACCGCCTGCATCACCAAGGTGTTCCCCACCCGCTCGCACACCGTGGCGGCGCAGGGCGGCATCTCGGCTGCTCTGGGCAACATGGGCGAGGATGACTGGCGCTGGCACATGTACGACACCGTGAAAGGGTCGGACTGGCTGGGCGACCAGGACGCCATTGAATATATGTGCCGCGAGGCCATCCCCGCCATCCGCGAGCTTGAGCATTACGGCATGCCCTTCTCGCGCACCGAGGACGGCAAGATCTACCAGCGTCCCTTCGGCGGCCACATGAAGGATTACGGCAAGGAGCCGGCCATGCGCGCCTGCGCCGCCGCCGACCGTACCGGCCACGCCATGCTCCACACGCTCTATCAGCAGAGCCTGAAGCACGAGGTCGAGTTTTTCGTCGAATATTTCGCCCTCGACCTCATCATGGACGATGAAGGCGCCTGCCGCGGCGTCATGGCCTGGTGCCTGGAAGACGGCTCCATCCACCGTTTCCGCGCCCAGACCGTGGTGCTGGCGACTGGCGGCTATGGCCGCGCTTGGCTGTCTTGCACCTCCGCCCACACCTGCACGGGTGACGGCGGCGGCATGGTCATCCGCGCCGGCCTGCCGGTGCAGGACATGGAGTTCGTGCAGTTCCACCCCACCGGCATCTTCCCCGCCGGCTGCCTCATCACCGAGGGCGCGCGCGGCGAAGGCGGCTACCTCACCAATGCCGAGGGCGAGCGCTTCATGGAGCGTTACGCCCCCACGGCCAAGGACCTCGCCTCGCGTGACGTCGTGTCCCGCTCGATGACCATCGAGATCAACGAAGGCCGCGGCGTGGGCCCGAACAAGGACCACATCCTGCTCCATCTCGAGCATCTCGGCGCCGATATTTTGCACGAGCGCCTGCCCGGCATCTCCGAGACCGCGCGCGTGTTCGCGGGCGTCGATGTGACCAAGGAGCCGATCCCGGTTCTGCCCACCGTGCACTATAACATGGGCGGCATCCCGACCAACTATAAGGCCGAGGTGCTCCGCCCCACCGCCGACAACCCCGACGCCGTGGTTCCCGGCCTGATGGCGGTCGGCGAAGCCGCCTGCGTGTCGGTGCACGGCGCCAACCGCCTGGGCACCAATTCGCTGCTCGACCTCGTGGTGTTCGGTCGCGCCGCCGCCCACCGCGCCGCCGAGACCGTGAAGCCCGGCGCCACCCAGGCCCCGCTGCCCGCCAACGCCGGCGAGGCCTCGCTCGCCCGCTTCGACAAAACCCGCCACGCCAACGGCGCCACCCCGGTGGCCGAGCTGCGCGACCAGCTCCAGCGCGCCATGCAGGGCCACGCGGCGGTGTTCCGCAACTCGGCCTCCCTCACCGAAGGTGTCGACAAGGTCTCCAAGCTGTGGGGCGCCATGAGCGACATGAAGGTGGCCGACCGCTCGCTGATCTGGAACTCCGACCTCGTCGAGGCGCTGGAGCTGCAAAACCTGCTCGGCAACGCCACCGCCACCATCGTCGGCGCCGAAGCCCGCAAGGAAAGCCGCGGCGCCCAGGCGCACGACGACTTCCCCGACCGTGACGATGCCAACTGGATGAAGCACACGGTCGCCCATGTGCATGAGGACGGCAAGGTCGATCTCACCTATCGCCCGGTGAAGATGCAGACACTGACCAACGAAGTGTCGGTCTTCCCGCCCAAGAAGCGCGTTTACTAAGGAAAGCGGAGGAGCTGACAAATGGCTGAATTCAACCTTCCTAAGAACTCCGTCATCGGCGAGGGCACGACCTACAAGGCCCCCGCCGGCGCCAAGCGCGTCAAGGCGTTCAAGGTCTATCGCTGGAACCCGGACGACGGCAAAAACCCCGTCATGGACACTTACGAGATCGACCTCGACAAATGCGGTCCCATGGTCCTCGACGCGATCGTCAAGATCAAGAACGAGGTCGACTCAACGCTCACCTTCCGCCGTTCCTGCCGCGAAGGCATCTGCGGCTCGTGCGCCATGAACATCGACGGCGCCAACACGCTCGCCTGCCTCAAGCCCATTGAGGAAGTGAAGGGCGACGTCACCATCCACCCGCTGCCGCACATGCCGGTGGTCAAGGACCTGGTGCCCGACCTGTCGCAGCCCTACGCGCAGTACCGCTCCATCGAGCCCTGGCTGCAAGCCGAAACCGCCCCGCCGCCGGACGCCGAGCGTCTGCAGTCCAAGGAAGAGCGCGCCGAGCTCGATGGTCTGTGGGAGTGCATCCTGTGCTTCTGCTGCTCCACCTCGTGCCCCAGCTATTGGTGGAACGGCGACCGCTATCTCGGCCCCGCCGTGCTCATGGCCGCCTATCGCTGGATCGCCGATTCGCGCGACGAGGCCACCGGCAAGCGCCTGGACGCCTTGGAGGACCCCTTCAAGCTCTATCGCTGCCACACCATCATGAACTGCACCCAGACCTGCCCCAAGGGCCTCAACCCGGCGAAAGCCATCGGCAAGGTCAAGCAGATGATGCTGGAGCGCCAGGGCTAACGCCTCGGCCCAAGGTGTAAAAGTTTTGAGGGGCTGCGAGGCGCCCCGCGCGGGAGAGGGCAAAAACGCCCTCACACCCTCAAGCCATTAAAACAACCCGCCCTCAAGAGGGCGGGTTTTTTAATGGCACGCAGGAGACTTTTTTAAAAAAGCCCCCTGCTCGGCGCGCTTGGAGCGGTGGCGCGCGCCTCGCAGCCCGCAAAAATTTTTGCCCATTTAGGCCGCTGCCCACGCTGGTTGCAGCGAACAGGGCAGGGGGGATCTATCGTCTCAATCGATCATCCAAGCCGAAAAATTCAATTTCCCCGATCAGGCAAATCCCGATAGAACCACCCCCGTTGAGACCAAACCACTCGGAGGAGTAATTCATGTCGTTGATCAACACGGAAGTTAAGCCTTTTGCCGCCAAAGCCTTCCAGGCCGGCAAGTTCATCGATGTCACCGAGGCCAGCCTGAAGGGCAAGTGGTCGGTGGTGTTCTTCTACCCCGCCGACTTCACCTTCGTCTGCCCCACCGAGCTCGAAGACCTCGCCGATCATTACGCCGAATTCCAGAAGCTGGGCGTCGAAATTTACGCCGTCTCGACCGACACGCATTTCTCCCACAAAGCCTGGCACGACACCTCGGCCGCCGTGAAGAAGATCAACTACGTCATGGTCGGCGACCCGACCCACGCGATCTCGCGTAATTTCGACGTGCTCATCGAAGCGGCCGGCCTGGCTGACCGCGGCACCTTCATCGTCGACCCGCACGGCACCATCCAGACCGTCGAAATCAGCGCCGGCGGCGTTGGCCGCGACGCCAAGGAGCTGCTGCGCAAGATCAAGGCCGTGCAGTATGTCGCCGCCCACCCTGGCGAGGTCTGCCCCGCCAAGTGGAAGGAAGGCGAGAAGACCCTCGCCCCCTCGCTCGATCTGGTCGGCAAAATCTAACCCTCCCGGCTGGCCCGCAAGGGCCAGCCACCCCCGGCGCCCGGCTTCGAGCCTCTCAGCCCGCGCCCCAAACTGGTAAACATCAGGGACACCCCATGTTGGACAACAGCCTCAAGGGCCAGTTGCAGGCCTATCTCGCCCGCATGACCGAAAACATCACCCTGGTCGCCACGCTCGATGAAGGGGCGCTGTCCATGGAGATGCGCGGCCTGCTCGAAGACATCGCCGCCCAATCCCCCCGCATCACGCTGCGGGTCGATGGCGATGACCCCCGCAAGCCCTCCTTCGAGATCATCCGCGAAGGCGCCGCTCACGGCATACGCTTCGCCGGCCTGCCCATGGGGCATGAATTCACCTCCCTCATCCTGGCCCTGCTGCAAACCGGCGGCGTGGCGCCCAAAATCGAGCCGGAACTGATCGAACAGATCAAGGCGCTGCCTGGCGACTATCATTTCACCACCTATTTCTCGCAGTCCTGCCAGGTCTGCCCCGAGGTCGTGCAGGCCTTCAACGTGCTGGCCGTGCTCAACCCCAACATCCGCCACATTGCGGTCGATGGCGCGGCCTTCCAGGCAGAAGTCGAGGCCGAGAAAATCCTCGCCGTGCCCACCATCAAGCTCAACGGCGCCGAGTTCGGCGCCGGCAGCATGAGCCTCGAGCAAATCCTCGCCAAGCTCGATAGCGGCGCCCTGGCCCGTGCCGCCGAAATCATCGCCAAAAAGGCGGTGTTCGATGTGCTGGTGGTCGGCGGCGGCCCGGCCGGCGCGGCGGCGGCCATTTATGCCGCGCGCAAGGGCATCAACACCGGCGTGGTCGCCGAGCGTTTCGGCGGCCAGGTGCTCGACACCATGGCGATCGAGAATTTCATCTCCGTCTCCCACACCGAAGGCCCCAAGCTCGCCGCCGCCCTCGAGGCCCACACCCGCGATTACGGCGTCGACATCATGAAAGGCCAGCGCGCCCAGCGCGTCGTACCCCCCAACGAGCAGGGCGGGCTGTTCGAGGTGCAACTGGCCTCGGGCGCGGCGGTCAAGGCCAAGTCCGTGGTTCTGTCCCCCGGCGCCCGCTGGCGCTCCATGGGCGTGCCGGGCGAAGCCGAATACCGCACCAAGGGCGTCGCCTACTGCCCGCATTGCGATGGCCCGCTCTTCAAGGCCAAGCCGGTCGCGGTCATCGGCGGCGGCAATTCAGGGGTCGAGGCCGCCATCGACCTCGCCGGCATCACCGCCCACGTCACCCTCATCGAGTTCGACCACCAGCTGCGGGCGGACGCCGTGCTGCAAGCCAAGCTCAAGAGCCTGCCCAACGTCACCATCATCGTCTCCGCCCTCACCACCGAGGTGCATGGCGATGGCGACAAGGTCACCGGCCTCTCCTACCAGAACCGCACAACCAGCGAGACCCGCCGGATCGACCTCGCGGGCATTTTCGTGCAGATCGGCCTGGTCCCCAACTCAGACTTCCTCAAAGACACCATCGCCCTCAGCCCCCGTGGCGAGATCGAGGTCAACCCGCGCAACGAAACCTCCCAGCCGGGCATTTTCGCGGCCGGAGACGCCACCACCGTGCCCTACAAGCAAATCATCATCGCGGCGGGCGAGGGGGCCAAGGCGGCCTTGTCGGCGTTCGATTATCTCATCCGCCAAACCCCCGTGGCCTGATGGCCGCCTATCTGCCCACGCCCCAGCAGCTCCGCTACCTCGTCTCGCTCGCCGAGACGGGGCATTTCTCCCGCGCGGCGTCGAGCTGCGCGGTCTCGCAAAGCACGCTCTCGGCGGGCATCTTGGCGCTCGAGCGCGGGCTGGACGCGCAAATCCTCGACCGTTCCGCCCCCAAGCACGCCGTCTTCACCCCGCTGGGCCAGGAGCTGGTCGAAAAAGCCCGCGCCGCCCTGGCGGCCCTGGCCCAGGTGGCCGAAGCCGCCGATGCCGCCCGCGCCCCTATGTCTGGCCCGCTGCGTCTGGGGCTCATCCCCACCATCGGCCCGTTCCTGCTGCCCCGCCTCATGCCGCGGCTGCGCGCCGGCTTCCCCGGCCTCAAGCTTTATTTGCGTGAGGACCAGACCGAGCGCCTGACCGCCCAGCTCGAAGACGGCCAGCTCGACCTGCTCATCCTGGCCGAACCCTGCGTCTCCGGCGGCGCCGAGACGCTGCCCCTCGTGCAGGATGAATTCCTGGCCGCCCTGCCGCCCGGCCATCCGCTGGCGGCCCGCGCCGGCCTCGCCCCGGCGGCGCTCGCCGCCGAGCAGTTCCTGCTTCTCGAAGATGGCCACTGCCTGCGCGACCAGGTGCTCGCCGTCTGCAACACCTCCACCCGCGAAACCCGCTTCGCCGCCACCTCGCTGCACACCCTCATCCAAATGGTGGCTGGCGGTTTAGGCGTCACGCTGGTGCCCCGCCTCGCCATCCAGGCTGGGCTCACCGAGGGCACGGGCGTCGAGCTGCGCCCCCTCGAAGGTGCCGGCGGCTGGCGCACCCTCTCGCTCGCCTGGCGCCCCGGCTCCGCCCGCATCGCCGAATACCGCGCCCTTGCGCCCGTCATCACCCAGGCATGTGCCTGAGCAAGGGTGACGGGGCAGCCAAAATCAGATCAAATACGGCGCAGGCTCTGTCGCTTCCTCCAAGCCCGCGCCGTTCTGCCCGCCATGCGGGCCGTTCATGCGCGCCCGCAAAGAAATAGCTGACATGAGGTGTTTAAAATAGTAATCTCCCTGATGTGAAGGAGTGTACCATGAACGTCGTCGCCCACGGCAGCAACGCGCCGCTAGCCAATCATTGGATGCCCTTCACGGCCAACCGCCAGTTCCACGAGCAGCCCCGCCTCATCTCCCGCGCCGAAGGTGTTTATTATTTTACACCTCAAGGAGATAAACTGCTCGATGGTTCCTCCGGCCTCTATTGCATCCCCCTCGGCCATGGCCGGCCTGAGATCCGCGATGCCGTCTACCGCCAGATGGAAACGCTCGATTACGCGCCGCCCTTCCAATATGGCGTGCCGGTGGCGTTCGATCTGGCCACCCAAATCGCCGCCCTCACACCGCCCGGCCTCAACCGCATCCTGTTCACCAACAGCGGCTCCGAGGCGGTCGACACCGCCCTGAAAGTCGCCCTGCAATATCACCGCGTCCGCGGCGAGGGCGCGCGCCAGCGTTTCATTGGCCGCGAGCGCGGCTATCACGGTGTTGGCTTTGGCGGCTGGTCGGTCGGCGGCATGGTCAATAACCGCAAATCCTTCGGCGTCGGCCTGCCCGGCGTCGCGCATCTGCGCCACACCCACATCAAGGAAAATTTGTTCCAGATGGGCGAGGGCGAGCACGGCGCCGACCTCGCCGATGATCTGGAGCGTTTCGTCCAGCTTCACGGCGCCGATACCATCGCCGCCTGCATCGTCGAGCCCGTCGCCGGCTCCACGGGCATCCTGGTGCCGCCCAAGGGCTATCTCCAGCGCCTGCGCGACATCTGCACCAAACACGGCATCCTGCTCATCTTCGATGAGGTCATCACCGGCTTTGGCCGCACCGGCCACGCCTTCGCCGCCCAAACCTTCGGCGTCACCCCCGACCTCATCACCATGGCCAAGGCGATCAACAACGCCTCCATCCCCATGGCGGCGGTGGCCGTGCGCGAGGATATCCAGCAAACCATCCTCGATGCCGCGCCCGAAAATTCCGTCGAATTCTATCACGGCTATACCTATTCGGCGCACCCGGCGGCGGTGGCGGCCGCGCTCGCCACCCTCAAAATCTACCGCGAGGAAGACAGTTTCGCCCGTGTGCGCGCGTTGAGCCCGGCCTTCCTCGCGCAGATCGCCGCCTGCAAATCCCTGCCCGATGTCGTCGATACCCGTGGCCATGGCCTGCTGGGCGCCGTGCAGGTGGCGCCCAAGGGCAACCCCGGCGAGCGCGGCTTCCGCATCCTGCGCCGGGCTTTCGAGCAGGGGCTCGTGTTGCGCGCGGCCGGCGAATCCATCGTGCTGGCCCCCCCCTTCGCCGCCACGCCCGACCAGATCAGCGAGATGATCGAAACCATGCGCCGCGTCATCTCGGAGAGCTGAGCGGCACAGCCCCATTTTAATCAGGCGGGCCGCTCATCTGGCCCGTCGCTTCCAGGAGGAACCAATGTACCAGAACGTGCAATTATTCATCGGCGACCAGTGGTGCGACGCCAAAAGCGGCAAGACGCTCGACGTCATCAACCCCGCCACCGAAGAGGTGATCGGCACGCTCGCCCACGCCGAGATCCCCGACCTCGACGCCGCCCTGGACGCCGCCGCCAAGGGCTTCGCCACCTGGCGCAAGATGACCGCCTATGAGCGCAGCAAGATCATGCGCCGCGCCGCCGACCTCATCCGCGAGCGCGCCGACCATATCGCGCGCCTGATGACCATGGAGCAGGGCAAGCCGGTGGGCGAAGCCAAGATCGAGATCCTGGGCTCGGCCGATGTGGTCGATTGGTTCGCCGAGGAAGGCCGCCGCGCCTATGGCCGCGTCATCCCCAACCGCGTGCCCGGCGTCTATCAGCTCTCGCTCCGCGAGCCGGTGGGCGTGGTGGCGGGCTTCACGCCCTGGAACTTCCCCATGAGCCAGGCCGTGCGCAAAATCTCCGCCGCCCTGGCGGCGGGCTGTGCCTTCATCCTCAAGGGGCCCGAGGAAACCCCGGCCTCCTGCGCCGAGCTGGTGCGTGCCTACATCGATGCCGGCGTGCCCTACGGCACCGTGCAGCTGGTGTTCGGTGTGCCGGCGCAAATCTCCGAGTACCTCATCCCGCACCCGACCATCCGCAAGATCTCCTTCACCGGCTCCACCGTCATCGGCAAGCATCTGGCCGCGCTGGCCGGCAAGCACATGAAGCGCGCGACCATGGAACTCGGCGGCCACGCCCCCGCCATCGTCTTCAACGACGCCGACCTCGACAGCGCGGCGACCATTCTGGCCGCCAACAAGTTCCGCAATGCCGGCCAGGTCTGCGTCGCCCCCACGCGCTTTCTGGTGCAGGAAGGCGTGTACGAGGAGTTCCTGGGCAAGTTCGTCGCCAAGTGCGAGGCGCTCAAGCTCGGCAACGGCCTGGAGCCCGACACCACCATGGGCCCGCTCGCCAATGACCGCCGCGTGGCGGCCATGGAAGCCCTGATCGGCGATGCCGTGCAAAAGGGCGCGACGGTGCGCACGGGCGGCAAGCGCGCGGGCAACAAGGGCTATTTCTTCGAGCCCACCGCCATCGCCGACGTGCCGATGGACGCCCGCCTGATGAACGAGGAGCCGTTCGGCCCGGTCGCCATCTTCCGTCCCTTCCAGACCTTCGAGGACGTGATCTCCGAGGCCAACCGTCTGCCCTACGGCTTGGCGGCCTATGCCTATACGCGCAACACCAAAACCGCCACGGCGCTGGCGTCCGAGCTGGAATCGGGCATGGTGGCGATCAACCATCACGGCCTGGCCCTGCCCGAAACCCCGTTCGGAGGCGTCAAGGATTCCGGCTACGGCTCCGAGGGCGGCGCCGAAGGCCTTGAGCCTTATCTGGTGACCAAGTTCGTCACCCAGGCCGGCGCCTAAATTTTAAAAGTTTTTGGGGGTGTGGGGCCTTTTTTCAAAAAGGCCCCACGTGCTCCGCAACAAAAAAGCCCCCCGGTTTCCGGGGGGCTTTTTTGTTGCGGAAGACGCCGCCTTTTTTGAAAAAAAGGCGGCACCCAAAAAACGTTTAAAACCCTTACCGTTCGTCCTCGCCGCCCTCGGGCTGCACGTCGATATCGGCGTCAATCACGTCCGCGCCATCGTCGAGGTCATCGGTATCTTCCAGAATATCCTCGTCGTCGCCATCATCGGGCACCTCGACGTCAATATCATCCGCGTCGATCTCGGGCTTGGCGGTCTTCTTCTGCTCCTCGGGCAGCGGCGCGGCGCGCTTCAGGCGCGGCTGCTCGGCGGGTTGCTCCACCCCGCATTTCGGGCACACCGCCGGCTCCTTGCCGAGGTCGAAAAACCGCGTGCCGCAAGAGACGCAGGTATGTTTTTCACCAAGTTCCGGTTTCGCCATGTCACCCTCAGGTCCAAATCAATTCACTCAAGGCCGGGGCGATGCCACGGCGCGCCTTTCCTGTCAAACCTCTTGCCTTCACTCTATGGCAAAGCCGCTCAGCCGTGCTAATCGGCGGGGCCATGAACGCCCCATCCCCCCGCCCGTACGCCAGCGCCAAGCCCTCCCGCCCGCTCACCGGCACCATCTCCGTCCCGGGTGACAAATCCATCAGCCACCGCGCCCTCATGTTCGGCGCGCTGGCGGTCGGGCAAACCCGCATCACCGGCCTGCTCACCGGCGAGGACGTGCTGCGCACCGCCGCCGCCATGGCGGCCCTGGGCGCCGAAATCTCGCGTGATGGCGATGACTGGCTGGTCTCGGGGCGCGGCATCGGCGCCCTCACCGAGCCCGAAGACGTGCTCGACATGGGCAATTCCGGCACCGCCGCCCGCCTGCTCGCCGGCATCCTCGCCTCCCACGAGCTTTACGCCGTCATGACCGGCGATGCCTCGCTGCGTAAACGCCCCATGGCCCGCGTCATCGAGCCCTTGAAGCAAACCGGCGCGCAGTTTCTCGCCCGCGCGGGCAACCGCCTGCCGCTCACCATCCGGGGGGCGCGCGAATCCATGCCGCTCAGCTATCGCCTGCCGGTCGCCTCCGCCCAGGTCAAATCCGCCGTGCTGCTGGCCGGGCTGAATGCCCGCGGCGTCACCGAGGTCGAAGAGCCCGAACCCACCCGCGATCATTCCGAGAACATGCTCCGCCATTTCGGCGCGCGCGTCGAGGTCGAGCGCGTGGGGCGGGGCAGGGGCATCAAGCTCTGGGGCCAGCCCGAGCTGTGCGCCGCCGACGTGGTGGTTCCCGGTGACCCGTCCTCCGCCGCCTTTCCCGTGGCCGCCGCGCTCTTGGTGCCCGGCTCGCAGGTCACGGTGCGGGGCGTTGGCCTCAACCCGCTGCGCGCTGGCCTGTTCGAGACATTGCGTGAAATGGGCGCCAGCCTGCCCGTGCAAAATGCCCGCACCCAGGGCGGCGAGCCGGTGGGCGACCTCATCGCCATCCACACCACCCTCAAGGCGGTCGATGTCCCGCCCGAGCGCGCCCCCTCGATGATCGATGAATACCCCATCCTCGCCGTGCTGTGCGCCTTCGCCCAGGGCACGTCGCGCCTGCGCGGCCTGTCCGAGTTGCGCGTCAAGGAAAGCGACCGCCTCTCCGCCACCGCCGCCCTGCTCAGCGTCAACGGCGCGCGCGTCGAAATCGAGGGCGATGACCTGATCATCCACGGCACTGGCGGCCTGCCCGGCGGCGGCGTGGTCGAAACCCACATGGATCATCGCCTGGCCATGAGCGCCCTGGTGCTGGGCCAGGCCTCCACCCAGCCCGTCCGTATCGATGATGCCAGCTTCATCGATACCTCCTTCCCCGGCTTCGTGCCCCTCATGCAAAGCCTCGGCGCCGGACTCTCCGCCCAATGATCATCGCCATCGATGGCCCGGCCGCCGCCGGCAAAGGCACGCTGGCCAAGCGCCTGGCCGCCGAGCTTGGCCTGCCCTACCTCGATACCGGCCTGCTCTACCGCGCCACCGCCAAGCGCGTGCTGGAGGCAAACGCCGACCCGGCCGATGAGCAGGCCGCCCTTCTGGCCGCGCGAAGCCTCACCCAGGCTGATTTTGCCCGCCCCGATCTCCGAGACGCCGAAACCTCCAAAGCCGCCTCCCAGGTCGCCTCGCTGCCCGCCGTGCGCCAGGCCTTGCTGGAGTTTCAGCGCAATTTCGGCGGCCGGCACGGCGCCGTGCTCGATGGCCGCGACATCGGCACCATCATCTTCCCCAAGGCGGATGTGAAACTCTTCGTCACCGCCTCCGTGCAGGCCCGCGCCCGGCGCCGCTGGCTGGAGTTCCAGGCGCGCGGCGAGGAGGCGGATTTCGCCGCCGTCATCGCCGATGTCGAGGCGCGCGACGAAGCCGACCGCACCCGCGCCAGCGCCCCCCTCATCCAGGCCCCTGACGCCCTGCTGATCGACACCACCACCCTCGACGCCGATGAAGCCTTCGCCACCGCCCTCAAGCTGGTGCGCGCCAAAACCACCGAGCGCAATATTGGTTTAGATTGAGCCGGAAGACACAAGCTGAACCAATGAAATTGAACACCAAATCAGCCCCCTGGACGGTGGCCTAACCCCACCCGCCGCGCAATCCACATCACCCCGGCGCAAACAAAAAAAGCCTCCCGCAGGGGAGGCTTTTTTCAGGCACCCAAAAGCATCAGAACAGTTCTTCGGGCAGTTCCATCAGCGCGCCCTTGCCGGCCTTGATCACCGCCAGCAAAGCCCCCACCTGCGGCAGCATCCGCTCCAGATAAAACCGTCCGGTCGAGAGCTTGGCCTGGTAAAACGGCGCATCCACCCCGGCATCGGGCAGTTTTTCCAGCGCCAGCTTCATCATCTTCAGCCACATGAAGCCCAGCGCCACCAGCCCGAACAGGCGCAGATAATCGGTGGCCGCCGCGCCCGCCTCCTCGGCATCCGCCAGCGCCTTCTCGGCGATGAAAAACGTCGCCAGCTGCAAGGCGCCAAAGGCCTTGCCAAAGCCGCCCACCGCCCGGCCCAATACCGGATGGCCCTTATTCTCCTCGATAAACGCCGCCACCGGATGAAAAAACCGCCGCAGGCCGCGGCCAAAATTCGCCGGCATCTTGCGCCCCACCAAATCCAACGCCTGCACGCCGTTGGTGCCCTCATAAATCATGGCAATGCGGGCATCGCGCAGCAGCTGCTCCATGCCGTGGTCGCGTATATAGCCATGCCCGCCATAAACCTGCACCGCCAGCGAGGCGCATTCAAACCCGGCATCGGTGAAAAACGCCTTCACCACCGGGGTCAGCAGGGCCACAAACTCCTCGGCTTCGGCTTTTTTGGCTTCGTCCCGCTCGTGGTTCGCCTCATCCAGCCGGCGCGCCACCCACATGCCCAGCGCCCGCGAGCCCTCCACATAAGCGCGCATGGTCAGCAGCATGCGCCGCACATCGGGGTGCACGATAATCGGGTCGGCCGCCTTCTCCGGATATTTCGCGCCCGAGAGCGCGCGCCCCTGCAAGCGCTCCTTGGCATAAAGCACGGCGCCTTGATACGCCGCCTCGGCAATGCCGAGCCCCTGGGTGGCCACGCCCAGCCGGGCGGCGTTCATCATCACAAACATCGCCTGCATGCCGCGGTTGAGCTGCCCCACCAGCCAGCCCTGGGCATCGTCGAAATTCATCTGGCAGGTGCTCGAGGCCTTGATCCCAAGCTTATGCTCGATCGCCGCGCACGAAACCCCATTGCCGGCCCCAGCCTCGCCGGCGGCATCGGGCAGCAATTTCGGCACCACGAACAGCGAAATGCCTTTAATGCCAGGCGGCGCATCCGGCGCGCGCGCCAGCACGAGGTGAATGATGTTCTCCGAGAGATCATGCTCCCCCGCCGAGATGAAGATCTTCGCCCCGGTAATGCGGTAAGAGCCATCCGCCTGCGCCACCGCCTTGGTGCGCACCAGCCCCAGATCCGTGCCGCAATGGGGCTCGGTCAGGCACATGGTGCCCGACCACTGGCCCGAGATCATCTTGGGCAGATACAGCGCCTTCTGTGCCTCGGTGCCATGAATCTCCAGCGCCCGCACCGCGCCCTGCGTCAGGCCGGGATACATGCCAAACGAGATATTGGTGGCGCAGATCATCTCCTCCACCAGCTTGGCGAGCGTGGCCGGCGCGCCCTGGCCGCCAAATTCCGGCGCCGCTTCCAGCCCGCCCCAGCCGCCTTCGTTAAAGGCGTCATAAGCCGCCTTAAACCCGGCCGGCGTGCGCACCACGCCGTTCTCAATCGCGCAGCCTTCCAAATCGCCGCTGGCATTGAGCGGCAGCAACTGCTCGGCGCAAAATTTCCCGGCTTCCTCCAAAATCGAATCCACCAGCTCAGGGGTAAATTCCTCATGCCCCGGCAGCGGCGCCTCGTTCATCAGCTCGTGCAGCACGAATTTCATATCGCGCAGCGGGGCCTTGTAGGTTTGCATTTTCTCGCTCCTTTAATTGCGCAGCGGCTTGCCGGCGGTGAGCATGTGCTCGACGCGCGCGAGCGTGCCCTCGCGCTTCACCAGCCGCATGAAACCGGCCCGTTCCAGCGCCAGCACAAAATCCTCATCCACCTCCTCGGTCGGGTCGGCGGTGCCGCCCGAGAGGATGGTGCCCAGCTCACCGGCCACCACCACGTCGTACTCCGTGGCCATGCCCTTGGCGTGAAAATCGCGCACCGCCAGCCCAAAAGCCGCCGCCCCGGCCTCGCCGGGCAGCCGGAATTTCGGCGGCTCGGGCGGGGTATAATTTTCCGCCAGGGCCAGCGCCTTTTGCTTGGCGTCAAACAGCAGCCGGTCGCGGTTCATGGTCACCTCATCGCCCTCGCGCAAAATCAGCGCGGCCTGTGCCTGCGCGGCCGATTTCGAGACATAAGCGGTCGAGATCATCTCAAACACCTTCACCGGCCCCGGCATCGGGCCGCGCGGCAGGCGCTTATGGGCGCCAAAGCGCGCCAGCATCTCCTTGCAGCCGCCCCATCCCGGAATCAGCCCCACGCCGGCCTCCACCAGCCCGGCATAAAGCTCGGCATGGGCCTGAATGGCGTCCGCGTGCAGCAAAATCTCGCACCCGCCGCCCAGCGCCATGCCGCTCGGCGCGGCCACCACGGGGAAGGGCGCGTATTTCAGGGCCTTATAGGTCTCCTGCCCGGTCTTGATCAGCGTCTCGATCTCGCTCCACGCCGCCACGTTGGCGGCCAGCAAAGCCAGCCCCAGATTGGCGCCCACCGAGAAATTCCGCCCCTCATTATGAATAACCAGCGCCTTGGGCCGCCGCGCGATCGCCTGACCCAACAACTCCATAATGGCCAGATCGAGCGAATTGCTCTTCGAGGTGAATTCGAAACATTCCACCCCATCGCCAATGTCCCACAACGCCGCCGAGGCGTTTTTCAGCAAGGGCTTCTGCGCGCGCTTAATGTCTGCGAGCAGCAGCACGCCGTCTGGGCGCGTCACCGGGGTCAGCGCGCCCTCGTGCAGCGCCAGCAGCCGGCCGTCCCGCACCTCGTAAAATCTCTTGCCCCGCGCGGCCTCCAGCACGGGCGGCACGGTCATGCCCTGGCGTTCCAGCCAGCCGGCAAACCACCCGGCGCCAAGCTGGTCGATCAGCTCAAACGGCCCCTTCGCCCAGTTATAGCCAAGCTTCATCGCCTCATCGATATCGGTGATCCGCTCGGCGGCCGTGGGAATGAGCGAGGCCGCATAAGCCAGCGTGCGCCCCATCACGGTGGCGCCATATCTGGCCTCGGGGGTTGTGCCTTCAAAAATCACCTTCAGGTCGCGCGCCTTGGCTTCCGCCACGTCGGGCTTGCGCACCGGCCGGTATTCGCCGCTGATAAGATCGATCGCCACCCGGCTCTTATCGGCGCCACGGGCATAAAACCCGCCTTTGCCCTTGCGCCCCGTATACCCCCCCGCGATCATCCTCTCGATCACCGGCAGCTTCACATTCAACGCATGAAACGCATCGTCAGCGGGCAGGGTGGCGGCGAGGCTGGCATTAATGTGAGGCATCAAATCCAGCCCCACCAGATCGACAAGCCCAAACACCCCGGTCTTGGGGATACCAAACGGCCGGCCGATCAGCGCATCCGCCACCTCCACATCGAGCCCAGCCTTGGCCGCCTCCACCACCGCGCCCTGCAGCCAGTAAACGCCCAGCCGGTTGGCGATAAAGCCGGGGCTGTCTTTCGCCCGCACCACGCTCTTGCCCAGCCGCACATCAATAAACCGGGCCAAATCGTCCACGCGCGCCTTATCGGTCTCGGGCGCGCTCACCAGCTCCAGCAGCCGCATATAGCGCGGCGGATTGAAGAAATGCGTAATGCAGAACCCGCGCCGGAACCGCTCGCTCACTCCCGCGGTGAGCGCGCTCAACGGAATGGTCGAGGTGTTCGAAGACACCACCGCGCCCTCCTTCATCACCGCGTCGATCTTGCCATAAAGCGCCTGCTTCAAATCCAGCCGCTCGATAATGGCTTCCACAATCCAGTCGCTCTCGGCGAGCTTCCACAAATCATCCTCGATATTGCCAACGCTCACGCGCTTGCCCGCGTCGTCCGACATAAACGCCGCCGGCTCGGTCTTGCGCAGCTTGGCCAGCGCGCCCTCGGCCAGCGCGTTGCGGTTGGCCGCTCCCGGGGGCACAATATCAAGCAGCAGCACCTCCGCGCCGGCATTGGCACAGTGCGCGGCAATCTGGGCGCCCATGGTGCCGGCGCCAATCACGGCAATCTTGTTGAACATGGCCATCACACCCGCTCCAAAATGGTGGCAATGCCCTGGCCGCCGCCAATGCATTGCGTGGCCAGCGCATATTTGCCGCCCACGCGCGCCAGCAGGCTGGCCGCCTTGCCGGTAATGCGCGCGCCGGTGGCGCCCAGCGGGTGGCCCAGCGCAATGGCGCCGCCATCCAAATTCACCTTGGCCGGGTCAATCCCCAAATCGCGCATGCAGGCGAGCGCCTGCGAGGCAAACGCCTCGTTCAGCTCCACCACGTCGATATCGCCCATGCTCAGCCCCGCGCGCGCCAGCGCCTTCTTGGTCGCGGCCACCGGGCCAATGCCCATAATCTCGGGCGCGCATCCGGCCGAGGCATAGGCCTTCACCCGCGCCAGCACCGGCAGCCCGTGCTTCGCCGCATAAGCCTCCGAACACACCAGCACCGCCGAAGCCCCATCGGTGAGCGGCGATGACGTGCCCGCCGTCACCGTGCCGCTGGCGCTAAAGGCGGGTTTGAGCCCGGCCAGCGTCTCGGCGGTGGTATCGGGGCGCGGGCAGCCATCCTGGTCCACAATGCCCGTCTTGCTCTCAATCGGGGCAATCTCGCCGGCCAGCCGCCCGTCCGCCATCGCCGCCGCCGCCTTTTGCTGGCTGGTCACCGCAAACGCCTCCTGCTCAACGCGCGAAATGTTCCAGCGCGCCGCCACATTCTCGGCCGTCTCGCCCATGCCCATATAGGCCGCGGGCACTTTCTCAATCAGCGCCCGGTTGGGCATGGTGTTGAAGCCGCCCATCGGCACACGGCTCATGCTCTCGACCCCGGCGGCG
Source organism: Pseudomonadota bacterium (assembly GCA_021781835.1). Classification (GTDB taxonomy): domain Bacteria; phylum Pseudomonadota; class Alphaproteobacteria; order Acetobacterales; family Acetobacteraceae; genus Acidocella. The sequence goes on along the minus strand of JAJXWD010000009.1, from coordinate 39,562 downwards.
ATAAACACCTCGCCCGCGCCGGTGGCGATATGCCCGGCCGCGATATGCACCGCCTGCATCGAGGAGCCGCAGAACTGATTGACCGTATACCCAGCCACGCTTTGCGGCAGCCCGGCATGCAGCCCCACCAGCCGCGCGATGTTCAAGCCCTGCTCGCCTTCGGGAAAGGCGCAGCCCATGATCAGCGCCTCGATATCCGCGGCCGCCACCTGGGTGCGCGCCACCAGCGCGGCCACCACCTGCGCCGCCAGATCATCTGGCCGCACGCGCGCCAGCGCGCCCTTGGCCGCCAGGGTAAAGGGGGAGCGGACATAGCCCGCGATCACGGTATGTTGCATGAAACTCTCCTAAAAATTGCGGTCCGCGCGCCCTCGGGCGCGGGCATTTACGTCTGGGCCGGCTGGTGGGTTAAAATTCCCTCAACCTGCGCCTCGATGGTTCTCAATTCATCCAGTGTCAGCTCCAGCGCCACGCGCTGGTCCTCGAGCAGTTTTATGCGCGCGCGCACGGCCTTGAGCAGCGCCCGGTTTTGCTGGCTCATGCTCGGGTCGGCGTCATAAAGCTCCAAATATTCCTTGATCTCGCGCAGGCTGAAGCCCAGCCGCTTGCCGCGCAAAATCAAGATCATCCGGCCACGGTCGCGCTGGGTGTAAATGCGCGTGGTGCCCGCGCGCTTGGGCGAGATCAGGCCCTTATCCTCATAAAAGCGCAGCGTGCGCGCGGTCACGCCAAGCTCTGTGCCCAGCTGTGTCACGGTATAAAGCCTGTCTTGCGCCGCCATCTCTGCTCCCCTAGCGTTCTGGCCCGTGCGGGCTTTGTGGTTCAGTTTTCAGGTCGCACCTTAACCTATACGTTATCTAAAAGCCAAAAATTTTTTCTCCCGGCCGGTTGCCCCGGCCGGGAGACCGGCCATCCTCAGAATTTCACATCCACGCCCACCGTGGCGCTGTTGTCCGAGAGGTCATAATTGCCGGTAATCGCACCAGCGGCCGCTGACGCGGAATTGTGGATCGAGCCGCCAGGCGTGAACACGTGCCCATAGGCCGCCGCGATGGTTGCGTTGGGAGTCAACTTGTATTGCACGCCAACACCCACATCGTAATGGTTGGCATCGGGCACGCGCGTGGTGCGGTAGGCCGCGGTCACGGGCGATTCGTCATAGGCAAAGCCGGTCTGGAGCATGATCCGGTCGGTCAGCTGATAATTGGCGCCGATCGCGGCCATCCAGGTATCGCGGTAATTCTCGACAATGGTGGTATTGCCCGTGCCGTTCGTCACCGTCACCGCCAGAGACTTGAACAGCGACCATTCCGTCCACTGCACGGTGCCCATCAGGGCGAGCTGGTCGGTCACCTGCTTATAGAGCGCAATGCTCGCGGAATCGGGCAGGGTGATTGAGGTGGTGGCCGCCGAGTCATAAGGCGTGAACGCGCCGCCATAGGCCGCCTGGGCGCCAATGGTCTGCGCGCCGTAAATGCTGTGGCGGATGCGCGAGCGGTAATCGATGCCGAGCCTGGTGCCGTCGTCGAACTGGTAGAGCGCGCCGACATTATACCCAACCCCGATGGAGTTGCCCTTGATCTGGGCAACCGGGGTGCCATAGAGCGAATTGACACCCGTATAGAGCCCCTGGGTCAGGCGTGCCTGGAAATAGTCGAAATTCGGCCCGAACCCGATCGAAAAATTAGGATTGACCTTGTAGGACAGCGCCAGCCCCAGATTGATGTCGGTGATCGAGGAGACCAGGCTTTGATATTTGCCGACCCAGTTGAACGGATAGGCGGTGCGCTCGCCATAAGGCGCGGTCAGCGAAAATCCCAGCCGCCAGTCGGGGTTGAGCACATAAACGCCAAACAGCGCGCCGCTGGCCGCCGGGGCAATGTCGTTGCCGCCCTGCGTGCCCGTAACCGGCGCCGTGGTCGGGTCGGTGGCCGAGCCGTGGAACTTGATATAAGGCGCGATCATGCTGACCCCGCCCTCGAACTCGTTCTGGTTGAGCAGCGCCATGCCGGCGGGGTTGGACCATACGGTTGAAGCGTCGTAGGCTTTGGCCTCGTCACCGGCAAAGGCCGTGCCGAGCCAGTCGGCATTGCCTTCCCGCAGCCCAAACCCCGAAGCCTGGGCCGTCTGCGCGCTGGCCAATATCGCAGCGAACCCGGCCACTCCGGTTAAAAGCGCCCTGCGCAGGCCAAGTTTTTCTGTACGCATCTCTGTTTCCCCCTTGTGAATTCGGCGCCATGCGTCGCGCCACCTCTTTCTTACGGCTTTAATATCGGTTATTGGTTGACGTATACGGAATATTAAATACGAAAAAGGGAGTAATAAGACAAGTGTCTGCACAAAATTTCATAAACCGTGCCGCGGCGGGCGCCCTGCTGTGCCTGTTGCTGTTCCTGCCCGCCACCAAGGTTATGGCGCAAAGCGCGGCGGTCAGCCCCACCGGCTGGTGGGTCGATGGCTCAGGCAAGGCCGGCATCCTCATCGCCCCCTGTGGCGCCGATCTGTGCGGCAAGATCGAATGGCTGCGTAACCCCCTCACCCCCCAGGGCCAAAAAAAGACCGACGTGCACAACCCCAACCCCGCGCTGCAAAACCGGCTGCTGTGCGGTCTGCCGATTCTGGGCAATTTCGTTCCCACCGGCCCGGCTTCCTGGGGCGGCGGCTGGATCTACGACCCCGAGGGCGGCAAGACCTATAAATCCCAGATGTCCCTGCCCGGAGACGGCACGCTGGCGGTGCGCGGCTATATCGGCATCCCGCTGCTCGGCCGCTCCGAAATCTGGAAACGCCCGGCCGCCCCGCTTCCCCCTTGTACCTGAAGTGAGGCCGCGGCCGTGAGCGGATGGCGGAGTGGCAATCTCGGGCGCAACATCTACCACTCCGATGTCCAGCGCGAGGCGCTGGGGCGCGGCCCGCGCTGGTGGGGCTGCGGCTGGTGAGGGCGGGCGAGGTGATGCGCGCCGGTGCCCATGTGCGGCCAGAAAAGGCACAGCTGGAGGCGGGGCAAGAGCAGGGCGGGATGTCCTCGGCGGCGCAAAGCCCAAGCCTGGGGCCGATTGCGCTGGCCTGCGGGCACTCTTATGCCGGGGTGCTGCACGCTGCGCTGCTGGCCGCCGAGCGCCATTGCCGCGCCCGAGGTTGAAGGCGGCGCGGTGCGCGCGCTAGATCGATATTGGTTTAGAGGGAGTCGACAAGCTCAAGCTAAACCAATGAAATTGATCGCCAGAACAAGATATAGAGCGGGTGCGTGACAACGTCTCCCGCGCTACCAGCTTTGCAACTCCAGCTTCACCGAGGCGCCAAAATGTCGAAAGCCCAGTTTGTCCTGACCCTCTCCTGCCTCAACCGCCCGGGGATTGTTGCCGCCGTCTCGACCTATTTGTTTCAGCAAGGCGCCGACATACGCGAGGCGCAGCAATTTGACGATGCCGAGACCGGCAAGTTTTTCGCCCGCATCGGCTTTGACCTGCTGGGGGCGGTGACGCTTGGCGCGGTGCGCGAGGGGTTTGCGCCCATTGCCGGGGAGTTTGGCTTTAACTGGGCGATCCACGACCAGGGCATGCCCCAGCGCGTGCTGCTGCTGGTTTCGAAATTCGACCATTGCCTGGAGGACCTGCTGTATCGCTGGCGGATCGGCGAGCTGGAGATGATGCCGGTGGGGGTGATCTCGAACCACCCGCGCGAGGCGCTGAACGGGCTCGATTTCGGGGACATGCCGTTTCACCATCTGCCCATCACCCGCTCGACCAAGATGGAGCAGGAGGCGGAGATCTGGCGGATTGTGAAGGAGAGCCGGGCCGATCTGGTGGTGCTGGCGCGCTATATGCAAATTTTGTCGGACGCGCTGGCCCAGAAACTCTCGGGGCGGTGCATCAATATCCACCATTCCTTTCTGCCCGGCTTCAAGGGCGCCAAGCCGTACCACCAGGCCCATGCCAAGGGCGTGAAACTGATTGGCGCCACCGCCCATTACGTGACCGCCGATCTGGATGAGGGGCCGATCATCGAGCAGGATGTGGAGCGGATTTCGCACGCCGATACCCCCGATGATCTGGTGCGCAAGGGACGCGACATAGAGCGCCGGGTGCTGGCCCGCGCGGTGCGCTACCAGCTGGAGAACCGCGTGATATTGAACGGCACCAAGACGGTGGTGTTTGCCAGCTGACCTCTTGTTGCCGGGCGCGAGGCGCTTATAGAAGGGCCGCCGCAGGAGCTTGGAGAGACATGAGCCAGATCATCGATGGCAAGGCGTTTGCCGCCCGATTGCGTGAGACCATTGCCGCCGAGGTGGCGGGGTTGGCCCACAAGCCCGGCCTCGCCGTGGTGCTGGTGGGGGAGGACCCGGCCTCGAAAGTCTATGTGGCCAACAAGGCCCGCCAGACGGTGGAGGTGGGCATGGTATCCTTTGAGCACCGCCTGCCCGCCGAAACCACGCAAGGCGAGCTGGAGGCGCTGGTGGCGCGGCTGAATGCCGACCCCGCGGTGCATGGCATTTTGGTGCAGCTGCCGCTGCCCAGGCATCTCGACGCCGAGCATGTGATTGCCGCCATCTCGCCCGAAAAGGACGTGGACGGGCTGACGGTGGTGAATGCCGGGCGCCTGGCCGCCGGGCTGCCCGGGCTGGTGCCCTGCACGCCGCTCGGCTGTATCTTGCTGCTCGAGAGCCTGATTCCCGACATGACCGGGCTGAACGCGGTGGTGATCGGGCGCTCGCATTTGGTGGGCAAGCCGGTGGCGCAGATGCTGCTGCAAAAAAACTGCACCGTGACCATTGCTCACTCCAAGACCCGCGATTTGCCCGCCCTTTGCCGCACGGCCGATATTTTGGTGGCGGCGGTGGGGCGGCCCGAGATGGTGAAGGGCGATTGGGTGAAGCCGGGCGCGGTGGTGATCGATGTTGGCATCAACCGAGTCGCGGGGGGAGCGCCGGGCAAGACCCGGCTGGTGGGCGATGTGGAGTTTGCCGCCGCGGCGCCCGTGGCCGGGGCGATTACGCCCGTGCCCGGCGGGGTGGGGCCGATGACCATTGCCTGTTTGCTGCGCAACACCCTGACCGCATATAAGCGCCTAGAAAATAACCATAATTGATTATTTTTTAGGCAAAAATTAACGGCCATGTAAAGAGGCTGGCATGATCTGGTAATCATGTCTGGCCTTTTGGGGCGTGCGCTCTTAAGTAGAGGGTGAGGAGAGCATGAAGACGCATCGCAGCCCAAGTTTGAAGCAGCCCCGCGCGCAGCAGATCAAGGCCAAACTGCCCGAAGCCTTGGCCGAGGCGGGGTTGCCCGAGGGTTTGGCGGAGCATTTCTCCACCGGCTCGGGGGCGGCCTCGGTGTCTGATCTGACGCTGGAACAGGCGATTGGCGTACAGGTGCGCCAGCTGCGCCGGCGGGTGGGGATTACGGTTTCGGAGCTCGCGGCCTCGGCCGGGCTTTCGGGCGGGATGCTTTCGAAAATCGAGAACGGACAGATTTCACCTTCGCTCGCCTCGCTGCAGGCGCTGGCGGGGGCGTTGAATGTGCCGATCACGACGTTTTTCTCGACCTTCGAGGAAAAGCGCGATTGCTCGTATGTGAAGGCGGGCACGGGCGTGACGATCGAGCGGCGCGGCACCAAGGCTGGGCATAAATACAGCCTGCTGGGCGCGGCCCTGGGCGGGGATGTGGTGGTGGAGCCGTATCTGATCACGCTCGAGACCGGGGCTTTGGCCTATCCGGCGTTTCAGCATGAGGGCACGGAATTTATCTACATGCTCTCGGGCGAGGTGGTGTACCGGCATGGCGACCAGTCTTATCGTCTGGTTCCCGGCGATGCGCTGTTGTTTGATTCGGCGGCGCCCCATGGGCCGGAGAAGCTGGTGGTGACGCCGATGACCTATCTCTCGATCATCACCTACCCGCGCGAGACCCGCAAAGAGTAAAGGTTTTTTGGGTCCAGCCCTTTTTTTCAAAAAAGGGCTGGTCTTTTTTGCGCGCTTTTTTTGAAAAAAAGCGCCCACCAAAAACTTTCAAAACCTATCCGGCGCCGATGAGCACGCCGGTGGCGAAGACCAGCACGCCGCCGAAGGCCACCTGGATGGTGGCGCGGAGCGGCGAGGTGTCCATGAAGCGCCAGCGGATCCAGGAAATCACCGACAATTCGACAGCCACCACGATGATGGCCACCAGCAGCGCCACGTGCAGGCTGGGGATGAGGAAGGGCAGCGTATGGCCCAGGCCGCCCAGCGTGGTCATGGCGCCGGTGACGAGGCCGCGAATATAGGGCGTGCCGCGGCCGGTGAGCGAGCCGTCGTCGGACAGGGCCTCGGCGAAGCCCATGGAGATGCCAGCCCCCAGCGAGGCGGCGGCGCCGACGAGGAAGGCATCGAACGGGCGGCCGGTGGAGAAGGCGGCGGCGAAAATGGGGGCGAGGGTGGAGATCGAGCCATCCATCAGCCCGACCAGGCTGGGCTGGATATATTGCAGCATGAACTGGCGGCGGGCGTGCTCGTCTTCCTCGTCGCGCACCGAGAGGGGAAGGTTGGCGGCCTCGACCTGCTCGGCGCGGCGCTCATGCTCAACCTCGGCATCGGCCAAATCGCCCAGGAGCTTGCGGATGGAAACGTCGGTCGCGCGGGAGGCGGCGGTGCGGTAGAAACGCTGGGTCTCGACCTCCATGCTCTCGGCCAGGGCGCGGATCTCGTCGATGCTGGGCTTGGGCAGCTGCCAGACCGGCTTGCGGTTGATGAAGCCGCGCACATCCTGGCGGCGGACGAGGGGGATGTGCTCGCCGAATTTCTCGCGGTAGATGTCGAGCAGGCGGCGGCGATGCACGCTCTCCTCGGCCGCCATCTCGGTGAACATCTGCGCGGAGGCGGGGTAATCGTCGCGCAGGCGCTCGGCGATGTCGAGGTAGATGCGGCCATCCTCCTCCTCGCTGCCAATGGCCAGCGCCAGTACCTCACGCTCTGAAAGCTGCGAAAAATCGCGCATGATGTCTTCCTCTAAAATCCGGCCTGATGTGGCGCGAGGCGTTTTGCCGGTCAAGGCTTCAGACCCGTTTGCGAGCGTTTCGCAGCTCGGCGCGGATGCGCGCATGCGTTGCCGGGGTGGGGGAAGTTTGTCATAGAAGGTGAGTGGGAAGAGCGTAACGACAGCGACAATGGAGGCCGGGCGGGTGAGCGAATTTTGTTCTTGCGGCAGTGGCTTGCGGACGTTGCGCTGTTGCGGTCTCGACCCCCAGGCCCTGCCCGGCGAGGCGGCGGCGGCGCTGCTCGACCCGCAGGGCAACGAGGCGACCAGGCTGTTCAATGAGCGCAAATATGAGCAGGCCGAGGCGCTGGCGCTCAATGTGCTCGATGCCGCGCCCAATAACCGCCTGGCGCTGCGGGTGCTCCATGAAATCCGCAAGGCGCAGAAGCGCGGCCCGGCCGCCGAGGCGCTGGGCGCGCGCCTGGCCGGGCTGCCGGGGCCAGGCGCCGTGCGCGCCCAGGCCAATGGCCAGTTTGTGCAGTATTTGGTGGCGCAGGGGCGGCACGGCGAGGCGCTGCCCTTTGCCGCCGCGGCCGTGAAGGCGGCGCCGAAAGACGCCAATGCCCACCATGTGATGGCCGTGACCCTGACCGAGACCAACGACCTGCTGGCCGGGGAGCGCCATTACCGGCGCGCCTTGCAGCTTTTGGGGCAGGAGGATGGGCTGGTGCTGGCCAATCTGGCCTGGAACCTGAAATTGCAGGGGCGGCTGGATGAGGCGGCGGCGCTTTACCAGCGGGCGCTGGCGTTGCGCGCCGATAACCGCCGCGCCCTGGGGGGCGCCGCGCAGGTGGAGTTTGCCCGCGGCAACCGGGACAATGCGCTGAAACTCCTGGACGATGCGCTGGCAGGCGGGGACGAGGACCGCTCGCTGCGGCTGCTGCGCGCGATGGGCGATGTGCATGGCGGCGCGCCAGCGGCGGCGCTGGAGCGGCTGGGCGCGCCCGAGCCGCTGCTGGCGCCCGAATTGCTGCTGAGAGGCCAGGCGCTGGAGCGGCTGGGGCGCCATGCCGAGGCGCTGGCGCATTTCGCCATGGCAAGGCGGCTCCAGCGCGAGCGCGGCGGCCAGGTTTTCGACCCCGCGCCGCTGGAGGCGCGGCTGGCCGGACACAAGGCGTATTTTACCGGCGAGCGCACCCAGCCGCTGCCTCGCGCCGGCGGGGCGCCGGTGCAGCCGGTGTTTCTGCTCGGGTTTGCGCGCGCGGGCACGGGGCTGCTGGAGCAGATGCTGGCCCAGGTGCCGGGCATTGTGGCGGGGGATGAGGCGTATCCGGCGGCGGCGCTGGCCGGGGAGGTGACACGCTTCGCCGGTGGCGCGGCCAATTACCCCGAGGCGCTCGATGAGCTGCTGGTGGGCGATGGCGCGCTGATTCCCGACCAGCTGCGCGCGCTCTATCTGGCCCGCCGGGCCCGGCGCGGGCTGCTGCGGGGCGAGGCTAAATTCATCACCGACCGCGGGGGCGAGACGGTCTGGCATCTGGGGCTGGTCAAGCTGTTATTTCCCGAGGCGCCGGTTATTCATGTGCTGCGCCACCCGTATGACCTGATGCTGAGCAACCTGGCCCAGGACCGCAAGCTGGAGGCCAACGCCCAGGTGGGGCTGCCCGCGCTCGCCCGTTATTTCGAGCTGTGGAGCGAGATGCTGCGCCATTACCGCGCGCAGCTGACGCTGCGCTATCTGCCGGTGCGGTATGAGGAATTGGTGGCCGATCCGCGCGGGCAGCTGGCGCGGGTGGCGGCGTTTATCGGGGCGGCGGGCGAGCTGCCGGATGAGGCCGTGCTGCGTGCCAACGAGGCCCGCCTGCCAGACCCGCGCCCCGCCCACGCCGCCTTGCGCGCGCCGCTGCATGGGCGGGGTGTGGGACGCTACAAGGCCTATCAGCGTGTGGCGCCGGATTTATTCACCGAAATACGCGACCGGCTGACGCCCTGGCTGGCCGAGCAGGGCTATGAGGAGGGGTTTGATGTCTGAGAGTGCCGAGCCTGCCGCCAAGCCCGCGCCGCCGCCCGGCACGCAGGTGATGCCGCTCTCCGAGGCGCTGGAAAAGCTCGCCCGGCTGGAGCAGGACAACAAGCTGGCCGAGGCCGACGATCTGGCCCGGCGCATGCTCGCCGCCATGCCCGAGCATCCGCATATTCTGCATCTGGCGGGCATTGTCTCTTACCGGCTTGGGCGGCTGGAGGAGGCGGTTGAGCGCATGGAGGCGGCGCAGCGTATCGCCCCGGAGGTGGCGCTCTATCCGCGCAATATGTGCGAGGTTTACCGTGGCGCCGGGCGGCTGGAGGAGGCGGTGGCGGCAGGCCGGCGGGCGGTGGAGCTGGCGCCCCAGGATTCGCGGGCCTTGTTCAACCTCTCGCTCATTCATTATGAGCGGCTGGAGCTTGATGAGGCGGTGCGGGCCGCCGAGGCGGCCATTGCCCTGGACCCTGATTATCCCGAGGCGCATTTTGAGAAAGCCGAGGCGCTGCTGCTCGCCGGGCGGCTGAAGGAAGGCTGGGAGAGCTATGAGTGGCGCTTCCGGCTCAAGCAGGCCGAGGGCATGCTGCCCAAGACCGACAAGCCGCAATGGGACGGCTCGGCCCTGCCCCCCGGGCGGCTGCTGGTGATCGGGGATCAGGGGTTTGGCGATTGCATCCAGTTTGGGCGGCTGATTCCGTGGGTGGCGCTGCTTTGCCCGCAGCCGGTGCTGGCTTGTTCTGGCGATCTGGTGCCGATTTTGCGCCAGTTGCCGGGGATTGGCAAAATTGTCACGCGCTGGGAGGATACCGGGGACTATGACGCCTATATCCCGCTCTCCGGCCTGCCCAGGCTCTATGGCCTGACCACCGAGAATATTCCCCCGGCCGGCTATCTGGCCCCCCCGGAGGCTTTGGTGAGGGAATGGGGCGAGAAGCTGGAACGGCTGGCGCCGCGCGGCAAAAAGCGCATTGGGCTGGTGTGGGCCGGGCGGCCGACCCACAAGAATGACAAGAAGCGCACGCTTAAACTCACGCAATTCGCGCCGCTCTTCGCGCGCGACGATGTGGTGGTGCTGACCGTGCAGAAAGGCGACCAGATTGCCCAGGTGGGCGGGTATTACGGCCAGGCGCCGCTGGTCAATCTGGGGCCGGAGATTGCTGATTTTATTGATACCATGGCGATTTTGAAAAATATCGACCGGCTGGTGACGATCGATACCTCGGTGGCGCATGTGGCGGGCGCCATTGGCGTGCCGGCCTCGGTGGTGCTGCCCAAGGCGCCGGATTGGCGCTGGCTGCTGGAGCGCGAGGATTCGCCCTGGTACCCGAGCCTCAAGCTCTACCGCCAGACCATTGCCTATGAATGGGCCGATGTGATCGAGCGTGTGGTGGCCGATCTGTGAGCGGGCGGCGCGCGCATCTTTTCCCGGTCGGCCAAATCGGCTAACCGGGCATGATGGTTAAAGTCCGCTTCGCTCCCAGCCCCACCGGTTATCTGCATGTTGGCAATGCCCGGGCCGCGCTGGTCAATTTTCTCGCCGCCCGCGCCATGGGCGGCACGTTTCTGCTCAGGCTCGATGATACCGACCATGAGCGCGGCCGCCCCGAATATGAGCAGGGCATTTACGACGATCTGCGCTGGCTCGGCATTGCCTGGGATGAGACGGCCCGGCAGTCCGACCGGCTGGCGCGCTATGCGGAGGTGGCCGAGGCGCTGAAAAAGGCCGGGCGGCTCTACCCGTGCTTTGAGAATGAGGATGAGCTGGCCGCCAAGCGCAATGCGCTGATCAAGCGCCGCCTGCCCCCCGTATATGACCGCGCGGCGCTGAGCATGACGCCCGAGCAGCGCGCCAGCGCCGAGGCCAACGGCAAGACGCCTTATTGGCGCTTTAAGCTCTCGGATGGCGCGGTGGCCTGGACCGATCTGGTGCTGGGGGAACGCACCATCAGGCTGCCCACCGTCTCGGACCCGGTGCTGATCAGGGCGGATGGCGCGCCGCTCTACACCTTTACCTCGGTGGTGGATGATGCCGATCACGGCATCAGCCATATCATCCGGGGGGAGGATCATGTCTCCAATACGGCGGTGCAGATTGACTTGTTTCGCGCCATCACCCGCGCCAGCCTGCCGAAATTCGCGCATCTGCCGCTGATTTCGGGCGGTGAGGGCGAGAAGCTTTCGAAACGCATCGGCTCGATTTCGCTGCGCTCTTTGCGCAAGGACGGCATCGAGCCAGGGGCGATCACGGCGTATCTGGCCAGGCTCGGCACCAGCAAGGACCCCGCGCCCGTGCCGATGGCCGAGCTGGTGGCCAGTTTCTCGTTTGCCGATTTCTCGCGCTCGCCGCCGCGATTCGATGCCACGCAGCTGCTGGCGCTGAACCGCAAGCTGCTGCACCGGCTGAGCTTTGCCGAGGTGTGCGCGCGGCTGCCCGAGGGAGCGACAGAGGCGTTTTGGGAGGCGGTGAAGGGGAATTTGGAGCTGCTCACCGAATCGCGCCGCTGGTGGGAGGTGGTGCAAGGCGATTTCAGCGCGCCCGCCCCCGCGCCCGAGGATATGAGTGTGCTGAAAGCGGCGCTCGATGTGCTGCCGCCCGGCGAATTTGACCAGCCGGCCTGGAAAGCCTGGACGCTGGCTATTTCGGCCGCCACCAACGCCAAGGGCAAGGGGCTGTATCAGCCCTTGCGCCTGGCGCTGACCGGCGAGGCCCATGGCCCCGAGATGGCGCCACTGCTTGGGCTGATCGGGCGGGCGGGCATCAAGGCCCGGCTGGAGCGCGCGATTGCCGAGGGCGAAGGGCCCGGCTAAGAGAGGCCGAGCCATTAGGGGAACCGACGCGTGGTCGATATTTTTGACGAGGTAACCGAGGAGCTGCACCACGACCGGGCCGTTGCGCTGGCCAGGCGGTATGGCGGCTATCTGCTGGCGGCCTGCGTGCTGGTGCTGGTGGGCGTGGGCGCCCAGCAGGTCTGGCAAAGCCGGCAGGCCGCGCGGGCCAACCAGGCGGCGGCGCAATATCTCGCCTTGACCCAGGATGTCGATCAGCAAAATGCCGGCATCAGCGCCGACCAGGCGAGCACGGCCGCCAAGGGGCTGGCCGATTTCGCCGCCACCGCCCCCGAGGGCTACAAGGTGCTGGCCGAGCTGCGCGCCGCCGGGCTCTATGCCCAGGCCGGGCAGGCCGACCAGGCCGTGGCCCTGTGGAACCAGGTGAGCGCCGATGGCCAGGCCGACCAGGGCTTGCGTGACATCGCCACGCTGCTATGGGCCGAATCGCAGGCCGGGCAGGCGCCCGACGATGTGGTGCTCGGGCGCATTTTGCCGCTCACCGGGCAGGACAACCCCTATCACGCGCTCGCCCGCGAGGTGCAGGCGCTGGTTTATCTTCACCAAGGCAAGCCCGATCTTGCCAAGGCGCTGTTGCAGCAGCTCAGCGCCGACCCCACCGCCCCGGACGGCGTGCGTAACCGCGCCCAGGGGCTGCTTGCCAGCCTGAACGGATGAATACGCCCATGATGCGACGCCGTACCTATACAGCCAGCATGCTGCTCGGCCTGCTGACCGCCTGCTCGAAGACAAAGCCGCCCATTATCGGCGACCAGATGCCGGTGATGCCGGCGAGCAACCCGCTTGATGTCGCGGTGGATGCGCCGGCCGTGAGCCTGCCCGCCCCGATGGCTCTCGATGGCTGGACGCAGAGCTTCGGCAATGCCGCCCACGCGCCTGGCAACGTGGCCGCGCCGCTGGGCTTTGCCAAGCGCTTCACGGTGAATGTGGGCGCGGAGGGGGGCTATCGCCAGCCATTGACCGCGCAGCCGCTGATTGCCGGGGACCGGATTTTTGTTTTCGACGCCGATGCCGCCGTGCATGCGGTTTCCGCCGCCGATGGCAGCCGGCTATGGACCACCAGGACCCGCCCCGCGCATGTGACGGCGCAAAATCTGGGCGGGGGCATCGCCTATGCGGGCGGCACGCTTTATGCCAGCACCGGCTTTGGCGAGGTGCTGGCCTTCGACCCCGCCAGCGGCAAGATCTTGTGGCGCCAGCCGCTCGATTACCCCGCCCGCACGGCGCCGATGGTGGCTGGCGGGCTGGTGGCCGTGATCGATCTGAACGATCTGCTGCAGACGTTCGATGCCGCCTCGGGCACGCCGGGCTGGCGGTTTTCGGGCTCGGTGGGCACGCCCTCCACGGCGGCGGTGGCCAATAGCGGCGCGCCCGCTTATGCCGAGGGCATGGTGGTGGGCGGCTTCTCGAACGGGCTGCTCGCGGCCATCGATGCCGCCTCGGGCACCCCGGCCTGGGAGCAAAGCCTGGACACTGGCGGCTCGGGGCTGGATTTCTCCGATATCGTGGCGGCGCCGGTGATTGCGGGCGGCGTGGTGTATGCCATCAATCTCGGCGGCACGTTCATGGCGGTCGATCTGCATTCGGGCAACAAGGTGTGGACGCACAGCGCCCATGGCGGCCAGACACCGGCGAGCGCCGGCGGGTTCCTGTTCCTGCTCGACAGCCGCCAGACCTTGTTCGCCATTCATGAGGATGACGGGTTGGTGAGCTGGAAGCTGGAGCTGCCGCGCTACAAGAAGCCCGCGACCCAGAAAGGCCCGATTGTCTGGGCCGGGCCGGTTTTGCTCAATGGCGCGCTGGTGGTGGTGAACGACCAGGGCGAGGCTGCCCTCATCGACCCGGTGGCCGGGCAGGTGACGCGCACCGCCAAGCTGGACGGCCCCGCCGATTTCATTCCCGTGGCCGCCAACGGCTTGCTGGCCGTGCTCACGCGCAATGCCGAGCTTGCGGTGTATAGCTGACCGTGTTGCCCAGAATTGTCATTGCCGGACGGCCCAATGTCGGCAAATCCACCTTGTTCAACCGGCTCATCGGCCAGCGTTTGGCGCTGGTGGCCGATACGCCGGGGGTAACGCGCGACCGCAAGGAAGCCGAGTGCGAGATGGGTGGGCGCCCGGTGCTGGTGGTGGATACCGCCGGGCTGGAGGAAGCCGCGCCCGACACGCTGCCTGGGCGTATGCGCGCCTCGACCGCGCATGCGGTGGAAAATGCCGATCTGGTGCTGTTTGTGTTCGATGCCAAGGCCGGGCTGATACCCGAGGACCGGCATTTTGCCGCCTGGCTGCGCCGCACTGGGCGCAAGGTGCTGGTGATTGCCAACAAGGCCGAGGGGCGGGGCGGCATTGCCAATGCGCTTGAAGCCTATGAGCTGGGGTTTGGCGAGCCGGCGGCGGTTTCGGCCGAGCATAATGAGGGTATTTACGACCTGATGAGCGAGATTGCCGCGCGCCTGCCCGACGCCCCCGAGGGCGACGCGGCGGAGGGCGAGGACAAGCCGCTGCATCTGGCCATTGTCGGGCGGCCCAATGCCGGCAAATCGACGCTGATGAATTATCTGCTCGGTGAGGAGCGGATGATTACCGGGCCGGAGCCCGGGCTGACGCGCGATGCGGTTTCGGCGGAGTTTACCGGCCCCGATGGGCTGCAATACCGGATTGTGGACACGGCCGGACTGCGCAAGCGGGCCAAGATCGACGAGGCGCTGGAGAAAATGTCCACCTCCTCCTCGATCGAGGCGCTGAAGCGCGCCGAGATGGTGGTGCTGGCGATTGACGCCACCCAGGGCGTGGGCGAGCAGGATATGCACATCGCGCGGCTGATTGAGCGCGAGGGGCGGGCCTGTGTGATTGCGCTGACCAAATGGGACGCGGTGGATGACCGGGGCGATGCGCGCAAGGCGGCGCTCGACCGGATTTCGATTTCGCTGGCCCAGATGAAGGGGATTACCGTGGTGCCCATTTCGGCCGAGACCGGCGAGGGGGTGGGCAGGCTGTTTCCCGTCCTGCGCGCGGTTTACGAGAAATGGAACACGCGCATTTCCACCTCGCAGCTCAATCGCTGGTTCGAGGCGGCGCTGGAGAGGTTTCCGCCGCCGCTGGTGGACGGCAAGCGGCTGAAGCTGCGCTATATTACCCAGATCAAATCCCGCCCGCCGACATTTGCGCTGTTTGGCACGCGCGCCGAACAGACGCCGGAGACTTACCAGCGTTATCTGGTCAATTCGCTACGTGAGGTGTTTGAGCTGCCGGGCGTGCCGATCAGGCTGTATTTGCGCGGCACCACCAACCCTTACGCCGACAAGGACTGAGGGCGTTTAACGCCAAAAAACCATCGAAAGTTTTTGGGGGTGTGGGGGCTTTTTACAAAAAGCCCCCACGTCTTTTTTTACATCTATTTTTTATTTTTGTTGATTTTTTTTTATTGATTTTTCATCAGCCGGGTTAGACGCCCAGGCGGTCGCGCAGGCGGTACCACCAGGAGCCGGCGATGGTGAGCGGCACGCGCAGCAGCCGCCCGCCGGGGAAGGGGAAATAAGGCAAGGCGGCGAAGGTTTCGTAAACCGCGCGGTCGCCGGTGATGGCCTCGGCCAAGGTGCGGGCCAGCAAATGGGTGGTGGTGACGCCGTGGCCGGAATCGCCGTGGGAGAAATAGACATCGGGGGCCAGTGAGCCGATCTGGGGGAAGCGCGTGAGGGTGAGGGCGAAATTGCCGTTCCAGGCGTAATCGATGCGCGCGTGCTTGAGCTCTGGGAAGGTTTTTTCCATCAGGGGACGGATCTTGGCGATGACGCTCTCGGCATCCTGCCCGCCATAGACCACGCCGCCGCCATAGAGGAGCCGCCCCTCGGGCGTGCGGCGGAAATAATCGAGGAAATAATTGGCGTCCTCGACACACACGCCAGAGGGCAGCAGTTTGGTGGCGAGCGCGCCCAGCGGCTCGGTGGCCATAACCTGCGTGGAGACCGGCATGATGCGGGTTTCGAGCTTGGGCAGCACGCCGTGCAGATAGGCATTGCCCGCCAGCACGATGGTTTTGGCGCGCACCTCGCCCTCTGCGGTTTTGACGGTTTTGGTGGTTAGATCGACCGCGGTGACGGCGGAATTTTCAAAAATGGTCCCGCCCAGGGATTCGAAGGCGGCAGCCTCGCCCTGTACCAGATTGAGCGGGTGGAGATGGCCGCCTTTTTTGTCGAGCAGGCCGCCGGCGTAACGCTGGCTGACCACATGGGGGCTGAGGGCGGCGGCGCCTTCGAGCAGCTCGAACTGGTCATGGCCGAAGCTGTTCCAGGTTTTGATGTGGTGCTCGAAGCCGCGCATCTGGCGGGCGTTGAAGCCGGTGATGAGCATGCCGTGCTGGAGCGCGCAGGCGATGCCGTATTTGGCGACACGGGCGCGGATGATGTCGCCGCCCGTATCGGCGAGGGCGCCGATGACCCGGCCGGCCGATTCGCCATAGGTGCGTGCGATCACGTCGAGGTCGCGCGAATAGCCGTTGACGATCTGGCCGCCATTGCGGCCCGAGGCGCCAAACCCGACCTTGACGGCTTCGAGCAGCACGATGTTTTTGACCCCCCGCTCGGCCAGCTCGAGCGCGGTGTTGGTGCCGGTGAAGCCAGCGCCGATCACGCAGACATCGGCGGTGATGGCGCCTTGCAGCGGCGGGCGGGCGTCCTTGCGGTTGGCGGTGGCGGCGTAATAGGAATTGACGTGGTCGGTCATGGCTTTTCGGGTCCTAGCAGGGCGATGCCGAACAAGGCACCGAGAATGGTCATGGTGATGACCATGAGCCGCACCCTATAGGCCGAGGCCCGGGCCTCGGCGATGACTTCGCGGCGCATATTGGCTTTGGCCGCCGCCACGCGGGCGGGCAGGGGCTGGGTGGAAGTGGCGATGAGGGCGTAGGTGTCGGGGTCGAGCTTGGCGGGCAGGGCGGTGAGCCGCGCTTGCAGGGCGGCCGGGGTGGGCGCGCTGAGCAGGCCTTCGAGCGCGCTGGCCTGGGCGGCTTCGTCGATCGCGGGGAGGGGGATGCTGTAGGTGGCAAACGTGCCGATGAGGCCGGGAATGAGAAAGGCGCAGGCAAGAAACCCGGCGCGCGCGACGGGAAAACGCCGCGCGCCGCTTGGCTTGGCGCCATTCGCCGCGCTCATGTCAGGCGGCCGGGCGTTTGGCGGTGGGGGGCGGGTCTTCGGCGGTGGGGGTGAGGGCGGTGAGCAGCGCCTGGCGCAGCTGGTAGAGCTTGCGCTCGTTTTCGACCTTCATGCCGAACACGTCCTTGACATAAAACACGTCCACCGCGCGCACGCCGTAGGTGGTGACATGGGCGGAGGCGATTTGCAGCCCTTCGTCGGAGATGGCGGCGGTGACATCGTGCAGCAGGCCGGGGCGGTCGCGGCCATTAACCTCGATGACGGTGTGGCGGTTGGAGGCGCGGTTATCGACCACCACGCGGGGCGGCACGTGCATGGCGCGCATGCGGGCGGGCATCACGCTTCTGGTCGCCTTGCGGATTTCGCTGGCCAGGCGCAGCCGGCCGGACAAAGCCTGCTCGATGAGGGTGGCGAGGCGGGCCAAGCGGTGGGGCGTGTCAAACGGGCCGCCCATGGCGTCTTGGATCCAGAACGTATCGAGGGCCATGCCGTCTGTCAGGGTGTGGATGCGGGCATCGACGATGGAGGCGCCGGCAATGGCCAGCGCGCCGGCGATGCGCGAGAACAACCCGGCATGGTCGGCGGTGTAGACCACCACCTCGGTCACCGCGCGGGCGGGCAGGGGCTCGGTTTGCACGGTGAGCGGGGCGTGGCGGGCGCGGGCATCGCGGATCATGCGGGCATGGCGCTCGATGCTCTCGGGGTCGAAGCCCAGCCAGTAGGAGGGGTAGCCCAGGGAGAGGAAATCATCGCGCTCGGCGGGCGTCCAGTCGGCCAGCAGCTCGGCCACCACATCCTTGACGCGGGCGATGCGGGTATCGCGCTCGGTGGTGGAGAGGCCGCCTTCGAGCACCTCGGCGACGCGGGCGTAAAGCTCGCGCAGCAGGGTCGCCTTCCAGCCATTCCACACTTTCGGGGAGACGGCGCGGATGTCTGCGACGGTGAGGATGAGCAGCAGGCGCAGGCGCTCGGGGGATTGGATGGTGTCGGCCAGGTCGAGGATGGTTTTGGGGTCGTCTATGTCGCGGGAAAAGGCTGTTTGCGAGAGCAGCAGATGGTGGAGCACCAGCCAGGAGACCATTTCGGTCTCCTCGGCCGAGAGGCCGAGCGTGGGGCAGACGGTGAGCGCCAGCTCGGCGCCGAGCACCGAATGGTCGCCGCCGCGGCCCTTGGCGATGTCGTGCATGACCATGGCCATGTAGAGCGCGCGTCGGGACTGGATCTGGCCGATCAGGTCGGACGCGATGGGGGCGATTTCCTTGAGCGATCCGGCCTCGATGGTGTTGAGGTTGCGGATGCACTGCACGGTGTGCACATCGACCGTATAGACATGATAGGTGTCGAACTGCATCTGCCCGACGATGCGCCGCCAGTCTGGCAGGTAGCGGCCCAGTATGCCGGATTCGTTGAGGATGCTCATCCACACCGCCGAATTGCATTCGGGGTCGTGCCCGGCCTCGTGCGAGCCGCAGAGCAGGTTCATGAACAGGGCGGCGGCATCCTTGTTGCCGCGCAGCTCCGCGCCCAGATGCGCCGAGCGGATGAGGGCGCGCCGGGCCAGGGGGTGCAGCTCGAGCTTGCGGTCGCGCGCCTCGATGAGGATGCGGAAGATGGAGGTGGGGTCGGTGGCGGGATCGTGGCCAGGGGCGAAGAGGATCTGGCCGTCGGCCAGCACGAAGCCCTCGGAGATCAGCGCCCGGTCGGTTTCGGCGGCGATGGCCGGGGGGCCGAGCGCGGCGCGGATGAGGGCGGGCTCGAACACGGCGGTGACACGCGCCACCTCGCGCACCATGAGGAAATAATGGCGCATGAAACGCTCGACGCCATCTTGCCGGCCATGGCGGGTATAGCCCATACGCGCGCCCACCACGGGCTGCAAATCGAAGGTCAGGCGCTCCTCGGCGCGGCCGGCGACGTAATGGAGATGGAAGCGCACGGTCCAGAGATATTCCCAGGCGCGCTTGCAGGCGCGGGCCTCGGTCTCGGTGAGGATGCCGCCGCCGGGGGCTTCCTTGCCCACCAGCTCGGACATGGCGAAGGTGTTGAACACATAGCGCGCCAGCCAATAGAGCGTTTGCAGGTCACGCAGGCCGCCGCGCCCCTCTTTCACGTTGGGCTCGACCATGAAGGGCGTGTCGCCAAACCGCTTGTGGCGGGCGTCGCGCTCGGCCTGTTTGGCGGTGATGTATTCGGACGGTCCCTCTTCCGCGCAATCGGCGCGAAAGGCGGTCTGGAATTCGGCGAAAAGCGGGCGGTCTCCGGCCAGACAGCGGGCGTCGAGCAGGGAGGTGCGGATGGTGACATCGCCCTTGGCTTCCGACAGGCACTCGGAGACCGAGCGCGTGGCGTGGCCGACCTTGAGCCCCAGATCCCACAGGAAATAGAGCATGAACTCAACCGCCTGGTCGAGCGCGCGGGCGGGCGGGCCGGCATAGAGGAAGAGCAGGTCGATATCGGAGAAGGGCGCCAGGGTGGCGCGGCCATAGCCGCCGGTGGCCGCCACGGCCAGGCGGTTGCGAGCATCTTGCGGCACGGATTTGAGGGTGTAGGCGAGCAGCGCGGAGACCAGCTCATCCATCAGCCGGGCATGCAGCCGCGCGGCCTGGAGGCCGTTCAGCCCTTCTTTCTCGAAACGCAGCTGGACATGGCTTTGCAGCCGCCCGAGCTGGCGGCGGAAGACGCCAAGCGCGGCTTCACGCGGGGGGAGCGCGGGGGCGGCGAGCAGCGGGGCAAGCTCATGGGCGATTTCAGGCGACTTTGTCGTGTCGGACATGTCAGACAAGGTAGATCAATCCGTCTTGGCTTGGAAATCATCTCGCGCAGGCGAGCTGCGCGTTTGCGCGGGGGCGCTATGCATGGCGCGCGCGGTCTGGCGCAGCTCGTAGAGCCGGGCCAGGGCCTCGCGGGGGGTTAGGGCGTCGGGGTCGAGGGCCAAGAGCTGCTCGGCCAGGGGCGAAGGCGGGGGAGGCGCGGGCTCCGGCGCCAGGGGGAGGCTCGCGAACAGCGGCAGCGGCGAGCTGGCGGCGCTGGTGCGCTCGGCGGCTTTGAGCAGGGTCTCGGCACGTTTGGTCACGGCTTCGGGCACGCCGGCCAGGCGGGCCACATGCACGCCCCAGCTGCGCGCCGCGGCGCCTTCCACAACCTCGTGCATGAATACCACTTCCCCGCGATATTCCTTCACCTTCATGGTAAAGGGCTTGAGCCGGGGCAGGGCCTCGGCCAACTGCACTAGCTCATGGAAATGTGTGGCAAATATGGCACGGGAACGGTTGGCGTTGTGCAGGGTTTCCAGCACCGCCTGGGCGATGGCCAGGCCGTCGCGCGTGCCGGTGCCGCGGCCGATTTCATCGACGATGACAAAGCTTTTGGGGCCGGCCTGGTGGAGGATGGCGGCGGTTTCGGTCATTTCGACCATGAAGGTGGAGCGGCCCGAGGCCAGATCGTCGGCGGCGCCGACCCGCGAGAACAGCCGGTCGACCAGCCCCAGGCGCATGGCGGCGGCGGGCACCGGCAGGCCGCTTTGCGCCAGTACCACCAGCAGGGCGTTTTGGCGCAGATAGGTGGATTTGCCCGCCATGTTGGGGCCGGTGAGCAGCATGAGACGCTGGGGCGCCGACAGGGTGGCGTGGTTGGGGATGAAACGCTCACCAGGGGGAAGCGCGGCCTCGACCACCGGATGGCGCCCAGCCTCGATCTCGAAGCTTTCATCCTCGGACAGGGCCGGGCAGACGAAGCGGCCCGTGCGGCTGAGCTGGGCGGCGGATTGCAGCACATCGATGAGGGCGAGGCTCTCGGCGCAGGCGGCGAGCGCGCGGGCATGGGCGAGGGTTTCGTGGATCAGCCCGGCGAACAGTTCGCGCTCGCGGGCGCCGGCGCGGAAGGCGGCTTCGGTGATGCGCTGGTCGAGGGCGGCCAGTTCGGGGTGGGTGAAGCGCGCGCCATTGGCCATGCCCTGGCGCAGTTGCAGCTCAGGGTGAGCGCGCAGCCCCTCGACCGCGGCGCTTGGAGCTTCGAGCACATAGCCGAGCTGGGCGTGATGGCGGATTTTGAGATTGGGCACGCTGTAGCGCGCCGCCAGCTCGGACTGGAAGGCGGCGATGATCTGGCGGGTATCGTCGCGGAGGGCGCGCTCGGCGTCGAGCGTTTCATCGAACCCCGGGGCGATGGCGCCGCCATCTTCAAGGCGGAGCGGCGCGGGCTCGGCCAGCGCGCGGGCGAGGGTGACGGCAAGATCTGGCGCCGGGGTGAGGGGGCGGGAGGCGGCATCGAGCAGCGGCGCGCCTTGGGGCAGCAGGGGGCCGAGATTAGCCGCCAGCTTGAGCCCCGCGCGGATGGCCGCGAGATCACGCGGGGAGGCGCGGCCGAGCGCGATGCGCGAGAGGGCGCGGGCCATGTCCGGCGCGCCTTTGAGCTGGTCGCGCAGATCATCGAGCCGGGGACTGTCGCGCAGCGCCAGCCAGGCGGTCTGGCGGGCGGTGAGGCTTGGCAGGTTGTAAAGCGGGGCGCTGACCCAGCTGGCCAGCAGCCGCGCGCCCGCCGCGCTGACCGTGCGTTTGACGCTGGCCAGCAGGCTGCCGGCTTCCTCGCCCGCGCGGCTGGTGAGCAGCTCGAGGCTTTGGCGGGTTGCCGCGTCCATGGCCAGGCGGCCCTGGATGCCGGCGCTCACCGGCGGGGAAAGCCGGGGCTCGGCGCCCATTTGGGTGGCGGTGAGATAGGCCAGCAGCGTGGCGCCGGCCAGGGCCTCGGGGGCGGTGAAATCGCCGAAGGCCTCGAGGCTGGCGGCGTGAAATTTATGGGCGATGGCGCGGCGGGCGCCCTCCTCCCCCGCGGGCAGGGCCAGCGCCATGCGGCTGATATCGACCCGCTTGGGCGCAAAGGGGCCAAGCTCGAGCTCTGGGGGGGCAATGATCTCGGCGGCATCGAGGCGGCCGAGCACGGCGAGCAGCCCGGCGGCGCTGGTGGCCTCGGTTTCGAACAGGCCGGTGGAAATATCGGCCCAGGCCAAGCCCAGGCGGCCGTCATGCTCGCGGATGGCGGCGCAGTAATTGGCGCGCCCGGCCTCGAGGAGCGAATCCTCGGTGAGGGTGCCAGGCGTGACGAGGCGCACCACGTCGCGCTTCAGGGGGCCCTTGGCGCCGCGGGCCTTGGCCTCGGCCGGGTCTTCGAGCTGCTCGACGATGGCGACCCGGAAGCCGCGGCGGATGAGGCGGGCGAGGTAGGTCTCGGCCTGCGAGACCGGCACGCCGCACATGGGGATGGGCTGGCCCTGGTGCTGGCCGCGATGGGTGAGCGCGATGTCGAGCGCGCCGGATGCCGCGTGGGCATCGGCGAAGAACAGCTCGTAGAAATCGCCCATGCGGAAGAACAGCAGCGCGTCTTCGTGCCGCGCCTTGATGGCGAACCATTGGGCCATCGCGGGGGAAGCACCGGTAGCATCACTCATGACCCGGCATTTAGCCATGCCGCCCGCGCGCGGCCAAGAGGGGCAGGCCGATAAACTGCGCGGGATGTTTTTTATAACCTGTTAATATGCTTAAAAGTTTTCAGGGGTGTGGGGCTTTTTTCAAAACCCCCCCTCGAATTTCCTGGTCCTCACCGCTTTTACAGCACGGTGCCGGCATTGGCGGCGGGTGGGGCGGCGAAGGGGGCTTCGTTGGCGCGCAACACCTCGAGGAAGCGGGGCGCGGGCAGGGGGCGGTGGAAAAAATACCCTTGCCCCTGGGTGCAGCCATAGGCGCTGAGCAGCACGAGCTGCTCCTCATTCTCGACCCCCTCGGCGGTGACCACCATGTTCATGCGCTCGGCCAGGCCGATGATGGCCAGGATGATCGAGCTGTCGTCTTTTTCGTAGCCGAGGTCGCGGATGAAGGAGCGGTCGATCTTGATTTTGTCGAAGGGGAAGCGGCGCAGATAGGAAAGCGAGGAATAGCCGGTGCCGAAATCATCGAGGGCGATGCGCACGCCGAGGCCGTGCAGCTGCCAGAGGGCGTATTCGGTGTGGGTGGTGCTCTCGAGCATGACCGACTCGACGATTTCGATCTCCAGCCGCTCCGGCGGCAGGCCGGAATCGCGCAGCGCGGCCTTGATGGTGTCGATCAGGGCCGGGTCGCGGAATTGCAGCGGCGAGAGATTGACCGCCACGCTCAGGGGCGCTGGCCAGGTGGCGGCGGTTTTGCAGGCCTCGCACAGCACCCAGTCGCCAATGTCGTTGATCAGCCCCGTTTCCTCGGCGATGGGGATGAATTCGGCCGGGTTGACCAGGCCGCGCTCGGGGGAGCGCCAGCGGATGAGCGCCTCGGCGCCGGTGATGCGCCGGCTCGAAAGGTCGATGATGGGCTGGTATTCGAGGTAGAATTCCCCCGCGCCGAGGGCGTGGCGCAGGCCCGCCTGCATCTGGCGCCGGCCTTGCAGGCGCTGGTCCATGGCGGGGTCGTAGAGGCGGGCGACGCCGCGCCCCTCGGCCTTGGCGCGGTAGAGGGCGAGGTCGGCGTTTTTCATCAACGTGCCGGGGGCTTTGCCGTCCTTGGGGGCCATGGTGAGGCCGATGGACATGCCGATATGGGCGAGCTGGCCGTCGAACCGGTAGGGGCGGCTGATGCGCTCGATGATACGGGCCGCGATGCTGAGCGCCTCCTCGATATCGCTGGTGTAGAGGATGACGGCGAACTCATCGCCCCCGAGGCGCGCCGCGATGTCGCCCTGGCGCATGGCGCCCTTCAGGCGCTCGGCCACCGCCACCAGCACGGCATCGCCCGTGGCGTGGCCGAGCGTGTCGTTGATGAGCTTGAAATTATCGAGGTCGAGGCACAGCAGGGCGATGCCGCGCTGCCCGGCATGGGTGCAGGCCTCGTGCAGCAATTCGGAGAACAGCACGCGGTTGGGGAGCTTGGTCAGGCTGTCATGGCGGGCCAGAAAGGCGATCTGCTCCTGCTGGCGGCGCTGGCCGGTAATGTCTGAGCCGACGCCGTGATAGCCGGCGAAATGGCCGCGCTTGTCGAGGATGGGTTTGCCGGTGAGCGACCAGAAACGCTGCTCGCCCTCGACCATGACGGGCACGACCAGATCGCGGAAGGGGGAACGCTCATCCATGGCGCGCATCAGCCGGGCGATGGCGGGGTCGGGGGTGCCGTTGCGCTCGATGACGGGGCCGAGCAGGGCGGCGGGCAGCTTGCCGGTAAAGTTTTCGGCCGCGCGCCGGGCCACTTGCGAGAGGCGCGGGCTCACGGGTTGCAGCTCGAGGGCGGCGTTGGCCTCCCACAGCCAGTCGGACGCGCTTTCCTCGAAATCGCGCAGCAGCAGCTTGATGACTTCGGCGTTTTCCTCGAGCCGGATGGCGCCGATGGCGCGCTCATTGAGCCGGCGGTTGAGATAGAGGATGCAAAAGCCGGTGAGCAGCATGAAGGAGAGCAGGTCGATGATGGCGAAATTATCGGCCACGCCCGAGACGACCACCGCCACGCAAATGCCGATGGAGACCGGCAGCCAATAGGCCAGCGCGCACAGCGCCGGCGAGACCATGACCGGCGTGGCCAGGCAGCCAACCATGACGCCGTAGAGCATGGAAAGCTGGGCCGGATGGGCGGTGCTGGCCAGCAGGGTGAGCAGCAGCGACCAGGAGGCGCCGAGCAGCAGGAGCAGCTGGCTCATGAAGGTGATGTAACGCTTGGCGCGCCGCGCGGTGGGGTGGCGCTGGCGGATCCAGAGCGTCGCGCTGGCCAGGATGGCGGCGTAGCAAAACAGCACCGCGCCCATGCCGGCGACACGCCACGGGTCGCCGGGGTTGTGCCAGAAATCCCAGTAGAGCAGGCCGGCCGTGCTCAGGCCCAGCAGCGAGATGGCGGTGATGAGGTAGGAAAAATCGGTCGCCTGGTCGAGCAGCAGCCGCTCGGCGATGCCGGGCATGACGTGGGCATCCTCGATCAGCCCGGCGAGCTGGCGCATACGCACCATCGCGCGCTTCAGCTTTTGGCCAAGCGCGAAACCGCTGGCCTTGCGTGCCGCGGTGCCGTAATTATGTCCCGAAATCCGCCCCTCCGAAATGCCAAATCGTAACGACCGGGCGGCGCCGGTTGCGAGTCGTCGACCCGATCCCGGGCAAACCACGCCTCA
Organism: Pseudomonadota bacterium; assembly: GCA_021781835.1. Lineage (GTDB taxonomy): Bacteria > Pseudomonadota > Alphaproteobacteria > Acetobacterales > Acetobacteraceae > Acidocella. Next base: position 14,487 of record JAJXWD010000009.1, on the reverse strand, counting down.
GATGCTTCAACCTTAACGTCTGCCTGCAACTATGGCACGCATTTTTTTGCTTTAGGAAAAGTCCCGGGTAGTCCGGAGACGTCGGGGCGCGGCGGCGGTCAGGCGAGCCGAAAACAAGGGCTTCATAAAAATACTTAAGGTTTTTTAAGAGCTTAACTTATGCCTGTGGCGCGGGACAGAAGCCAGATGGCCGATGATTCATGGTGCACGCCGTGCGCGAAATGGTTAAAAATTCCTCTTGTTTTGGTTGAACATCAGGAGGACAAAATGTCTGCTTTACAAACAATGACGACCAACATCATGCGCGGGGCGGTGGCGGCGGCGCCGGTGCCCGAAGGTTACACCGCGCGCATGGCGCTCGATGACCAGACCCGGCGCGATGCCTATGCCATCCGCCATGCCTCGTATCTGGCGGGCGGCTATATAGACCCGCAGCCCGAGGGGCTGTTTTCGGACGCCGACGATCTGCGCCCGAACCAGCAATGTGTGGTGGTTTACAAAGACGGCACGCCCGCCGCCTCGATGCGGCTGAGCACGCTTGATTACACGCCCGGCCTCGAAGGCTTCGATGAGATTCCGGCGACCCGCATCTTCCCCGAGGAGATGAAGCAGGTGGCCGCGCGCGTGACCCATGGCCGCCCGCCCAAGATCGCCGAGATCAACCGCCTGGTGCGCCACCCCGATTACCGCGACAGCTACGAGATGGTGTTCATTCTCTACCGGTTCGTGTCGTTTTTCGTCATCGGGCAGGGCACGGACATGATGGTGAACTGCGTGCGCCGTAACCACACGCCGTTCTACCGGCGCATGCATTTTGGTTATGTCGCCGGGCCGCGCCGCTACGCGGGGGTGAAGTTCGAGACCAACCTGATGGCCTGCCCGCGGGAAAAATATTTCCGCTCATGCGAGGAGATTCCGTTCGTCGCCATGAATGACGCGAGCTGGGAGGCTTATGCCGGGCTGTTCCGGGGTGAAACCGTCAACGTGTTCGTGGAGGGCTGAGCCATGAGCCAGATCGCCATTTCGGTTACCGGCCTCGCCGGTCTCGCCTGTTTTGTCGCCTTCTCGTGGGGGGTGCGCGGGCATTTCCGCTCAACGGGCGCCATGCCGCGCGGCATGCAGCTGACCAGCGCGCTCTCGCTCGGATTCGCGCTGCTGTTTTTCTGGAGTCTCGCCCATGGGGCAGGCGCGCTGTGGGGGGGCGCGGTGGGGCTGTTCGCGGCCGGGCTTGGGGTGTTTGTCTGGGCCGTGCGCGCCAGCCGCCAGACCCCGCCGACCTTGGCCTTTGACACCGACCTGCCGAGCTTTTTGCTCAAAGCCGGTCCGTACCGCCATGTCCGCCACCCGTTTTACCTGGCGTATGTGCTGTTTTGGCTGGGCACGGCGCTGGCCTGCCCTGGCCTTGCCGGCTGGGCGGCGCCCGTGGTGATGACCGCGCTCTACGCCCATGCCGCCTCAAGAGAGGAGCGGAAATTCGCGCGCTCCAGCCTGGCGGCCGATTACGCGGCCTACCGCGCCAAGGCCGGCATGTTTTGGCCGCGCCGGCTGGCGGGCTGATGGAGGCGGCGCGGCTGGCCCGGCTGGGCTGGCCGCGCGGCGCCGTAAATGCAAAAAACCCGGCCAAAGGCCGGGTTGCCTGCGGCGCCTGGCGCCGTGAACCTGCGAGGGGGTTAGCCCTGGCGCGCCTTCATGCGCGGGTTCTTTTTGTTGATCACGTACACCCGGCCATGGCGGCGGACGACGCGGCAGTCTTTGTCGCGAACTTTCGCGGACTTCAGGGAGTTACGGATCTTCATGACGGCTCTCAGGACTAAAGTATTAGAATAGGTGGCGCCGTATGCCCATTGTAGGCGGGGCTGTCAACTCTTGAGGGTAAAAACGCAGAAGGGGGTGGCGGGAAAAGGGGGTTTTGGGGTACATGTCACCAAATGGTCATTCGCTTTTATGACAAGGCTCTGTTGATAGCAGGGCAGGAAGCTTAACGACGGCGAGTCGAGTGGAGTTTGTGCACATGAAGATCAGTTTTGTCGTCCCCGCTTATAACGAGCAGGTTCTGCTGCCGCAGTCGCTGCGTGCCATCCGCGATGAGATCGAGCGTGTGGGGCTGAAGCTGGGCGAGCAGGCGGAGATCATCGTGGTCAACAACGCCAGCACCGACAATACCCGCGCGGTCGCCGAGGCCGTGGAGGGGGTGCGCGTGGTCGATGAACCCCGCAAGGGCCTGGTGCAGGCGCGTTGGTGCGGGTTCGAGCATTCCACCGGCGAGCTGATCGCCAATATCGACGCCGACACGGTGGTGCCCCGCGGCTGGCTCTCCGAGGTGTTGAGCCAGTTCGAGCGTGGGCAGACGCTGGTCGCCCTCTCGGGGCCTTATGTCTATTACGGCGTGCCCGCCAAGGTGAACATGGTGGTGGCCGCCTATTACCGCCTGGCCTGGCTGGCTTATATGTTCAACCATTATGTGCTGAACGTGGGCGCCATGCTCCAGGGCGGCAATTTCGTGGTGCTGCGCGCGGCGATGCTGAAGCTCGGCAACCCCGACCACCGCTTCTCGTTTTATGGCGAGGATACCGACATGGCCAACCGGCTCTCCAAGGTCGGGCGGGTCAAGTTCACCTTCCGTCTGCCCGCCCAGTCCTCGGGGCGGCGGCTGGTGGGCGAGGGCGTGTTCACCATCGGCCTGCGCTACACCATGAATTTCTTCTGGGCGACCTTCCGCAAGCGCCCCTTCACCGAAGAGTGGCAGGATATCCGCGAGGCATAATCACACGCCCCTGGGCGCGATGACCAGAAACAGCCATCCAGGGGCCCCCCTGGGTGGCTGTTTTCATGAGGGCTATTTGGCCGGGGGCTTGGCGGCCAGGGCGGCCAGCGGGGGCAGCGCGTGGTGCTGGCCTTGCGCATGGGCGCGGTGGGTGGTGGCGAGCATGAACCAGACGCGGAACAGCAGGGTTTCGATGAACAGGCGGCGGCGGAAGCGCGGGCAGGCGAGCGCCGAGGCCCGGCTGATCAGCCCGCCATGCAGCCCGGCCCGGATTCGCCGCAGGTCGCGCCGGGCTTGCGGGCTGAGATTGGCCGGCCGCTCGCCCAGCATGTCGGCGTGGCGGTGCATCATGGTCATGTAAGCTTGCGGGCCGCGGCGCAGGGCGGCCAGGGCGCGCTCGTGCAGCGGCTGGAGGCGGCCGATCAGGTTGGCCTTATGCAGGCGGTAGAGCACTTGCGGGCGCTCATCGAACAGGATCTTGCCGCCGCAAGCCGAGACGACGATATAGCTCCACCAATCATGCACCGTGCCGGCCGGGCGGCCGGCCTGTGCCACCAGGGCCGCCGCCGCCTGGTTGAGCACCAGCGTGTTGCCGTTGGCGATGTTTTGCGTGAGGCAGGCGGGAAAATGCGCGGCGGTGCGGTGCAGCACCGAGAGCTTGTCGCCTTCCAGTCGTTCATTGACCAGATATTGCCGCGCGCAATAAAGCGCCGGGCGGTCGCCGGCCTGGGCCAGCATGGCCTGGGCGGCGGCGAGCTTGCCGGGTAGCCAGACATCGTCCTGGTCGGCGAAGGCGATGAGATTGCTGTTCGTGGCTTCCGTCAGCAGGGTGAGAAAACTGACAGCCGCCCCCATATGCATGCCCGAGGAGGGCGAACATATAACACGCTCGGGCCCCAGCCGGGCGGTGAAGGCGGTCATGATGGCGGTGGTGGCATCATCCGAGCCATCATCGCGCCAATAAAGCACCCAACCTGTAAGGGTTTGCGCGCACAGGCTGGCCAGCTGTTCCTCGAGATGGAGGGCGCCGTTGAAGGTGGAGAGCAGAATGGTGACTGGCGCGTTGGCCAGGGCGGGAATGGGGTGAGACATCAGCCACGGCCCGGACGTGAAGGAGAGAGCGTTTCGGTCGGGGCCACGAGCGGGGAAGCTCCATGTCGAAAAGTTGGATTGGCGGCTGGTTGTTTATAAGCCAATTTTGCTGCGAAGCACAAATTACCAAATTTGCGGCGGGACGGTGCGCTCACGCCGTGATTTGCACCAGGCGCGCGACGATGCCGGGCAGGCTCTCGCGCCAGGGGGGCAGGTGCACACCAAAAACATCGTGCAGCCGGGTGCCGTCCAGCCGCGAGTCTGGCGGGCGGCGGGTGGGGGTGGGCCAGTCGGCGGTGGCGATGGGGATGAGCTGGGGCGGCTGGTAGCCGAGTTTGGCGGCTTCCTCGAAAATGGCGGCGGCAAAGCCGTGCCAAGTGGTTTCGCCCTGGTTGGTGGCGTGGAAGATGCCGCGATATTCGGCGCGCCAGCCGGTTTCGCGGATGCGCGCGATGATGGCGAGAATGGCGGCGGCGAGGTCTGGGGCGGCGGTGGGGGTGCCGTGCTGGTCGGCCACCACGCGGAGCTGGGCATTGCCGCGTCCGGCCGTGAGCATGGTGCGGGCGAAGTTTTTGCCATGCGCCGAATAGACCCAGGCGGTACGCAAAATGACCGCCTTGGCCGGCGTTGCCAGAATGGCGGTCTCGCCATCGCGCTTGGTGCGGCCATAAACGCCGGTCGGGCTGGTGTCGTCGCTCTCCAGATAAGGCGCGCCCTTGTTGCCGTCGAACACATAATCGGTCGAGACATGGATGAGCGCTATATTGGCGCGAGCGCACAGCTCGGCCAGCGCCAGCGGGCCGGTATGGTTGCCGGTAATGGCCGCTTCCTCGTCGGTTTCAGCCTTGTCGACCGCCGTGTAGGCGGCGGCGTTGACCACGAAGGCGGGCTTGGTGGCGGCCAGGGCGGCGGCCAGGGTTTCGGGTTGGGCGAAATCGACCGCCGGGCGGGCGAGGGCGGCATGGTCTAGCCCCTGGGCCGCGCAGAGTTTCGCCAGGGCATCGCCCAATTGCCCGGAGGCGCCGAGGATGAGGATCATGCGTAGGTGAACCAGGGTTCGGAGAGGGCGGAGAGTTTGGGGGCTTGCTTGTCTTTGTCCGAGAGGGCCTCGGTGCCTGGCGCCACCGGCCAGGGCAAAGCGAGGTCGGGATCGTTCCAGATCACCGCCCGCTCGGAGGCTTTGTCGTAATCGGCGGTGACTTTGTAGATCACCTCGGTATCGGGGGCGAGGGTGCAAAAACCGTGCAGGAAGCCGCCGGGAATCCAGAGCTGGGCCCAGTTCTCGGCCGAAAGCTCGGCCGCCGCCCATTGGCCATAGGTGGGCGAGCCGTGGCGTATGTCGATGGCGACATCCCAGATGGCGCCGCGCACCACGCGCACCAGCTTGCCCTGCACAAAGGGCGCCACCTGGCAGTGCAGCCCGCGAATGGTGCCGGTGGTGGCCGAATAGCTGTGATTATCTTGCACGAAAATTTCATCGAACCCCTGGGCGCGCAGCTTGGCGGCGCTCCAGGTTTCGGAAAAAAAGCCGCGTGAATCGCCAAATTTCGGCGGGGTGATGAGTTTGACCTCGGGGATGCGCAGGGGGCGGATGTTCATGGCTGGTGGCTTCCGGCGGCGATGTCCTTGAGCACGCGGCCAAGCTCGGTCTTGGCGACCGTGTCGGCCCGGCTGATGAGCTGGGCGGCCGAGATATAGCCCATGCGGAAGGCCACCTCGGACGGGCTGCCGACCAGATTGCCCTGGCGGCTTTGGATGGTTTGCACGAAGGTGGCGGCTTGCAGCAGGCTGTCGGGGGTGCCGGCGTCGAGCCAGGCGGTGCCGCGGCCCAGCCGCTCGACCTTGAGCGTGCCTTCCTGCAGGTACATGTTGTTGAGGTCGGTGATTTCGAGCTCACCGCGCCCCGAGGGTTTGACCTGCTTGGCGAACTCGACCACCCGGTGGTCGTAGAAATAGAGCCCGGTGACGGCCCAGTTGGACTCGGGTGTTTGGGGCTTCTCGACGATGGAGATGGCCTTGCCGTCGGCATCGAATGTAACGACACCATATCGTTCCGGGTCGCGCACCTGATAGGCGAACACGGTTGCACCCTCGGTGCGCGCGCCGGCGGCGCGCAGCAGGGTGGAGAGATGGTCGCCATGGATCAGGTTATCGCCCAGCACCAGGGCGCAGGGCTCGCCGCCGATCCAGTCCTCGCCGATGAGAAACGCCTGGGCGAGACCATCTGGCGAGGGTTGGGAGGCATAGGAAATGCGGATGCCGAGCTGAGAGCCATCATGAAACAGGCGCTGGAAAAGCGGCTGGTCCTGGGGGGTGGAGATGATCAGCACATCGCGGATGCCCGCCAGCATGAGCGTGCAGAGCGGGTAGAAAATCATCGGTTTGTCATAAACCGGCAGCAATTGCTTGGAGCTGGCGAGGGTGAGCGGATGCAGGCGCGTGCCCGAGCCGCCGGCCAGGATGATGCCCTTGGTGATCATGTGTTGCCTCCCAGGCGTTGGCCGTCATAGCGTTTGGCGCGGATGGTTTCCCACCAGGCGCGGTTGTCGAGATACCATTGGATGGTGGCGCGCAGGCCGCGCTCGAAATCATGTTCGGCGCGCCAGGAGAGCGCCGCCTCGGCCGATGACGGGTCGATCTCGTAACGGTGATCATGGCCCGGCCGGTCGGTGACATAGGTGATCAACCGCTCGCGGGCGCCGTTTTTGGTGCCCAGCAGCTCATCGACGATGGCGCAGATGGTTTTGACCACATCGATGTTGCGCCTGGGCTGGCGGGCGCCGATGCAATAGGTCTGGCCGGGCGTGCCCTGGGCCACCACTTTCAGCAGCGCCTCGGCATGGTCATCCACAAACAGCCAGTCGCGGGTGTTGTGGCCGGCGCCATAGACGGGCAGCGGGTTTTCCAAAATGGCGTTGAGGGTGATGAGCGGGATCAGCTTTTCGGGGAATTGCCAGAAGCCGTAATTATTGGTGGTGTTGGAAACGATCACCGGCAGGCCATATGTGTGCATCCAGGCCCGGGCCAGATGGTCGGAGGCGGCCTTGGAGGCGGAATAGGGGCTGCGCGGATCGTAGGGCGTGTGTTCGTTGAAGGGCGGGTCGTTATCTTCGAGCGCGCCAAACACCTCATCGGTCGAGATATGGTGGAAACGGAAGCGCGCGCGCCGCTCATCCGTGAGGGTGGCGAAATAATCGCGCGCGGCTTCGAGCAGCGAGAAGGTGCCGGTGACGTTGGTGTGCACAAAGGCGGCGGGCCCGTCGATCGAGCGATCGACATGGCTTTCGGCGGCGAGGTGCATCACCACATCGGGCTGGTGGGCGGCGAAGGCCTGGCGCATGGCCTGGGTGTCGCAAATATCGGCCTTGATGAGCGTGTGGCGGGGGTGGTGGCGCGCGTCTTCCAGCGCATCCTCCGAGGCCGCGTAGGTCATCTTGTCGATGGTGACGACCTCGTGGCCCTCCTGCCGGATGGCGCGCCGGACCACGGCGGAGCCGATGAACCCGCAACCGCCTGTAAGAAGTATGCGCATGAGAAAATCGATCCTTGCCGGTGGCTTTGATGGCCGGTGTTCAATCAGACCTTGCGGCGTCTGGCAACAGGGCGCTTGGGCGCGGGGGCGAGCTGTTCGGCCACGCGGGCGCGGTCTGTTTCCTGGGCCGCGCGGGCCTCGGCGCCGAGCCCGAGCGCCTGGGCGGCGAAGGCCTGGGCGCGGGCGATCTCGGCAATGTGATCGGCGGAGGAGAGGCGCCTGGTGAGGCCGCCCGCATGGCGGCGATGGATGTTGAGGGGCGCCGCCACATAGGCGATCTCGCCCGTCTGGCCGGTGAGCAGGGCCAGGTAGAGCCGCCAATCGCCCGCCAGCTGCCAGCTTGCGAGATCGGGCACGGCGGCGAGCGCCTGGAGCAGCGCGTGCCGCCGCCAGAGCACCGCGCTGACATTGGGGATGAGGTTGCGCTGGCTGAGGAAATGGGCGGCGAAGTCACGGGCGGGCCAGACCCCGTCGGCCAGCAGGGCTTGCGCGCCGGATTGGGCGTAATAGGATTTATAGTCGCGCATCACCTGGGCGCCGCTCTCGTCGATCGCCTGCGAATCCGCGAAGGCCAGCAGGGGCTGGTTTGCCTGGTCCATGGCGGCGGCGAGGCGGGCGAGCAGCGTGGGGTGGGCGAGGTCGTCGGCCTCGGCCAGCCAGATATAATCGCCCGTGGCGGTCTCGGCGGCTTTGCGCCATTGCGCGAACACGCCGCGATTTTCAGGGTTTTCGATGAGCGTGATGGCGCGCCCCGCCCGCGCGGCGGTGTCGCGCGCGGCGGCCAGGGAGGCGTCGGTCGAGGCGTCATCGAGCACCAGCACCTCGTGCACCGGGTGCGTCTGGGCGAAGATGCTGTCTAGCCGCGCGGGCAGGTGACGGGCGTAATTATAATTGAGCACCGCGACCGAAACGGCTTTGAGCCCGGGCATGGCAAGGTGGAGCAGGCGGGTTGTGTAGGCGGTGAAATCGAACGCGCGCGCGCCCTGGCCGGCCAGGCGCGGGCGGGCGGCGGCGAGGGCTTGGTGGTCGAGCAGGCGGGTGAGCTGGGCCTGGAAGGCGTCGAGATCGCCGAGCGGGGCGCTGAGCCCGCCCTGGTGGGCGCGCAGCAGATCGGGCGTGCCGCCCGCCCCCTCGAACGCCACCACCGGCGTGCCGGCGCAGAGCGCCTCCATCACAACGGTGGGCAGCGGGTCTTCCCGCGAGGGCAGGGCGAGTATGTCGGCGGCGCAGACATACTCCCCCGGCTGAGCGGTAAAGGGGATGTGGGTGAAATAGCCGGCCCCGGCCAGCACGGCCATTTCGGGTTCGAGATAGGTGTGCAGGGTCGTTTCGATATCGCCAACCCAGAGGCAATGCACATCGCCCCGGCTGGCGCCGAGACGGCGGGCGAGCTGGAGGAACAGGTCGAAGCCCTTGCGGACATCGCCATAGCCCATGCCGAGGATGAGGAAGCCTTGCGCGTCCAGCCCCAGCTCCTGGCGGATTTTGGCCCGCGCGGCGGCGGAGAAGCCAGGCGGGTGGTACGTGCCTTGGGGCAGGATGATGGCGTCCGGGCGGGGGGTGTCGATCGCGGCCAGAAACCGCTCGGCGCCAAACCGTGAGGAAAACACAAGGGCGGTCGCGGCTTTAGCGCCGGCGCGGGCCTCTATTTCGAGCTTGTAATGTTTGAGCGCCTGAGGCAGTTCGTGCACGAGCAAAGTGGTGCGGATGCCGCGCGCCTCCAGCCAGGGCACCACGCGCGCGGATGCCGCCGAATTGACGATGGCATGCTTGACGCCCATGGCCCGGTACTGGTCGAGATGGCCAGTGATGATGGATTTGACAGAGGCGATGGTGATTTCGCCCAGCTCGAAATATTGGCCGAGCAGCGGACCGACGCCCAGCAGCAGCACATGGATTTTAACGCCATGGCGGCGGGCGAGCTGGCGGGCGAGGTTGAGCAGCAGCATCTGCGCGCCGTGGGGCGCGGCATCGTGGCCGATGAGCAGCAGCCCCGCCGGGCAGGCGCTGGGCTCATGCGCGACCACGGCGCGCGCCGTGGCGTTGAGATAGGCGCCGCCGGAATGAAGATCGGGCTCGAGATAGGCGCCCTCGGCCCATTCATTCCAGGCGTTGACGCACAGCACACGCTCGCCATGAAACGGGTTTTGTTTGCTGTAGTCTATGAGTTTTTCCAGCCAATCCTGGTATTTGGCGGGGGTCGAGCCATGAATCACCAGCCCCTTTCCCTCGCGCCTGGGGTCGTTGTCCCAGCTGGGCACGATGGTTTTGATGAGCGGAAACGCGGGGGGCGGCAGGCGCAGCGAGGTTTCGGCGATGTCGGCGTAATCATGCACGGTGGCGTCGAAATCCTGGTCGAGCAGGTCGAGCGTGCCGTTCAGGCGGGGGGTGGACTGGCTGAGCTTGTGGGGTGGAAACTCGACCGCGCCATCGAGCCCGTAGGGTGTGGGGTCGTATTCGTCCGAGAGGCTTTGGGCCATCACCAGCAACGGCTCTTCCTGGTGGTTTGTCTTGAAAATTTCACGCCATTTCCGGATGCGCGCGCGGGCATCGGGGATCAGCCCGGGGCGGTAGAGCATGAGCAGCGGGCGGTTTTGCACGCGGATATAGCGCGAATCGGCGAACATGGCCGCGAAATGGGCGATGAGGGCGTCATCGTCGCGCTTCCGGTATTCCTGGGCGATCAGCACCTCGTTTTCCAGCCCGTCCCAGCGCCGGGTCCAGTTTTCGTTCGCCCACATGGCGCAGAAGCCGAAATCGAGCGATTTGTCGGCCATGAAGCGCGCGAGCGGGGTTTCGAGGAGTGGCTGGCGGTTGAACCAGTAGCTGTAAAACACGAATCCCTCGAGCCCTGCGCCCTTGGCGAGCGCGATCTGGCGGGGCAGCACGCGCTCGTCATCGAGGCTGTAGAAGCCGAGATCGCGGGGCACGCGGGGCTGGAGATGGCCGACGAAGCGGGGCAGGGCGCGGGCGAGGTTGGTCCAGTCGGTGAAGCCCTTGCCCCACCAGGCGTCGTTTTCGGGGATGCGGTGAAACTGGGGCAAATAGAAGGCCAGCAGCCGGGCGCGGCGCGGCGCGTGGGCGGGGGCGGGGGCCACCTCCTCGAAATGCGGGGCGGGGCGGGTGGCGCGTTTCACGGCCACGGGAATCAGCCCTTCCTGCTCTGGGCGTTTGGGCAGGAAGAGGCCGGTCTCGCGGTGGGCGAGATAGTGGAGCAGGGGGTTTTGGCCGCCCAGATGCGCGCCATAGCGGTTGGTGTAGAATTTGACGTCGAATTCCGGGCCGGGGTCGCGCCCCTCGCGCGCGCCGAAGGTGCAGAAATGCTCGAACGGGTCGGCCTGGCCGGCGGCGACATCCTTGTTGGCCTCGAGATACCAGGCGGCATCAAAGAGCGGCACGGGGTTGACCTGGCCGCTCAGGCGCCGCTCGAGATAATGTTTGAGGGCATGGTCCTTGGCGCCAAGGCGGTAGGTCTCGCGGTACCAGCTGGTGTGAAACCAGGGCGAGGGATCGCGGCCCTCGGTGTCGCCCAAGGCGAGGTAATGCAGCAGCGGGTTGATGTTGGCGGCGGCCACCTCGGGGTAGCGGGTGCGGTACCAGGCGGGGTCGAAATACGGGTTGGGGCGCGCGCCCTCGCGCCAGCCCTGGGTGCAAAAATGCTCGACGCCATCGATCCCCGCGGGCAGCTGGCTGGCATACCAGGCGGAAAAAAACAGCCCGCTCACGCGGATGGCATGGATCTCGGCTTGCAAATTGGGCGACAAGTGGCGGGCATCCCGTGGTTGGCGTGCGGGGCCATCATGAACCAATGTGCGCGGGTTTGTCGATCTGGGAGCGGATTGTTTGCCGGCTCAGCGGGTCAATGCGCTGAGATTGTTGAAAGTTTTTATACCCCCCTAATCATGGATCATCGGCGGGGCGCTGGTGGGCAGGTTGGGCGGGCGGCGCATGAGCAAAATGCACAGCGCGCCGGGCAGCACGGTGAACAGCATGAATTTATAATCATCGCCATAGGCGATGATCTGGGACTGCACATCGACCAAGGCGTTGAGCAGCGCGGCGCCGTGCGGGGTGGCGGGGGCGAGCAGCGCGCTCACGGCGCCGCCCGTTTGCAGGGACCGTGCGAAGGGCGTGACATAGGCGCTGAGCACGGCATGCTCATATTGCCCCATATGGGCGAGCAGCGCCGAGGTGAGGGAAATGCCGATGGCCGAGCCGATATTGCGCTGCAGGGCCAGCAGCGATGTGCCCTGGGTACGCAACGAACCCGGAATGGTGTAAAAGGCGACCACCTGCAAGGGCACGAAAATGAGTCCGAGCCCCATGCCCTGCAGGGTGATGGTGAACACCATCCAGCCCTGGGAGGTGTCGAGCGTCCAGCGTTCCTGAATGATGAGGGCGGCGGCCAGCATGACATAGCCGAGCAGCATCATCTTGCGTGGGTCGAAGCGGTTGGTGAGGCGCCCGGCGATCTGCATGGTGATGAGAATGCCGATGCCCCTTGGCGCCATGAGCAGCCCGGCGGTGGCCACCGGATAATTGGCCAGGGATTCGAGGAAGGGCGAGAGCAGCGCCGAGCTGGCGACCAGAATGATGCCGACCGAGAACATGGTGACCAGGCCAGCGAAAAAATTGCGGTCCTTGAAAATCTCACGCGGGATGAAGCTGTTTCTGGCGGTGAACATGTGCACGCCGAACAGGTAAAACCCAAGCCCCGCGGCCACGAAACAGCCGGTGATGACGGGGCTGCCCAGCCAGTCCAGCTCCTCGCCCCGGTCGAGCGCGATTTGCAGCGCCGCCAGCGCGCCCGACAGCAGGAGAAAGCCCGTCCAGTCGAAGCGCTCCTCGGGGCGGGGCGGGGTTTTTGGCAAAAACACCAGCAGCCCCAGCACGCCCGCGATGCCGAACGGCAAATTGACGAAGAACACGTAGCGCCAGTCAAACACGGCGGTGAGATAGCCGCCGAGCGTCGGCCCCATGATCGGCCCGACCATCACGCCCATGCCCCACAGGGCCATGGCGGCGCCGCGCTCGGCGGGGGGGTACATGTCCATCAGGGTGGATTGCGAGAGCGGCACCAGCGCCGCGCCAAACGCGCCTTGCGCCAGGCGGTAGAGCACGATCTGCGTGAGTGAGCCCGCCACCCCGCACAGCATGGAGGTGATGGTGAACCCCGCCAGCGCCAATATGAACAGATTCTTGCGCCCAAAGCGCAGCGCCAGCCAGCCGATGGGGGCGGTCATGATCGCGGCCATGACCACGTAGGAGGTCAGAACCCAGGTGATCTCATCGTACGAGGCCGAGAGCGAGCCCTGCATGTAAGGCAGCGCGACATTGGCGATGGTGGAATCAAGCGCCTGCATCAGCGTGGCGATCATCAGGCACAGCACCACCAGCCCGCGATGCTTGACATAAAGCTCAACGCCGGGCTCGCGCGGCATCAGAACAGATCCGACAGGGCGCGGTGATGGTGGGTGTCGATGCTGACCTCGACGCTGAGTCCCGCGCGCAGCATCAGCCCGGTTGGGCCGGAGAGGATCTTGATCCGCACCGGCACGCGCTGCACCACCTTCACCCAGTTGCCCGAGGAGTTTTGCGCCGGCAGGATGGAGAATTCGGCGCCGGAATTGGGCGCGATGCTCTCGACCTCGCCCTTCCAGCTTTCGCCGGGATAGGCATCGACGGTGATCTCCACCTCATCGCCCGGGCGGACATAGGTGAGCTGGCTTTCCTTGGGTTGGGCGGTGATGAACACATCCTGGTCGGAGACCAGCCCGAACGCCGCCTGGCCGGCTTGCAGAAACATGCCGGGCTGCAGGGCCTCGACATTGGAGACCGTGCCTGAATAAGGCGCGGTGACCACGCTGTTTTTCTGGGCGATCAGGGCATTGTCGAGCGCGGCCTTGGCGGCCTGCCAGGCGGGGATGTCTTGGGGGGCGATGCCGGGGTTGCCTTGCAGGCGGGCCAGATCGGCGGCGGCGGCGCTGTTCAGGGCCTCGAGCTTGGCCTGGTCGGCGGTCAGGGCGAATTGCGCGTCCTGATAGACCTCGCGGGTGACGCCGCCCTTGGCGACCACCGAGGCATAGCGGGCGAGATCGGCCTTGTCCTTGGCGATTTCGGCGTTTTGGGCGCCGATTTCGGCCACGGCCTGGGCGTAGGCGCGCTTTTGCACGGCCACATCCTGCGCGGCCTGGGCGAGCTGGGCCTGGGCGGCGGCGATGTTGGCCGCGAACGTGCCCTGGCGGAGCGCGAACAAAGGCTGACCCTGGGTGACATGCTCATTATCGGTGACATAAACCTGCGCCACCAGACCCGAGACATCGGTGGAGAGCGCGACATGGGCGGCATCGACATAGGCGTCGTCGGTTTCGATATAGCGCCCGCCAAACAGCCACATGCCGCCCGCCACCAGGGCCACCACCGCCACCCCGCCCAGCATGAGCGGCAGGCGCAGGCTTTGCGCGCGCGCCGAAGGGATGCCCGCCGGTTTGGGCGCGGTGCTGCCTGGGCGGATGGCCTGTTCGGACATTAAGCGGTCTCCTCGGTCGGCGTGGCTTCGAGCAGCCCGGCCAGATTGCGTTTCATGAGTTTGAGCCCGGCCAGCATGCTTGCGCGCAGCTCGGCGCTCATGCCGTTTTGCACGACATCAACCAGATGGTTGCGCCGGACCATGATCTCCTCGAGCACCGGCGCGGCGTTGGGGGTGAGGTGCAGGCGCCAGATGCGCCGGTCGGCCAGATCGGCCCGGCGCTCGACCAGCCCGGCGGCTTGCAGCTTGTCGATGAGGCGGGCCAGCGAAATCGGCTCGATCTCGAGGGCATCGGCCATTTCGCGCTGGGTGAGGCCGGGCGTGCGCGAGAGCTTGATGAGCACCACCCATTGCGCGCGGGTCATGCCCTGGAGGCGCGCGCAACGATCGGCGACCACACGGGTCAGGCGCGCGACATCATGCAGCTGGATCGAGAGATCCTGTTCGAAGTCGATTTCCATAACTGGCTATATAATAAGCCGCGTTATGATTAGCGAGGGCGGCGGGCGATTATCTGGCCAGCGCCCCGTGCAATACGGGAATGATGCCGTTGAGCGCGATCTGCACCCC